>NZ_CP139165.1:0-124042 GCF_034047095.1 Robbsia andropogonis | reverse complement strand
CCTTGTTCGTCAGGGGTTTATTTGTAAGCGTCGACCCAAGGCATCTTTCGTAGAGACCTGAACGTGCTCATGCTGTCGGATTTTTTGACGGATGCAGACGATGGAAGGTAAGCAAGTGGTACCCGTGACGCCGCGCACTGCGAGACGCAGTTTCACCAAGGAATTCAAGCGAGAGCTGGTGCGCCAAGCGATGCTGCCGGAGGTTTCTCGTGCAGCTCTGGCCTTGGCCAACGGCGTCAACGCCAATCAACTGGCACGCTGGTGTCGCGAGCATCAGCGTGCCGACCACGTCACTTTCGTGTCCGTCGTCAGCGCCGCATCCACTGCTTCAGAATACGCTCGTGCTCCGCTAGCCACAGTTCCCCCGACTGAGCTCGAGTGGCTGCATGGCCAGACCAGGATCGTCATTCGGGGGAACGTCGAGGTCGAGATTCTGCGCACGATCATCTCGCAAACCTTGGCATCCTCACGTGCAGCATGATCGGGCTACCTCCCGGCACGCAAGTGTGGCTGGTCGCCGGCGTAACCGATATGCGGCGTGGCTTCGACGGTTTGGCCGCTGTCGTGCAAACTAAACTTGCCAACAACCCGTACGGCGGCCAGGTGTTCGTCTTCCGAGGTCGGCGCGGAGACCGAATCAAGGTGCTCTGATGGGACGGACAGGGTCTGTGTTTGCTCTGCAAACGCCTTGAACACGGTTATTTCGTCTGGCCGCAGGCCGATTCCGGTAGCGTGCATTTGAGCGCTGCGCAGTTGTCCATGTTGCTTGAAGGCATCGACTGGCGCCGACCACAGCGCACCGCCACACCCGGTGCGGCGTAGCCGTAGCAGTTGTATACGTGGCCTGAAATGCGTAAACTGTCGCCATAGCCAGGAAGGCTGCACCACGCAGACGCACGAACATTTCGTCGAGATGCCAGGTTTTGGCGATACGGCCGGTGATCTTTACATGTGCGGCAAACCGGGCCCCAAATTTATCGCATCACCGCCGTATCGATTCGTAGCTGATGATCACGCCGAGCTCGAGCAATAATTCTTCGATGTCGCGCAAGCTCAGCGAGAAGCGAAAGTACCAGCGCACCGCTAGTCTGATGATGGCAGGTGGGAAGCGATGGCCGCGATAAATAGAAGAGGTTTTCATGCGCCAAGCTTACCTGACCGCTTCGATAACTTGACGGTGCCCATTAGTCTACTACATAGACATCCGGCCGATACAGCTCCATATATCTATCAGGATTGGCCAGTGCCGAGAAACCGTGAGGCTGGTACACACCATGGGCGTTGGATGTGACAAGAACGACTCTCCTCAGTTGCTTAAGAAGATCTGAGCTGAAAATAAATTTCATTAGCGCTGCAGCGTACCCACGCGACCGGAATTCTGGGAGCACAAATACATCACAAAGATAAGCGAACGTCGCCATGTCAGTTATGACTCTCGCAAAACCGACTTGCACGTGCCCAAGATATGCGCCGAAACATATCGAACCATCGACGGCTCGTTCAACAGTTTCTCGCGATATTCCTTTTGACCATGCAGCGTCGCGATGGAGAAAGTTATAGACCATATCGATGTCCAGCAAAGATTTATCGGTTGATATATATAGATTTGTATTATTCATGAAACCGACTCCTTATCAGATGTTTTCAGTCACCTTATCGCTGCTCGTGTGGTACTGGATGAGCTTAGCCCCGTATGTATTGCCTACAAGCGCTACTATTATCAAGCCAGCGGAGGTGATGCTCAGCGCGTCATATCGCTCTCCGAGTACGATCCAACCGCCGAAAATACCAAAAACAGGACTAATTAGATAAAAAGGTGCAACGACAGAAGTCGGGTACAACGTCATCAACTTAGCCCAAGTCCCAAGCGAAAATAAGGTGCCCAGAATTGACAAGAACAAGAGCGCTAATACGCTACTCCAGGTCAGACTCCTTATTGCGTGAGTTAGCGCGACTAGCCCACCCTCTGATACAACTGACAACAAGAGTAAGGGAATCGGAGGGACTGCACTCATCCATATTGTAAAAGCGAACATATCAACTTTGCCCGCTCGCTTCAATTCGATATTGCCCCATGCAAATCCCGCCGCCCCCAGGACTGCAAGCATAAGTGGAGCAATCGGAAGCGCGGCCGCAAACCTAACGTAAGCGAGCATCGATATGCCTAGCAAAGCGAGCGCCATCATGCACTTCTGCAGTGTAGACGAGCGTTCCCGCAATACCACGCTTGACAATAGCAGCGTCATAAATACCTGAAGCTGAGCGATCACCGATACAATCCCTGCAGGAACTCCTAACCGTATCGCAGAGAACATGCATCCGAACTGTACAACACCCAGACATAATCCAGCTCTACAGTACAATGCTGCCGGAAGCGCAGGCCTTCGCGAGAATACCGCGCCCAATAGAAAGACGATGAGAAATCGCATTGCTGCAAGCAACAACGGAGGGCAGCCGCGCAAACCGATACTAACGGCGATGAAGCTAAAGCCCCATATTGCCGAGACTAGGCTTGCTAAGATGATATGACGTATTTTCATATTACCTTACTCGGCTATGATAAATCGCGGAAAGCCTCGCGAAGTCGATTCAGAAATATTTCAATCTCTTCTGCACCAACATTCAACGGGGGTAGAAGTCTTATCGATACTGGATCGTGTGCAGCGGGTATCGTCATAACGTTTCTTTCAAGCAAGGCTTGCCATAGCTGCAGTGCTGCCCCCCCGCCATAGCGTCGGAGCGCGTCTGGCATGGCGCGTATCGAAAGAAGTAGTCCAACCCCATCGCATGTGAAACCGAAATCGCGACCGCATTGCTTCACTCCGAGCTGCAGTCGTTCACCCTGCACTCGCACATGGGCACAAATACCGGCATCTTCCAGGAGGGAGAGAACGTGCGTACCACAACGCATGCTAAGTCGGTTGCAGCTAAATGTTGACCCATGAATCTTTGCGGCGCTGGTACGGCCGAACACAGACTGATAAATAGAGTCCCTCATTAATACCGCCGACAGCGGGAGGATACCGCCTGTCAGGCCTTTTGATATTGTCACGATATGCGGCGCGGGTACATCCAGGGCCTGGTAAGCAAACCAATGTCCTGAACGTGCCACGCCGCATAGGATTTCGTCGAAAATCAATACTGATCCGTGTTTCTCACATAATGCCGCGACCCGCTGAAGAGCATCTTTAGTCCAGGCGTTCGAGCCGGCGGTGCCCTGAACAGGCTCCAAGATAATCGCAGCTATGTTCCCCGTTTCCAGGGCCAACTCAATAGAGTCGGTATCGTTTAGCTCCGTTTGTCGGAACTCACCAGGTGGTGCGGGCAACCCGCGACGCCAGAAATCTGATCCGGCAAGCGAGGTCGCACTTAAAGAGAGTCCGTGAAATCCGCCGGCAATGCTTAAAAGGCCTCGCCGTCCGGTATGAACCATCGCGAACTTCAAGGCTGCATCTACCGCATCGGTGCCCGCGCTACCAAAATATACCTTGCCGTCATTTATCCCCGCAAGGCGGATTAGCCGTCCTGCCAATTCGCCGGCCTGTTCAGATCTCCCGAGCGGATTGAGGTTCGGAAGCCCATCTCGTAAATCCGAACTAAGAAGGTTCAATAGATCTGGAGGGTTGTGTCCAAGGGGCATTGCACCGTATCCGGTGACGAAGTCAAGAAATTCACGGCCGTCGGTCATGAAGAGCCTACTGCCCGTTGCTCGCTCCGGCCTAATGTCTAAACCGCTGAGCCGGACGATGTTCGACCAGGCTGGATTAACAAAACGCTCGTACGCGTCAAGGTTTAAAATCTCGTCGGGCATCATTGATATGATGCCGCGTAGGTTTCAAGCGAACACATTCTTAGTGTCTCTTGCTTGCCGTAGAAATCCGCGGCCTGATCCATCGCACGAAAGTTTAGTTCGATTAGAAATGCGAGATTTTCTAAGGCACGGTTCTGCGCGTCCGGCGAAATTACTCCCACCTCCTCGAAGAACAAACGCGACAATGATGCATGATTCAATTCGACGTTCAGTTCGTCATGCCGCTTCGCTATAGCTTGATAGTCAATTTTGCAATTTGCCAGTTCCTCGAGACGATGATGCACCGGATTGTCAATGCCAAGCATCCCCTCGGTTACCATGATGGACGCCATGTATCCTACGGCATCAAATCGACCTATCACCGTAAACGCGTCGACGTACGCTTGAAAAAGCGGTAGAGGCAATGCGCTATCGAGTTGTGCAGCGGTGACGCCTAGACCGATGCACGTGGCACGTTCGAATGCTTCATGTCCGATTTCTTCTTGAAAATACCGATACACACGTTGCTTAATTGGTGTCCTGGTACGTTTGATCATCAGCGGGGCTATAATTTCCACAAAGCGTTGCGTTACATGATATTGCTCGATAAATAATCCTTGAACCACGGGCCCAAACTTCGCCGAAGGGTCATTGATCTTTATAGAAAAACGTGATTCACCGAGGTTTGATAGGCTGGAAAGTGCAAACGCTTCAGCGCGTCGCATAAAATTTAGGCCGGTGTCCGCGTGCTCGAAGCAAGTTCTTGCGTTGATTTGACTTCTCCCGTCATCCATTGACGAGAGGCGGACTAGATCCACTAGGCAGAGCAGGTAAGCCTCGACGTGCGCTACGCAATAGAAGCCCGAGCTGCTTGGTATCGTTCGAAGCATAGATAACCTGTCTGTTTCGAGCCTAGCCCCGAGCTGCCCTGCCGCAATAGCCAATATCTGACGCCAGAGGGGTATAACAATAGGCAAATTCTCTTCTACGTAAAGCTTTTGCAAAAAGAAAGTTTGTATGGCGAAGTCGTTTCGGCCATTAAATGTTGGAATATGGGCTACGCTAAAAGCGTCGGCGCGCGGCACCGGTGCGTCCAAGAGCCCAGCAAAGCATGAGATGGCACGCTGGATATCTGCTTTTTGATTCTCTGCCAACTTAACAATTGTTTGGGCTGCAATACTAACCAAGGCATCGTAACGCGTAGCCAACGCCGGTAATACGTCCATGCTTGGGGGTTTGCTCTCCACCAGAGATAACTCGTCAAGTTGCTTGGCCAAATTACTCTGCCAGGGAAGCGCAAGACCCTCTTTTATATCCGTCCAAATTTGACTCTTGGGATCTCTCATCTGTAATAGACTGTCCAAGAGAATCGGCGCGGCAATCTCAGATGCATTTATTTCGAATTCTTCATTATCTACAGCCATGAGAATAGTCTTGCCATCTCGATCCAGTTGAGCCGAAAGTGGAACGAGTCGCGGTTCATCATAATTATTGACGTTCCAAGATTCCATGATATGTAGTCCTATATAATTAGAAATTATTGAAATTTTCTGGGAATGATCGCGTCCTGTCTGCCGTAGTAAGATATAATTTCTTCTTCTTGTTGAGCCATCGTCTCAATAGTCAGTATTAGGTTTTTCTCGACGACGATTTGCTCCTCGCGGGAAACGGCGCTCAAGTCTGAAAGCAAGTCGCCGGTTATATCCTCGTGGTCGAGGGAATCGTTCAGATTCGCGTGTTTGAACAACGGTTCCGAAAATGCTTCGGGCAATCCGATTTTCTCGCAGTACACCGAAAGCGCTTTATTAAAGCGAACGCTCGGTATCTCGAAAAGAAACAGTACACTCTTGAACGAAAGTAAGTGCTGTTTCGCGTAGACTCCAAGCGCAGCGCATAAAGCAAATGTAGACGGGAGCGGTACAAGCTGATCCAGCTTTCCGGGTGATGTGTCGATGCCTACTGCCCTGAGACACTCTACAAGCATGAGGTCGTGATCCAGTTCGGAGACCAAGAACCGCTGCAGGGCGTTTCTGTTTTTCCTAGTGTCAGCTTGCGAAAGTGCAGGTGCGATCAGACCAGGCGCCTCTCTGACCAAGTAGTAATACTCAAGCGCATAGCCGATAAGCATTTCCCGTGTCAAGGATCCTTCTTCTATCATAGTGTATAGCTTTGATTTACATCGCGCGCGCGTAGCACGACCAGCTAGATCTCGAATATGCGCATTGAACTCCGGACCAGAACGTACATCAGTTGACAGCGTAAATTGCGACTCAGTGATTAATCCCAGCCGATCGAGATCTTCCAGCAACGGGTCGATCGCGCTATGAATTTGGGCATGCCGCGTGTGCAGTTCACCAATCGACGTGTGTCCCATTTTCAAGGAATCTACCAAAGCGCGCATTTGCGTGCTATTTTCATCGGTTGTGGAAATATCGCAAGACTGGTTACCGTACAGAAGCGCGATACCACGTTCGCTTTCCCGCATTTCAATACCATCACGCAATATTGGCCTATAAAACAAGTCCTTCGTTCCAGGTGCTTGCATAATATTCTTACCCAATGAGTTTTCAAATGTGATCTACACGACGCAAAAGGTCATCGGTAGTAGAATAGTGTCTCCAAACGCCGGTGTAAAATGTGTCGTACAGCTCAATGAATAGGTACGTTAGCGTTCGCATGCGGCGGATGGTTTCATTATCTACAACTGGAATGTTGGCGAAAATTTTTCGGGTAAGGCTTCCGTGCTCGCCTTTTAGATTAATATCTGAGTGGGCTTTTACGGGCTTTATGAAATCCGGATCAATGGCTACCCGATACGCTGCATCTAAAAAGGAATCCTGCTTAATATCCTTCCCTTCAAGGATGCCCAGTGTCGTGAAGAAGAAGAGAGGATCATTATGTGCCCAATAAGCTAGGCTATTGCATAGCGCCATTGTTTGTGGAAGCGGGATGGTATGTGCCAGGTCGTCGCGTGAAATACCGATATGATTGAGTGCCTCCAAGAGTAGCTCATCATGACCATATTCCTCCGCGTAGAATTCGTTCATCGCGAGGCGCACTGACGTATTTGGCACATAGGAAAGAACCGGTGCATCAAAGTAACTCTCGCGGAAAAGGAAATGATAGTTTTCAATGACCATCCCATAAATCACCGAATTTGGGATGTCACCCGGTTTTTCAGCCCTGGCACAGTTTACCCAAAAAGGGTTACGGTAAAGTGTTTGGTACAAAAGTCGATTTGATAAGTCCTCTATTTCGAGCAGCGCCTCTAAGCCTGTTTTACCCGTTACGGGAACTACCGGGCGGATGATACCGTGAGATGCTAGGCTGTTAATTAGCGAGCGCACATGCTCGGCGGAACGCGTTGGCAAGACATCCGATAGATCTGATAGGTTACGGTCTTTCGCTAGACTTTCTAATAGATCCGATGCCTCATCTGAGGTTATAGCACCAGACTCAAGTTCAAATTCATCGCCGCCCGCAGTTTTTACGACAAGTGGCGAATGCGAAATGATCGTAGAGTTCAGGCAAAACTTTTGTACATCAGGCGTAATTGGTTCCACGCTGTGCTCCATTCCTATTCTTAGTAAAGCAGAGTCACCGATGTCTCGGTGACTCTGCTTCCTAACGTAAAATCAACCGTTTATAGATGAACGGGGATAAGCACTGGACGCGGATTACGAGGCTTCACAACGATGACAGGCTGTTTAGTAGTCGCTTGCGACATATCATTCTCCTAAAAAAACTACTCGCTGAAAGCCGGCGAGCAACGGCTTTGCCGCTTCAACGGCAATTTGGTCCGTTTTTACGAAATATTATGAAAGTATTTATATCGGTCAAAGATTCGTGGGCCATGAATCTTCAGTTCCCGACTTAGGTTCCCGCTGAAATGTTCCTGGTTGCTCTTAGCCGTCTCGAATCACACACGATGTGTCGATTGTTTATCTAAACTTTAGTTTGTGGAATGAACGGTCTAGTGATTTTTTCGGTAAACTGTTAAGTTACTCGGTTTGAACTGTTCGCAACGATTGCGTGAACAGTCTACCTAAGTAAGGAGGGGCATGAAGATCGCGCTGGACGCCGGATCAGACCTGTCGATGTCGGAGCAGATCGTCAGACAAATTGAAACGCTCATTGCGGAAGGACGCCTCCACGCGGGGGAAAAATTGTGGTCAATCAGGCAACTGGCAGTCGATCAAAAAATTAGTCGTTTCCCGATATTGGAGGCATATGACAAGCTAGCTAACCGCGGACTGATCTATTCGCGTCCTGGATCCGGCTACTTCGTCGCAGAAAGCATCGACTTGGAACGGGCAGCAGGTGGAGAAAACCGCTCTTTAGCCCAATCGGGAGTTGGCCAATTATGCGATCAGTGCGCTCAATCTGAACAACTCATCAATCTTTCCGTTGGCTCCATCCCGGAAACGTGGCGTGACGTGGAAGGCATTGCCCAGGCTGTTCGGCACGCAGTAAAGAATGATTCCCGAAGCTTAATTGACTATGCTTCGCCTCAAGGAGAGCCCAGGTTGCGCCTGCAAGTACAGCAACGGCTACGGCGCTTCGAACTTGGTGTCGACCCTCAATGCATAATGTTGACGGATAGCGCCAGTGAGGCACTAGATTTGATTGTAAGGCTAGTGTTGAATCCTGGGGACACTGTTTTTGTCGAGGATCCTGGATATTTCAATCTCTTTGGTCTTTTGAAAATCCAAGGTGTCGAGCTCATTGGTGTGCCGCGCCTGCCAAACGGTCCAGATATCTTGGCGGTGGAAAATTTTCTGCAAACGGCTTCACCCAAGGCTTTTTTCGTAAATTCCGCATTACACAACCCGACTGGATCGAACGTTTCGCCCGACGTGGGTTTTCGGCTGCTTCAACTGGCTCATGAACACGGTTTCCTCATCATAGAGGACGACGTTTTTGCTGAGTTCCAGGCTGTTCCGTCTGTTCGACTTGCAGCGCTCGACCGATTGAGACAAGTAATCTATGTCAGCGGTTTCTCCAAAAGTCTATCGTCATCTTTAAGACTAGGTTACATCGTTGCTGCCCCCGAGAAAATAAAACATCTCGTTGACCTGCGCGCTATAACCCGACTTGGCGGCTCGAGGTTTAGTGAGCATGTGACGGCCGCTTTGCTCGAACACGGGACATATGGTAAGCATCTTGACAGGCTGAGGCGTAAAGCGAACAGCGCCTTGTCCATCGCACTAGGGCATCTGCGTGATGCAGGATGGCAGGTGTTTGGGGAGCCTTGCGGCGGGATGTTTATCTGGGCGAGCGTACCCGGAATTGCTGATTCCGCACACTTGGTAGACAAAGCTGCTGAACTTGGAATAGCGTTGGAAGCCGGGCGTCATCATAGACCGAACAATGAAGCGACGCCATGGCTTCGCCTTAATACCGGGTGCATGAACGACGCGAGAGCGATCGAATTCCTTTACTCGATAACGAAAACATAGCGTTGGCCCGTTTGTAGTAATGGTATGAATGCGTCCCACCCCTGATATCGAAGGAATAGACTAGGATTCTTACGATTCGACAAAATCGATACGCCGAAGTGGATAATGCTCGATTCCTAGTCAATCAGGGAGTCTCATCATGAATCTAATGCCTGTTGGTATAGACATCCCTCGCTCGACCATGGGGGCCTGGATTGGCGCATGTGGCGTGCAACTGCAACCTTTGGTTGACGCACTGCGTGCGCAAATCGTGACGCATCGCGTGCTGCAAGCCGACGAGACACCTGTCTCGACGTTGGTGCTCGGCAAACAGAAGACACACCGATCGTATCTCTGGACATACTGCCCTGGGGCGTTCGAGTCAATGAAGGGCGTGGTCTACGACTTCACCGATAGCCGTACGAGAGAGCATGCCCGCGCCTTCCTCGGCGACTGGCAAGGGAAACTGGTTTGCGATGACTTCAGCGGTTATAAGGCATCGTTCACGCAAGGCATGACAGAGATCGGCTGCATGGCACATGCACGACGCAAGTTCTACGAGCTGCACGCGAGCAATAAAAGCCAGATTGCCGAAGCCGCGTTGAAACACATCGGGCAGCTCTACGAGATCGAGCGCGAAGTACAAGATCTAGAACCCGATGAGCGTCATGAACGACGACAGAAACGAAGTCGACCGATTGTCGATGCACTCCATACATGGATGCTACTGCAACGTAAGCGCTACTTTCTCCCCACCTGAATGGGCATATGAAGACGCTCACTCGGGAGAGCGGATATTGAACGGCTTTTTGGGATGGGTTACGGCTATACGGCGCGGTGCTGTTTGGCGTAGTTGAACGGCAGGAAGTCGCTGATGTCTGCGTTTGTGGCCCGTTGCCGCAGTTCCTCGAGAACATGCAGCAGATACCCATACGGTTCGACATCGTTTGCACGGCACGTCAGCATCAGACTGTGGATCATCGCACTGGCCTCGGCGCCAGCGTAAGCGGCTGGTGATCCCATCTTGAGGGATGCGGATGCGTGGTCATGGGCGTTAGATCAAGGGTTGGCCATGATCCTTGCCGACAATCGACTGCGGCTGCTTGCCGCGACCGGACCAGGTCCGGCCAGTCTCTGGATCTCGACATATCGACTGGACTTTCACATGTTTGGGTTCGGACTTTTGCGTTTTCGGGACGCCCAGTTCAGCCATCGAGAAACCCAACAGCGCGATCTTTAGTCAACGCATTGTAAAAAACTGCCTACCGCCGTTTAGCAAAAGTTGCGACTCGTCGTTGTGAGATCGCCGAGCAGGGCGGTCATATCAAAAAGCCGCCTGGCGACCAAGTGCTTGACCTTGCCGTCGGTTTGCCAGACGCCATGCACGCCGAGCAGCGTGGCGCCAAGCGCTTCCTTACGGTACCGCTCCAGGAGCGATGGCCAAACTATGACATTTACCGACCCGCTTTCGTCCTCAAGGGTCATGAACAGCACACCCTTGGCCGTGCCAGGGCGCTGCCGCACGGTGACGATGCCGCAACCGCGTGTGACGCGTCCGTTTTTATAAGTGGCCAGCGTCTGGGCATTCATCAGTCCGAGTTTGTCGAGGTGTGTGCGTAAGAGCGCGACGGGGTGGCGCCCAAGGGTAAGGCCCGTGCTTTGGTAGTCCGCGACGATCGATTCTGCTTCTCGTGGCGCAGCCAGGCTCGGTGTGTGATCGTCCTGGCCAGCGTCGCGAAGCAGCGATTTTTCCGGTACCGATGCGATCGCTTGCCACAGGGCTTCCCGCCGGTGCCCGGCGATTGACCGCAGGGCGTCGGCCGTAGCCAGGATCTGTAAGTCGCGGCGGTTGAGATCGGCGCGCCGCCCGAGGTCTGCGACATCCTTGAAGGGCCGCATTGCGCGCGAGGCCTCGATACGCCAGCCAGCCTCTTGTCGTAGACCAGTAATTCGCGATAGGCCGAGGCGCACGGCCGGGCGCTCCATATCGCCTTCCAAGGTGCTATCCCAGTCGCTCGCGGTGATATCCACCGGCAAGACGGTGACGCCATGGCGTCTTGCGTCCTGAACCAACTGAGAGGGTGAATAAAAGCCCATTGGCTGACTGTTAAGCATGGCGCAGAGGAAGGCGGCCGGATAGTGGCACTTCAGCCAGCTACTCGCGTAGACGAGCAGCGCGAAGCTTGCCGCATGGCTTTCCGGAAAGCCATACTCGCCAAACCCCTCGATTTGTGCAAACAAGGCATCCGCGAATGCCTTTTGGTATCCGCGCTCAAGCATTCCGTTGACGATGCTGTCGTAATAGTGGCCAAGTCCGCCCTTGCGCTTCCATGCTGCCATCGCGCGGCGCAGCTGGTCGGCCTCGCCGGCGCTGAAGCCGGCGGCCACCATGGCGATTTGCATCACCTGTTCCTGGAAGATCGGCACACCCAGGGTGCGCTCAAGCGCGCCTCGCACCTCGTCGCTCGGATAGGAGATTTTCTCCAGGCCTTGCCGGCGCCGCAAGTACGGATGCACCATGCCACCCTGCACGGGGCCTGGGCGCACGATGGCAACCTCGATGACCAGGTCGTAGAATGTGCGCGGTTGCAGACGCGGCAGCATGCTCATCTGCGCGCGTGATTCAATCTGGAATACACCGATCGTGTCCGCCTGGCAGATCATGTCGTACGTCGCGCTGTCCTCAGGCGGAATGTCCTGCAGTTCAAAAAACTCACCGCGTTGCTCAGACACCAGATCGAGCGTGCGGCGAATCGCGGTGAGCATGCCGAGGGCGAGCACGTCGACTTTAAGCAGGCCAACGGCGTCGAGATCGTCTTTGTCCCACTGGATCACACTACGATCGGGCATCGCGGCGTTTTCGATAGGCACCATGCGCGATAGCTTGCCCGCGCTGATGACGAAACCACCGGAGTGCTGCGATAAATGCCGGGGAAAACCCAGCAGTTGGATGGCCAGCCTCGCCCACTGCTGAATCATGGGCGTATCGGCATCCAGGCCGCTTTCCACAAAGCGCGCAAGCAAATCCTCTTTCGAGTCGAACCAGTGGTGCGACTTGGCGACCTTGTCGATGATTGACGCATCGACACCGAGCGCACGACCTGCGTCGCGAAGCGCGCTTTTCGGTCGGTACGTGGCCACCGCCGCGGCAAGTGCTGCGCGATGACGGCCGTACTTTCGATAGATGTACTGGATCACCTCCTCACGCCGCTGATGCTCGAAGTCGACATCGATGTCAGGGGGCTCGTTACGCTCCTTGCTGATAAAGCGCTCAAACAGCATATTGCCGCGCTGTGGATCGACCTCGGTGACACCCAGGCAATAGCAGACAGCCGAGTTGGCGGCGGAGCCGCGGCCCTGACAAAGAATGCCTTCCTCGCGGGCAAATCGGACGATGTCGTAGACAGTGAGAAAGTAGGGCTCGTATTTCAGATCCGCGATGAGTTGCAATTCGTGCTCGATCTGCGCCTGTACGACATAGGGAATGCCGTTGCGATAGCGGCGACACGCGCCGATATACGTTTCCTGGCGCAGATAGGCAGCGGGGGTGACGCCGGGGGGAGCCAATTCGTCCGGATATTCATAGCGCAGCGTCTCGAGCGAGAAAGCGCATTGCGCGGCGACGTCGAGCGTTGCTGCAAGCATCGCCGGCGCATACACGTTAGCCAGGCGCAGACGCGCACGCAGATGCCGCTCGGCGTTGGGCTCCAGCGCATAGCCGCACTCGGCGATCGACTTGCGCAGTCGCGTAGCTGTGAGCGTGTCTTGAAGCGGCTTTCGGGAGCGCACGTGCATGTACACCCCGCCGAGCGCGACGATCTTCACACCGTACGCTGCGGCGGCGCTCTCGGCGCGCTCGCGCAGTAAATCGTCGTCTGGTCCGCCATGCAGCGCCAAGCCGATCCACAGTCGCGCGCCGAACGTGTCAAGGGCCCAGCCGACTTGCGTTAAAAACGCTTGGTCCACCTCTCCGGCACCAGACGGAGTGCCGACGATCACGGTGCAGTCGGGAAGGGCGCGCAGATGGCCATAAGGGCGTGCGGGCCGTGCGAAGTCGTCCCGGCCAACCTGGTAGGTGCCTTTGTCCGCGCGCGTGCGCGCCATCGTGATGAATTCTGAGAGGTTGCCGTAACCCTCCCGGTTGCGGGCAAGGATCGTGAGTGAGGCATCGGGTTGACCATCCGGCCCGCTCAGTTGGAAATAGGCTCCGATCAACAGCGGCATGCCCGCCGCCTTCGCTTCCGCATGCGCGCGAACCACCCCCGCGAGCGAACACTCGTCCGTGATGGCCAAGGCCGTATAACCGAGTGCCTTGGCGCGCGTTACCAGTTCCTCGGCGTGCGATGCGCCGCGCAAGAACGAGAAATTCGTGAAGCATTGAAGCTCCGCGTAGGCGGGTAGGAAGACGGATGCGAGCATGGCGCTTTACCCGAACAGTCCGTGCAGGAACCAGCGTGGGTCGGTATCGTCGGAGAGACTGCCGCGTTCCCGATAGATCCAATAGCAGCGATGGTCGGCGCCCTGCGCGACGAAGTAGTCGCGCGCGGCGAATGGTTCGCTCCACCAGCCAGCCTCGATGCGCTCAGGTGCGGATGCCAAACGCAGCGCACTTCCGTAGAAGGGGCGGTGATTGCGGGTTTTAAGCTCGATCGGCTTGTCCAATAACCAAAGCGGGCGACGCAAGTGTTTCGCGGGCGCGATTGTCCCTGGGCGATGATAGGGAACCCACCGGTTGGCGACCTCTGGTCGATGATCGGCAATCGGTGCGGGCCTGCGCAACCGCTCCTCGCCAAGGCGCGCGGCGAGCAGCTCGATCAGGCGCGCGTGATCGGCGGGAGTGCCGCCGGGCTCAGGAAAGAGCGAGTCGCTCAATTGCTCGGCAGCTCGAACATCGTCAACGCGCAAGCGCAGCACAATCGCTGGCGCCGGCAGTTCGGTGCGCTCAATGCGCTCTTTGATCAAGCGCTGGATACGGGTGGTCTCGTTGGCCGGCTCGGCGAACATCACCTTGATTTCTGTCGGCGCGACCGCGTCTCGCCCGCGCTCATGCTCAAGCAGTATGGTCAAAGCGGTAATCGCCCGAAAACCCGCGGCCAGCCAACCGGTCAATTGGACCACAAGGGCTTGCGCGTAGCAGGCGATCAGATCGGCGCGATCCGTGCGATCAGGTAGTTCTTGCCTGGCATCAAATGTCGGCGGCGGTATCAGCCATGCAAAGCCTTCAGGGACGGCGCCAACGGCCCGATCGAGCGCCAGTAAGAGGCCAGGATCAGCACGACGCGACAGACCTGCGCGCGGCAGGCGCAGTACCGCACCCAAGGTGTGGCATCCGACGCCTGCTAACCATGTTGCCGCCGGTCGCGCCTGTGGCAACAGCGCGACCGGCAAGGGTGTGATTTTGCGACGCAACGACGTCTCGCTTAGCGCAATTTGCGCGCGCCTGGCGAGAAGCCACGCCCCGGTACCGGTCGGCGAGAGCGCCACGCGGCCCGTCAGCGCGAGCACTTTGACAGTGTCGATCACGTGCCTGCGTAGCGCTCGGATGCCGCCGAACAGGCGCAAGCTCGCCCCGATATCCATTAACACCGTCGCCTCGCTTGCAAGCGTCACCTGCGGCGAGAAGCGCAGCAGTGCCATCCCAAGGGCCTGCAACACCGCGGCCTCGCGCAGCTCATCGCGCTCGACTAGGGTGACGTGAGGCGCGAGCGTGAGCGCGCCGGCGCGCCGCATGCCTGGGTGCACGCCTGCGTCACGTGCCGCGCGGCTTACCGCAAGCACGCTCTCGCGCTCAAGCACAACCAGACCGGCGCCATCAGGCGTCCAGGTCGGCCGATACGCTTCGAGGCAGAGGTAGGGGAGATGTACGCCGATCCACAGGCGCATGACGCTTGCTCGCAAAAGGTGAGGGGTAAAGCGGCACGAAAAGCGGCTCGTCGCGCGTGGGGCCACGCCGCTTCAAGAAAAACACGGACACGCCATCGGGCGCGGGCTCAAGGCGCAGCCGCAGCGGCGAGGGCGAGGCCAGATTGGCTGCATTCAATGGCCGGATCATAAAAAATGCCGTCTCGCTGGTTTGTGCGGCCAGATGCAGTCGTCTCAACGCTTCGGAGCGCACTTGTGGTTGCCAAAACAACAGCGCACCGGCGGTGCCGGCCCTTAAAATCTGCTCGGTCGACCACAGCGCGTCGGCTAAGGTTTGCGGTTCGACCAAGTGGAGCCCGCCTGTCGGTACGCCCCAATTGGCAAGGGCCTGCATGCTCGGGCTATGGGGCGGCGAGACGAAGAAAATGGGACGGGCTCCCAGGGAGGTCAACGCGGGCTGCAGCAGCCGCACCTCGCCGACTCCTGCGTGTGGAGTAAGTAGATCGACCAAAGTGCCGACGGGCCAGCCACCACCCGGCAATTCGGTATCCAGATGCGCATGTCCTGACGCCAGGCAGCGCGTGGCACCCCGGCCAAGGGAGGAGGCCCGCCACAGCGCTGGATGAATGGATTCGGGGGCGACAATCATGATGATCGGAGCGCTAGGCAATAAGGCTGTATGGATGCACAGTATCATTCACGTTTGGGATTTTGGCAAACGCCACGCGGGAAGCGTCGTCAATGTGATGAAACTGGATGGCGCGATGCCGTAATTTTTACGGATGCGGTACCGTGTCATTCGCCGGAATGGCTTGCTCGCGATGCGGTAGTTGCGCAAATGCGCGTCCCAAAAACGCAATACCCTAAAAGCAATATCAAACAACTGATGAGCGGCGACAGCGGGCAAACCCATAAAAAGCGCGGATCTTTACGTGAAGAGATGCCCGTTGTCACCCGCTGGATCGACGAGATGCGCGCGGCATTTGGTGCGGATACGATCGATCAGGCGATCCGATCTGGGGTAGGGGGAGAACCCACGTTCTACGCGAGAGAAAACGGGCGAGAGTTGGGCGTGAAATGTCCTCCCTCCCGCTTTGACGGTTTGCCGAGGATTTCGTCCCTTGATCGCGGCTGGTGCCGTGGTTGTCATGGCGAGTGTGTTGGTACTGCTCGCGAATGTGAGCGCTCACCAGCGTCTGCGGATTTTTGAAACAATAAGGGCACTCGGGTTCTAAACGCCGTAGTATTTTTCTCGCTCCTTCGAATCTAGCGAGTCTGTAAGCTCGTGGTGCAATAGCGAAATTGCGCGTCCGAGCACCTCGGCCTCTGATATTCCAGACCACTTCGCAAGCAGTTCGAGATCCATCCAACGTGAGGGATCAAGCGTGAATGATCTGCGACGAGCCGGACTACGTCCCAGCGACACTGTTACGAGATAGGGTTCTCGCACATTCGAGGACATTTGTGGCATCGTGCGGACTGCGCAGATTTCTTTGGGCTTGAGCGGCGGTACTCGTCCGGTTAACTTTCCCTTGTGCCATGGGATTTGATTAAACACAAGCGCACTTTCCGTTTTACTGAGGATCTTCTTTCAATAAAAGAAGATTTAACTATGCTCTTTGTGACGGACGAGTCGGCCGCGATTATGAGAATGGCAGGGACCGCGAGCCGGCATGAAGCGTCTTTTGTCACCGCCGCAATTCGGACATTTGTGTGACTGCCGTACTTCATCAGCTGCCACTCGATCCCCGATGACGCATATGGCATTGTCGGCTTAAGCTGACACTAATGCGGATTGGTTTCACGATAACTTTTAATCATGATTTAATGACAATGCTTCGGTGACATCGGGAGTATTGCGTTTTTACATGAGCCAGTTACGATCGCGTTAAAAAGACAAAAAAAGAGGAGTATACAATTGATCGCCTGCATCAACCGTCTGAAGAATTTCGGTATCTTCACCGATTTCAATGGCACGCAGATTCAAAAGTTCGGCAGGTACAATCTCGTCTATGGCTGGAATGGAACGGGGAAGTCAACTCTGTCGAATCTGTTCTCTTGTCTTGAACTTGGCTCCTTGATTCCTCGCTTCAGCACAGCTCAGTTTTTGATTACTTTAGAGAATGGGTCAACCATCACGGAAACAACTATTCCCGTATCTCAATTGAACATCCATGTTTTCAACCAACACTTCATTCACGAGAACATTGATTGGGATAAATCGGTAAAAAGCATTCTCCTGATTGCAAAAGAAAAGATTGATGAATTGCAGAAACTGGAGAAGTTAAAGGGCGATCTTCAGTCAAAGAGAAAGTCCTACAATGAGAAGCTAAGCGACGTCAAAAAACAGCGCGAAGCATTGGAGAAGTTTCTGACCAATGCTGCAAAGAAAATGAAGCTGGGACTTCAGGCGATTGACACAAGCGACAACTATTATTTGAATTATGATCGTCGCAAGCTCTCCTCTTTCATTCAAAGAAACGGCGATGCAATTGGCAAAGCCGAGTCGGTTCTTCCAGATGAAAAGGTCATTGAGCTGACGAATGCCTCCAAACCCGACCAGCTTCCAAGCATTACTTTCGCCTCAACGGCCATTGAACCTGATTACTTCAAGAAGGCGGCGGTTCGCCTCAGAGACCTAATCGGAACGACAGCCGTCAATCAAGCTGTCCAGCGCCTGACCGACAACCCCGACATCCGCGACTGGGTTCAAGCTGGCTTGGAAATTCATAAACACCATGCCTCGCAATCCTGCGAGTTTTGTGGCTCACCGTTCACTCCGCTTCGTGCAGAAGCACTTGCCGCGCACTTCAGCAAAGAATTTAAAGATTTCCAGAACCGGCTTCAGGGTGCCGCAACCTGGATTGAGTCTCAAGGTGCTCCAGCCAATCGGTTGCCTGCAGCGACGGAGTTCTATAAAGAGTTCTCGGGTGATTCAGAGGCGCTGCAAAAGGAGTACACAGAAGCTGCCCAAAAGATCAACCAGCAGATTGAAGGATGGCGGGAAGCTCTGAAAGCCAAAATCACAGATCCTGCAAAGACAGACATTCAGATTTCGGATGTGATTGAAGATGATGTCACAAAATTCAATAACATCATAAAATCGGCCGTTGAACTCGTCAGTAAGCACAACAACAAAACTTCGAACTTCAAAGCTGAGACCTCAAAAAGCAAGGTTGCACTAGAGCTTCATTTTGCTGCGGCAGAGGTGCAGGAGTTTGACTATGAGGCAAGTGAGAAGAAATGCAATGATCTTGAGGCTGAGGCAGAGAATGACTACAAGGATATTGAAAAACTCGCTCGCGAAATCGGTGCGATAGAGGCGCTTCTCTCAAATGAGACAATTGGGGCAAAAGAATTCAACGACATCTTACATCGCTTCATCGGCCGCTCTGAGCTCTGCCTGAGCTTTAATCAGAAGAAGAAGGGCTATGAGATTATCCGAAATGGGATAGGTGAACATGATGGGAATTTGAGCGAAGGTGAGAAGACTGCGATTGCATTTGTCTACTTCATAACGAAGCTCAAAGAGAACGGAAACAATGTCAGGGACACGATTGTCGTCGTTGATGATCC
Source organism: Robbsia andropogonis (assembly GCF_034047095.1). Lineage (NCBI taxonomy): Bacteria > Pseudomonadati > Pseudomonadota > Betaproteobacteria > Burkholderiales > Burkholderiaceae > Robbsia > Robbsia andropogonis. Next base: position 105,376 of record NZ_CP139165.1, on the reverse strand, counting down.
GGTCTCAAGCTTCGACTCAAATCACTTGTTTCATGCCTACTCGTTTCTGAGAACTCAATGCTTGGAAGCGAAGCAACTTTTCGTGCTAACTCACAACTTCACCTATTTCAAGCTGGTGAGAGACTGGTTTACTGGAACAAACCGAAATAGGATTGCCAAAGGCAAATCGGAGAATTGCTTCTTCTATCGCCTAGACGCTCCGCCAGGGTCGCCTCGCCATTCTTTGCTTGTGAACGCCGATGACTCCCTGAGAAATTATGGCTCGGAGTATCACTATATTTTCAAGAAACTATATGAATACAGGGAGCATAAGACTCTTAACAGAGATCAAGCCTTTTTAACGGCCAACCTTGCTCGCAAGCTTATCGAGTCATTTTTTACCTTCAAATACCCAAAGCGACGGAGCGACATCAGTCAATTAATGGACGTTGGTCTAAAAGATTGCACGATAACGACCTCCGAACTTAAGGAAAAAATATACCGTTTTATCAACAAATATTCACATAGCGATGTGATCGAAATCACTGAGGAATCGGCAGAGAACTTGGCCGGTGAAAGCCATAGTGTAATCGGAAGCATTTTTCAGTGGGTGGAAGAGGTAGACAAGAAGCACTATGACGAAATGGTTCAAGTTGCGAACTCAAATTAAGATCCATGCTCAGATAACTGTCTCGGGGAGCTTTGTTGTCGAGGACGTCAGGCGACGGCGTATGCGCAAAGTTCGACATGTCGGACGCACACGCCCCGAGCGGCTGCGATTGACGGTACAGGCGCCCTTTGAGGTCATCGGCACGGTGAGTCCCGGATGGCAGCTAGGGCCGAATGGCTGCCGACTGCAGTACCGTACGCCATCAGCTTGCACCCAGTGATACAGGGTAGGGATTGACACTTCGAGGTTCTTGCCAACGTCTTTGGGCTGTACGCCGTTTGCCAGCAGCTTCTTGGTCAACGCAATCTTGCTGTCGTTCAGGTTGCGATCACATCAGGCTGTCCGACGATCACCTCTGGCTCGGCGGCGCAAAGATCGGCGCGGGCAAGTTCAGGCCGCTGCCGCCACTGCAACCGCCTTAGCGTGCTTTATTTTCCGTTTTCTGAAGCGCCCCCAATTACGTCATCCACGATGCAGGCAAGGGCAGTGATGCGGCATCGTTTAGCATTCGATGGCGTCAAACGTTTGGCTTGACCAGTTCGGGCCTGTCATGCCGCACATTATTGAGCTCCCGGCTGACCTCATACCATTCGAATTCGTTCACTGCGCGACTGCCGTGGCGTGCGATTTCAGCGGCCAGCTCGAGCGGCGTCTGCGAATCCAGCCAAGTATTGGCGTCCTGTTCGTTCAGCGCGACGGGACGTCTATCGTGAATGTCCACCATGCCTTGGTCGGATGCATCCGTCACAATGACCACCCCGTCGACGAGCGCGCTGGCCTCAGGCGATCGCATTCCTGAATCCGCTTCGACCTTCACGTTTGTCAGTCCCGCGAGAAAAAGCGGCTTCTGGTCCTTTGGACGTAACAGATACGGTTGCTTTTTGCCATCCTCGGCTTTGATCCATTCGTACCAGCAATCCACAGTCACGATGACGCGACCGTTTTTCAGCATTGGCTTCCAGGTTGCTGTTTCGATCTTGTCCGCGCGTGCGTTGATCATCTGTGAAACCTTGCGCGTGACGGCCCAGTGGGGTCGGTAACCCCACCAGACGGGCCGCATCTCTCCCTGCGGATAGGCGACACCAATGCGTGTACCGGGGCCGGCATTGAAGCGGGGTGGGTGATCGTCGATCACCGCGTTTGCGCTACGGAACGCCTCAAGCGCTTCTACATACGATTGCCACGCAGAAAATTGTCCAATACGACCGCACATCGGGTGCCTCGAACTGTTGGAATGGTGACGAAGCGCTTACTTGGACCCGTTTATCAGAGCCCATGCCAATTCGTTTTGGATCTCCGTGATATCCAAGACGTGCTTTGCGCGTGTGCATGCGACGTACAACAATCGTAGCTCATCCTCGTCCAAGGCCGTCTTGCCATCCTCCTTTCTAAAGCGGAAGTCGTTCATCAGCTTCACGCGCCCCCATTCAAGGCCCTTGGCACGGTGAACGGTGGAGATGACGTAATCCGCTTTTTCCTCGGGTGTGATCATCGGCACCAGGCTGCGCAAACCGTTCGTACCGTATTCGTCGATGAACTCGACAATCGGTTGCGTGTCGCGGCCCGCGACGCTGCGCGAATAATCCTGCGCCTCTTTCCATGTCTCGAAAAGCGAGAACGCAGCCGGACGGAATGCTCGCTTGCCGGCCATCAGGGAATCGGCACCGTCCGCGTAGGCGAGTATTTCGGCCGCACTCATCCGAATCGCGGGCTTTTTGCCGGCGACCACGCCCGAGGCAAGCTCCCATATGGCTGTGACGTTTTTGCGGCACAGAACCGCATCAACCGGAGGCTGGATGGACGGATCGTAGACCACGAATGAGCCGAGATTCTCTTTGCCCCGAACCGGTGTTTTCTCACCGAGTACGCGCAGAATCTCGCTCGCCAATATTGCAATCCGTGAGCCAAATCTGAATGACTGCGTCAGCCGGCGCTCGGGCGCCTCGATCGCGGCCATCGCATTGATCGCACCACGCCATTCATAGATTTGCTGGTAGGGGTCACCGACGTAAATCGTTTGCGCATGCTTCTGACGGCTGAGCACAGAGAGCATGACACCATCGCTGTCCTGCGCTTCGTCAAAAAGAATGACGTCGGCGTTGATCTTCGGGTTGGATTGCGCCCAGACTTTCAGATAGACATCCGGGATGATGGCGCTGCGTCCTTTCGGATCGACGCTTTCTTGCCACAGTCGGACCACATGGGGCACGAGATTGGAGCGCAGCCAGGCGGCCGCGCGCTCGTCAACCTTCTCGTCGACGACGATGTGCTCAGCGAGCGGTACAGCATCGGCTGACCGACAAAACCGACCCAAGCCTTCAATGATCATTCTTCCGAGATCGAATTGCTCGAGATCGAGATCTCGTCCCGTTACCGATGGAACCCGAATTGGCTGGATCTTATAACGCGCGGCTAATTGATGAGGTGCTTCTTCCGGTAAATTGAGCCGTGCGGTAAGTGCCGCGTTGACTGACGCGAAGGCGAGCGAGTGCACGGTCCGGCAGTTCACGGATGCCGGGAATTTATGGCGTGCATGCTCGGCGATGGTTTTATTGAACGCGAGGTAGCTGCAGCGCCGCTCGCCCATCGCGCTGGCGAGCAGCTCAAGCGTGGAGGTCTTCCCGGCGCCGGCATAGGCTTTCACTTTGAGATCGCCGCCCTGCAGGGCCGCATCGATCACGGCGCTCTGCTCAGCGGTAGACGGGAAAAGAAGAGACATCGTCATGCCTTGCAGTAAAAGCGACGATCCATGCGGATGTACGCTGCCTCGCTGGTATATTCGCGACCGAGGACGCGACACGGCAGGCCATTATAGTGATGCGTGGGTGTGGCCATGATAGTGAACACCTTTTTCCGATCAAATGTCAACGCGGGGCGTAGCCCGCGCCATTCAATGCCCGCTGTAGCTTACCTACTGCGTCGCGGATAGCGTACGCTTCGTCGTTATCGACCGCGCACGCCTGCATGTCGCTGAATGTGAGGCGCTTGCAGAGCTGCGCAAGCGCCAGGGCCTCGACTTCAGTCATGTCTGCATTGCCGAGCGATGCATCAAGGTCTTTTATCTCGATCGTGAAGCGACTCATGTTGTCTTTTCCGGTTCATTCGACAGGGCGCATAGCGCCACGGCTGCATGCGTGGCACAAATCGCCGTCATGCGTGTTGCGGGCTTCAGTCCGGCAGAACGTGCAACGGTAGAGTCGATACATGGTCTTTATCCTATCAACGCTGTTTCGATGCGCGGTAGATTAAATAGATAGCGTGTACTGAAACTACGAATCCCATGTACCAACCAAAATTCGTTGCTACGAACCTAACAGGATGGTCTGCTTCAAGCATAAGATGCGACACGTCTGTGGGGTGCGACCCAGGTGGCAAAGTCGACTTCCATCCATAAATCCACGCTAAGACACAACAAAGAATCATCACCGTCATGATGGCGGATCGCATTAAAAAAAGGATGGTGACGATTGCGAAATCTTTGGCTTGCTCTGCGACACTAGCGCGCGTCGGAGGTTGCATTGCTCTTGTTCTGAAGCCCGTTATTCTCTTCATGATCTTTTCCGTTCAGTTCGCTTCGTGGGGTTGTAGCCCCCATTTTTGGTTGCTCTGTTTGCTCACAGAGCGCGCAAAAGAATCAATTACAGCTTGGTCCTTCGACGATATTCGATGCTTCGGAAGAATGTTGACCCCTGCAATCTGGAGTCCAGCCAAAAATACTGCGGCGATCAATGTCCCTACAACTAATCTCACATTAACCTTTCGTGACTTAAGGCGGTCGATGTCTTGCGGTTGCGTTTGCAACGACGAACGAGCGTCCATCTTCCTTCGCATAGCTTCGTCGTGTCTATAGCTGATCGCTTGGCCAATACCGAAGCAAAAAAAAATTCCGCCGATAAGACCGAATATGATTGCTAAATTGAAATCGCCCTCGGCCGCGCTTGCATAACTTACCAGAGCGAACATCAAGGCCAATACACAAAAGAGTCCGGCAAAAACATAGGTCGATAACGCAGCCCCAATGCTTGAGAGCCTGTCTATCCTGGATTGCTTCACCGATGTTTTCCTATCTCGCATCAGTTTTAACATCGACGTGCGGGCAATGTCTGCACTGTGCCGTGCTGTTAACGCCATACACGTAATGGCGCGTGCCTAGCTCGTGACCAAGCATCCAGCAAGCAAACTGTGCGCCGAACAGACGAGCCAATATTTCTCTCATTTTTTTCCGATGGTTACGCGAACCGTTCAATGAACTACTTAGACGATTCGCGGACTGCTACCGCGCAGATCTCGCTTTACCCACGTTGGCCATAAATGGGCATTCTGGGTTCGACATCCCAGGGTTTTACCCGGAAACTCTCGCCCACTTCCTCACCTGCTGAATTGAGCATGACCACGCGGATGTACGGTGCCTCGCTGGTATATTCGCGACCCTGTTGCTGTACCGGCTTACTCAACCCGCTTACTGTGCGGCATTCCGATTCAATATCGCATTTTCGAGGGCCGTTACAGCCCAATCCGGACAGGCGCGTGAGCTGGCCTTGTCTGGATCATTCAGCCACGAGCGCACCGCTCTAACGGAACATGGTCGCTGAGTCTGTTCGCAGATGAGTGCAGCACTCTCCGCTTGCGTCAGGCCGTGCTCCATCAGTAGTTGCTGATATCGCTCTCTATTGCTCATTGCTTTCATCGCCTGACACGACTACCTTCATCGTTCCCTCGGCAGGAACCTCCAACAATGATCGAATCTGGCGGTTGATTTTCCCGCCAAACTCGTCGGTGATTCCCGACGGATACTTCCCGACAAACATGCAAAAAAACACGAAAAGCATGGAAAAAATCAGACCAGCTCCAAGCATCCAGCAAATTCCATTGTTCACCTCTGCCGGGGTGGCCTGTCGCATCGCTCCGATGAAGGCCGTCACTTCCGACGGGCCAAGAACTTCAGCCACGATCAACGCGATGAACCAGAACACCGGGACAAAGCGGAGTGAATGTGCGACAAAGCGCCAAGCCGCCCAAAGATAATTTGCAGCCTGGATGACATAGAGGCGTCGGTCGGCACGTACCTCCCTAACGATCTTCTTGTACTTGTCGGCCGGCAACGCGCCGACCTCGATATCGTTCACATAAACCCTAGCGATGGCAGTGCCCATACCGGCTCCGTGTAAATTCGGAAAGAAAATAGGCGCGCGTGCCTATTGATTGAAGTATAGGCACGCGTGCCTATTTTGGTCAAGAAGGATGGCTATTTTTGCCCATCCCCCGAAAATTGAAAATCCTCACAAAAAGCCTGTCCAGTAAGGCTTGCCCGGTACGCTGCTGTCGCGGGTACGGCCCCTGGTGACATTGTTGTTGATCGCCGACTATGGAGCTTTGCCGTCGCTCGCCCCTGTTCTTGTGCGCGAACACGGCTTCGCTACAGATGAAGCGGCAGGCGCGGCCGGAATCGGTTCAAACAGTGCCTCAAGATCTTCGGCCGAGAACTTGACGGCACGAGCGGCGTCCTCGGAGAGGATCACGTCCGCGAGGGCTGCTTTCTGTTCCTGCATTGCGACGATCTTTTCCTCGACGCTGCGTGCCGTGATCAGCTTGTAGACGTACTTGGCAACCCGCTACTCAACAACAAATACCGCCACGGCATCGCGCAAACGCGCGGCCTGATGATCCAGCGACTGTGCGGCGGCCGCTGCCTCTTCAACCAACGCCGCGTCCGATTGCGTGACGCTGTCAAGCTGGCGAATCGCCTTGCCGATTTCTGCAATACCTTGGGTTTGATGCGACGAGGCTTGCGCGATATCGCGCATGATCTTTGTCACCGCGTCCACCGAGTGCAAGGCGTCGGTCATGGTCGTGCCGCAACGCTCGACCAGTTCCGAGCCTTGCTCGATGCGCGCGGTCGACGCCGTGAGCAAGGTCTTAATTTCCTTGGCGGCTGTCGCGCTGCGCTGCGCGAGGGACCGTACCTCGCCAGCCACCACGGCGAATCCACGCCCGCCTTCGCCGGCGCGTGCGGCCTCCACTGCGGCATTGAGGGCAAGTATGTTGGTCTGGAACGCAATGCCGTCAATCACACTCGTGATGTCGGAGATTTTGCGTGAACTCTCGTTGATGCCGCGCATGGTTTCGACGACGTCGCCAACGGCACGCCCGCCGCGCTCGGCCGCCTCCGATGCAGTGTTGGCCAGGACCGCGCCCTGCTCGGCGTTCTTTGCGTTGCCTTCCACCGTGCTCACCAGCGCATCCAGGCTTGCGGTCGTTTGCTCAAGCGCGGCAGCTTGTTCCTCCGTCCTCACCGAGAGGTCGTCGTTGCCCGATGCAATCTCTGTCGATGCAACCGCAATAGATTGCGTGGAGCGCTTGATGTCCGCGATCGTGCGCGCCAGCTGCGCGCGCATCTCCTTGAGTGAGAACAGCAGACTACTCGTGTCGCCTGGTCGTATGTCAATGTCCGCGGTTAGATCGCCCTGCGCAATACGCTGTGCAACACGCGCGGCTGCCGCGGGCTCGCCACCGATGGATCCATACACATCAGCCGATACGCGCCAAGCGACCGCACCCACCACGAGTGCAAGCACGACAAGCATGGCGGCCGACTTGGCCAGTCCTTTATAGAATTCGGCATTGATGTCATCAACGTATTCCCCTGCGACGAAATCCATTTGCCATGGTTCAAAGCGAGCAACATAGCCAATCTTGGGGCTCGGTTCCGTTGCGCCTGGCTTGGGCCACCAGTATTCGATATAACCTTCGCCGCGAGGCATGGCGCCGGCAGCAGCGATAGATCGGTACATATACTGTCCGCGTGCATCCTGGAAACCGGACATGTCCTTGCCATTAATCTTTGGGCTCAAGGGATTGTTGATGACGACCGAGTTCGTACCAACGGTTGTGACATAACCGGTGCTACCGTATCGCTGTGCACCGATGGACTCGATTGCACGCGATTTGGCTTGTGCTTCTGTAAGCTTGCCGCTGCTCACCTCGTCGGCATAAAACTTGGCAATGCTTGCCGCTGTGTCGACGACGTGTGCGAGATCCAGCTTTCGCGAGGCGAGCTGGCTATTGCGCAACTGAAGTGAACTGATGACAGCCTGCAGGGTCAACGCGAGACAGCAAATGAGCAAAGGAAGAAGCAGTTTCTTGCGCAACGTGAGGGAACGCATGGTGGCTCTCGTACGAAATTGTTTTTCCCTAACCCCGGTAGCGCGCGGACGGGTCCGGCGCCTAGCGTGAACCCATCGTGTCGCATATCGCGAGACGGGTCATACTGCTTAACGTCCGTTTCACGGCGGAACTTTATTTTTTTTCTGCGCTTTGTTATGCATTTTTTTGCGATGTACACTACGCGGTACTGCTGACAATGCGCTCGGTTTGTGTGATGATTCACCCGGAGCCATCGCAATCGATAGCGATTTAGGTAGTGTTACTGATCTCGACCGTTAGTTGCTTTCTTCTTGTCGCGGATGGACGTCAATTGCGTTGGTTCCACCTTCACCTTTACTCGAGCTATCGGGGCCGCTTGCTTGTGACGCACTGACGCATGTTTCGGCCGTCTTAACCCTACAAAACGCTCAGCATTCCTTTCCTGCACGCCATATCTGGCCCAATCCCGCAGCATCGCAAAGCAAGGCCCACGCCGAATACGGAATCGTCGTGTCCTCAGTAATCCATCGACGCACCTGCCGACCATTTAGGTCAGAAAGACCCAAAAAACGCGCCGCCCTGCGTGGGGTCATGCCGGCGCGACGAAGGACTTCTTGAACCTCGGCACCGCGCGGCGATATCCATTCGAGCGCGACTTGCAAACATTCCGGCCGAATTTCAATATGAACGATGCTATCCATTGTTTTCTTCCAGGTTTAAAAGTGAACCGTACGCGCAATATCGTAATGACATATACACTGTAAAACGACATCGCACGACGGCGCCTTTTTTAATTATCCACACATCCTATTCCACCCCCCACGGCTACGCCGCGGGGGTAACACGCTTGCCCGACGATCACTACGCGATCGCCGACCAAGCTTGACGACCCCGTGTGACGTGCGAAGGCTGCTCCGAATCGTCCCTACGCTGACGCTACGGGCCGGGCCTCTCCCCATGCTACGCATGGGTCCCCGTGGCCCTCGATTCGGGCGCGACGGCACGCGCGAGACGATATCTTTGCACAAGTCCCGCTGCTTGCAGAACAGGACATGATGATATCTCTTTTGCCTTATTTTAAAAGAGGGTTTTACGTGATTTTCTGATTTTATTTTCATATTAAATGAAAGGGCGCATTAAATTATTTCATCGGCAATATCGTTGATTTAAAGGCTATTTTTTATTACTATAAACACATGGCCTCAGCGCATCGCAGTGGTCTTTAACCGAGAGAAATCATGAGTGATCTTTCATCTATTGGTACTACTAATTCTGAATTATCTTCGCCTTTGCAATATGTTCCCCTTGGATCGCTACGCATTTCACCGCGTAATGTCCGCAAAAAATCGCCCTCCCGTATTCGAGAACTCGCTGACGACATCGCCATAACAGGTCTTTTACAAAACCTCGTTGTGCATGACATCGAAGATGCGCAAGGCGCGTACGGCGTGTGTGCTGGCCAGCGCCGATTAGCCGCGCTCAACTTGCTAAAAAGCGAAGGCCGCGCCAACGATAGTACGCCCGTACCCGTTCGCGTTGTCACCCTGGGCGAAGCCCTGAGCGTTTCGCTCATCGAGAATGCCCAACGGGAAGGCATGCATATCGCCGATCAATGCCAAGCCTATCATCAGCTTGTCATTGAAGGCCGGTCTATTGCGGATATTGCGGGGCGTTTTAGCGTCACCGAAAGGGATGTCCGACGCGCCTTAAAACTCGCCAGCGTTGCGCCCGCTTTGCTAGAGATTTTCCGCGACGATGCAATGTCCTATGAGCAAGTCAGCGCGCTTGCCTTAAGCGACGACCACGAACAACAAGAGCGTATTTGGTTTGACGCGGCGCAATCTTGGCAACGCACCCCCAACGAAATCCGTCGCGTCATTACCGCCGAAGAAACCGATGCAAGCGACAACCCCATCGCCGCATTTGTCGGACTGGATCAGTACGCGGCAGCAGGCGGTTTTGTGCGTCGTGACTTGTTTAGTGATGCCAATCATAAAGGTTATATTAGCGATATCGCCCTTCTTCATCGCCTCGCCGCTGAAAAACTCACTACGATTGCCAGTGATATGGAACGCGAGGGCTGGTCCTGGGTGGAAACCGATATCCAGCGCAACGCAATGAAGCTCATGCGCTACGGTCGATTACGGCCAGAGCAGCGAGAAGCCACGCGTAAGGAGAAAACCGAGGCGCGTAGGCTCGAAAAGGTACGCGAGGAAGCACGCGCCCAACTGGACGCTTATTACGACGATGACGAGGTGGAAGCAGACGACGCGAAATGTGACACTCTGGAAAAAGCATTGCTCGAGGCCGAGACAGCTATCCACGCCTATGCACAGCGTCTCGATGTCTGGACCGAGGATCAAAAATCCCGTGCCGGAGTTTACGTCTATGTCGATCAATACGGCGAACTTCAGATCGAGCGCGGACTTGTCAAACCAACTGACAATGCAAGCACCGAAGGACAAGGTATCGCAGAAGCCCAAACCACTGCACCCACGAAGGTCAAGCCGCTACATGGAGAAACACTCTGCGAGCGTCTGAGCGCCCATCGCACTGCCGCAGTGCAAGCGGAACTGATGGCACAGCCCACCATCGCCCTCGCCTACCTGATGTCAGCCATGGTGCCGCGTGTCTTTTGCGAACATTACCACGCAGCAGGGCAACATGCCTTGGACGTTGAGTTTCGCCCCACGCATGACCGGCTTTTGCAAGTAGCCGACGACATGGCCGCGAGCAAGGCTTGGCTGTTCATCGACGGCGAACGCCAAAAGTGGCGCGCGATGTTGCCAAGCAAGGTAAGCGATTTACTGCCATGGCTGCTTTCATGCTCAGACGATGTCCTTGCGAACCTCTTCGCCTTTTGTGTCTCAGCGAACATCAATGGCTTGAGCCGGTTCGATGTGCCACACAATATCAATTTGCTGGCCGATGCGCTCGAACTCGACATGAGCGTGTACTGGAAAGCAACCAGCGCGAGCTATTTCAATCATGTGACCAAACAGCGCATTATTGACGTGGTTTCACATGCCGTATCGCCCGAAGTCGCCGCCCCGCTGGCGAGTATGAAAAAGACGCAGGCAGCGCAAGCGGCGGAAATCCGCCTCGCCGATAGCGGCTGGTTGCCGGAAGTACTGCGCAATCGGGAAGTAAAGCCGGTTTGGAAAACCCCTGATGACGCAACCGCCGATCTATCGGCTGATATGGTCGAAGAATAATCCCTCCCTGCCCTAATAACCCCGCATATGCGGGGTTATTTTTTTTCAGGCGTCACAGGGTCGAACGGGTTAGGGAAATACTGTTTGGTCTGCGCTTCCGCCCTCTCGACTTTCTGTTTAAACGTCAAGGCGCGCAACTGCTCGCGCGTGAGCGCGGCGGTACGCCAGTCCTCAGGGAGTGTGATGCCCACACGAGCAATGGTGCGCCGTTCATGACCGGCGGACTCGGAAGCAGGCGCGACGGCGGTCGCGGATGGCACGGTTTGCGCGGGGCGAGGTGCTGCTTGCGTTTGATCGACAGTGGGGCGCGTGCTGGCCTGTGTTTGCGTTCTCTGAGATGTCAGGTTGCGTCGTTGCCGCCGAATGCGTTTGAGGGTGACGGCAAAGGTGTTGTAACTGAATGTCAATCCGAACTCAGCGAGTATGCCAATGATGGTGGCGTATCGGACACCGGAGCGGATCAGCGCCTCGACGCGCTCGAAGATATCGCGCAACTGAGCGGCCTTTGGCCGCTCGGCTGACGCGGCGGCCTGATCAAAGCGAGCGAAGAGAGCAACGGTATCCATGGTCGTGCGAAGGCAAAGAGTCGACATAGGGCTAGGGTAGCCAAAAACTGTCACTTTTGCACTATCTGCGCTTGATCGATGTATCGGCGTTGTGCGATTCCGCTCCCTGCTGACCTATCGGCGTTCCGTAGTTGTACCAAGGTTGTTCAGTGGAGGTACCTTAAGAAAGAAAATGCAGTTTCGGGAGGCACGATAGATATGTAAACGGAAATGCTAACGCATTTCCATTTCCATATCCCGTGCTCCAAGGGGATACCCCTTGGAGAACCCGGTCGGCTTGGCCGACGGTGCGCGACAGCGCGTTGTCTATACGCGACGAATGCGCGCTGTACCATGCCGACCTTATGACGTCTGAGGCGTCTGAGTTGGGCGACAGGCGCTCGGCAGTGCAATGAGGTTCGCGTTGGCACCGGATTGCTTACCTCCGTGCGTACTGATAAAAACGCCCTGATTAACATCCGCCACATAACGGCCAGGCATACCGACACCTAAAGATTGGCGCACGCGCAAACCTCGCCGTGAGCGAGGTGGTTTTGTGGATAAGTGGGATCAGGAGGTGACGCGATGCCAAACGATAGGCATCAGGCACGCAATGTGAAACGCGAAGCCGTGTGTGGGCGAGGACGAGGACGAGCGGTCGTTAGATTGTTAGATGGGTAGTCCGCAGCAGAGGTACACCATTACCATAGCTGTTCACCCTGGCCGATTTCATCGTAGGCGACTTGGTAACAGCGCTCGCGGTCCCACTCCGGATGGCGCAGTTTTAACAAGCCGACGCGCCGCGCGACAGCTTCGCCATGATCTTGCCTTGGGTCGTGCCTCTCCTTGGCCTTGGAAGCACGCTTGAGCCCCAGTGCTGCGACGGCCAGCGGCAGCGCGGAACGCGCCGCTGCACGGCTGTCAGTAGCTTGCTGGCGTCGTACCTTGGCCTGGCGCGCGACGGCCCGATAACGGCGCAAAACGGCTTTGCCGCGTTCGTGGCGTAACCACTTCGCCAGACCGAAGGCCGCAAAGAGCGCCGGGGGCATTTGACGAAGGGCGGGCAGGCTACGGTATCCACCGTCCTGGCCATGCTCTACGCGCTGCTGCGAGGTGATCAGCCCCGCGCGCAACAAGTCTCGCATCGCCCGTTCGGCACGCCGAAGGGACAGGCCCGCGTGTTTGGCCAAGAACGGAACTGTCAAGCTCATGAAGCGCCCCTCATGCAGCGGGATGCCGATGCGTAAGCTGGCCAAGTCGAGGTATTTGAGCATCGCGCGCAGCATTTGCACGCAGGCGATACGGCGCTCAACACGTTGTTGCCGGACACTGCCGTTTGCTGCATTGAGCGTGGGCAGGTGACGATTGGGCTGGTCAAGATACGCCTGCAGGCGCTCCCTGAGTTCCGTCAGAATCCGTGGGCGGCCATCCGCGTATGGGCTACGCGGGGTCATAGGGCTGGTTTCGTGTCATCGAACGGCATCGGCCGATCGTGGCTTTGCTGCACGGTGCGCTGTCCGCTTTGTCCGGGTGTCCCGAGCACGTCTTGCACATGACGCTCGATGCGCGCGCTGCGATGTTGGTCCATCGCCTGATTTAATCGTGTATCGCTGAACCGCACTCGCAGGCCCGCTTCGACCGCGACTTGGGCAGCGGCCAGTTGGTACGCCTCGTTGCCGCAGAGCGCGAGCGTGTGGCCGAACTTGCTCTGCGCCAGGCGCAGCCCGGCTTCGATCGCGCCGCGGTTGACTTGCAAAACCTGGACATCGGCACCACGATCGCGCACGACGTCCAGACCGTCCTTGCAATAAGTGACGTGGCCGCGCTCGTCGACTGACCAGGTAAGGTCCGGAGCGCGGAAGATAATGGCGTTGTATTCGGGCGGGTGACCCTGATCGGCCCGAATCACATTGAAAGCCGCATCGGCCTCCGGTTGCACCACAGGTGTGGTACGGCGCAGCTCTCCGAGTGCCTGTTCATCGCCTTGATCGGCACGGGTGCGTAAGAATTGCGCGAAGCTCGGCCCTTGCGCACTGGGAAACCGTTCCTTGAGCGCGGCCCGCTCCTGTGCGATGGCCTCGCCAAGCGCGTCGTTGCGGGCAAGATAATCGGCTCGTGCGAGAGACTGCGCCGCGCGTCTTGCCGCCGGCGTGAGGCTTGGGTCTTGCTTGATGGCTAAGCGCTGGGCATCGAACTGGCCACGCACCACGGCGCGACGTTGCTGCTCGTCGGTTCGCTGCGTCAGCCACGCCTCGCGCCGGGCGGTGACATGCGCCTCACGTGAATGTGCATATTGCCGCCAAAGCGCCGCGCGCGGCAACTCGCGAACCGCCGGAATCGGCTCCCCCGCCTGTTGGCGTGCGTACATCGCGCGCAGCATGGGCGCGGCATCGGTCCAGGAAAGGTTTAGTTCCTTGGTTAAAAAGTCCGAGACGTTCAACGCGCGCCGCCCAGCGCGAATGCGCTCACTGCCGTCGCGCCCCATGACAACGGTATATTTGGCTGGACGCACGCCATGGGAATAAGACAGTTCTGCAAGCACACGTTGCGCGCTTAGGGTGCGCCGTATCTCGGTGAATTCGCTGTTCTGCGCTCGGATGCGATTGCGCTCACGAATATCGTAGGTGAGCTGTGACACAACGTTGTCCGATACCCTGCCGGTGCGTCTGTGCTGCAAAAAGGCATCGTCGCCCTCTCGTGATCGACGCGAGCCATACGGGGTCGACTCAGGAAGGCCCTGGTCATCGGGTGGTGCAGGGGCGCGCCATGCGCCGAAATCAAAGGCGGCCTCGCGGGCCTCGAAGTGATCGAGATAACCAGTCTCTTGGTGATCCGGGAATGGCACCGATGGTGGCATATCCGCCGGCGGCATCGCCGGTAGATCCACGAAAGGATCTCCAAAGGCATAACGCGCTTCAAGCGCACGATGATACGCTTGGAGCGCCTCGGGGCGAGTGTTATCGCCTACCCATGATGGACGTGAGCCGTCCGCGTCCGACGCGGGATTATGCTGGTCATCAGGTGGCGCAGCGGGCCACCACGCGCCAAAGTCAAAGGCGGCCTCGCGGGCCTCGAAGTGATCGAGATACGCAGTCTGTTCGTGATCCGGGAATGGCACCGCTGCTGGCATATCCGCCGCCGGCATCGCTGGTAGATCCACAAAAGGATCTCCAAAGGCGTAACGCGCTTCAAGCGCACGATGATACGCTTGGAGCGCGTCGGGACTATGGGGCGCTACTCGTTGCGCTGCAAACTCTCCAGCGCGATCTGCACCCCATCGCACGCTGTCCTCGGGTACGGCGAACTCTGGCTCCAGCTCGTGAACCGCATCACGCGACAGAAGCACTGAAGATCGATCGCCGAGGCGGTCCAGAGCGCTCCCGGGCAGGTTTCGCATAAGGTCGAAGGGCTCGGCCGACGGCTGCGGCCCACCTGCGACAACGTCAAACTGTGCATCGAGACCGAGGTATCCATCGGCGCTGCGCGCTGGCTGGTCTTGCCATTCGGGCTCTTCGCGCCTTTCCCACCCGTCGTGCCACCCGGGGCCTGCGACGCCAAACTCTCGTTCGCCTCGTCCATCTGCGGGATCGAACGGCTCGGCATCGAGTGCAAATCCGTCATCGGCTCGTGCGCCTCGCCATCCCACTGTCCAGAAGGTGTCGTCTGATCCATCATGGTATGCCTTTACATGTTGTGCGTAAAAACCGCGTTCAAGTTCCGCGAGCATGAGCGCGCGGTCGTAAGGAGAAGATTCCTGGTAACGCTGATACTGCCTGCTGCCGCTATTGAGATATTTGACCTCGCGCGAACGCGTGGCGTACCACTCATCGAGTATCGCCGTTGCCGCTTGCGGCGTGTCGCGCGGCGCGGCACCCACCTCGTACCGATCGGCTGCATCGGCGGATAAGGCGCGAAGCTTTTCCTGGGTGGGCAATGCGATAAAAGCCGGTGTGAAGACGTATTCCTTCAGATTCGTGCCTTTGGGTGCATCGTGGGGCTTGACGTTCGGATAGGCATCCTCGTGCCCCGCGTTACGCATGCGCACCGCACCGTGCTCGGCCAGCAGCCCCATGAAGTCATCGTAATTGACGATATTGCGATCCAGCATCGCATCCAGGATTTGCTCTTTGAGGGCACGACCATTCGCGCGAAACAGATCGCCGCGATAGCGGCTGATCATCTCCGACGCATCGCTAAGCACCGTGCGGCGGTTATCTTTTGGGCTGGCCAGCCCATACTGTGCATTCGTGTGCTCCTGGAAAGCGTCGATGTATTGGATGTTGTATTTTTCAAAACCCAATGGCCGCAATGACTGTCCAGAAATAAGATTGGTCTTCGGTATAACAATATGAATATGCGGCTTGCGTTCCACGAGCTCGCCGCTCGACTGGTCGATGTAGCTCTTCACACGCGGCAAATGCGCCTCGGCGTAGAAGCAATATTCGTCCGAACGATACGCATGCATGGCGAACGACTCAAAATCACGCGCAATTTGCAATAACGTTTGACGATCGATGTGATCCTCCTTGAACGAGAGCGTGATGCTCAGATAGCGCGAGACGCGCGGTGGCGCATCGATCGATTGAATCACCGCGTCGGTCAGATCGAGGTCACCTGCGAGCACCACCCGCTCGTCAAGCTCGTCGCGGCTAAGCGACCGACCTATCTTCTGACCGTCCTCGAGGTACTGCTTGACGCCGTCATGACGGCCGGAGGGCCTAATCAACACGATACAAATGCGCCTTGAGCAACTGCGTGATCATTTCAAGCTCGTCGGCCACCGCCGCGAAAGTCGTTTCGGAAAGCTTGCCGGACAAGCGCGCGGTGTTCGCCACGTGCGCGAGTTGGTTCAAGTTGTTGCCCGTCTTATTGATCACATACATGATGCGGCGGCGCTCGGCCGTGACCGGCGGCCGCGCCACCACTTCGGTGCGGTTCGTCAGAATGCAATCGCGCAAGAACTCGGAAGAACTCATACCCGAGTGCTTCACCTTCTCGCTGAATGTGCGCCATTGCTCATGATTCAAGCGCGTGCTGATTGGCTTGCCAAGCGACACGGCAAGCTTTTTTCGGCCCCGGCGCGTCGGCTCAGCGCTCGTATTGCGATCGTGGGTGCTCATCGCAAAGCGTCAAGGTCCGTGCTGGACGGTTCCGTATTTCGAATTTACGGCACCTTTTACATCGCTTCCCGCGGATTGACACTGGTCCAAGAAGTTGCCACGTGCAGTAGCCGTGCCGCTCAGATCGAAGTGACCATGATGAAAGCGCACGATGGAGAAGTAATCCGCATCGTATTTTCTGCACGACTCCCCCCCATCGCTACCCGTCATCAAACCCGCAAGGCACAACACCGCGCCGCACGCATCCTGGTTGTCGTCCGCATGTGCCAGGCTCGCTATGAGCGCCGCGCTCACTGCCGCCGCTGTGATCATTGACTTTTTCATCGCTTCCCATTCCCGATTGCTAGAGACCGTGACCGCCGCGCTATCTATCTGTCTGCCGCGCCTTTCCTACCGATCCAGGCTTCATCATCAGGATCGAACAAGAATAAAATCTTCTTCACCGCAATTTCCCATGCCTCGCGCTCGGTATCAGCTCTCGGTAGCAGGTCTTCCGGTATGAGTTGGTCGATCTCGTTGGTAATCGAAATAAACCACTGCGCGCGTTCGGCTTGGCTTAATGGTCGACCGTCATCATCTACCTGATAAACATCGCCCACGCGATAGACCGCGACGCCCGCTGCCATCAAGCGCCGAACGGCCAGCGCGAAGTCTCCCGTGGCGTTGAATCGAGCAAGGTAGCGCGCGAGTGGATCGGCATCGGCCACCACATAAACCGGTTTCTTATCTTCTGACATGTCTTATCACCTCCCGTTACGGGCTCATGGGGTATCGTTCTTGGGGACCTGAATACGCCCTTAACGCACGGGCTTGTAGGGCACGCCCTGCTCCCACCTGCTTTGCCAGTGCGTTTCATAGCTGCGCCCGATCGCAGGGCAACTGGCGATCACGATGACGTTTTCACTATTGCGCCTCGCCGCGGACAAGCTGTAATTGAATGACCCCGTTTGCACGGTTTCACCGTCGGCGATAATGTATTTATCGTGATGTATTGCATACGAAGAGATGGTGCGAACCGCAATGCCCGCTTCGACGAGTTGCGCCAATGCGCTCGGCCCCATCCTTGCGCCAGGTTCGTTTTCGGTGGCATCCGCGATTACCGCCACATCGACGCCACGTTCCTTTGCTGCGATGAGCCGGCGCACCACATCAGGCGAGGTGAAGGTGTAGGCAGCCAATTGCACACGTGAATGCGCCTGGTCGATCACGTCGTCAACCAGCACCGCGGCGCTGCCCTCTGGCGAGAATCCCGATTTCAGCTCGCAGACACTGCTCGCCGTACTCGTCCAGCGCGCGGCGCGTTGGGAAAGCGTCGGCCACTTGATAACCATCATCGCCAGGAGCGCCGCGCTTGCACCCGTGACTGCGCTCCAGCGAAGGGCGTTCCGAGCCCGGCTCACCCGTTCATGCTTTGGCTGTTGTTCGAGCATCTTATCTCTCCATACTCATTCGATATTGATTTGCACCGCGTTATAGCCCGAGCAGGTGCGAGAGGTGCAACGCGCCCCATAAAGCGACGGCGCCCGCGCAAAAGGCAATTGCGACAGGGATGCTCGCAAAGCGCGGCGAGAGCGGCGCCGTTCCTGGCCAGCGGATCTTGATCGGGTCGCGCCGCTCTAGCGCCAGGCGCAGCCGTGCCAGTTCGTCGGCCACTTCCGCCGTCGCGGCTTGGCGCGCCTGGTCCGCAGCCTTCGCCGCGAGTTCGCCAACGAAGCTCTGCCGCGCTTGGCCAACGAGCTTTGACCACTGCGTGGTTTCTTCGCGCAGTGCCTGCACTGTTGCGGTAAGCCGTTGGTCGGTAGCGTCCATGAGCATGGCGACATGGTGCTGCGCATCCACCACTTTCATCTGCTCGATCAGGATTTCGGCGAGCACCGCTAATTCGTTCGATGCGGGCATCGTGGCGAGCACCTTACCCAGGCGTACCGATGCTTTCTCTGCACTATCCGAGTCAGGGGCGCGCTCGTTCACGGCCGCACTCCGTCCATCAAGGCATCAAAGGCCTGATCCAACAATGGCTCGATCGATAGCGCCTTGCGCTTGAGCGCCACTAACCGCACAAGCCTGTCTTTCTCCGCTTCACTTGTCGCATCGTGCAGCTGCGCCTTGTAGTCGATTCCATCGGTCGCGATGTCGTGAATCGTGCGCCCAGCGGCAGCGGCGAGCGCGAACACATCGCTCCTGGGCACCAAGGCATCCAGGTTTAACGTAAATGTTTTCGCACGCTTGTGCAGTTCGAAAAGCTGACCAAAGTAACGACGCAACGTCACGTCACGCTCCTCACTCTTGATCAACTCGACCTTATTCAATAGCAAGCGAATGCGATTTGACTCCACGCCAAGACTAGCGAGAAGATTGATCGTCTTGATTGTGTCCTTCATCTGCTTGCTTTCCGGCTCGACCGGCACGACGAAGCAGGTATAGTCTTCTTGTGAGCCAGCGGACGCATCCAATCGATTTAAATATTCCTCCACATTCGAGGCGCCGATGTCGACCAGGAAGTCGGTTCCGCGCATCAGATCGGCATGCAGCTCATCAAAGCGGGCGGCAATCATCACCTCGACCGGCGCTCCCGCCGAATCGTCGGTGTTGATCGATTCGACTTGTCGCATGCTCATATGCGCAAGACGGGGAGCAAGCAACTCGCGCGTCACGGTGGTCTTACCGACGTTGCCCGAGCAATTCACAATGGCAATACTCATTTCACGTTCCTTTTATCCAGACAGACAGATCGCGACCTGCGTTACATAGCGGGCTTGTTGCTAACCGGTTGGAGGGATGGCGAGGCCTGTGCGACAGGCGCGGCCTTCGGGGCGCTCCAACCGTCCCGCAACGCGGCGTGGCGTTTATCGAGTTCGGACACCGCCGCCTCCCAGTTCAACCCACCTTGATTCATCATTCCTTCGACCTCGACACCCGCCTTCATTCGCGCATCGAAGCGGTTTAGCACCTCGTTACGCGCGCGCAATGGCATGCCTTCCATGGCCTCGATTAACCGTTCGCGGATCTGCGCCACCGTCACGGGTGGCGCTTGCGTAGCCGGTTGCGGCGCGGCCTCGCGTGTGACTTCCCAGGTATTGCGAAGCACCTCCTTGTCTTGCATTCCCGTCACTCGACCCGCCGCATCGCGCACCGGCTCCTGTACGGTCACCGGCGTCTCGCCTATATTTTTCAGTGAGATCGTGTCGCCCGGTTTCGCTTCGCTGGCCTGCATCGCTCTTTTGAGGTCCACGCCCCACACGGTCTGCTCATGCCCTGTGGCATCGCGGTACTGCACGAAGTACGAATACGACGCATCGGGTTGATGCTGGAAGCGCGCGGCGCCATGCGCGAGCAATACCCCGTTAAGCGTATCGGCGGGCTTCGCGGCAACGCCGGGTACCGGTTCGTCAATCGCCGATTGCCTGGCGGCCTGCACCGGCGTGGCCGCTGGCGCTGTACCGGCTCGCGGTACATCCCGTTTTACCGAATCTGGCTTAGGATCAACGACGGGAGCAGGAGCACTACCGGCTTTGATCGTCAGCGCATCGCGCTCGCGCTTAGCCGCTTCCAGCAAGGCAAGATCGGATTCCTTGGGCGTGAAATTCTTGACCTCAATGCCCCCATCGAGCGCCGCTTCAAGCCAGGCGTTACGCCGAAACGTCTCACTGCCCTTGACCGTGATCGCGTCGATGTTCTTGGCCTTCATCACGGCCAGCATGTCCGCGATCGTGCCGCGATCGTTTTGCTGGGTAATTAAGCGCTTACCCACATCCTCAAAATGGGGCTTGGTCGCAGGTGTGGGTTGCGCACCTGGCTGCATCGAATCAAGTCGCCAATATCGCCCCTCCTTGATCATGTAGCGCGATGCGATATGCGCGGGGACCGTATAGCCGTCACTCGTCGTGATCGGTTTGCGCACGGCCGCATCGATGTCGATCTGGTTGTCCTCGATGTCTGTACCGCGCTCATCAGGCGGCGCACCCACCTCGGGCGATGCGTCTTCGGGCCGCGGCAGCGCTTGGCCGCGCTCGCGCAGCAGGGTTTGCGCAGCGACACGATCGGCCTCGCGGACCTTGCGAACGCGGTTGAGATCCGATTCGGACACCGTGTCCAGCACGGGCGGGGCCGCGTCGTTGGCCGGATTTTTTGCATCCGGCTCGTTGCTCGCGGGCGCGGGTGAGACGAGCGGCGCGGTTGCATCGTTGGCCGCCGCTCGGCCCTCGGAATGGTTTTGCTCTTGCTGGTTTTGCTCTTGGTTTTGCTCTTGCGGCGCGGATGGCGTGTTGGCCGTCTCGCTCTTCGAAGGCCCGGCAATGTCGGACATCGGTGGCGCATCGGCCTGGTCAGACGGTGCGAGCGATTCCGGCACCTGCCGCAAATCCCGGTCATCGACCGCTTGGTCTGCCTCGATGCCGATAGGGCTCAGTCCCGCCTCTTGCCGAAGGGCGTTCAATGCCCGTGCCGCGCGCGGCGGCAGCGCCTGCGCCGCGAAGTCGCTGCCAGCTCGGATGCGCTGTCCTATCGCACGCTCACCGTTCTCGGGCGAGCCCGACTTGCGCCACGCCTCGCGATGAATGGTCTCCAAACGCTCTTCCAACGCCAGCGTCGCCGTGACCTCCGCGCCGCGTAGCGTCGAAGACGTGGCGATCGACTGAATCATGTCGCGGTAGCGGCGGCCCAGCGTTACATCGTCCAGCACAGCCCGCGCATCCGCTTTAGGCAGGGCACGCGGCTCGGCTTCGGCGTTACCTTGCTCGTATAGATGCTGCCGCTGGGCAAAATACGCACGCCGCGCCTCGATGATCGCACCCCGTATCGCATCGATACTCTCGAATGCCGATCCGCCCTGCTCCTGGACGCGGTCTCGCGCGGCCAGCGCCGCTTTTTCCTCCGCGAGACGCAACGCTTCGCGCACAAACTGGCGTGACTCGTCGATGGGCTGATCCGTCAAGCCGCTAAGACGCTGTGCCTCGCGCTCGATATCCGATTCGAAGTCATCGGATTGCCCCTCGCTCAGTGGCCGCTCCTTCGGACCTGATGGCATCCAGCGCGCGAACAGACTCAGGTCGCTTCCCGCTGGCACATACCATTTCTTCTCGCGGCGATCGAACTTCGCCCCCAGTTCCCGCGCGCTCTGCTTTTCCTTGAACGGCACATCAAGATACGTCCGCTCGCCTTTGGGCTTATTTGCATCAGCCATTCGCTGCCTCCGTCATGTCGTAATCCGCCGGCACGTTGACCGGTTCACTCAGGGAATCGAGACCCACGCCATGCGCAGCACCGATATCCAGTCGGATGCCGGCCAACAGTGCGCGTACGTCATCGCGCATCACCAGACCCAGTTCGACCAGGTCATCAGCAAATCCGGTGAGCGCCACGTTCGTGGCGACGGGTCCGGGCTCGCGTTGATCCAGCGCCAATAGCTCGGCCGCTGTGAGCGCCTTTGCACCGGCTTGGCGCGCTAGGCGAATCTCTCCTGCCGCCTTGGCGGACAGCGCGGCGTGATATTGCCGTGGGTTGTTGATTGGAATACCGGTGGCACGCAGTTCACCCGCTTGCCAGGCGGCCTTGATGTCGTCCTCGCACGGCAAGTCATCGGCTACCGCCGCAAGCGTCGGACTCACCGCACGCATGCGGTCGATGAAAAGCGCATCCTCGAAATACGTGGCCTTCTCGCACAGGATGGGGCGTTGGAAACCCAGCACGATCTCCTGATAGGGCTCCATGCGCTTGAGCTCCTGATCCAACATCAAGGCGCGTCCCTGGTCCGACGTATTCGTTCCCGTGGAGGTGTTGCGCCCGCGACTGCGACTGGTCGAGGTCGCTTTTTGCGTGAATGTACCGAGTGTTTCGGATAATTCCTTCGCATCCTGCTGATTGCCAGGCGCGTAAGCGACGAGCACCGCGTGGTTGGTGAAGAGCGTACGAGTGCCGGCCACGCCATACAATTCGTTTGGCTCAGTCTGCGTCTTCGATTGCAGGATCGTCAAAAGACGTATCCAGTAGCCCGCGATGAACGCGTTACCCTTATCGATGACGTCAATGCGCCCAATCGCGGGGAACTCATCGAGGACCAGCAAACACTGATACCCAATTGTCGGGTCCTCGCCAGGTAGCACATCGAGGTTGTCTTCGATGCATTGCGTAAAAAACAGGTTGGCAAGCAAGCTGGCGACTGACAGGTCACGCACCGGCAGGACCACATAGATGGATATCGGTTCACGCCGCACCCGATCTAGATCGAAATCGCATGCGCTCGTGGCTTGGTCCACAATCGCATTACTGAACAGACGCAGCCCTGAATTGAAGGTCGAGACGATATTGAGCATCGTTTCATCGGGGGAGGCCAGCACCCGGGAGAGCGCGCCCAGGCAGTCACCCGAAAGCGGCTCGCCCTCTTTGGTCTCGTGCTGCATCAGCTCTGAGAGGTGTTCCCGGACCGTCTTGTCGGGCTTGGTCGCAAGCCGCAACACTTGCCCGAACGTGCAATCGGCTGTCATTTCCATTAAATAGAGGGCCAAACCCAAGAACAGGTCGCTTGCCTGCTCGTAAAAGAATTTATTGCGCGCATCACTCGTGTGATACAGGCGCGCGGCGATCCTTTGCAAGCGACCCACGCGCACGAAGGCGGGGCTTCTGGCAATCTTGAACAGCGGATTCCACCGGTGGGTATAACCCCCTTCATCGAACGGCGCCCAGCGAAACACCTTTTGGCCGCAAGCCTGCCGATACCGCGATGTCAGATCGAAGTTCTCGCCTTTGACATCGAGCACCACGACCGAATCCGAAAACGTAAGCAGATTCGGAATGACGATGGCCACGCCCTTGAAGGAACGCGTCCGGGCAGCCACCATCACGAACTGCGTGCCGCGAAACGTCAAATACTTGCCCTTGTACCGTCCGACGATGATGGAAGGGTCGCGCGCGCCCTCCTTGCCCCGCGTACGCCCATTCGCCTCGTCCATCAAACCGTAACGCCGAATCTCGTGCGCCCGCGCAAAGCGTGCATCGCCGTGTAGTTCGCGCTTAGGCTTGGCGACCAGCGCGGCGGCCACCGCCACGATCGGCAGCAACGGTATCGCAGCCGACACCACGCTCGCGATAAACAAGGAGCGCTTGACCGCCTTCTCATCGCCGAACGCTTGCCAATAATCGCGAAGCGTCCACAAGCCAATCACCGAATCGGGGAGTTTTTCTAATTTGGCGAAGAGCGCAGCGCCCGCGAATTGGCCGGCCACAACCAGTGCCGTTATCGCCAACAGCGCGACCAGCCCGCCGGCGACAACCCGATCAAGCATCGTGGCGCGCTTTAGCAGGACCGCACTCGCGCAGATTCCCCACACAACACATGTACCGCACAAGGCCCCGATCAGCAAGGCCCGTTCAACGGCATCCGTTACGAGGCCTTCAAGGTGCAATGGCCGCGCACCAAGAAAGAGCACTGCACCCGCAAGCGCTGCGAGTAATATGTCCAGGAGGATGCGCTTTTTCATACGCATCTCTTGCTCGGTATATGCGGCAAATCAAACGTGTTGATCTGCTCCATGGCCTCGCGTGCGGCGATCGGATCGCGATCCCGCATTGCCAAGGTCAGCATGGCCAGCGCGGGCCAGTCACCCTCCACCCGTATGGGCACGGTATTGTCCGCCGCTGTCGAGTGATACAAAGGACTGACCAGGCAGGCCATTTGCCGCATGATCCGGTTGGGGCTCGCCGCCATAACGGCGGCATGGAGTTCGACGTGCGCTTGCACATACGCGCCAAGTGTCTTGGCGTGCATCCGATTCGCGCACGCTGAGATAACCCGAGCGCGCTCCTCGGCAGTCGCGCCCTGCGCCGCATCGCCGGCGGCGATCGGTTCGAAGGCGCGACGCAAGGCCACAATAGCGGCCCTGAAAGCACCGTCCGTGTCGAACGAGAGACGCCAGCGCACCACATCGCCATCAACAATTTGCCATTGATCTTCTTGAAGGACACGCATACCCAACCGTGTGCGCACCTTGATTGCCCCGCACGCCAGCAATCGGCTCATTGCTTCGTGAAGTCGCGTCCCGCTCACGCCCAACTTCCCGGCAATCGCCTCATGCGAGGGTAACGCCCGGGTCGCATCGCACAGCAGCAGTATCTTCTCGGCCAACCAGGCCCGCCTCTCATCAGATGAACCCTTGCTGTAACTCATGCTTCTCCTCTAAGTAGTTGCATTTTCGTGACTGGATCGAAGTAGATTTCCGTCAGCTCACGGTTTTCCAGGAAGAGCACGACGTCGAGCGTCGTGCGAATCTCGCGCATCAAATAGTCCAGTGACAGCGTCTGCCCCACGGGGCTTTGTTTCACCAACGTCGCGATGCGCGAAAGCGCTGCGATCGAATCGTTGGCGTGCACCGTCGTCAATCCGCCGTCATGGCCAGTATTGAGCAGCGTGAGATAGTCCCAGGTCTCATCCCCCCGCAATTCGGCCAGTAACACCCGATCGAACTTCATGCGTAACGTCGCCTTGACGATGCGTCGTGCGGGAATCGCCTCGCTATAGAACAAATGAACGTGATTGCGATGCAGCGGCAGGGGCAATTCGTGGGTGTCCTCGATCGTCGCGATGCGCGCCTCGCGAGGGATGATCGGAATCAAGTCGGCCAGCGCCTTCATCAAGGTCGTCTTACCCGATCCGGTGCCGCCAACGAGCACGATGTTCAACCGGTTCAATATGGCAAGCGTCAAGAAACGCACCACGTCGCGTTGACGTAGCGCGTCGAGCATGTCTTGCTGATCGCGCGAAAGACCACCGGCACCCAACGCACGAGCGGGGTTAAAAACCGGGGTGGCACGGCTCACATCGAGCCCTTGGGTGCCTGCGCGTGAAGCCGCCGCCTCAATGACATCTTGCGTCATGCGTGCCGCGGTGCCTTCACGAACCACATCCCGGAACCGATCAAACTTGCCCGCCTGCGCCCACTCATTGACCGAGAAGCGCGTGGCGCTCGGCACGCGTATCGTGAGCGAGACCGTTCCAGGCTCGCACGCCGGCGCAATGACGATTTGCCCGCGCTCACCATCGGGCAGCCGCACTGGCTTTTCCGGTTCCGACGCCGACAGTGGCGGTTTAGCCTTGTTGTAGATAGCGAGGGCCGGTGCGAACTGGTTGAGCGCTTCGAGCGAGGCGTTCGGTAAGTCGTGCCGTTGCCAGCCCTCACTCGTCTCCGTCCAGCCTTCATGGGGGCGATTAATCGCGAACTCGGTCACCCCAGGTGTTGCCAGCAGTGCAGCGATACCAAGCGTTTTGAGGTGGCTGCGCACCGTCACACTGTCGTCGTATGCCATGTGTTTACTCCTACGGTTTCGCAAGCTCGTAGACATCGGAGAAATCGACATCTCGCGCAACGAAAATCGTCGTCATCGAGCCGTATTTCGAATACGCCGTCGGCGGTACGTTGATCGTGTTACGCAGCGTCTCGGAGGCAACCTGCCCGGCCGAATTCGTCGTGTTGTTGAATTGCACGCCATTGCTACTGGTTCCCGCGTTCGCCGCAATGCTCGACAGCGCCTGACCTGCATCGCTGATAAGGCTGACCATCATCGCCCCGCCGAACCGTGTCCAGAAATGGGTATCCACATACGCGGGCAAACCACTGCCGCCAAGCGCATCGGCGGCGGGCGAATCCAGTTGAACCTTCACCCCCGCCGGGGTGGTGAGCCGCGTCCAGATCACGAAGATGCGGGCCTGCCCTTGCATCAGTGCCTGCCGCTGTTCGCCCACCACCTCGGAGCCACGTTCAACGAGCAGCACCTTGCCGTTTGCCGAATAGACATCCTTGGCCACATGGCAGGTGGTCATGCCGGGATAGTCTGTGACGATCTCCGCACCCTGCACGCAAGGAATCGTCGTCCCAGCAATCAACAGGAAGTCGCGCGAGGGCATCAACTCGGCCTTGACGCTCTCCAGCTTCGAGGGCTGCAACTTGCCGTCCAGGCCATCTTTCGCAAATTCACCACGCGCAGTGCCGATGGCAGACGCGGCACCTGGCCCCGACGAGCGCGGCGTCTGGTCGTTGAAGCTCAGTAACACGTCGCCATCAAGCTTGCGCTCCTGCGGTGTTTGCACCGCGCTCGCGGCATTGGCTACCGCAGCGCCGCTCACATTCGATGCGGTGGCGCCATCCGCATGCGCTGGTTTAGGCAGCGCCGCGTTGGCCGCCGCGACCTCCGAGGCCATGGCCGCGTCGGCGGCGCGCTGCCTTTCGATTTTCGCCTGATCCCGGCCGAAGTCGTGATGCGCATCCGATGGCTTGTCCTTCGCCGCATCCACTCGTGCCGCGAGGGTTTGCGCATGCTGCTGCGCGCTCCAGCGCTTGATCGCGAGACCCACTGCAATCGCGCCAAACAGCAACACCAACACAAGCCCGATCACGACCGGCAACATCCGCAGTGGGCTCTTGCGCTTCGTGCGCGTGATACCCGGCACACCTCTCTCACCCAAGCTAGCCTCGGGCGACGCCGGTACAGAAGAAGGTGTCGTATTGTTCTCATTGATCATCGCCGGCCTCCTTGTGCTTCACCAGACGCACCGTGCCGGGAACCGTCGTACCCGCGGGGTCGAGCTGCCCATCGGGCCGGTATGCGTTATTACGGATACCGAGCACGGCGTCCCCCAGGCGTAGATTGAAACGCTGCGCCGTGTCATGCACGACGAGCACAGGGCCGCGTACATCATCGGGATTGACCAACGCTTCCTTGTTATCCCCATACACGCGGTAGATCTGAGGCAGGTCGCGGTTGGTGCGAAACTCGAAGTAGGTAAAACGCCCGTCATCCCACAAGGCCGTGGGCGCCAACGCCGTGTCGCCGTGCATGTCGTAGTCGGCGTTGCCCGTACCACGCGTGTCAACCGTCTGCGCCAGCAGTGCGCGTGCTTCGGCCGAGCGCACGGCTGCCGCAGCACTTTGTTTTGCCTGCGTGTCCGGATACGCGAAACTCAATGACCAAATCGCGTCTTCGTGCCGTGCCACAGGCACGAGCTTGAGCACATAGCGCCGTCTATTCGTCAGTAAAATCAGATTGGTTGCCGCATGGGCGGCCTTGGGCTTGAAGAAAAAGCCATTGCCCGCCGGACCCGCAGACCACGCCTTGCCATCGCCCATGCCACCGCCGTCAATTTTTTCGCCTTTCTCAAAAATCAGGACAGTCGCCTCCCCGGCCCGATACGCCACTTGGTAGGTCTCATTCGGGTCATAGAGCGCGCAGGCAATATGCGCGTCACTGCCGCACGCGCCGGGCACGACTTCGGCAAAGACGCTCATGGGCGTTGCGGCCAGCGCGGCGATCAGTACCGCGCTCGCCTGCCTTTTACGAGAAAAAAGCGTCATGGCCTGGCACCTCCGCCCGAGGGCGCGGACTGCGCTGCCGTTGCCGCCGAGGGCATCGGTACCACGCTATCAGTCGTGCTGCGCGTCCAGTCGCGGTCGACCGAATAGCTCGTCACGCGAAACCCCGTCGGGTTGCGTGTCTGGTCGTTGCTGCGTGTGGGCAGCTCGCCGATTTCATAAGTGATGGTCGCGACCCAATATTCGGTCTTCGGTACCACAACGGCACCGCTACCCTGCGACGACAGGGGCACCATCGTCTTGGAGAAAAACACCTGCGCCGTCGATCCGATAAAAGTAATCGCCCCAATGCGTGCGATCACACGGTATTTATCGGTCAATATGTTCTGCGGCGAATTCTTATGGTCGTAGAGCGATGCATATTGCCCTTGCTCGCGTTCCGAATTCATCAGACTCACGGTGTCATAGGCATCTTGTATCGTGTACCAGTCGTAACTCTCGCGTAGCTCCACGTACTGGCGAAGCGCAGCACGCACCTCCAGTTCACCAAAGCTGACCGAGCCACTGCGCGCGACATCAATGACCTCGACATTACCCGTGGCGGTGTTGTCTCTGATGATAACCGGAGGAGAAGGTCTCTTTAGTTGTACTAACGCTGCTGAGCCAATAATGGAAACCAATGCGATAAACAGCGCACCGCCTGCCACGCGCCATGCGATTTTCCTGGCATTCTCTTGCAACTGCTGACGAGATTGCTCAAACACGAGCGCTTGCTTGAAATACATGCGAGCCATATCGCGTGGATCGGCATCCGCAAGCGCGGCTGCGGCATCGCGTAGCGCGGTAGCGTAAGCATTTGCCGCAAGGGTGCCCGGCGCAGACGTTGTTGCCACCAATTTCCTTGGAACCCATTTCATCGCACACCCTCCTGTGTCGCATGGTTCACCGGCATCCACGGCCCTTTTGGCTGCGTCGGCTTTGGCACCGACGAACACGCCCCGAGCAACGCGACGCTGCAAAGCACGACGATTATTCTCATGGTCACTCCCGATTCATGCGGTTTGCCGGAACCATCCGGCAAACACGATTCGATTTACTTCACTCGTTCAAATTCGTAGCCTGGCATGACAAGATGACCCGTGCTTTTGTCTATTGTGATGAAGTATGGAATATCACCGCTCACAAGCAGTTTTCCATCTTGTGCGACCGCCGGCTCTTTAACCACTTGCCAGCTATCAGCCGCGCTCTCTGCCGCGAAATTGGGCGCTTTGTGAGAAAGATAGAAATCGTCTCCGTCTCCATTTCTCTCGATACTTATCTGATCCCAACCACTCTTTCCGACATTCTTCCAGGTACCTACGAATTCGTTACCGTTGTGGTGACCACACCCTGATAGCGTGACGGTCAGAAAAACCAAGGCGGCTGATGCAATTAATCCGATAAGTCTCATGTAATACCCCTTGAAGATAATCAATGTCAGGCACCTTTCATCGCGTTGTTGCTCGCCCCTGACCCTCCACCGCCGCCAGAAAGGCGCATGGCCCGCATCGCCGCGCCGGCAGCGTTGCTGAACTGACCCACCATCGATGAGATACCAACTCCACCTGCCAGTTGCGATGCCAGGGACGGCAGGTTCAACGAGATAACGATGAACACAATCCCGCAGCTAACAATTTTTCCTTCGGTTGCGTATGTCAGGATCACGTCCGACACGTCAAACTTAGTTGGAAGCACCCAGGTCATATAGCTGACTTCCAAAGCACCCGCCGCACCGAAAAGGGCAACGAGAATGCCGTAGTTCAGGCACTGACCCACCCAATTCTGAAAGTACTGCCGAGTCGCCGGGAAAAGCGCTGTGACGATAAACGCGGGCCCCAAAGCCAGCAGCAGTCCGAGGGCGAACTTGGCAAGAATAATGAAGGCGGCCGCGATCGCCAGAAATGGCAATCCCACCAAGAGGACGCACACAGCCAGTACCGAGACTTCGACAAACAAGCCGATCTGAAGGGCTGTTAAACCCTTGTACATACTCGTAATCGCTGAAATGTACAGGTTCAACAAGGAGTCAAGTCCGTTGCTCAAACTGTCGCCGTTCATGATGGCGCTGCTTAGGTCGTCGCCGAGGCCATTAAAGAACGGGACCACGTATTCGCTGTAGTAACTGATGTTCATCCCGAAGGTCAGGACCGCCGCCCACCCTGCCATCTTCAGGAGAAAGTCCACGATCGGACTGTCGCTATGGCCACGCCAATACGACACCAGCACGAGCAACACATACAGACTGAAGCAGGCCGCGACCAACGGACTGATCAGCGAGATCATCTTGGCTGAACCCGTGTTAATGGTGTTGAGGACGGTCTCATCGAACCAGCTGAACATGTCAGAAAAAACGTGTAATTCCATGATGCATTACTCCCGTATCAGTTGGTATCGTCACCATCCAAACGCTGCTGCATATCCTGGTGAGCTTCCTGCTGTGCCAATTCCTTTTCCGCGTCCTGGAGCCGTACCATCAAATCAAGGCGGGTCTTCTCCGCGTTGATCGACGACACCTCTGCCGACCATCGGTTTTGCAGATCGGCTTTAGCAGCGGGGTCCTGCGTCATATTGGTCTGCTGCATCAGTTGCTGAATATTGTTAAGCCTGTCGATCGATGCCTGGTAGGAACGCATCGTCATTGCCTTATTCGCCGCAAGCGTATCGTTCAAGCGCTGCTGGCCAGGGGTGTACGCCGTCATGCCCTCCTGGGTTTCGATACTGCTCGCCAGCCCGCTAATGCCGTTCAATTGCCCGCTTTTGACCTGGTCGTACACCGACTGCCACTGATCGGGCAGGTAATTGCGCAAGGACGCATCGTTATAGATCTCGCCAAGTCCCCGGTTGCCAGTCATCGACTGGTACTGGTTCGTTAATAGCCCGTATTCCTGCTGCAACTGTTTGACCGTTGCGATGGCTTGGGCAATTGCCTGAATATCAAGCACCGGCACGCCCTGTGCATGGGCCATGGGCAACGTGCAGGTCAATGTCATTAACGCGGCCGCGCCGAGGATTCGCATTGTTTTCATCGTCCTATCCAATTCTCAAAGATCTATTTCAAGGATGCGTTGTCATGTATTGGTGCTGTTCAAGCTCAAGCAACTGCTTGAGCGTCGTATCGATTGAAATCAACTGCACGAGCATTCGTTGGTTGATGTCGTTGTCCGGGCGTGGCGTGCAATGGTACGCGTCGGGTTGTGTGAGCACACCCGCCTGCGCCTGCTTCGCGAGAGCAGCGCTATCAACGCCCTCCTGCGCATGTGCCGAAGTTCCTACAATGAGCAATGCGGCGATTGCCGTGACTTTAAACATGCGCATCATCGTCGTGCTCTGCCTGACTGCTTTCATCGGTTTGCTCCATGGAACGATCTGCCGCGGCCCGTCCTTTAGCGCCGCGCTTGCCTTTACGACGCGCTTGGAACAATTGCATGCGCAGGTCCGTGTCACCATGTGCCTCCCGCGTACAGGCCTCCCAAATCGCGACGTTATCCAAGCTGCTGGAGAGCACCGCGATCTCGTCGTCCATGCCGCCCAGGTCGAGCGTGACAAACGCCGACTGATTGCTTTGCTTGATTAAAAACGTCCGCGCTTCCTTCGGAAGCTGCTTATACGCATCAAACTCGCGGTCGGTCATGTTCAGAAGCTTGGCGCTTTCCCGTTTGGCCTCCGGATTCGGCAAATAGCATTTCGTCGCGGTGAGATCACGTATTTCCGCAAAGACCGGGCATTGAATCGCATCCTCTGGTGATTGCGAATCCAGTATCAGAAACTCGTCTGCCTTGCGGCCAGTCTTGAGCGACTTGCGAATCAAGGCCTGTGTGCTCGGATAGCTCGCCGGAAGCCAGAATTCCGCTATCACCGTGGCAAGCAAGCCGCCCTTTCTTTGCATCTGCTCCTTGAGGTAGAGCAAATGCGCAAGCACCGGCTCCGTTGCCGGATAATCCTTTTTCAAAAAGTCGCTTACATCGAAGCCAATACGACGGACCTCGGCAATATTCGTCAACGCCCGGGGCACATTGTCCAAGGCCCATGCAAAACGACCGTCCGTCGCCCCGCACCACTGACTCAAGCGCAGCCACAGGCTATTGTGCTCACCCGTATCCGGGATGGATTCCAGCAGACGGCTGAACGTACGGTGCTCGATATTTTCGAGCTTCATTACGGTGTCTACCGCGTGCTTGATATGGCGTTGATCCTCGGCACTGAGCTTGCCGTTCTCGTCTCGGCAACAGGCACCGACTAAGTCATACAGGTGCGCGAGGTGACGTTTGGTGTACGGCAGCGCGAACGGTGCAAGACCCGTCGGCTCCCCTTCACGCAGCGTGTAATATTCAGCCCCGATTTCCTCAAGGAAGATTCTGAGACCTTGATCCAGATCCAAGGCGAATATCTTTGGATCGAACCGTTCCAGAAAGGTGAGCAGCATGGTCTCAACGGTGGTTTTACCCGTGCCGGTCGCACCCAAGAGCAAGAGGTGGCCCGCGACCTTCTCACCCACGCTATTCTCATCGAGGCGAGAGGCGTGGCAATTCAAACTAAACAGGCTTTTTGCTACCGTATGCACCGGCATCAGCGCGGAACCGTCACCCAGTGGATTACCCCGAGCCTTGCCCGCCGAATACGTGTGCATCGAGAACGACGAGGCGAGGTTGCGGGTCGACTTCGGCATCGGACGCGGCTTTTTGCGGAAACCCGGTACCTGACTCAAATAGGTATAGGGTGCCGATGCGGTTGCCTTGACGAACTTGAAACCACAGTCATTTAACGCGCGGCTCGTAACGTACGCACCATTGCTTATCGCCTTCGCGGCGGTTTCGCCATACACAACCAATGCGCCGTGATAGTCGCCAAACGCCAGATCGCGACCGGCGATGAGCGCCACGGCCTGATTCAGCTCCTTGATCTGATGGTGCGCCTTGTCGCCGACCGATTTCAGGTGATTGATTTGATCTTCAATCGTCTTCATCGCCTGCGCCGTGCTCAAGCAGCCAAAACTTTGCGTGAAGGTGAATTCGACAGGCAGCGTGAGCAGCGGGTTCGTCTGCCCCCATCCCGCATTCGGAAAGTCCTTGAGGTCATAACAGACGGCAAATCGCGTCGACGTGTCGGTGCGCAATTCGACGGTGTCATAGTGGAAATGCAGGTGGGCGGTCGGAATCAGGTCGCGGCCGGTCGCCTGCGTGACGGGCACGCGCTCATCGATCCCATTAAGCAGCTCACCGATGAATTGGTACGCCTCCGAAAACACGACACCATTGTGTCCATATGCTTGCAGCAGTTGCGGATCATAGGCGACAAGGGCCTTGGTTAAGCCCTCGCCCAACTCCTCAAGCTCACGCAAGGTCTCGTCCAGATCGTCACCGGTGAGGATCGCGGTGATATAAAAGCTATTCTCGAAATGGTCGTGTTTGCGAAAACGCTCAAGGTATTTGTCAACCGTGCGCTGAATGAAAGGGCTAGTGAAGCGGTATTCGTCGCCGAAGGAGATGCGCCGACGGCGAAACGTCATCCACAATGCGAGACGATTGCCCTTTTCCAAGGTCATGGCGGCAAGCTGGCGATTCCAACCATCGTATCGCGCCTCTATCTCTGCACGGCTCACCGATTCAAACGGCACGCCGTTCACGCGGATCACGATGAAGGCACCACCCGAATCCAGGCTCGTCGCCGTTTCAGAAACGGGCCGGCCAATCTTAGGCAAATGATCTTCGACTGCCGAGACAAGCCGGGTCAAACTATCATTCATCGATATTCTCCAAGTTTGGCGACAGCAAGCTTTGACGAAGTATTTCGAATCGCACGAGATCTCTTCCCCCCGAAAACGAACGGGTATACAAGTCGAGGTCACGTCCATAGCGCATTGGTGCGAGCGTGTAGGTCTTGCCGAAAACAGAAACACGTCGGCGATTGATCCAGCAGCAAAATTCCAGCCACATCAAATGGAGCGCCCGATCGTCGGTGAGACAGACTGAACGAAAGAACATGAATACCGGCACGCCCGCCGAGCCGATCAAAAGCCCGCCCGGCCCAAGCGCGAAGCCACCAATCAAACTACTGATCAAGGATGTGCAGGCGATGATCAGTGCCGCGAACATCGGCACGCCACCGATCATCGCCGCACGATTGAGCCCGGCGTACGACGGATGCAGGATGCGCTCCTCCTCAACGGTCATCATGCGAACAGTCCAAACGCCCAGCCGGCAAGGACAAGCGAACCGCCCACCGCCGCCGTCTTCGCGATAGCACCGCCGAAGTCATGAATCCAGTCTGCCTTGTTGGACCAGCACTGAATGCCCACCCACAGTAGGTATGAACCCGCTAGAACGCCGACGAACCCATAGAACCATAGCGTGAAATTACTCACTGCTTGGGTACCGGCAGTGAGCCCACCACCCGCCCAACTTGGCCCGGCCAATACCGAGAGGATGGCAAGGACCCCCACGCGCCACATGTTCACGCGTAGTGAACCGGCTATACGAATTAAACGGTCGTTAATAGACATACTGCGCATCTTGCACTCCATCAAAAATCCCCCAGGGCGTCCCAAGCAGGGTGTTGATCAATAGGCTTATCCTGGCCAGGCCCGGCGCTATCGCGCGGCACTGGCTCACGCCGCGGGCGCGCGATCGGCGCGGGCGATTCGCGAGTCGGTACGACATCGATCGGCGGAACACTCTCAGGACCACCATTCACCCGCGCCGCGTTTGCAACCACGCGCTCGACATAACTCGTTGCGTGACTATCGGGTACGAAACCCCGCGTGAAATTGCCACTGTAATAACAACTCAACGCGGCCCGCAAAGCGGCCTGGGGCGTTCGGCCCCCTGCAAGTGCGCGGTCATAGCAGCCGGAGAGAATTGCGCCACCTGCACGCAGATTCGCGCACGGATCGAAAGCCGTTTCGTGCGACAAATCGTAGGCGCGCAGATTCGCTCGGTTGATCTGTGTCAGACCCATGCTGTAATTCCACCCCGAAGCGTCCAGCGCCCGTACCGTCGCGATCGCTTCATCACGATTACGTGGCTGCCGCATTAGCTTCCCACCCACCACGCCGATCGCATATGGGTTAAATCCGGACTCTGTCTTGACAAGCGCGCGCAGCGTGGTCGGGTGGACCGAAGGCGCGCACTGCTGAGCGAGCATCGCAAAGTCGATTGGCATCACCATGGCTCGGACGATAATGAATGATTGATGCTCACACGCCGGACCGGCGCGATCTGGACCGCTGCGCGATGCACTTAACGGTGGCAACGATTAACAATGGCACTTGAAAAGTGGCCAAAACCGCTATCGAAGCCAAAATCGCTAGACTGAAAGCGCACGGCATCATGACCCATAATGACAAGTCTTGAACGCGATTGACGGCCCAAGCAAAGTAAGAGTGTATAAATAACCGCATCCCACCAGCAGCCCAGGCAATTAGTACAACTAATTCCATAAAGCCAATAATGATTGGCTCGGAGATCACGTGGCTTAACAGTTTGCGCATGATTCACCAGTCCCGGCTATCGCGGGGCCACCCGCACTTGTAGAGGAAATAAGCGATCGACACCCAACCGGAAACGACAATCGCGACTTCGATCAGTTCAGGCAGCGTGGAATGTCTTTTGATCAACCAAAACACAAAACCCATCAAAGATGTCGTGACTATGAACAAGAGCAACCCGCGAATGACCTTGCGAATCAAACCGAGAATTCCGCCTAACACGATCTCCTCCTTTGCATGTGGTAAATGCAGTTTCACTGGAACCACTTCATTTACGTTGCAGCCGAAGTGTTTCCAGCAGTAGACATATCTGCTGCGCTTCGGACCATGACGTGCTGTTACTTCACATAAAATAGTAATACTAATTGAATAGCGATTTCTTCAGACTTGCGACGTGTGTATATTGACTTCGGCATCGTCTCGCCGAAGTCAAACCGTCACTTTTTACGGCTTATGGCGTAAATCATCTGACGATAAACGCCATATTTTCCCCTCTGTCTTGATCGTCAGATTCCGACAGTCAACACAGTGTTGTGAAACAAACGCAAGCACGTCATCCAAATATCGCCAAGTCTTGGTCGTACCACGATTGGTTTGCAGCATGTGGCTATGATCCACGTTTTTTTGTGAGTCCAGGATAGTTGCCTTAATTACCCATTTCCCAACATCCGCTTTAAAAACCTCTAGCGAGTAATTGTCAGCCCCCGTCAAGGCAACAGCCGCCAATTCCCTAAAAGTAAAGAACATATAGCCCTCATCCGTTAGCACAGGATCGTATTTTCGCTGAGCCAACGTTATATAGGGAGCTGCGCCGCAAATTCTTTTACACTATACATCAAAATTGATGTTTTGAAATCAAAAGATGCTTATGCGCTTATGCCAATATCATCTTTTTGACGTTCAATACATACTTTTCGTTCCGTTCGCGCATTTCTACTCGCGATGTGTCAGAGGACTCCCTGCGGGAACGACCTCGGCACCACGCTCGGACAAGGCGGCTCGAATCTTCCGCGCAAATTCCACTGCGTGCGCACCATCACCATGTAGGCACAAGGTTTGAGGTTTCACCTCTATTTCGCTACCATCACTCAACCGAATGCGCCCACCGCACACCATCTTGATCGCTTGCCTACATGCCTCATCGTCGTCCTGGATCACTGCGTTCGGCTCCGATCGCGGCATCAGCTTAGCCAAGGGCGTGTAACCTCGGTCAGCGAAACCTTCATCGATGGCGATCAACCCTTCTTCCCGCGCAACCTGTACGAGTTGCCCACCCGCAAGGCCAAACACCGCGAGTTTGGGATCGAAGTCGCGTACTGCATGCACGATCGCACGGGCGAGATCCACGTCGTCCTCGGCCTGGTTGTATAGCGCCCCATGAGGTTTAACGTGCGTTAAGCGTGCACCCTGTGCTGAAGCAATCGCGGCAAGCGCTCCTATCTGGTACTGAACACCGGCATAGACCTCTTCTGGCGGCAAAGACATCGCAGTACGGCCGAAATTCTCTCGATCCGGAAAGCTGGGATGCGCACCGATAGCGACACCACCTCTTAATGCAAGTGAAACGACTCGGCGCATCGTCATAGCGTCGCCAGCATGCCATCCGCAAGCCACGTTAATGGACGTAGCGTATTCAATCAACGCCTCATCGTTTCCACAGCCCTCGCCCATGTCAACGTTCAGATCAATTTTGTTCGCACCCATCACTTGCCCCTTCTTTGAATCGTCAATTCTCTATGAAGACACTTGCCCTGCTTACTGAGCGTGCTCAGCGGCAATGAAACCGGTTACAGCACCGACCTAACTATTTGGCTATATTCTGTTGGCACATGCGAGAGCCATTGCTGCATCCGCGCATCACCCGCATCACGAAGATATGCCTGCAATGCATCACCAATATCGGTGTTGACTCGAATGCCCGACGAACGCATGGCCGTATAATTTTGCTCGATGCGCGCTGGCAGAGCGGCCCATTGACGACGCTGTACTTCCTCAGCTGCTACATCCACCTGATGTTTCTGCTTTAACGGCAACGCTTCGTAGGCCGACTGGCTCATCACCACGAACGAAACCGGGAAGGCATAATGAATCGCCGTGAAATTCGGCAGTTTCCCAGCGAAAGACCTGCCTACGGCGCCGTCGCCAGAAGACAGTACGCCATCCAGTTCCCCCCGCCCGAGCAACGCGCTCACCTCCAACACAGGCATCTCCGAAGCTTGCATGCCAAGGTCGGTAAGTACCTGTGCTGAACTTGCATCGTAGGTTCTGACACGCATTCCTGACAGGTCTGCCTCTACAGTTATCGCCCGACGAGACCAAAGCCCGGTAGGTGGCCAGGGCGAGATAAATAGCATGTGAAGACCGGCCCTCAACAACGCGCGACGGTATAGAGGTGTAAGGGCGATCGTAAGGCGCTGCGCTTGCGCAAGGGACGTAACCTGAAAGGGAATCGTAGGCAAATCGAATATCGGATCTATCCGGGAAAGCGACCCGGTGAATACATCCGCGAGTTGCAAGCGCCCGCTTTGAACATCAGAAACAAGATCTTTCCCACCGGCCTTGGCCTTGAACTGCGGCGCAATAACAATGTCGCCTGCCGTCTTAGCGTTCAATTCACTGGCAAAAGACGCGACACCCTGGCCCGCGATCGTGTCACGTGGATACGCCGTGGCCATTGACCAAGTCTGCTGAGCATGGACCAAGTGAGATCCTACGCAGCACCCGAGAGCAAGGGCGATAGCAAGTTGCTTGGATAGTCGACCTAATCTACTCATTTTTCCCATTGCGAACAACGACTCAAGAGAACTGCCGTAGGTCGCCGCCCGCCCTGGACACCGATCTAACGGCTCAACGGGCTAGACTGTAGCGCAAAAATCTAGGGTAATTCCATTTCCGAATTACCATTACCAAATTCGCCAGAATTTGTTATTATTTTAGGTTTTTCTTCTATTTCAGCAAGCCATTATCGAATGCTATGGTTGCTGCCTTGTTGATATTGGGCTGCCCTAACTTCGCTGTAATGCCTGGATACACCACACCATAGACCGTTTTCACGGACACCCGCAGGGCTTGCGCGATATTCGCGGCCGTCCCACCCGCTCGAACGATTCTCAGCACCTCTAACTCCGTGGCGCTTAAACGAAATTGGGTGATCGCTAATTGTTCCAGGCGCGCCAGGCGCCAGTCCAATAATTCGCACGCCAGCATCCTCAAATGGCGTCGATTGCGCCATAAGAGTTCATCACCTGTCGTCGAACGCTCCCCGTTGCTCACTTGGAGCATGACAAGCGCAGATTTCGATCCAGCGTGAACCGGACAAACGAGACTATTTCTAAATCCATGTGCAGCAGCCTCTTCTAACCAGTGCACATCGTTATAAGACCTTAGTCGCGATAGTAGTGCTGGTGTGGCATTGCGTTTCGCATACTCCAGCAGTGGATCATTCATATACCAGACATTGTCCAAGTACTTTTGCAACCACGCCGGATGACAACCGACCAGATACCGCTGCTCCCTCACGTCGTTGGTCTTTGCATCCAGCACCAACCAGCTGAAGATGTACTGATCAGCTCCGAGCGCCTGAGTAACCGTTTTTACAATCGGCAGCAGGTCCGTCTCGTCGCCACACGCCTCTATGCGATCAAACTCGCCAAACATATCGATGGCTTTAAAAGCATGATGCCCACGTACTTCCCTAGCCGCGTCGGAGTAATGTTTCAGCAAGCTTTGAAAAGTGCTTTGAAGACTATCGCCCAGGGGGTCGGCGGATAAAAATTTATGCAGCCCCTGCTCATTTTCAACGGGATACAACTGTGTAAGTGTCGCCTCGTCGGCGCGCACGAGTTGTCGTTCTATCGAAAAAAGACCGGCCTGCGAACGGAACAAGCGAATCGTGACTGAATCGCGATTGATCCGGCTTACGGACTCGTAGAGTGGTTCGCGTGCGGCATCCGTGGTTCTATCCATTGCGGTAGTCATGCGACTAGGCCCTGGTGGCGATAGGCAACATCGCAGCGGACACAGGCCGGGAGAAATAGAAGCCCTGAACCGTCATATCACCAAATCGCGCGAGCCACGCCACTTGTTCACGTGTTTCGACTCGCTCAATCACCACAGAAAGTCCTCTTGCGCGTACGAGGTCAATGAGATGCGCCAACATCTCGGAGGCTTCGTTTTCAGACGGCACTTGTTGCATTAAACGCCAATCAATCTTAATGCCATCTATTGCCGCGTTACCGAGGCATGACAAGGACGAGCGGCCTGAACCGAAGTCATCGAGCACGACCTTAACGCCCGTCTTGCGCAAAGCTTCTAACTCTGACTTAACCGTGACGTTCTCGTCATGGAGCAAGGTTTCACTGACATCCAGATGCAAACGATCCGGTTCGATCATGTACTCATTCAGGCACCGTGCAACCGTGCGCGAAATGGCACCGATCGCGAATTGGACCGGCGACAAATTGATGGTGAGTGATAGCGGGCGCGGATCATAGCTCTGCCACGCCTGAAAATCCTGGCAGGCCTGCTCAAGCACAAACTCACCGATCTGGACAATAAAGCCGCTTGTTTCTGCAAACGAGAGAAAATCTGCGGGAGGCAAAACGCCTTTCTTAGGATGCCTCCATCGAACTAGCGCTTCGACCCCGCGCAATTGCCTGTCAAGACCCACTATCGGCTGATATTCCAGGAAAAACTCACGATTGATGATGGCATATTGAAACTCTTGATGCCTCTCGATATCCTGCAGAGCGCGTTGGGATAACTCCGGCGTGTACGTACACTGATGACTAAGATACTCCGCTTTCCCTTGTTCCTTAGCCGAATACATCGCGAGATCGGCTTGTGTAAGCAAATCGAATTCGTTGTCGTCAGCTTTATCATAGGCAGTGATGCCGATGCTTAAGCAGATCAGATAGCTGTTTGCGCGTATAACGAAAGGGCGCTCGAAAGCCTTGATGATGACCCTGCAAAGTGCTTGCGCCTTCCTTGCAGCATCGGTGCTTTCAACGAGGATGACAAATTCGTCGCCGCCGATGCGGGCAATCAATCTCTCCTTCCCAACAGCATCTTTGAGCCTATACGAGACCTGCAACAAGAGTTCGTCGCCTTTTTTATGTCCCAAGGCGTCGTTCACTCTTTTGAAGTTATCGAGATCGATATAGATCATCGCCAATTGGCCCGATGGTCCCAAGGCATGCATTCTTCGGCGCAGCGTTTCCGTAAGCAAGTATCTATTCGACAAACCCGTTAAGGAGTCCGTCTCCGCCACTGCCTTTAATCTTGCAAGCATCAGAGTGACAATGCCTGCGACGATGAGAATCAAGAGGCTAATGAATGAGGCCAGCCCCAGGTAGAAGACTTTCCAGTGCTCGGAGCTAGCAAGTTCGTCTCTCTCGGAGAGTCCGACGATAACGGAAACCGGATACTGGGCCAGATGGTGATACGTGACAAATCGCCTTACACCATCGACCGGGTCGGTGAACACCCCGCCATTTGACCCGATCATGTCGCTGTACGCTGAGACCGAAGGGCCTTCATGTGAGGAGCTCGCCGAGCCGGTTCGGCGCGATATCAAATATCCGTAGTCCGATATAACAGACAGCAGTGTGCCAGGCGCAAGGGTACCGGCACCATAGAATCCATCGGTAAGAAAATTCGGACTTTCAGAGACAACGACGATGCCAGCGAAGGAGCCGTCTGGATTATCTAATCTGCGAGTCAGTTGTAGGGTCCACTTCCCGGAAACACGGCCGATGACGGGCTTGCTAATGTACAGGCCGGCGTCGCGATTGTTCGCGTGGATCAGAAAGTGCGGCCTGTCTTGTACGTTTATTGCTTCTATGGCCGGCGTTGTTGTCTGCAGAACATTCCCGTCCTTGCCGACAATCGTCACCTGCACGACCGTGTCTCCGGACATCAAGCCCCGATTTTTGTAATCAGATAGGGTGAATGAGCGAGGAGCCTTCTCGTACTCGTATTCCACCCACCTTGCTATGGTATCGGCGTCGTTGAGGTTCTTTGCAACGTGGGCGGCAAACGTCTTGGACAACTCGATGCTAGCGGCAACTGCTCGATCTCTTGCCTCCCGCTGGTCCACTGCAATTCGAACCAGTGTGCTTGTGA
Source organism: Robbsia andropogonis (assembly GCF_034047095.1). Lineage (NCBI taxonomy): Bacteria > Pseudomonadati > Pseudomonadota > Betaproteobacteria > Burkholderiales > Burkholderiaceae > Robbsia > Robbsia andropogonis. The sequence goes on along the minus strand of NZ_CP139165.1, from coordinate 63,762 downwards.
AGATAACGATGACGAGCAAAACGGCGATTCCGCCTATCACCGCAGTAGCCGATGATGAACGATAGCGGTTTTTCTCTGGCCGATCTTTGCTTCGGCGTTTGATAGTCGCTATGCCTTGTCGCGTCATGACAGATATTCTCCCCTCTATTTTATAGATAATAAATAGGGTGGCAGACCAAGCATTGCTGTGTATTAGTTCAATGCTAAGGCGTTTTTCCGTTAGCGCCCTGACGCACCTGGGAGAGGGAAATATAACGCAAATCACCTACTCCAAGGTCCGCTTGGCGTTAGTGACTTCGAAGTATTTTTAACATTAAATATTCCTAATTGTTAATTGTGTCATTCATCCACCCTCGTGCGCGAAGCAGGCAGAGGTTGACTTCACGAATGCTCTTCTGCTCGCGCAGCGCGATTACCGCGTGGTTCACATCTTTGAGCGTTTCTTTGGCGTTCGCGCTGCTACACAGGAACGATAGCGACGCCGTCGGCCATTGGTGCTGATGCTCAGCCAGCAAGAAAGACAACCAGGTCCGCTGCCAGCCGATTTGTCGCGCTTGCTGGGTCTGGGCTTTCGGAAATTCTTTGTCTTCAAGCTCATGCGTGAAGCCAGGCAATGCGGCAAACGACTCTCTGAGGTCGTGAGCGTGGCTTGGGAGCATCTGAGCCAGGCACGCTCACCGATCAGCTACCTAAACGCCCTCCTACTCAGTTCGACCGATTTCCACACCCTCGCCCGGCAGCGCGCGCTTCGCGACACTCAAGACCACGCCACGCAGCGCGACCGTGTGCAGCGAGCAGAGCTCACCCGTGCCCTCGCCGGCAGGCGGTTTGTCGATGCGCAGCACACGCGCCGCTTCGAGGTATCCAGCGACGGGGCAGTCGTCTCGGTCCACGGGCCTGGCCAGCGTGTGCGCAGTGCAGGCGGCGCTTGGCACCAGGCATTTGTGCGGGCCTTGCGGCAAGGCCAGGTGATTGCGCAGCCTGATTCGCTATCCCCTGTCGCTGCGCCCATGCCATCGGGCGTACCGCTTTAACGTCGTAACTTTATATAGTTATGCAGTCACATCTCATCAGACGCCCCGGCGCTAAACCACGTCAGGTTAAAACGGTATGCAGTGATGCAGTTTTAACTTTACGCAGTTATGACGTTACAACGTTGAAACGTCATGCATTTGTAAATTTTTGCAGTTGAAACGTTTTACGGTTATGAAGTTATGACGTTTCGCAGTTCTAACTTTATGTAAGCGCGATGAAAGCGATCAAAGGTGTTGAGGATCTCGCAGCCCAACTAACGAGTGCCGCGAGAGCGCCGCTTGTTTCGCCCGCCGAGCGATCTATAAGTCCGGCGGAACGTGGGAGTGAAAAGCGTGCGCGTGCCGACACGCTGCAATTGACCTTGCGGCCGGCACGCACCCTCTACGAGCGCTACGTTGCTATTGCCGCGGCCCGCATCCAGGCGCGGGGCCTGACGGTGACGGTGCAAGAAGTGATGTTAGAAACGTTGGAGGAAGCACAGACATGATCACGATTATCTACGTGGGTGGCCAGAAGGGTGGCACTTCCAAGACGACGACGGCACATTTGCTGTGCCTGGGTGCCGTGTTGAAACGGCAGCCGGCGGCCTAGGTGCTGACTGATCCGCACCGACGCGTGAAGAGTGAGGGGCGTCCATATGGCGTGCTCGATGGCAGGGACGGCAACGCACTTGCGCAGGTCATCACATCGAGCCGCGTGACGCAAAACGGCTGGCTGATCATCGATGGCGGTGGCAATCGTCCTTCATTCGACCAGGTCATGACACGGCAGGCCGATTTGACTTTATTGCCCTTCAGGGCGTCCGAAGAGGATACCGACGCGGTGGCACTCGATCTCGAGAGCTTGCCGAACGCGATTGCGCTGCCGGCGGCTTGGCCGACGAACCGATATGCCCGGGCCAGCGCGCAACGGCTCATCGAGGAACTGTCCGGACGATATCCGGATCGGGTGGTGAGCTCACCCGTGGATTTCGTCAATTCCACCGCGGAGCTGGTGGGGACGTCATTGGACAACCCGGCATCCTTGCTTCGCAATGCGGCACGCAGCGCGTTTGCGCTGCTTCAACAGGTTTGGTTCACGCGCGCTGATTCGCTGTCGCGGGACACCGCGGCGTGACGTGACAGGGCGCCTTGAAGCAGCCCCCGCAGGGCATCCACATGCCGTTTCGTATCGGTTGAGGATCGGCGTTCTGGGTGGCGAAGCTTGTTTGGGTTTCGCGGCTGAGAGGCATCGCCGAGATCACGGTGCAGCGATAGCTGACCGCACTGAACGGCGTTGACCAAGGTCATCAGAACCGTACCCGTTGCGAATCGTGGAACGATCTCAGTGGGTGTACGTACAGCGGCGTGACTCCCGTCGGCATCGAAGGTGACAATGGCGCCCTGAGCATCCGAATAGGTTTTCCCTCTGACTTCATCGAGGAGCTGGCGTTGCGCGGTCTGCTCGCGCGATTTGAGATCCTCGGTTTGGGAGGTGGCGCGATTTACACGGGCGATGTGAGCGAAATCGATCGGCTTTGCCAGCAATGCTTGCAAGTAACAGATTGGCTTGGAGGCGGCCTTTAAATGCGTCCAGGAGGCTTCGACGACATCGGACAAGCGCTTGCCGTTCTTCGAGGCGATGCGCATGAGCTTAAAAATAAAATATTTCCCAAAACCCAGTTCAAGCAAGCGTTGCAAATCTTGCGGCAGGGCGCCTGGTTGTCTTTCTTGATTGGGTTGAGGGTTTACTTCCTTATATATAGCACCGTCTGCCAGGTTGGCAGGCGGACTCACCTGCTTGCCGGTCTGATGGACATCGACCGGCTGTTGCAGGGGCATTTCAGCTTGAATGAGTCCGAGGGTAAGGGCGGCAGCTTCTGTGAGGTGCAGGTAGGCTCGCCCGAACAGTCCGGCGTTCTTGTAACGGCGCTGCTCGGGACGTGTGATGAGGCCGGCAGCTTCGAGATCATCGAGCGCACGGAAGAAGGTTCGCTCGGAAAGCATGGCGCGGTCGATGAGCAATTCACGACGGGCGAAGATGGCTGCCAGGGGATCATCGGCAGATACGGTACGAGCGAGGGCGGCGAGAACGGATCGGGCGCGAAGGGGGAGAGCGTGAATGCGTTCGGCGCGAAAAGCGGCGCGAAACGAGATCCAACGCAGATTGGTGGTATCGGTCTCGTGGGGGCTAGCCAGAGATGCAGCGTTGGTGAGAGGAGTAGCTGGTTCATTAGGGTAAGTGTCACCCTCGCCAGCAACGAAGCGTTGCGCGATCGACATGATGCTACGGTCCATTAAAAAATGGGTCGCAAATGCTTGACTGCCGATCGCAATGAGATACACTTCAATTGTCATCAGAAGTGCAGGGCGATCAGCATCAAGCCCGAAACAAAGAGAGCCTCCAGGTTGCCGCCTGGGGGCTTTCGCCTTTCTAAGAGGTCTTCGGGTGGTTCATAAAATGAAGTCCTTGAAATATATAGGTTTTATTTGGAGCGATCCCCGCAAATCAAGCTTGCTTGTTCTTCGCCTCAATCTCCAGCAGAGATTGCACTGCGGCATGAACCCGAGCCGCTTCCTCCTCTGACTGGAAGTCAATCCTAAGCGTCTTATTGGAAATGCGTAGATCACAATATGTTGCGCGGCCTGCGCGGATTTTCAAAGTTTGTACTGCTTTAGCTTTAGGCTTGCTGCCGGACTCCTTGGCCATTCTGACAGCCTGACTCTGATCTATTTCGCCGCGAGCAAGGCGTTCAATGGCCTGTACAACGGCATCGTTTTTTCCTTCCTTCGTGAGGCCAGCTAGCGCATATGCTGCATTGGCACCAATCAGATCAGGTCTTTCATCCAGCATCTTGTGCGCTGCGCTGGGTAGGCTGCCAAACGAAAGAAGCATCGTTAAAACGTTCTCGCGAACGCCAGCCGACTGAGCTATAGCGGCTTGAGACATGCCAGGGTGCCTCTCTTGCATATCCTTAAACCCCTTGAACTTTTCGTAATCACTGAGCTCGGATTGCATCAAGTTAGCGAAGAAAGCACTAGCTGCAGCCTCCTCCGCTGTAGTAACCTCTGGCACGGCTCGAATCTTGTCTCTGCCTAGCGCGCGATACTGGTCGACCCGGTTGTGACCGGAGACAATTTCGAACTTTCCGTCATCCAATGGGCGAACGGAAATAGGATGTACTAGACGATTGCTTCTCAAGTTCTCACGCAACTCCGTTTGCTGATCGCTGGTGAGAAACCGCCGTCGACCAGGTACCTCGATGAGCATATCCAGAGGTATCTCCACCGAAGTCCCAGTAGATTTGGCGCTAGCGAGAGCCGCTCTTAACTCCTCAATTTCCCGTTGCTGATTTAGAACGCGCCCTTGCAACCCCATAAGTTGTCCAGGAGCCGTGCGCGGTGGGGACGGAACATTCGTTGACGTATCGTCTAAATCGTCGTCGAGCCTGATGCTAGCCGCTTTCATCTTTTGTTTCGAAGCAGTACTCATATTCACTCCTGCTCCCACAGATAGCAGACTTTGTTGTCAATAAGATCGACCATTTGGTCGTACGACTCTCTTATTCTTCGGAAAACAGCTCCATTGCCGTCGTAAGTAGGGAAATCGTACACAGTCGAGAAATCGTTCGTAGTCGTCCGCGCTATATCCGTGTCCGGGATTTCTACGGGCAGCACTCTCTCTCCGTACGTCGTGATCACCCAGTCCCGCACCAGTGAAGCGTTCGATCGGTCTTTCATTCGAGTCAACAATATGTCGATAAAGTCAAAAATCTTGACCTGACCGTCGGATGACGCCTGAAATTCACGCATGCCGCTCACCATGTCTGAAAACAACGACCAGAATTGAACCATTGAGGCGAAGGACAGGGTGTCAGGCATGACCGGTACAATGACGCCATCGGCAGCAAATAGTGCATTGATCGTCAGATAACTCAACGTCGGTGCTGTATCAATGACAATGTAGTCGTATGTTTTTTTCAGTTCACTTAGACCTTGGCTAAGCACATTCCAGAATTGGGCATCCGGTGAGCTGTGCACCCTTGCCGGCAGCATAAATTCGGCGTTGAATAGGTCGGTTGACGAAGGGATAAGGTCTAAGTTTTGCCAGTAAGTGGATTGAGGTAATCCCGTCATGTTGTAGGCCTCACCACTCACATAAGCTTCGATCAAAGGCAGAATGGTCTGCTCCGCAGTTACCTCTGCGTGCGGGTTGATGCCATATAAAGTCGTTGCGCTACCCTGAGGATCCATGTCTATATGAAGCACGCGACGTCCGCGCCTCATCGAGAGGCCTTGAGCCAATATCATCGACGTTGTCGTTTTGGTCACGCCACCCTTGAAATTGCCAATGGCTATAACTTTTCCGTCCTTGCCTGACGGCCGTTCTGATGGGCGTCGCTCGGCTTTTACCCATTGAATAACCTCGGATAAAGAAAAGTTTCTTGCGCCTCCTGGACGACTCTGTGTTCCTTGAGGCAGTTCACCTTTCTTTATCAAGTATGAGAAGCGGGGCTTATCGATTCCGCAAAGTTCTTGCAACCGCGCACTCGGAAATACCGGGGGAACCTTCCTCGGAAACGGTTGGAGCATCTGGGTTCGGATCCTCTCGAGCATGCGCGCCGAGCGGCCTGACAAATTCACGAGGTCGTCAGGAGAGACTTGAATCGGCGGCTTCGACAGGTTGAAATCCATCACGCATCCCAAGGGTTGATCTTCAAATTTGGCGATTCTTCCTAAAAACAAATAAAACGCCAAAACAGGAAGAAATTCTTTTAAACGGAGAGTATAGTTGTGCCGGGAGTATGGCAAGCAAAATTTGCTGATTCTTGCTCTCGTAACAATAGAAGTGGGGCCCGATAAGCGGGGACGGAAAAAATGCTGTCTTGTTTGTGTACGGCAAATTGCCGTATAATTCACTCAGGAGGATAAAACTATGCCCGCCACTGCAGCTACTTCCCGTCTTGAAGCCCGAATCAGTACTGATCTGCATTTGATGCTAAAGCGTGCTGCCGAGCTTCAGGGACGCACCATGACCGATTTCGTGGTGTCTGCCGTGCAAGATGCCGCGCAGCGCGCAATCGAGCAAGCGGAGGTCATCCGTCTATCGCTCGCAGATCAGGAGTGTTTCGCACAAGCCCTGCTGGCACCACCGAAAGCGGCCCCAGCGCTAGAGCGCGCCTTCGCCCGTCGCAGCAAAATTTTGCGCACTGAATGAGTGATGCACCATTTCGCCTAGCACCGCTCAATGCCACTCATGACCGCGCTACTTTTCTCAGCGACGCTGAGCTGCTTAACCGCTACCTGCGGGAGCAAGTCTCACAGGACATTCGCCGCCGCGTGGCTGCCTGTTTTGTGGCGTTGACGGACAAGCAGCGTATCGCTGGCTACTACACACTAGCGTCGGCGAGCTTGCTGCTGTCTGAGCTTCCGACCAGTACGGGCAAGAAACTGCCACGTTACCCCACCGTGCCCGCCGTCCGTATGGGCCGCTTGGCCGTTGATAAGTCATTCACGGGACAAGGTTTGGGGGGTGCGCTTTTGGCTGATGCACTCGACCGTGCAGCCAGGTCGGAAATTGCGGCTTTCGCCCTGATGGTGGACGCAAAAGACGACACCGCAACGGCTTTTTACCGCCATCACGGCTTCATCCCCTTACCAGACTCACCGTGCACCCTGTTTTTGCCGCTTGCGACGGTCCGGCGCTCTTGAAATCGCCGTTTCAGGACAACTGGATCAAGAACATATTTCGAATACTTCTACAGAGATAGTCCCTCATGGATGCCGGTTACGCCAACGACCGTTGCGGCTCGGAAGCTGCCGTTGGCTTTAAGCATTCTTGAAGGTCGGTTCGGGGTCGATAGCCTCCCCCCACGCCGACATCGCCCGATAGCATTCGCCAATGTTCGGTGCGCGGCGGACTGCGGGCATTGACTGAGTGAGTGTCCAACTTCGGTTATGGCCGAACAACCGTCCGAGACCGGCGCTCGCAGCTGCTTGGGCGCACGCTGATCCACCAGGACGGGATGGAGAGGCAGTAATGCAACTAACGGACAATGCTGCCCAATTCATGGGTGGGATCGGCACCTAAGTGCTTGTGAACACGGTGCTTATGGCAAGGCGAGCGGCTAGGGTGGGGAGAAGGGCTAAAAATCTCACACTTCTGATTATAATAGTAATCATTAGTGGCAGATTGCAATTAAATTGACAAGAACAAATAATCGCACTAAATTTGATGCCTTAAAAGGAGCTTTACCATGGCCCACACGATACTCTCCCAAACCACGGCAAGCGTTTCGGAACTGAAGAGGAACCCGATGGGAACAGTTGCCGCTGGCGAAGGATTTGCCGTCGCTATCCTTAACCATAACGAGCCCGCCTTTTACTGCGTGCCCGCGCCGGCGTACGAAGCGATGTTGGAGATGCTAGATGACATAGCGCTCAACAAGATTGCTGATGCGCGCGCAAAGCAACCCTATGTCAAGGTCGGTCTCGGTGACTTATGAGCTTGCATTTCGCGAGGCTGCTCTTAAGGAATGGCTCAAATTGGATCGTTTCGTCAGAGAGCAATTCAAAGCAAAGCTTGCGCAACGGCTGAACAATCCTCGCGTGCCCGCTTCAAAGCTCCATGGGCACCAAGATCGCTACAAAATCAAGCTTCGCAGCGTCGGCTACCGGCTTGTGTATGAAGTAGTCGAAGCAGAACTTGTGGTGATCGTCGTTGCGGTCGGGCGGCGAGATCAAAACGCAGTCTATGAGGCGGCGAGTAAGCGGTAACGCACAGCGTGCTGCTCTGGGAAAACGTCGCGATTCGAAAGAAAATGACCAAAAAATCGGATCCAGGGGCAGTACGCCGGAATCCTCGGAAATTCCGGCGTACTAGGGGTCCGGTCAAAGGGACTTAAGTGGGTTGGCGGTCCCGTTGCTCCCCGGACCCGAGCATGAACGGTTCCCGCAGCGCCCTTCAATTCGGCGCTGCAAGTAAAGATTGAAGGGGATTGACCATTAACCCGGAGGTCCGTCAAATTATGAATGGCGGCGAAGTCGATTGCAATCTACGTTTTTATAGAGTTTTTGCGTGAGCGACACCAATTCAGCATTGATTGCGCTTGTCGGTGTTTTGGCAGGCGGTTATCTGAACAACTTCCTTGGGGAAGACTTCAAGCGCTTTCGCGACGGTCAGGCTCTTGCCGGTGCACTGGCTGGCGAACTGGCGTCGCACGCGACCGGTGTGCCCATGTTGCAGACCATGCTCCATAGCATTGTGGATACGCTCAAAGACGAGGCAGCTAGAATAAAGTTGTACGAATACCTGCCGCCCGCTAGTCCTGTATTCGACGCAAGCGTGTCGAAGCTCGGCTTGCTTGGTCCTGCGCTTGCCCACGAAGTGGCGTTCGTCTACGAACACATTCGCGCGTTCCGGACACTCTTTCGGGACATGACGATTCACTATGAGGACATGTCGCACGCCAGTATGTCCGGGTTATGCGTTCATAGCTTGACCCTAATCGACACGGTGAACTCCCGAGGTGCAAAGCTGATTGCTGACTTGAACAGCTTTGCCAAGGACGGTTACTGGCGCACGCGTCCTTGGCTATCGTCGTTGCGGAAGTTGGGTTGACTCGGGGCACAGATCGGTCGAACGCCAGCGGCGATTAGCTTGATAGGAAAAATGCGGATGAAACTCGTTGCCATGCTCGCGGTTCCCGTGCTGGTCTTTTATGGCGCGGCGGTCGGCCTTTCCTAAGTGGCGCGGGTAAGCCTGATTGGTCGATCGGCAACGCCGCCCACACGACATATATGAATTTTTGCACTCTGGGCCATGTCGACCGTGAAGCAAAATGCTTGCACGGCGACACCTCCGAATGAGTAAGCGCCCCGGCTAAATAGACGAGGTTCTCATGTGTGAAGCTTACCCGAACTCCGTGACGACGTGACAATGCCGACGTACCTGCTGAAGCACGCCGACCCCGATGAGGCCCACAAAGACCCCACGGCGAGCGGGCTGGCGATGGCCGAGGTTTTCCACAAGCGGCATGTGCCGGAGTAGACGAATATGCGCGTAACAAAGATTGATCGGGCGCTGCTGCCGCTACTTTGTCGGCTCAAACTGCTTCGTTGCCTGCGCTGCCGCATTGGCTACGTCGCACAACTGGTGTCGGTATTCCGCCGCGAACTTTTCCATATCGGGGGGGTAATGGGCGCCGGGATCCTTTCCTGACCACTCCGGATAGAGAAATTTCGCGTAGTAGTAGTACGATGCGGCCAGTGCGGGGGTTAAGTCGGGGAAGCTTGCCGCCGTGCCACTGAAGTCGATGTGCGCCGCGTACCTGTCACGGTATTCCTTCATCTCCGTGTGGTATGCATCCCAATCATCTTGAGTCTTCTCCACGGCCGCATACAAACCCGTGCGAAAGGCTTGGTGTTGATTGTCAGGCACAACGTTGGTCCAATGCGTGTCGTCGGTTCGATTTCCGAAAATCTTGCACCACTCGATCACGCCATAGTCAAGCGACGTACCCATCATGATGCGCCAGAGGTCCAGCTGGGTATCCGGCACTACCTCGTGCAGTACCCGCTTGAGCATCGCGAGCCGAACGAAGGACCAGATGGTCTGGATATGTGTTTCAATAGGGTCCATCTGGTGCATGGTTGTCTCCGTTTTCAAAAAAAGATTGGCACCAACATGGTAATTACGACGCCATGTTCCATGTGTTCTATCCCGTTTTGCCACCAATCGATGCCTGAGATGACAAACGCTATCGTATTAGCCTCCGGCATCACTCCACCTGCTCCTGTTGCAGTCGCGGGGGATCAAGCCAGCATACGCTTTAGATGGGCAGCTGTTTGATATCACGCCGCTGGGAGACGAGCGCGTTCGGCCATTCATGCGCTTGGTCCGGCATATGGGCGACGACGGGTCGTTACTCAACGACTCCAGAACCTTTTCATCACCTGTTCCTGATCCGGAGAAGCCGAAAAATGACACGCGACATGGACCTGATCCGCGAGCTTATGCTGAAGCTCGAGGCACTGCCATCTGGCGGCATCGTTCGTATTACCGCGGACGATGCCGCAATACAGATCGAGGGGCATAGTCCAGAGGAGGCCTTCTATCACTTGGGCTTGATCAAGAACGCCTCTTTCATTCACTCGGCAGGTAGTGGCCGGATGGGGTCGATCGAATTCGCTGGCCTGACTTGGGCCGGTCATGACTTCCTGGATTCTGTCCGCAGCCCGGATGTATGGGACAAAACCAAAGCAGTGGTGGATGCTGCCGGTGGGTTCACCGTCGACCTGCTTGTGGCCACCGCAAAAACCTACCTGGAAGCCAAATTCAGGGCGCTGATCGGTGGCTAGCACCGACCTCGCCCTTCCGGTCGGCGCGACGGTGCCCGCGCTGGTCGCATCGGCCGGCGACCGCGCGGGTATCCGCTTCCTCGATCCAACCGCTTCGCTGAAGTCAAAACTGCACCCCTGCTGCCTTTATCATATGCGACTGAAATACGATGGGCATTCTGTTTAATATGAACGATTAATTATTGTTAATGGGTGTGCAGTAGCGTTTTGTGGACGACGATAAAGCGTTTGTTTGCGCTGCTATAATCTATCGCATTAAAAATTCAGCGGCATCTCCTCAGCGCTCAACGTGATGCATGCATGGTGCGCCGCTTGAGCCCGGCGCACCATGAATCTCTCCAACCTCATTTCTGTCCTTCAATCGTCGACCTTTGGCGCATTGAACAGTCCGATCAAGCTTGCCTGGGGCAGGCAGAATGCATTGCTGGCCAATGTCCTGCTGCCCCAGCGTATTGATATCCGGGAAGGGATGTTCGACGGGATCGAAGGCAAAATCACCTGTCTTTCGACCCGGATCGATTTACCGCTGACTGGTTTTCTGGGGGCACCGCTGGGCGTTCAGCTTGTCACGGACAAAGGCGAGCTTCACCAGATCTGCGGCATCGTCACCGACGCGCAGTCGGGTGAGTCCGATGGCTCGCTTGCAACGTATCAGTTGACCTTGCGCGATGCCTTGTCCGTCATGGACCTGCGAACGAATACGCGGGTATTCCGTTCCAATAGCGTGCCTGATATTGTTGAGACGCTATGTAACGAGTGGCGCCGACGCAGCACGACACTGGCTGCGGCGTTCGACGCCGATCTATCGAAGATCGACCGCAGCCGTTATCCGAGCCGCGAATTCACGCAGCAGATCAATGAGTCCGATGCAGCCTTTATCCGGCGTTTATGTCGTCGGGAGGGAATAAGTTGGTTTATCGCCGCCGGCGCGAAGGCGAGTAGCGCATCGTCCGGAACGGGGCCGGTTCATACCCTCGTGCTGTTTGATTTCAACGGCACATTGCCTGACAGTCAAGCGGGTCAGGTGCGTTTTCACCGCGATTCGAGTATCGAAAAAGGCGACGCGGTGACGCGGTGGTCCGCATCACGGCATCTGATACCGGGCACCGTTCGACGCGCGACATGGGACTATAAAGCCGCTCGAATGAGCAGCATCGAGCAACCCACCTCGATCGACCAGGGGCCGGCTGGTAACGACCTGGCGCAGTTGCTCGTCGACAACTTCATCGACGTGCCGCATGTCGCCGACTCGTATGCCGATTTAAAGCAGCAGAGCGACCGCCGCATGGGCGCATTCGAATATGAAGGGCTGAGCTATGCAGGCCATAGCACGGTACGGGATTTTGCCGTCGGCTCTTCGTTCACACTCGTGGGGCATCCGGAGTTCTCGAGCGCCTCTCTTGCCCAGCGGCAGTTCATCACGACGTCGCTCCATCATCGCGGTGAAAACAATCTGCCCAAGGAACTCAATGAGATTGCGCAGACTTTGTTCAGTTCGTCCGGTTGGGCCCTGGCGAGCGTGAGTAACGACGCCTCCAGCACGAAAACGCTGACGGGAGACAATGGCAGCACGGTACAGACGCGCTATGAAAACACGTTCACTTGCGTGCAGCGCGATCAACCGATCAGGCCGTGGTATGACCCTCGTGTGCATTTGCCGAAGGTGTATCCGATGACCGGAATCGTTGTCGGACCCGAGGGTGAGGAAGTGCACTGCGATGCCATGGGCCGTATCAAGGTGCAGTTTCAGGGGATGCGCGGTGAAGACCATGATCACGCGCAAGGCGCGGGCACGAGCGGTACCGACGCCGACAGCGCCTATGTGCGCGTGGCCGGTGCGCTTGCTGGACGGCGATTTGGTTCGAATCTGCTACCGCGCGTGGGTAGCGAGGTCGTCATCGATTGCTTGAATGGCGACCCGGACAAGATGTATATCGCGGGGATTCTCCACAATGGTGTGAATCCACCCGCGGCATTCACGCATACCGGAAGCCTGCCTGGGAATCGCTATGTGTCGGGCACGAAGACCAAAGAGATCAAGGGGCAACGCTACAACCAACTGCGCTTTGATGACACGCCCTCGCAGATCAGTACCCAACTCGCAAGCGAGCATGCGCACTCGCAGTTGAACATGGGGTATCTGACACACCCACGGGACAATGGACAGGGTGATGCGCGCGGTGAGGGCGCGGAGCTACGCAGCGACGCCAGCGTGGCGATACGCAGCGGCCAGGCGATGCTGATATCGGCCTGGCAACGCATTCAGGCGAAAGACGCGCACTTGGCGCGAGACGAATATGTGCAACTGATGCAGGAATGCGTCGACCTGTTCAAAAGCCTGGGGGACTTGGCGGCGCAAAACCAGGGCGTTGCAATGGACACGCAGCCACAGAGCGACTTGGCGGCCACGATCAAATCCTGGCCCACCGGGGCGTCGGCCACGACATCGTCGAGCGATGCCGCCACGATGGCGGCCATTGGGGTGACCGCGCCCGCCGGGATCAGTCTGGCGACACCGAAAACGGTGGCCACCTATGCCGGCGGCAATATCGATACGGTTGCGGCAAACCATCTTCAATATACCAGTGGTCAGCGGATCAATATGCAGGCCGGCCATGGCGTCGCGATGTTTGCGCACCAAGATGGCATCTCGGGGATCGCGAACCAGGGCAAGGTCCTGCTCCAAAGCCAGGCGGACGACACGCGGGTGGAGTCGGCAAAGAACATTTTCCTGACCGCTGCCGACGGCAAGGTGTCCGCCATGGCGCGCGATCAGGTGGTCTTTGTCACCTCGGGCGGCGCGTATCTGAAGTTGCACGGTGGCGATATCGAACTGGGGTGTCCGGGAAGCTTTACCGTCAAGTCGGCGTCGCACACGTGGGGCGATGCCGCCAGTATGAGTACGGACATGCCACATTTCGGCTCGGCTATGTTGGGCCGTGTTCCGACGCTCGTTCGCGCAACGGATGGGCAAGCGGCGACAGGCTTCACCGCGGAAGTCACCAAAGCCAGCGGTGACGTTGTCCAAAACCAGACCAGTGAGACCGGTCAGTTAAGCCCGATCAGTAACAATCAGTTTGAACAGCTTGCGGTGAAGTATTTCAAAAAAAGCACTTGATCACGTAAAAGCACGATGACGTCCGATTCCTTGATGAATGCATCCGATACGAGCGCAGCGTCGTCGCGGCGCCTGGTGGCCAGTGATCATGGGGTCACGCTATTCAATCACGCGCCCCTTGTTAGCGTGGTACAGATGCCGCTGCCGGGTGTAGTGATCTTTGTGCACGGGGTGAACTCGGAGGGCGAATGGTTCGCCGCTGCCGAGGAGGGGCTGTGCAAGGGATTGAATCGACGACTCGGGCGTCTGGATGCACAACTCGCCCATACCGGCATCAAAGCGGGGCAGATGTCGCCGGTGTCCTATATGGAGGCGCTGACCCCGGATGGGTATATCAATCCCAAGCTCGGTTCGACCACCTACGTCAAGCCTGACCCATCGTATTCACCGGTGATTCACTTTCGTTGGGGGTATAAGGCGAATGCTGGGGACTTGAAGCAGTACGGGGCCAATACCTACCTCAATGAGCAGAATTACTGGGGCGGTGGTCCTTTTGCGAACGGTTCGACGAGTTTGCCGGATTTGTGGAATTCGGGCATAGATGATCGGATCTTTGGGTGGCTGACGGTACAAGCGCTGAATCCGACGGACCGTCTGATTTACCGGACGCCACCGCGTCAATACATGGTGGTGGCGGCGCTGCGGCTGGCGAAGCTGATCCGCTCTATCCGGGCCAAGCAGGCCGATGTCGCGATCACGGTGGTGTGCCATAGCCAGGGCAATATGGTGGGTCTGGCGGCGGCCTTCCTCGGTGACCGAATGTCCGATGTCACCGACCCGCTTGGCAAAACCGGAAGCTGCGTGGCCGATACCTATGTGCTCGCCAGTGCGCCTTACAGTTTGGTTGACAAGCTGCTCATGGAGAATTGGTCTGAGCGCAAGATCAAGGACGCGCACGGTAACCGTGGCCGGGAAACGTTCAGCGCACGTGTGGAGACACTCAAGCATTTCTTCGAGATTTTACGCAAACGCGCCGCACTGGAACCGGATGCGTTCAAGATAGATGAGGAGATGGCCAACAAGAACGCCCCGCCGACGGGCGGCAAAGCCTTCACCGCCGCGTCGGACCGAGCGAGCCATGGCTTGAACGGGCATACGTACGGGAGGGTGACGCTGTACTGCTGTCCGCATGATCAGGTGATATCGGCCACGACGGTGCAGGGGTTTGGCTGGCGCGGCCTGAGCGCGGAGGAAATTGCGCTGACGAACGGCGCGGGGGTGTTCACGCAGCGCGTGTTTGCCTCGGGGTACAAGATTGGACAGGCACCCGGGAGCAGTTATCGGTATTGGGAGGACGATTGGCGCGCGAGCGTGAACAAGACCGAGGGGTTTTACTTTCCGTCATCGCCAACGGCAAAGTTTGGTTTTGGTAGGCAAATTCGCGCGAATCCATCGAAGTGGTCGATATTGGCAACGCTCAACTACCTTCCTACGCTATACATTGCGCCCTTGGCGTTCAAGTCGCCGCTCAATGCGCCGCCACCGGATAAGTGGGCGGTGCCGATTAATGCACCGCAACTGGATGAGCCTTTTGCGCCTATCGCGTTGCGCTACGGCAAACCTATCGTCAGTACCGCCGTCGGAAAGGATGCAAACGGCAAGCCGGTGACATTGCATAGCGACTTCAACGAGCCCTATGACCCGCCGGCGGCGGCGCGAAATGTCGAGAAGGGAGGGAATGTGCAGGACGCTAATGATCCCTACAATGCATTCAAAGGTGCCTCGACATCACAGAGTGCGCAGGGCACGGAGGAGAGTGAGGCGTCACAACGCTACCAGGATCACGCGCAGTTACGCCAGGAAGCGCGGCGTGACGAGAATGAAGCCCAGCTTGCAGGCAAGTCGACGGGGTGGGTGGACGCGAAAGGTAACGTAACAGGCGAAGACAAGCCGAGCGCGGCATCGGCGAGTTATGCGAAGTGGCGTGACGGCCAGATCACGGCAATCCTGGACAGCACGAAAGTGAATCCGACGAATCACTCGACGCTGATGATCAATCCCATGCACGCGGAAAAGGCGTTGGCATACGATATCGCGATTGGCGTGTGCGAGCTGTCCGAAAAAGACTGGAACGCGTTCCGGATTGAGGCGGATTGGCGCATGGGTAAAGGGATGAGCGATAACAACCCAAATAAAAAGTATTCAAGCTATTTCTTTACGGGTCTCATGAGTAGCGATGCGCACGTCGCTATAAAAACATCTGGCGTCACGGTGCATGATTGGGTTGAATCAGATCCGGAGGCGCATATGCCGAGCAAGATAAAGGACGAGCGCGAAGGCGGTTTGTTCTTGTCGGTCGTGGGCAATGCATTATGAGCGTGCTCATCGGAACGTGGCCGCGTAGGCTGTTGCTTGCTATTGGTGTTACGGTGGTGACAGCGCTTGTGTTGGTATTTTTAGCAAGCGGCGAGAATACGAACGTGATCGGTGGCGGAGATGTTATGAAGCGAATGTTTATTTTAGCGGGTCTGCTTGGTGCGGCGGTTTTTTTGCTGAGCACGGCATTCGTGGGGCACGCCGCCAAGACGGCTCATCCTACCGAAGAGTCGTCGCAGCATGCCCCAGCGCCCGACCCGACAAAGCCGTTTGTCGCTCAGGTGGTGGGACTAGAGTGGTTGAACCCGCTTCAGCGGCGAGATTATCCAACAGAATGGCAGATTCTGTGGACCATGGGTTTGGTGGGTCCGAATAAGAATGACGATATGGTGAGGACAGACCCTGCATCGTTCACGTCACTTCAATCGGTTCTGGCTATCGCGGATGGCGTTAGAGGCGAGGAAACCTTTTTTGGGTTTTACAAAAAATATATTGACCAGTTATTGTTGTTGTACGCGAATGATTACGTTCTGAACCAGAAGTACTTCTACACGGTAGCAGCGAAAGACCCGACGAAATGGCGCGAGCTCGCGGGAATTCATATCGAATTCGCGGGTCCCGAACGGCTAGATCCGGCCGATGCTAAAAGTTGGTTAAGCAGTGACGTGGCATCCACTTTCAATATCGGGAATCCGGCTTTCAAAGACCTATGGACTAAAGCGACGCCGCCGGACGTCCACATCACAAGCGGTGGTCCGAACGCGGGCTTCACGTCCTTGAACGCTGCGATGACTTATCTGCAAGCAAATCCCGATAAGAGCGTGTGGGTGATGAATTGGGATGCGCCGAGTTTCCCGCCCAAGGACGCGCAACTCAACGAGAACTTGGTCTTGCTGATTCTCGCGGGACCCGAGATGAAAACAGAAAGAGCGCCATTGGCATGGATCGGAAAAGCCGCTACGGCAAACGTAGCCGACTTCGAACCAAAGGCGGGCACCACACGCCTCAACGATGCATGGAAGGCCGCGATCGCCTCCGCAGCGGAAAACGCAAACGTTCCGCTCAGCAAGGTGAATTACGTCATCCATGATGCAGGCAAGGGCAGCGATGCGTCATCGTCTCGCATCGGTGCGCTTGGGCGCACGTTGACCGAAACCTTGCCGGAATTCGATTTCCACAAGCAGACGTTCAACATGCCGGCCCTGCTGGGTGACACCGGTGCAGGTACGGCATTGACGGACGTGGTACTGTCGATTGGCCGAGCGAACCATCTTGGTGAAACTGTGCTGGTAGCCGGTACCACGGATGCAGCACATCCGGTAGCGGTGGTCGTCACACCGCCGGAGAAGGTCGTGCCGATCGATCCCAACGCGGATTGGTTCAGGGCGCGGGGCGAAAACAACGCCTACCTGCCATGGTGGGGTCGTCGCTATGATGAAAAGTACGACGGCGAGCAGGGCTATTCCTGGTAACGTATAGGGCGAAGACAATGCGAGGCGTGATACGGGTAGGAGACGCGACCAGCCATGGCGGCAAGGTGTTGACAGGTGCGGCCGACAGCAAGGTAATGGAGCGTCCGGTTGCCAGGGTCGGCGACGAATGCGAATGTCCGATAGACGGTCACAATCATTGCGTCATCATCGAAGGCGATCCGAATTTCATTGTTGATGGCAAGGCAGTCGCTTTCGACGGTCATAAAACGTCGTGCGGGGCCGTGTTGATATCGAGCCTGTCCACATCGAATAGGGAGTAGAGGCCTGGGGAACAACGGACAAGTCAACTCACCAACTTGTCGCTGCGCCCCACCTTCGCGGGACACAGCGGCGGACACTCCCTACGCTAGATGCTTGAATAAAACGTTACGCCGTGTCTCTTATTCAGGTGGGCGACGCGGCCTAAAATGCGGGTCGTCAGGGTCCTCGTAAAGTATAGGAAAAATAGCGATGTTGATGACTACATCCCGCCATCGTGATTTTCGGGTCGGCGGCACTGTACGGGCTCTGAGATGGCCGATGCTTATGCTTCGAAGAGCGCTATCGAAACGGCTAGTGCTATAACCCGTGCTCACGGATTCGAGTTGCCCAACGATTCAGTAGAGGCCGTTAAAAGCCTGCTTGAACTGTCCAGTATGTTGTTTGTTCCGTCGTACTCTCTGCCAGTAACGGGTTTGCAGATTCGCTACCCTGTTGCTGTACCGGCTTACTAAACCCGCTTACTTTGCGGCATTCCGATTCAATATCGCATTTCCGAGGGCCGTTACAGCCCAATCCGGACAGGCGCGTGAGCTGGCCTTGTCTGGATCATTCAGCCACGAGCGCACCGCTCTAACGGAACATGGTCGCTGAGTCTGTTCGCAGATGAGTGCAGCACTCTCCGCTTGCGTCAGGCCGTGCTCCATCAGTAGTTGCTGATATCGCTCTCTATTGCTCATTGCTTTCATCGCCTGACACGACTACCTTCATCGTTCCCTCGGCAGGAACCTCCAACAATGATCGAATCTGGCGGTTGATTTTCCGTAAGCGGCCGGTCATCCCATCTAGCGTCCGACATTAGCGTGTAAGAGCATACGTTTCCACGATCATGGAAGCGGGCACGTGTACCCTATAGAAGAGCAGTCCCATAAAGGCAGAACCCGTCGTACCTATTCGCGTGAATTTCGCTCCGATCTGGTCGCACAAAGTCAGCAACTCGGCATGTCGTGCTCCGCACTCGCGATCTCGCATGGCATGAATCCCAATGTGCTGCGTCGTTGGATCAAAGAATCTGGGCAGACACCCGCACCGAAGAAGGCAACGCAGCATATTGATACGGTGCCGGCCTTCATCCCGTTGCCAATGGCAGTAACGTCACCTGCGCCCGAGAGCCCCTCGGTGCCGGTGCGCATCGAAGTTCAGCGCAACGGCATCACGATTGCCATTGATTGGCCTGCTGAGCGCCTGAACGACAGTGCCGCCTGGGTGCGGGAGATTTTACGGTGATCCGTATCGACGCCATCTGGCTCGCCATCGAGCCCATGGACATGCGTGCCGGCACCGAGACCGCACTGGCACGTGTGGTCAAGGTCTTCGGCGCCGCACACCCGCACCATGCCTATGTGTTTGCCAATGGCCGAGCCAATCGGATCAAGGTGCTTGTGCATGATGGATTTGGCGTGTGGCTGGCAGCCAGGCGTTTGAACACGGGCCGCTTCGTCTGGCCGCAACGTGGCGTCGGGCAACCATTGCCACTGTCCTCGGAACAACTCGCAGCACTGGTGCTCGGCCTACCTTGGCAACGCCTGGGAGAAGACGCGGTCGTGCGTGTCACCTGAAGGACAATCGGCACGTGCGCCAATAGGCGAGGTCCTCTTGCCCTGGCACAATAGCGCCTATGATCGATCCGACACAACTCCAGTCCATGAGCGCAGAAGAACTGCGTGCACTGGCCGTGCAGTTGATATCGGATGTGCGTCACAAAGAGGCCGTCAACGCGAAGCTCACTCACGAGATCGCGGTACTGCGGCGTTTGCAGTTCGCTGCCAAGAGCGAGAAGTTGCCGCCCGAGCAGCGTAGCTTGCTCGATGAGGCGATCGATGCCGACCTGATCGCCGTCGAACACGAACTCGCGCACATGTCCGGGCAGCCGCCGCGCGAGACCGAGGCGAACAAGCCGCGTCGCGCGGCGCTCCCAGCAGCATTGCCGCGCGTCGTTTTACACCACGAACCCGAGTCAACGCTGTGCCAGTGCGGCTGCCAACTCAAACGCATTGGCGAGGATGTCAGCGAGAAGCTGGACTATACGCCGGGTGTCAAACGAACTAAACATGGAACCTTGATCTGGACTGAAACCCGCGCCAGACAGGCAACTCTCCGGTCTGAGTTCCAATTTTGTGTCAATTTTGATTGACTTAAAGTTGGAACTTCGCATGAAATTGAACTAAAGTTGAAGCATTCTGGACGTTCCAACTTTATGTCATGACCAGCCCGATTCCCTTGCCCATTCGGCGCCTTCCCAGACAGACCCTCCATCATGCCTGGGCACCAAAACTGCGACGTCCGATTCTTTTCTCCTCGGTAATGCAGCTTCGCCTGTGGATCATTCTTGAGGCAAATCCCGGGGTATCGAGCTACTGTGAGCGGCCTGCACTATCCGTCGAGGCCGTGACGGAGCCGTTAGCTGACTTCTGGATCATGCGTGACGGCAGGGAGCGGTGGCTGAGCGTTGATGATAGTGCCGACGCACAGGACGAAGCACACAAACCGCAACCCGCCGCGCTAACCGGCCGGTCCGCGCCAGATGTCGAAATCATTTCCACGAAGGAAATCGAACGTCATCGCATCTGGATCCAAAACTGGATGCTATTGCTTCCCTATCTGGCGACAGGTGCACATTTGATCGAACCTACATTGCTCGCGAACGTCGTCGAGTTTTTTGAACGTTCCGCGACAGTGGATGAAGCGGAACAGGGCTTTCCCCGTATCGACCCGGTGCTTGTCCGAACGGCGGTCATCGCCGGACTGCATGGCGGTCAGCTCATCAGTCCAGATCTGGTCACGCTTGCGTTCAGCCGGCACACACGGGTGAACCGATATCATCGTGAGCAAACGCATGATGCGCAGTGACATTCCCGAACAACTGGCAGATTGCAGCGCGTGGCCCGGGGTCGATCCATCGGCAATTGATCCTGCTCGCCTACTGGTCTACCAGAAACGCGAAGGTGCCATCCAGGCGTACCTGCGTGGCACGCCGCCTGCCGAGCTGAAGCGGCAGTTCGACATCAACCGGAGCACACTGACGCGGCTTCTGAAGCGGTGTCTTGCGCCCCATCCCGATGGCAGGATCCAGGGCTTTCGCGCGCTCATTCCGCATTCCCGAACGAAAAGCTACCGCCGTATTGCGCCAGCGATTCGGCGCTCACAGCGCGGGGGTCTTACTGGCGCCTTGGGGCAGTTGTTCGAACGGCTGCCTCAACTGGCCCAGATTCTGGAGCGCGAAGTCGGTGCTGGTACGCTAGGTATTGCAAAGAACGGAAGGCTCTATGGGCTACGAAATATTCAGTCAAAGCTGATCGCCGCCTGCCGGGAAGCCGGTCTGGGCACACAGGCCTATCCCTTCAGCCAGGATGAGATGGGATACCGGTCATTGGCGCGCTGGGTGAAACGCCGCCTCGAAGCGAGGGTACCGGTACGACGCATGGACAGTCGCGAGTGCGCCTGGGAAACCACCATCCGTCCGTTTTCCGTGGTTGAACTGGATGGCCACAAGCTGGACCTGCGGCTGAGGGTTCGTTTTACTGAACCCTCCGGCATCAGCGTCGATCTTGAAACGGAGCGTTTGTTTGTAGTTACGCTGATCGATGTCTGCACCCGCATCGTGCTAGGCTGGCAGGTCGTGCCCGCGCCCGAATACAACCACCACGATGTACTTGCGGCGATGCAGGACGCACTGCGTCCACGCCGCAAACGTGACCAGCTACTCATTACCGGGCTGACCTATCGTCCGGGGGCCGGTTTCGCGTCGGAAGCCTGCCCGGAAGTCGCCGGCGCATGCTGGGATGTCCTGAAAGTCGATAACGCGGCGGCACACTTGAGCGAGGAAACTTTCCTTCCGGCCTGCAGGTTCATCGGTTGCCGGCTGGAAGCCGGGCCTGTCGGGCAACCAACGACACGACCCTTCATCGAGCGTTTTTTCCTGACGCTGACGGACCGCATGTCCAGACAGGTGGTTGGCACCACCGGTCGCAACTCGGAGGATCCGGCGGGCAAGCGCGGCAGACGCGTAACCGTGGAACAGCTGATCACCCTGCCCGAGCTCGAGGAGTTGCTGGATGTGACCATCGCGAACTATCACGCAACGCCACACGACGGCCTGAACGGACGCACGCCGCTGGAAGCGCTGCAACTGGCCATCGACTATCAGCAGACTGCCGTGCGTACGTTGCCCCAGTTGCTGCGCGCCCGGCTGCACCAATTGCAACCGGTTCATCTGTGCGCGGTACGAGGCAGCGTGGCACGTGGCGTCGCGCCCTATATCAGCCTTTACGGCGCGAGGTACAGCAACGAGGTCCTGCAGCGCACGGCCGGGCTCAGCGGTGAAAAAATTCGCGTCTATCCGAATCCTGCCGACATGCGCGAGGCGTGGGCCTATTTGCCCAACGGTGCCGAGCTCGGCCATCTCAGCGTTCTTGAGGGCTGGCGCTACAGCCGGCATACCATGCGGGTGCGCAAGCATATCCTGCGACAGCGGCGGCTGGGCAAGCTCAAGTTTGCCGGCGAGCAGAATCCGGTACAGGTGTTCTCCGAAGCCCAGCGTAACATCAGAAAACGCGGCCGCAAACAGGCCACTGCCATCATGCAACTTTCGCAGCAGCCCGCAGATGACGGGCCGGATAGCGCGTCGGCGGTTGCGTCCCAGACGCCCACGCGTTGTCGCCAGGCAGATGTCGTGGTAATGCCCGTTGATCTGGGGGATCTGAAGGTACAAAACCGCTGACAGGGAGAACCTGCATGTCCGACGACATTCGCCGTCCCATCGCCTACGACGAACATCCGCTTTTCCGGCGCAAGTATCGGGTTCCCACGCCCTCCATCGCTGCCTTTCGCAAGCTCATCGATGAATGTCTGTTTCTCTACATCACCGGGGCTCTGATTCACGGTCGCCCCCGTATCGGGAAGACTTACGCCATCGAATTCCTGCGCCAGGATCTTGAACGGCGATATCCGAAAACCTCCGTGTATGTGTTGCGCTGCCCGCGCTCACAAACGGCCTCCGAGAACAACTTCTTTTCGGCACTGTTGCATGCCGTCAAGCATCCCGCGCAAAGCGGTGCGTCCCGGGCGGCACTGCGTGGGCGTCTGCTGCACAAGCTGCGACAGGTGGCCGAGAACAAGGGGGACGATCGTGTCATCCTGTTCGCAGACGAAGCGCAGAACCTGCGTGAAATCGAATACGAATGGCTGCGTGACCTGCACGATGAGATGGAGAGCAACGCGTTGCGGCTGTTCACTTTTCTAGTGGGGCAACCGCAGTTGCTCGCACAGAAGTCTGTCTTCCAGGCGCAGGACAAGCAGCAGATTGTAGCGCGATTCATGGTCGAGGAGCTCGCGTTTCGGGGTATTGTCAGTGCAGCCGAATGTGCGGCCGTTCTCGCGACCTATGACAGCGGCGAATGTCCCGCGAACTCGGGCTGGAGCTATGCGCGATTCTTCGTTCCCAGGGCGTACGCAGCGGGGCTGCGTCTGGCAGAATCTGCAACCCGTTTGTGGGATGCATTCGAGGACGCACACATCAAGGCGAATCTGGAAGGCCCGGTGGATGTGCCCATGAAATACTTCACCGCCTCGGTCGAAGCCGCGCTCCTGCTCGGTTCATCCCGCGACAGCGAAACCCTGAAGTTCGACACGCTCTTCTGGAACGAGATGGTCGAACAAAGTCGTTATGTGCTGGGGCAAAAGGCAGGTCGGCCGATACTGTCCGCCATCACACCGCGCTGAGCCTCGCGTCATGACTACCACGGTCGCTATACCGCCCGACTGGAGCGATCACGCCTGGCAACCGCTGGTGTTGCCTACGCATATTGACCAGGCGCGCTATACGACCCGTCCCGACTGGAGCAGCGATGGCGAATCCATGTGGATGCGGGTGTCGAAATTCTCGCTGTTCAACCGGCTGCCGCTGCACGCGCTGGCAAGCCTCGTTGCCGTACGCGCCAGTGAAGCCAGTAGTGGGGGCGTGGATTTTCGGCGTGCCGACCGGTTTGTTCCCTCCCGACTTTGTAGCCTGCTTGAGATTGCGGAGGCGGCCGTGCCGAACGGATTCTGTCTGCCCTCGGCCCACCCGGCACTGACATGGGCGGCCACCGAATTGCGCTATTGTCCCGGGTGTCTTGAACAGGGGTTTCACGCGG
Source organism: Robbsia andropogonis (assembly GCF_034047095.1). Taxonomy (NCBI): domain Bacteria; kingdom Pseudomonadati; phylum Pseudomonadota; class Betaproteobacteria; order Burkholderiales; family Burkholderiaceae; genus Robbsia; species Robbsia andropogonis. Next base: position 40,070 of record NZ_CP139165.1, on the reverse strand, counting down.
CGTGGTTTCAGTGGCGATTCGTCGAACGATGCCCGACACATGGGTCCCGCTTGCGCAGTGGCTGCCACAAATGCGCGGCGGTCATACCGTATGCGCTCGACAGCAGTCTGACAAGGCACCCTTTATCGTGCTCCCACTGCGGCACGTTCTGGGTGCGGCAACTCAATCGTCCCGCCGGCCGCTGCGTACCCGTCAAAGGCCGACTGGCCCGAATCTTCAAACGTTGGCAGATCCATCTCGCCGATGCGATGATGCCGGTCATCGCCACGCCGTTTCCGTCATGTGCTCCCGCCACCGGAAAAGTCGCGCGTCAACGGGCTGCAGGCATCGAGATCCGGATGACAGGACTAGCCCGCTGCATCCAGATGCTGAACCGGCTTTACGATGTACCGCCCCCCTCACTTGTGGAGCTATCCGGGCGGTATCGCGTCGAGCTCGACATGGTTGAAAAAATCCGACCTGCTCCGTCACCAGGCGAAGGCAGCGGAGCGGAAGTGATTGCCTGGGCCAGCGCCGACTGGCCGCATTTTGATAACGATTTTCGGGAATACGAGCGGGTTCTGAAGCATGTCGGTCGCGACCTCTTTGGGGATACCTGCCGGATTGCCCTGACGCGTCTACCCCTGCCAGACCGCTACGGCGCGATGGTCATCCACACCCAGGACGTGAATGCCGATCTGGCCACGGCGCTGGGCTGGTCAATCAGTTGGTACGGCTTCTCGCGCACATTCGCACCAGAACGCGAGCCCCACATGCCGGCCATGGGCCTGACCGGGTGGCTGGCCCATGCACCACACCGTCCCGCTGAATGTCCTCCTGAGCAGTGGAGGGAGCAGATGTCCGCGTGGCTGGCGCACGATCTGGCCAGATCCGCCCGCGCGTGGACGCGCATCGTGCGGTTCATGCGTGCCCGAGAAAAATATCTGTTTCACGCGCTACTCATGCGACCGGCAGAACTGGCGCGCCTGCACTCGCCTTTTCAGGACGGTACACCATCCTGTTACACTCGAAAAAATTTCGAAGAAATCGATGTAGTGAGATAATTCACGTTATCGCGTTATTCATTTTTTGGATGAAAAGTTAACACCATCGAAACGCGTCACCCCCAGGAGCCCGCAGGGCAGGGTTTCCCCGATGTCGACGAGCTCGCCATGCTTCGCGCCTGGTACGCAGGCCTGTCCTCGCGCGCAGCCATGGCCCGCTACCTGGGCGGGCGCAGGGCGGCAGGGGAATCGTCGAGGGGTCTCATAGGCGACATCCGCCGGCAACTGATTGCCTTTGCGCATAGCCGGCATCGCCCCGATCTGGCAGCCGTCTTCGAGCATACGACCACACAACGACACGCTCGGGCGGACACGGTCGAGCGCACGATCAGGATGCTTGGCTCGTTGCCTTTGCCGCAACCGCAAGTGACTGACGACGTCGCGCTGTGGTTTGCGCCGCGCACAGTGCGGGCGCTGCATGCTCACGGCATCCGCACACTCACGGATCTGACGGTACGCATTCCCCGCCGGCGCCAGTGGTGGACCAGGATCAGGGGGCTCGGAGCGAGCAGCGCTCGGGCCATCGAAGCGTTTTTCGCGGCGCGCCCAGCCTTGACTGAGCGTGCCCGCGCATTGATCACGCTTACGCACCCAGCCGGTATCGCGCCGTGGGAGCAGCTACGGCTGCCGCATGAAGTCGACGGTTCGCAGGGCACGTTGCGCGGCGCCCCGCGCGAGACCTGCACGCTCAATGCCACGAACGACTACGAAGCCGTGCAGGCGTGGCTCGCGCTGCACGAGACCGTCACGACGCAGCGCGCCTACCGCAAGGAAGCCGAGCGCCTGATTCTCTGGGCCCTCGTTGAGCGGGGCCGCGCGTTCTCGTCGCTAACAACTGATGACGCGATTGCATACCGGACGTTTGTACGGCGCCCCTCGCCACGTGAGCGGTGGGTTGGTCCGCCGCGCCCGCGCGATTCTGTCGAATGGCGCCCCTTCACGGGCGGCCTGTCGGCGCGCTCGACCGCCTACGCACTCACGGTCCTCTCGGCGCTGTATCGATGGCTCATCGAGCAGCGCTACGTACTGGCCAACCCCTTTGCCGGCATCAAGGTGCGCGGTACAGCCCTGCGCCCCGAGCTCGACACTGCGCGCGGCTTCACCGAAGGCGAGTGGCTGCTGCTGCGGGCCATTGCAGACGGTCTCGAATGGTCGTATGGCTGGTCCGCGCCTGCTGCACGGAGGCTGCGCTTCCTGCTCGACTTCGGCTACGCGACGGGCCTGCGAGCAAGCGAACTCGTCGGTGCCGTGCTGCGCGACATCCGTCCTGACGGGCACGGCGACCCCTGGCTTCACCTCATTGGCAAAGGCAGCAAACCCGGCAGGGTGACGTTACCGCCGCTGGCCACCGATGCGCTTGATCAATATCTGCTTGAACGAAGCCTGCCGGTCTCACGGGAGCGCTGGAACCCGGCCACTCCAATCCTCGCCGGCCTTGGCGAGCATGAGGACGCAGGTATTACGGGCGCGCATCTGTGGCGCGTCATGCGCCGGTTTTTTAGGGAAGCCGCTGGCGTACTTGAGGGAGAGCATCCGCTCCTGGCAGAAAAACTGCGCCGCGCGAGTCCGCACTGGATGCGCCACACGCATGCGACTCACGCACTCGGTCGCGGCGCGGAGCTGACGAGCGTACGTGAGAACCTGCGCCATTCGTCCATCTCAACGACCTCGATGTACCTGCGCGCAGACGACCTCAGGCGCTCCCGGCAGTTCGCTGAGGCCTTCGGGCGTTGCATCGGGAAACCGCGGACACAGTCTGATTTGCAGTGAAACCTGCCCCTTCGATCATCATGTCTTCGATCAATACGGATCATCTTGCTCCCACCGTTACGCCCGCAGGTCATCTTCTTGCTATGCCGCAAACCGATGCGCCCCCCGTGCCGGAAGACATCGCGCTCGACCGCGCTTTCCAGGCCGGAGCAGGCCACGGCCTGCTCCATCTCGGCAGCACAGTAATCGGGCGGGCATTGCCCCCGCCTGGGGCTGGTGGCGGGACTTTGCCATGCGTTACGTCACCGTGTTATGCACGACGCTCACCGACGGGAACATCGCAGTCATCGAACCGAACGCCAAGGACATCGGAAAGATGATCGAGGATGCGCCGCCCATGACGGGCGCCGAATATCTCACGCCGGAAGTGCTCGCGGCACTGTGGCGCGAGATCGGCAACGCCCTGCGCCAGGAGCTGGCCAGCGCGGGTGGCTCGCTTCAGGCATTTCTCAAATCGCGTCACCCCACCTGGAATCTGGTGGGCCGGGTTCACTTCAATCTTGCCGAGAACCGGAAAGACCCGGACGCCCCCTTCGCCTTTCTGGCCACCTATACGACGCGCGTCTCGGCGCATGGCAAGACCCAGCATCAGCCCCTGTCGCGCTCGCTCGAGGAATTCTCCGGCGCGCGCAACAAGGCACAGCTTCTTTCGCTGCTGGGTCCTGTTCAGCAGGCGGCCGAACGCTGCGACTGGGTGCGCGCGTTGCTTGAGTCGCGCGAGATCTATCATCCGTTGCGCTGGACGCCCACCGAGGCCTGGCACCTGCTCCAGGATTTGCCGGCACTCGAGGCCGCCGGCATCATTGTCCGGCTACCCGGTACGTGGACGACGGGTCGTCCCGCGAGGCCGGGCGTCACGGCCAGCGTGGGCACGAAACCGCCGTCGCTCGTCGGCAAGGATGCCTTGCTTGATTTCAACGTCGCGGTCTCGCTCGAGGGCGAACTATTAAGCCCCGCCGAAGTACGGACACTGCTGAAGGGTGCCGACGGTCTACAGTGGATCCGAGGACGCTGGATCGAGGTGGATACCCATAGGCTCGGCCGTCTTCTGCAACGCTTCGAAGATCTCGGGCGGGCCGCACAATCGGGGCTGCCATTCAACGACGCGCTACGCCTGCTGGCCGGCGTATCGGGCGATGAGGCCGATGTGCAGGAAGAGCACGACTGGGCACAAGTCGTCGCCGGATCCTGGCTGGCCGAAACCCTTCAGAACCTGCGTCAGCCGCAAGGCCTGGCGCACGTCGAACCCGGCCCCGGGCTGCGCACGCAGCTTCGGCCTTACCAGCAGGCGGGCGTGCAGTGGCTCTACCTGCTCAGCCGCCTCGAACTGGGCGCGTGTCTGGCAGACGACATGGGGCTCGGCAAAACGATCCAGGTCCTCGCGCTGCTCCTGATCCTGAAGCGCGAACAGCCCGCTCCGCAGCCAAGCCTGCTCGTCGCGCCGGCCTCCCTGCTGGCCAACTGGGCCTGGGAAGCCGAACGGTTTGCGCCCGGTCTGCGTGTCTTAGTCGCCCACCCCTCCGTCACGCCCACCGAGGTCCTGCGCGACCTCGATGAGGCGAAGCTCGCCCAAACCGACCTCGTCATCACCAGTTTCGGCGCGCTGCTTCGCCAGCCTGCGCTCGAGAGGATCCGTTGGCGTCTTGCGATCATCGACGAAGCACAGGCCATCAAGAACCCCGCGGCTAGGCAAACCCGGCAGGTCAAGAAGCTTCAGGCTCAGGCGCGCATCGCCCTGACCGGCACCCCTGTCGAAAACCGCCTCTCGGACTTGTGGTCCATCTTCGATTTCACGCATCCGGGCCTGCTGGGCTCGGCGAAGGATTTTGCCGGATTCAGCAAGCGTCTCGCGAAAGCCGGACACTTCGGTCCGCTTCGCTCGCTTGTGCGACCATACATCCTGCGCCGCCTGAAGACGGACAGGAACGTCATTGCCGATCTCCCTGAAAAAACCGAGCTTAAGGCCTGGTGCCACCTGAGCCCGTTTCAGGCCGCGCTGTACGAGCGCGCGGTCAATGACCTGGCCGCTGCGCTCGACGGGGCAGAAGGCATTGAGCGCAAAGGGCTCGTATTGAGCTACCTGATGCGTTTCAAGCAGATATGCAACCATCCGTCCCAGTGGCTCGGCGATGCGGCATGGAAGCCTGAGGCCAGTGGTAAATTTGCGCGTCTGCGGGAACTGGTCGAGGTGATTGCCGCGAAGCAGGAGAAGGTACTGGTATTCACTCAGTTTCGCGAAACCACCGAGCCCCTGGCCGCATTTTTGGGATCACTGTTTGGCCGCGAAGGTTTGATCCTGCATGGCGGCACCCCTGTCGGCAAGCGGCGCGAACTGGTCAGGCAATTTCAGGAAGACGAATTGACGCCCTTCTTTGTGCTGTCGCTCAAGGCAGGGGGAGCGGGGCTGAATCTGACTGCGGCTTCCCACGTGATTCATTTCGATCGCTGGTGGAATCCGGCCGTAGAAAATCAGGCGACAGACCGGGCCTTTCGCATCGGCCAGCGCCGCAACGTGCTGGTGCACAAGTTCGTCTGCCGGGGCACCGTTGAGGATCGGATCGACCAGTTGATCGAAACGAAACAACAGTTGGTGACGGATGTGCTCGAAGGCGGAGCGGAGCTGCTGCTCACTGAAATGAGCGATCGGGAGTTGCTGGATCTCGTCAGGCTCGATATACATTCCGCTCAGGAAAACTGATCACAAAGAGTGAGTCCAATGGGTTATTACGGTGGGTGGAAACCTTACGTTCCGGTGGCTGAGCGCCGACGAAAAGCTGCAAAGCTGGTCGCGAAAACCGTCAAGGCCGGCAAGACACTGTCGCCGATCCCGCCGTATCGCGGCGCCATCGCGAAAACCTTCTGGGGCAAGACGTGGTGCGATAATCTGGAGGGCTACAGCGACTACGGTAACCGCTTGCCGCGCGGGCGCACCTACGTGCGCAACGGATCGGTGGTCGATTTGCAGATCACTTCAGGAAAAGTCCATGCGCAGGTCATGGGCTCGAGCCTCTACACGGTCAATGTCGACGTCGCCGCGTGCACCCCTCAACACTGGCGTACGCTGGTCGACGGCTGTACGTCATCGATCGATTCCATGGTCGAGCTGCTGCAGGGCAAGCTCTCGGGTGCGGTAATGGAACGGATTTGCAAGCTAGGCACGGGACTGTTTCCGACACCGAAAGAAATCCGGTTCGATTGCGGCTGCCCGGACTGGGCGTCGATGTGCAAGCATGTTGCCGCAGTGCTGTATGGCGTAGGCGCACGGCTCGACCAGCAGCCCGAACTGCTCTTCACGCTGCGGGGTGTGGATGCCACCGATCTCATCAGCAGCACGGGGGCCGGATTGTCCGCAGCGGGAACCGCGCCCGCGTCGGGCAAGGTCCTCAAGGACGCGGCCCTGGGCGACGTCTTCGGTATCGAGATTGACACCGGGCCGCTCGCCGCACCACCTGTCACCCGCAAACGGACAGGCAGGCAGTCCGCCCCGCGAACGGACCGGGTTGCCAAACCATCGCCGCCAGAGAAACCGGCATCGAGCGCAAAATCGACCTCGAAAGGCAAAGAGGCGACGCCCAGGGCGGTAGTCAAATCCATCGCTGCCACAAAACCGGCTGGCAAAGCGCGTGGAGATACGCCGAAAGCGATCCGCTCAACCGCCTCGCAAAAATCGCCCACACGCTCGCCTGCGACGCAGCGGTCCCCGCAAAAAGCAAAAGCATCCAGATGAAGACAAAGTCATGGTCACCGTCAAATATGATGATCTTTCCTCGGCCTTCGAACTTCGTCCGCTATGCATCTCGCCCAACTCTGGGCCGCATTCTGTCAGCAGCATCCGCGATGTTTCGAGTGTTTCGCGCATCGCGACACGTTCATGAAGACGGCGGGCGAGCACATCCTTGTGCCCGTGAAGAACGAACCGAAGATGGGCAGAAACGATCCATGCCCATGTGGATCGGGGAGGAAGTACAAGAAGTGCTGTGGCTCGTGACCAACTGAACCCAGTGAATCCCAGTGGCTCGTGGAGTGAAGTCATACGAGCTCCGTGCGATCATCGATTGTTCCGAAGAGTTTCATCTTTACGTCAATTGACCGAAAACCGTTGTGACATAAGGCTCACTCCCTCCGATTGCGTTGCCGAATCGAAAAAGTCTCGACTTTAGTACAATTTCGTACCAACTTTAGTTCGTTTGACAATTATGTTCGAGATGAAGAACGAGAGCGACCGAACCGCGACGAAGAACAGGAACGAAGATTTCCTGAAAGAGCTGGACAAGGACCGCACCGAGAAAGGCTGCGAGTACGCCGTGCTGGTCTCTCTGCTCGAACCAGACAGCGAGCTCTACAACACCGGGATTGTCGACATGTTTCACCGCTATCCGAAGATGTATGTAGTCCGGCCGCAGTTCTTTATACCCATCATCACGCTCTTGAGGAACGCGGCGATGAACTCGCTCAAGTACAAGTCGGAACTGGCCCTTGTGAAGGCACAGAACATCGACATCACGAACTTCGAGACGGAACTCGAGTCGTTTAAAACTGCTTTCGGGAAAAATTATGAGCTTGCGTCCCGGCGGTTCCAGACGGCGATCGACGAGATCGACAAGTCAATTGACCATCTGCAGAAAACGAAGGAAGCCCTACTCGGTACCGACCGGAACCTGCGCCTGGCTAACGACAAGGCGCAGGACGTGACGATCAAGAGATTGACGCGGGGCAATCCGACGATGGCGGCCAAGTTTGCCGATCTCAAGGATCAAAATCCCGCGAAGCCGAACGGTTCGAGTAATCGACCTGAGGCGGACAATCAAGGAGGCGAGTTGCTGTGAAAATCCGTAAAGCAAATGTAGACTCACCTGCTGCGGTACAGGCGCGCGCAGGGATGTATCGTCGCGCGTGGTAAATTCATACTAAAGAACATCCTAGAGAGGGCCAATTGGTAAAACGCGCCATCATTTGCGAAGGCGATACCACGTCGCATGGCGGCACGGTAATCGAAGGAAGTCCCGCAAGCAAGATTGACGGCAGATGCATCGCGGGCGTCGGACATCAGGTTTCCTGCCCGCGCTGCAAAGGCGTCTTTGCGATTTTGCCGGACCTGCTGGGCAGACGTTACCCACATCGCATAAACGGCCGAGATACGGCCGTTGAAGGCATGCGCACGGCATGTGGCGCTGTTCTGATCGCATCGCAGTCATCGTCGACAATCACGGATGATGGCGAGGCTGACTCATACACCGGTGCCGCCGCAGTGGCGTCAGCCGCATCGACGGGCCAAGCGCTTTCACCCAGCCCAACGCTTTGCCTGGAATGCCTCAAAGCGGCAGCCGAGAGCGGCGCAACGACTGTGATGCGGGAGTAGCCGGTGGAGCCGTCGAAGATCGACCTGTATTTTGCGCAACGCCAGCTTGAAATTTCACTGCCTGTTCGGCTCTACGCCCTCGTCGATGCATTGCTCTATGCGCGAGCGCCTGGTGCAACCGCGCTCGAGCGATCAACGGGCATTGTCGCCTTGTTTGATGGAACCGCCGACGCCTCGCTGGCCGATGCTGGCCCGTGGCTGATCGATGTCGCTGACGCGTCGGTTGATATCAAGCGCACGCTGCTCGCGCTAGCCGCCGGCGCAGAGGGAGTGTCGTGGCTCATTAGCGCGTACCCATTTCGGGGTCTCGCCCACGAGCTGCGCGAGGGGCTGGATGTCCGGATGCCGGATGGGCGTACGGCGCTGCTGCGTTTTTACGATGCACGGGTCATTCGCCAAATCGCCGGGTTGCTGTCGTTTTCCCAGCGGGCAGAATTTTTTGTGCCGACGTTCGACTGGCTGGTCCAGATCAACGGCGATTTGTTCAGGGTGCATCCACATGCTTGAGTTGACTGCCGAACAGGTAGTCGCCCTCGCCGAGGTCGACGCCAAGGGTTTTGTGGAACGGGTGCGAGAAGATCTCGTGAAGGCAGACCCACGGCTCGCCGAGGATTCAGCGTTGTCGCCGAGGCTCTGGCGCGCGTTCAAGGCCGCACGGGCGTTTGGTATTCGGGATGATGACAACCTCGTCGCGTTCCTGCGTTTGGAAGCTTACGCGCCGGGTTTTTACGACAAGCCGGCCACACGCACCCGGCTGACACGCCCTGGCCGCTCGGCAGACGAAAGGTTCCATGACTATCTGCGCGTCATGCGCTGGAAGATCCAACATCCTGAGTTTGTAGGGGGAGCGATAAATGGCGGGAATATTGTTGACCGGATTGGAGGCCGCAGTAGCCGAGCTTGGGCCAGTCTTGGCGCGCGCTGGCGCAGCCTTATTGGGCGGAGCGGCAACGGCGGGAACAGCTAGCCTGTCGGGCGACACGGCAAAGGAGGACAGCAAGGCTGCACCCGTTGCGCGCACGCTGCCGCGCACCGGCGAGAGTTGCAAGAAGTGCCCGCCTGAGGCCGGCATCAAGATCAGGCGTAAGCATGGCGTGAACTGGAACTCCTACCGTTACCAAGCCCGAATAACTGGTTTCGCATTCGATGCTGAGGAATGCCGCTGGAGCGACGAATGGGAATGGCTCGACATTGACTTCGATGGCTTTCAGCCTGACGACTGCCTTCTTCAGGAAGCCAAAGGCAATTACGATCAGTTTCTTGACGGGTCGATTCCAAAGGCCGACAAATGGTTCGATGGTTTCAGGTCTATGGAAGATCAGATGGTCGATCAGGGTAGCGTTGTGCGTCTGAATCCTCCGGCACGCCTGACGTGGTACTTCCAGACGCCGCTCGCCTACAAAAAGATGATGCCGCTGGCTACCCGCCTTGGCATCCAGGCTGTCTACCAACCGTGATTCGAACATGGAAATAAACGCGATGTTCAGGGACGCCTCGCTGTCGTCCCGCGATTTTCAGGAAATGCTTGCCCGGGAATCGCGGCTCGTTGCCGCCTTGTCGGCTAGCGAACCGTTGATGGCACATCCCAACTGGCGGCTCACAGGAGACTCGCTTGAAGAGGCAAGCCTCTATCCCGCCTTTGACGAAAGCGGCTCACCATCGACTCCCGCGCTTGCAGTCCTGACGACACGAGCGAGCGGCAAAAGGCGAGCAGTTTCCCATGCAGCGATCTGGAACGTTGCGACCGGAGATAACGAGGGAGCGTCCATTTCGTGTCAAGTGTCAGACGCAAAGGTCCTGCCCGATCGTGTAAGCCTCGATATCGACATGAAGGGCTGCTATCAATCGTTCGATGATATGGCTCGCATCGTTCAGGCGATTGTTGCCACGTTCCAGTCGGCGGTTGTGGAGGTCTCGCCGAAAGGCTATTTCGAGAAGCAGGTGTTCGACGACAAACCTGGCGTCGGGTGGATGCTCTATGTGCCCAGGATTATCACCACGCAGCAGGTGCCGGAAGCGCGCGCACTGATTCCTGTTCCCGAAGCCGGCAGCAAACAAACCGGCACTATCATCGTGAGCGTGACCGACGCTGTGTTTTCTGCGGACAACCCTGAGCACGTCGAGATTGCCAACCGTATCGAGATCCGCCTGGTCGATCAGGACCTGCTGCCTTGCTACTCGGATATCTGAATGAGCGACAAACTCGTTTGATTCGCGGACGTCAATGCCACCCGGGCTGAGCCCGGCCTTGTCTGACTCTTCCAGGAATTCATAGGCCAAACCGAGCCTGGTCAGATGAAGACGACGCGCGCTGAAAAGCCATGGAGGCGGTAATGCCTATCGATGCAAGACACGGAGGACCTTAGGGCAATCTGATGCTTCGTCAGGCTAAGCGAAAGCGCTCAGGCTCGCCCGTTACGATGTGCGTTGGATCAAGAATTGATCGTAATCCCTTCCGGCAATCCACTTCGGCGGCTTGCCGCGACCGGACCACGTCCAGCCAGTCTCTGGATCTCGGTAGATCGGCTGGATCTTCACATTTTTGAGTTTGGACTTTTGCGGTTTCGGGACGTCTAGTTCAGCGATAGTGAAGCCGAACAGTGCTATCGTTTTACGTACCTCCGCGAGGGCGTCATTACGCTGTGCCGCGATCTGCTGCGCGATTTCCTTGTTCAGTGCCTCGCGCCGTGAGAGTAATGCTTCGAGATCCATGGCGTTTTCGGGATTAGGAGAGATTCCTTGTTCGTAAGCGGCTGGTGATCCCATCTTGAGGGATGTGGATGCGTGGTCAGGCTGGCGTCGGCTGCCAGTTGTGTGGCAACAGGCCATCGATCTGCCGTGCCGGATGGGTCGGCAATCGATTCAGTACGTCTTTGAGATAGGCATACGGATCATGGCCATTGAGCTTGGCCGACTGAACGAGGCTCATGATCGCCGCCGCGCGTTTGCCCGCCCGCAATGAACCTGCGAACAGCCAATTCTTCCGACCCAGCGCAATTTCCCGTTCATTCTGCCCATATCGGGCAGGAAGTCGAGATTCATTATCGTTGGCATCCGCTGTATGGGCGTCGCGTCAAGGTTAAAGACATCGAGCGTCGCGGCGGAGGTCAGGTCGTCCATGTGGAGGCGGACCCCGGTGTAATCAGGATGATCGCGGGATGGATGCTCGATGCCGCGATTTGTTCAGCGATGGTTCTCGGCGAACCGAGAGTTACCGTAGCGACACTGCATAATCTGCATCAATTGCTGGTCGATCTGCATTTGCGGGGAAACTCTCCGGACGGTTCCACCAACGTCCGGGAGAAACGCAATGGGCAATCTGCCAAACGTCGTTCCAGCAGGTCAACAGTTATCGCGGTCGATGCCGCCCCAGATGAACCTGATGTTCGACGCGGTCGAGCTTCAGGGGATGAACGCGGTGCAACGGGCAAACACGCTCAGGCATCTCGCATGCCTGTTGATGCAGGCGGCGGGCATCCCGACTGCGAAGGGGCGTAACGATGACGAATGATGATCGTTTGCCCGCAGATCTTCTTAAACGCAAGGCGGTAGTTTATGTCCGACAGTCCAGCCGAACGCAGGTCCAACTGAACCTCGAGAGCCGGCGCCGGCAGTATGACCTCGTGCAGGAAGCAAAGCGACATGGATTTCGCGACGTCGAAGTCATCGACGACGACCAGGGACGCTCGGCGAGCGGCACAGTTGCGAGACCGGGCTTTGATCGTCTGGTCGCGTTATTGTGTGCAGGCGATGTCGGCGCAGTGCTTTGCCTGGACGCCTCACGCCTTGCCCGCAATGGACGCGACTGGCATCATCTGCTCGAGCTCTGTGGTCTCGTTCAAGCGCGGGTAATCGACCTTGACGGTGTGTACGATCCTTGCCGGGCAAATGACCGGCTATTACTTGGCATGAAGGGCAGCATCAGCGAATTCGAACTCAACGTGCTTCGAACGCGCATGCACGACGCCAAACGAGAGAAGGCACACCGTGGTGAATTACGTATCAGCGTGCCGGTCGGCTATATCTGGCATCGTGATGTTGGTCTGGGTTTCGATCCAGACGCACGGTTGCAGGAAGTCATACGCCTGATTTTTACTCGTTTCCGGCAACTGGGCAGCGCGCGGCAGGTTCTGCTGTCGATGAACGCTGAACAGGTCCACTTCCCGCGCCCCTCTGACGGCCGGACGCTGACGCGGGTCGACTGGACTCCAATACGCTACCGTAACGTGATTTCGGTGCTCAAGAATCCGTTCTATGCTGGTGTCTACGCGTATGGCAAGAGCGGCAAGCAGATGACGATCGTCGAAGGCCGGGCACGCAAGAGCTACAAGCACCGCAAGCCGTTTGAGAACTGGGACGTCATGCTCCGGGAACACCACGAAGGCTACATCGACTGGGCGGAGTTTGAACGCAACCAGAAGAAGCTCGCGACAAATGCTTACGGCAAGGCGGGCGACGTAAAATCCGGTCGTGGTGGCCGCGCGCTGCTCGCTGGCCTGCTTGCCTGCGCACGCTGTGGACGTCGCCTGTCGGTGGCCTACGCTGGACGTATCCCGCAGGCCGTGTACCGGTGTGACCGCTTCGACACGTCAGCGCGATGTATGAGGTTCGGTGGTTCCCGTATCGATGCGACTGTCAGCAAGGAGCTTCTGCGCGTCGTGGAGCCATTGGCGATCGAAGCGGCACAACAGGCTGAGCAAATGCACATGGATACCCTGAACGAGCAGCAACAGATCGTGGAACTCGAACTGCAGCAGGCCCAGTACGAGGCCACGCTGGCTGAGCGGCGCTACGCCGCCTGTGATCCCGAGAACCGCCTGATTGCCGCGCAGCTGGAGAAGAACTGGGAAGCGGCATTACGTCGTGTACAGGCCTGCCAGACGCGCGTGGAGACGGTGACTGCACCAAAGGCGCAGGCTCCCCTGCCTGACTTTACGAAGCTCGCCGAAGATCTTCATGCTGCGTGGAATGCACCGAGCGTCGCCATGCGCACACGTCAACAGCTTGTTCGCGCGCTCATCGTCGATATCGTTGCCGACGTCGACGAGGCTACACGCGAAATCATTCTGACGATCCACTGGCAAGGCGGTCAACATTCCCGGCTACGGATTCGCAGGCCGCGAACTGGCGAGCATGGCTGCAGTACGTCAGACGAAGCGCTCGCGGTTATTCGCAGCATGGTAACCCGATGGTCCGACGAGGACATTGCTGCATCACTGAACCGCATGGGAATACGCACAGGACAGGGCAAGACCTGGACCGCACATCGTGTCAGCTCTGTACGGCATGTCCGCGATATCCACGCCTACAAGTCGGCAGATAAGGATGGCGACTGGCTGACGATGTCTGAGGCAGCGAAGGAGCTTGGTGTCACTCACTACATGATCCGGCGTTTGATCAACGATCGGATTCTGCCTGCCGAGCAGGTCGTGCCTGATGCCCCATGGCAGATTCGGACGATCGATCTGCACAGCGAAGCGGTTACCGCAGCACTGGCGCGCAAGTATCGCCCGTGTCGCAACGATGTCGAAGGCCAGATCCCAATGTTTATCCAGGTTTCAGAAGGAGGTGCACAATGAACGCCCCGTTGCGATCGGGCGAATTTGATTTTCTGCCCAGTTGTTATCAATGGGCAATTGGCTATCGTCCAAGAATCGCGTGAGCGCTTCCCAGCGACGTAGGCTGTAGTCGAGCGCCTTGGCAATCGCCGAGCCTTCGCTCACTTGCTGACGGTGCAGCAGCATCCAAGTATGAAGCGCATCGGCAATGGGCCGACTTCGTTTCTGTCGTCGTTCGTGACGCTCATCGGGTTCTAGATTTTGTACTTCGCGCTCGATGTCGTAGAGCTGCCCAATGTGTTGCAGTGCCTTTTCGGCAATCTGGCTTTTATTGCTCGCGTGCAACTCGTAGAACTTGCGCCGTGCATGCGCCATGCAGCCGATTTCCGTCACGCCCTGGGCGAATGAGGCTTTGTATCCGCTGAAGTCGTCGCAAACGAGCTTGCCCTGCCAGTTGCCGAGGAAGGCACGAGCATGTTCTCCCGCACGGCTCTCAGCGAAGTCGTAGACCACGCCCTTCATTGACTCGAACGCGCCAGGACAGTAAGTCCAGAGATAGGATCGGTGCGTCTTCTGTTTGCCTGGCACCAGCATCGAGACCGGTGTTTCGTCCGCTTGCAGCACGCGGTGCTGAACAATTTGCGCACGCAGGGCGTCAACTAACGGCTGCAACTGCACCCCGCATGCGCCAATCCACGCGCCCATGGTGGAGCGAGGGATGGCGAAGCCCGCGCGCTCGAAGATGCGCTCTTGGCGGTAAAGCGGGAGATGATCGCTGTATTTCGCGACCAATACGTGGGCCAACAGCCCAGCCGTAGGAATGCCTTTATCGATGACGTGCGCGTCGACGGGGGCTTGGATCAGCGTCTCGCACTTCGCACACGCCCACTTGCCCCGGATGTGTCGCTCGACCGTGAACACGCCCGGCGTATAGTCCAGCTTCTCGCTGACATCCTCGCCAATGCGTTTGAGTTGGCAGCCGCACTGGCACAGCGTTGACTCGGGTTCGTGGTGTAAAACGACGCGCGGCAATGCTGCTGGGAGCGCCGCGCGACGCGGCTTGTTCGCCTCGGTCTCGCGCGGCGGCTGCCCGGACATGTGCGCGAGTTCGTGTTCGACGGCGATCAGGTCGGCATCGATCGCCTCATCGAGCAAGCTACGCTGCTCGGGCGGCAACTTCTCGCTCTTGGCAGCGAACTGCAAACGCCGCAGTACCGCGATCTCGTGAGTGAGCTTCGCGTTGACGGCCTCTTTGTGACGCACATCCGATATCAACTGCACGGCCAGTGCACGCAGTTCTTCTGCGCTCATGGACTGGAGTTGTGTCGGATCGATCATAGGCGCTATTGTGCCAGGGCAAGAGGACCTCGCCTATTGGCGCACGTGCCGATTGTCCTTCAGGTGACACGCACGACCGCGTCTTCTCCCAGGCGTTGCCAAGGTAGGCCGAGCACCAGTGCTGCGAGTTGTTCCGAGGACAGTGGCAATGGTTGCCCGACGCCACGTTGCGGCCAGACGAAGCGGCCCGTGTTCAAACGCCTGGCTGCCAGCCACACGCCAAATCCATCATGCACAAGCACCTTGATCCGATTGGCTCGGCCATTGGCAAACACATAGGCATGGTGCGGGTGTGCGGCGCCGAAGACCTTGACCACACGTGCCAGTGCGGTCTCGGTGCCGGCACGCATGTCCATGGGCTCGATGGCGAGCCAGATGGCGTCGATACGGATCACCGTAAAATCTCCCGCACCCAGGCGGCACTGTCGTTCAGGCGCTCAGCAGGCCAATCAATGGCAATCGTGATGCCGTTGCGCTGAACTTCGATGCGCACCGGCACCGAGGGGCTCTCGGGCGCAGGTGACGTTACTGCCATTGGCAACGGGATGAAGGCCGGCACCGTATCAATATGCTGCGTTGCCTTCTTCGGTGCGGGTGTCTGCCCAGATTCTTTGATCCAACGACGCAGCACATTGGGATTCATGCCATGCGAGATCGCGAGTGCGGAGCACGACATGCCGAGTTGCTGACTTTGTGCGACCAGATCGGAGCGAAATTCACGCGAATAGGTACGACGGGTTCTGCCTTTATGGGACTGCTCTTCTATAGGGTACACGTGCCCGCTTCCATGATCGTGGAAACGTATGCTCTTACACGCTAATGTCGGACGCTAGATGGGATGACCGGCCGCTTACGATCAGCTTCCTTGATCCAACGACGCAGTACATTGGGATTCATGCCATGCGAGATCGCGAGTGCGGAGCACGACATGCCGAGTTGCTGACTTTGAGCGACCAAGTCGGCGCGAAATTCAGGGGAATAGGTACGATGGGTTCGTCCTTTACGGGACGGCTCTTTATTAGGGTGCACGTGCCCGCTTCCATGATCGTGGACACGTATGCTCTTACACGCTAATGTCGGACGCTAGATGGGATGACCGGCCGCTTACCTCGGACGTGCCATTTCGCTATTGCACCACGAGCTTACAGACTCGCTAGATTCGAAGGAGCGAGAAAAATACTACGGGGTTTAGAACCCAAGTGCCCTTATTGCCTCAAAAATCCGCAGACGCCGGTGAGCGCTCACATTCGCGAGCAGTACCAACACACTCGCCATGACAACCGCGGCACCAACCGCGGTGAAGGGACGAAATACCCGGCAAACCGTCAAAGCGGGAGGGAGGACATTTCACGCCCAACTCTCGCCCGTTTTCTCTCGCGTAGAACGTGGGTTCTCCCCCTACCCCAGATCGGATCGCCTGATCGATCGTATCCGCACCAAATGCCGCGCGCATCTCGTCGATCCAGCGGGTGACAACGGGCATCTCTTCACGTAAAGATCCGCGCTTTTTATGGCTTTGTCAAGTTGACGGCTAGAGGCCAGCTGCTTATCACAAACGTAGTTATCCTTATTAGATAGCTTTATGAGATGCGGCAGTCACAGTCCAACCATGCCATGTGGCGAAACGTTCCTGGAGTACGGCACGATGACATGCCGGCACTGTCAGGTTGATGGGAAGGCGGCGGTAGAATGAAGTGATGAAGAAAACGAAATCGCTTTATCACGGTCACCGCTTCCCTGCTATCGTCATCAGCTGCGCGGTTCGGTGGTATTTCAGGTTCAGCCTGAGCCTGCGCGACGTCGAGGAGTTGTTGCTCGAGCGTGGTGTCGTAGTCACGTACGAAACGATCCGTTGCTGGTGCGACAAATTTGGCGCCAAATTCGCCCGGAGCGCCAAAGCAGCGAGGCCAAGGCCGGGCAGCATATGGCATCTGGACGAGATGTTCGTGACGCTGCGCGGCGAGCCGTATCTGTTGTGGCGAGCAGTCGACGAGCACGGCACCGAGCTTGATGTGCTGTTGCAAAAGCGGCGCGATAAGGCTGCGGCAAAGCGCTTCTTCCGAAGGGTGCTGCGCTCAAACCCGGTGCCGAGCAAGATCGTGACCGACCAGTTGCGCAGCTATCCGGCGGCGAAGGCTGACATTCCCGAACTCGCTCATGTGAAGCACGTGTTCGTCAAGGCGGCTGCACGTGTGAACAACCGCGCCGAGAACAGCCACCAGCCGACCCGCAGGCGCGAACGCCAGATGTGTGGCTTTCGCGATGCACGTCGCGCGCAAGCATTTCTCTCATGTTTTGGCCCGATCCGGCAGCACTTCGCGCTGCCCAGACATCAAATGAACGCGGCATGTCATCGTGCCGTACTCCAGGAACGTTTCGCCACATGGCATGGTTGGACTGTGACTGCCGCATCTCATAAAGCTATCTAATAAGGATAACTACGTTTGTGATAAGCAGCTGGCCTCTAGCCGTCAACTTGACAAAGCCCTCGGCCATAACGGTCTTTCGGCTTCCACGCCGTCGATAAACAAAATGAGGCCCTAAGCAGCCGTTGCCGAAAGCAAGCCGAGACAATGAGCGAGCGGCAAGTATTTACTGCGCACTCACCCATGTATTGCATATTGCGTTATTTCACCGGCTATACGCGGTGTCGATTGTTAGACTGCCCCAAACTCCCAAGGATTCAAAAGAGGGACGCCTGTCAAAATGAAATCGTCTGTGTTACGTGTAACGACCGTCATGCCATGCACGAGCGCGGTTGCTGCGATCACCGCGTCATGGTCTGAGCGAGGGTCCGGTACATGCAGCTTTGCACTCTGCAGCGCTACCGTTTGGTCAAAAGCAAGCACGCGGCCCGCGAACTGCGGCAAAACCTGATCGTCAAGCCAGGTACGTAGAACAGCCCCTTGGGCCGCATCCTTTCGCTCTTTTTGCAAAACACCAAGTTCGAGTTCGAATACCGTGACAGTCGAAATGAATTGTGCCGCGACGGGTTGAGACGCCGCCCAGGCGAGCACATTGGCATTGGCGCGCTTCGGTACGCGCAGTTCAGAGATAACGTTCGTGTCGAGCAAAAACATCAGGAAAGGTCCACTTCACGAAAAAGCTTGCCCACGCGCGGCACTTCGAACTCGACATTTGACTCGCTCCGTTGAGCTAGTGCATCGGCCAACGTGATCGCTCCACCTGAAAGCTTGCGGTATTCGTCGATGCTTAAAAGGACATGCGAGGGTTTGCCGCGATCAGTGATAAAAACGGGGCCATTTAGAGACGCCTTTTTAGCTTCACTGGCCGATTGGTTGAATTCCCGACTGGTAAAGGTCGAAATGCTCATATCATACCTCCTACAAAACCAATGTAGCAATGTTACTACATTGGTTCATAACATGCAAGTAGCGGTGTTTGTCTAGCTAGTTGTCGCATGCCGTTCCCGGCTTTGTCAAGTTGACGGCTAGAGGCCAGCTGCTTATCACAAACGTAGTTATCCTTATTAGATAGCTTTATGAGATGCGGCAGTCACAGTCCAACCATGCCATGTGGCGAAACGTTCCTGGAGTACGGCACGATGACATGCCGCGTTCATTTGATGTCTGGGCAGCGCGAAGTGCTGCCGGATCGGGCCAAAACATGAGAGAAATGCTTGCGCGCGACGTGCATCGCGAAAGCCACACATCTGGCGTTCGCGCCTGCGGGTCGGCTGGTGGCTGTTCTCGGCGCGGTTGTTCACACGTGCAGCCGCCTTGACGAACACGTGCTTCACATGAGCGAGTTCGGGAATGTCAGCCTTCGCCGCCGGATAGCTGCGCAACTGGTCGGTCACGATCTTGCTCGGCACCGGGTTTGAGCGCAGCACCCTTCGGAAGAAGCGCTTTGCCGCAGCCTTATCGCGCCGCTTTTGCAACAGCACATCAAGCTCGGTGCCGTGCTCGTCGACTGCTCGCCACAACAGATACGGCTCGCCGCGCAGCGTCACGAACATCTCGTCCAGATGCCATATGCTGCCCGGCCTTGGCCTCGCTGCTTTGGCGCTCCGGGCGAATTTGGCGCCAAATTTGTCGCACCAGCAACGGATCGTTTCGTACGTGACTACGACACCACGCTCGAGCAACAACTCCTCGACGTCGCGCAGGCTCAGGCTGAACCTGAAATACCACCGAACCGCGCAGCTGATGACGATAGCAGGGAAGCGGTGACCGTGATAAAGCGATTTCGTTTTCTTCATCACTTCATTCTACCGCCGCCTTCCCATCAACCTGACAGTGCCCTTTTTATGGGTCCGCCCGCTCTCGCCGCTCATCAGTTGTTTGATATTGCTTTTAGTGTATTGCGTTTTTGGGACGCGCATTTGCGCAACTACCGCATCGCGAGCAATCCATTCCGGCGAATGACACGGTACCGCATCCGTAAAAATTACGGCATCGCGCCATCCAGTTTCATCACATTGACGAAGCTTCCCGCGTGGCGTTTGCCAAAATTCCAAACGTGAATGATACTGTACATCCATACAGCCTTATTGCCTAGCGCTCCGATCGGCAATGTCAAATTGACGGGTGAGGCGGGCACTGTCAGGTTGATGGGAAGGCGGCGGTAGAATGAAGTGATGAAGAAAACGAAATCGCTTTATCACGGTCACCGCTTCCCTGCTATCGTCATCAGCTGCGCGGTTCGGTGGTATTTCAGGTTCAGCCTGAGCCTGCGCGACGTCGAGGAGTTGTTGCTCGAGCGTGGTGTCGTAGTCACGTACGAAACGATCCGTTGCTGGTGCGACAAATTTGGCGCCAAATTCGCCCGGAGCGCCAAAGCAGCGAGGCCAAGGCCGGGCAGCATATGGCATCTGGACGAGATGTTCGTGACGCTGCGCGGCGAGCCGTATCTGTTGTGGCGAGCAGTCGACGAGCACGGCACCGAGCTTGATGTGCTGTTGCAAAAGCGGCGCGATAAGGCTGCGGCAAAGCGCTTCTTCCGAAGGGTGCTGCGCTCAAACCCGGTGCCGAGCAAGATCGTGACCGACCAGTTGCGCAGCTATCCGGCGGCGAAGGCTGACATTCCCGAACTCGCTCATGTGAAGCACGTGTTCGTCAAGGCGGCTGCACGTGTGAACAACCGCGCCGAGAACAGCCACCAGCCGACCCGCAGGCGCGAACGCCAGATGTGTGGCTTTCGCGATGCACGTCGCGCGCAAGCATTTCTCTCATGTTTTGGCCCGATCCGGCAGCACTTCGCGCTGCCCAGACATCAAATGAACGCGGCATGTCATCGTGCCGTACTCCAGGAACGTTTCGCCACATGGCATGGTTGGACTGTGACTGCCGCATCTCATAAAGCTATCTAATAAGGATAACTACGTTTGTGATAAGCAGCTGGCCTCTAGCCGTCAACTTGACAAAGCCCTTTTGGCTGCTATGTGGTCACTACCCCCCTTTCTGATACGTCATCTATCGGCATACCAGCTGTCTAAAAATGGTAAAAATGAAACCTGCCGAACAAAAACTTTCTTACATTTAAAGAATGTGTTGCAAAATAACATCATTTATTTGGAATTTATTTAGCAAATAGTTTGCAGATACGATACGTACCTAAGAAAATGATAAATATGGCACATTCGCTGCTAGTCGCGGTGGCTTGTGCCGTTAGGCAATTTGGCGCATCGCCTCGTGGAACCCTTATTCGGTCTGGCTTGATTAACACCCCAACCGTAAATATCGCTTTCGCCGACGCGTTGTTGTTATCTCACTAACTTTTCTATAAAAATGCGATGAACAACTCAAAAGTATCGACCCGCCTGGCAATTGGTTTTGGAAGCGTTCTGTTTCTGTTGCTCATGATCGCCTTGGTAGGCTTCTACGGCATGTCCATGCTTCACACTAGGCTTGATGGTATAGCGCGTGTCAACAACTTGGAATCGAAGTATGCCAAGGATATGAAAGCCTCCGTTGCGGATCGCGCAATCGCGATTCGCAACATTGCACTGCTGACCGACACGGCCGCACTGGCGCAAGAGTCAAGGCGCGTAGAGAAGCAAAAGAAAATTTATGCGGACGCCGACGACGCTCTGGGCAAGATGTTCTCAACAGAAGCGGGCACGACAGAGCGCGAACGAGCGCTTTATGCCCAACTTAAGTTAGACAACGCCGCTACCGTACCCTTGATGGATAAGGCCATTGCCTTAGGCATGGCAAATAAGCCCGAAGAAGCAATAAAGGTATTGCTTCAAGAAGCACGGCCAAAACAGGCTGCCTGGTTGTTACGCCTAAATGAGCTCGCTGATTTCGAAGATCAGTTAAACGCACAAGCCACCGAAGAAGCAAATAGTACCTACCACGCTATCCAAGTCGCTGCGTGGTCGATCGTCGGGCTTTCACTTTTATTGGGTGCATTCCTAGCCGTTTTCATTACTCGCAGTATTCTGAAGCAGTTGGGTGGTGAGCCGACTGTGGCGCAGAATATGGCACGGCAGATCGCGGAGGGCAATTTGACCCAAAAAGTTCACGTTGCCGCCGATGACAACACAAGCCTAATGGCATCACTTGAAACGATGCGGACCAATTTGAGCGAGATTGTCTCTGGCATCAAGACCTCTGCGGAGTCTATTTCAGTTGCTGCGGGAGAAATTTCACAAGGCAACGTAGACCTGTCGCAACGCACCGAGGAACAGGCCGCCTCGTTAGAAGAGACCGCGGCCAGCATGGAACAAATTACAGCGACGGTTCGTCAGAATACAGAGAATGCACGCCAAGGCAGCACGCTGGCTAATACTGCTTCTGAGACAGCTGCGACAGGGGGAGAGGTCGTGGGGAGCGTCGTTACCACGATGCAGGACATCGCCACGAGCTCCTCAAAAGTCGCCGAAATCATCACCGTGATAGAGGGCATTGCATTTCAGACCAATATCCTCGCACTGAATGCAGCGGTAGAGGCCGCACGAGCTGGAGAGCAAGGTCGTGGATTCGCCGTGGTAGCGGGCGAAGTGCGCACGCTAGCGCAACGTAGTGCGGCTGCGGCAAAAGAAATCACTGAACTGATAGGCACATCGGTAAAGCATGTGACTGCCGGCGAGGCACTGGTAAAAAATGCAGGACAGACAATGAGTGAAGTCGTGCGCTCGGTCAAACGGGTAACCGACATAATGGGAGAGATCGCCTCGGCTTCCAACGAGCAAACTATCGGGATCGAACAGGTGAACGTTGCAGTAAGTCAGATGGACGAAGTGACACAGCAAAATGCCGCCCTGGTCGAGCAGGCGACGGCTGCGGCTCGCGCCATGGCAGATCAAGCTCAAGCGTTGCGTAATTCGGTGGCGATCTTCCGTGTCAATTCCGATTCCAAGGTCTCTTCAGCGCGATATCAGTCACCAGGAATGCAAGGATTTATGCCGTTGGCGGCCCACTGACCTTGCCTCGAAACGACTTGTAGTAGACTTTGTTGCAAATAGGCAAGATCGTTGAGAGTCTCGTAGTGAGCGCTTCAGCAAAGGGGAAAAAACCGGTTAAAAGGTTCGCCTAGTCGGTTTCGTGGTGTGCCTTCGCAATCAAAACGCCTCCTCAAGCGCCCGAATGCGGCGATCTAATTCCGTTGTGACATAGATGGCGGTCGTCGCCGGCGAGACATGGCCAAGGTTCTCCTGCACGATGTCTAGTGGCGTGCCCGCTTCGATGGCCCGCGTGCCAAATGTGTGCCGCAGCCAATGCGTCGACGCTTTTGCCAAGCGTGCGGCCGCGTGCGGATCTTCAAGAAGCAACGCGCCGGCGGCACGGGTAAATATCAGCTTGAACGCCAGCGCCAATGAGCGCGGTTCCAGCGGCCGCAAATCCTCGCCCGAGACACGGCCGATCAGCGGCGTGGTTGGATCACTGCGCGTCGGATCCTCCGGTGGCGTAGAACGCATTAAATTTGTCACTTTTGCGTCTATAAAGTTGTCAATTGGCGCTCCGTAGCGTCCCGGGTGCGCTGTGTGCCATACTGCATGGGGCTTACAGGCTCGCGAAATAAAGATGTCAACTCAACCCGTCGAACTGCTATCGGCGTGGGCCACAAACTCGTCGTCTATGACACAATCAATCAGTCACTTTGTTTATCAGCCAAGCTTTTAAGCCGTATCAGGGCTTTGTCAAGTTACTGGCGGGAAGACAAGCGGATCGGTAGCGTGCAGGAGTCCTGTGGATTATAAGGCGCGGCCGGACAGAGCGGCCGCGCTCCATCGATACCAGCTGTCGATCCGCTCCTTCAGCTGGGTGCGGTGGCCGGCCGAACTCATGCGATGACGCGGCAACGCGAAGTGTTGCCGGATCGTACCGAAGCGGGAAAGGAAAGCCTGGGTGCGCTGCGGATCGCGAAAACCCTGCATCTGGCGCTCACGCCGGCGCGTCGGTTGGTGACTGTTTTCTGCCCGGTTATTGACCCGCGCACAAGCCTTCACGAACACATGCTTCACTCCGGCCAGTTCCGGCAGCTCCGCTTTCGCGGCCGGATAGCTGCTTAGCTGGTCGGTGACGATCTTCCGGGGTGCCGGATTTGAGCGCAGGATCTGCCGGAAGAAACGTTTCGCGGTGGCCTTGTCGCGCTTCTTCTGCAACAGCACGTCGAGTTCCATGCCGTGCTCATCCACGGCGCGCCACAACACATAAGGCTCACCGCGCAGCTTCACGAACAGCTCATCGAGGTGCCACGTTGAGCCCGGCCTGCGGCGCACGGCTTTCGCGCAATGCGCAAACTGCGCGCCGAACCGGTCGCACCAGTTACGCACCGATTCATATGTCACGCTCACGCCACGCTCGAGTAGCAACTCCTCGATGTCGCGCAGGCTCAGGGTGAAGCGGTGATACCAGCGTACCGCGCAGCTGATGATGGCCGCCGGAAAGCGGTAGCCGTGGTACGGGGATCGGGTCGTTGTCATCTCCACATTCTATCCGCCTCACGGCTTTGTCAAGTTGACGGCTAGAGGCCAGCTGCTTATCACAAACGTAGTTATCCTTATTAGATAGCTTTATGAGATGCGGCAGTCACAGTCCAACCATGCCATGTGGCGAAACGTTCCTGGAGTACGGCACGATGACATGCCGCGTTCATTTGATGTCTGGGCAGCGCGAAGTGCTGCCGGATCGGGCCAAAACATGAGAGAAATGCTTGCGCGCGACGTGCATCGCGAAAGCCACACATCTGGCGTTCGCGCCTGCGGGTCGGCTGGTGGCTGTTCTCGGCGCGGTTGTTCACACGTGCAGCCGCCTTGACGAACACGTGCTTCACATGAGCGAGTTCGGGAATGTCAGCCTTCGCCGCCGGATAGCTGCGCAACTGGTCGGTCACGATCTTGCTCGGCACCGGGTTTGAGCGCAGCACCCTTCGGAAGAAGCGCTTTGCCGCAGCCTTATCGCGCCGCTTTTGCAACAGCACATCAAGCTCGGTGCCGTGCTCGTCGACTGCTCGCCACAACAGATACGGCTCGCCGCGCAGCGTCACGAACATCTCGTCCAGATGCCATATGCTGCCCGGCCTTGGCCTCGCTGCTTTGGCGCTCCGGGCGAATTTGGCGCCAAATTTGTCGCACCAGCAACGGATCGTTTCGTACGTGACTACGACACCACGCTCGAGCAACAACTCCTCGACGTCGCGCAGGCTCAGGCTGAACCTGAAATACCACCGAACCGCGCAGCTGATGACGATAGCAGGGAAGCGGTGACCGTGATAAAGCGATTTCGTTTTCTTCATCACTTCATTCTACCGCCGCCTTCCCATCAACCTGACAGTGCCCTACCGAGACGAATTCGGCTACAAGCTGGCGAAAAAGCGGGAACGAAAAACCACGGCCATGTTCAAAGATGTGGAAGTCCAGTAGGATGGAATCTGGAGGAAAGCAAATGGCACTCGTCCCTGAAAAAAAGCGTCGCGTGAAGCGACCTATATTGGGCACACCTGCAACGAAGGTATCGGCGCGCCGCAAACGCGGTGTCGGCGTTGTGTTGTCCATCATCAAGTCGTCTGCTTCTGCGGAATCCTTGACGGCGCAGCAGCGGGGTGAGTTGCAGGCAGCGAAACGGCGAGTCGAGGCTGCGCTGGCCAAGCCTGGTCTGAGCGCCGACGCGCTGCGCGCGCGCGCGCAGTCGGCCGCGAAATGGGAGTCCAAGCACGGTCTACCGACGGTATTTGCCGGCCCGACCCGGTAAGCGTGCTGGTGCTACCCGAAACCCCCGTTTCGCCACGGGGGTTTTTTTATGGGTAAGAGGCGTAATATCCCGGGGGTCCACACAACGGGAGGAACGGTCGGTCGCAAACTCGTCCGTCTCTCGAATCTGTCGTCGCACGCATCGTCAATATAAAGTGCACCCGCTCACTTGGTTATCTGAGTCCTATTGAGTATCGTGAAAGCCTTGGGTTGACGGCGTAAATCAGTCCAAGAAAATGTCCGCATCCCCTCTAGACTTATTTGACTCACAAACCCGTTGCCTCTGCCAGTGTCGCGAATGCCGAAACCGATTTCCGTCGCCATCGTTCTGCAGTCCATGCAGTAGATAGAGCCCGACGTCGACCGCTTCCGGGCTGTTCACGTTCGCGCTGGGAATCAAAATCCAAATAGCTCTTTTCGTACCTGATCAACCGTGTCCCCACGCGAGATCTGGATGCGCACCGGGATGACCAGTTCAACCCGCTCGGGGAGGTTTGATGCGTGTGCCAGGCACCGTATTGCGCCGGTCACGTTGCCTACCGCCTCGGTGGTCGGTAGAAAACTTATATCTGTGGCATAAGGTTCGTGCTGGTGGCGAAATTCGTCGCATTCCAGCACCCACTCCGTCGTTCTCTGTTTCGGACGATGCGGCTTCCAGTAAAAAGCATTGGGATCATGGCGCTGTTCCTTCCATAGGCCCGTCAGATCGACCGCATTGCTTTCAAAGTTTCGCGCGAAGTGGTCTTTTGCAGCGTTGATGGCTAGAAAGGGATCTGCAATATTTACGTACGCGCCGGCCGGCGGGGTTGGCGGCGGGGTGAATGCGGGCTTTTCTTGAACGGTGTCTTCTTCATCGCCGCGCCGCAACGGCACACCGAAAATGATTTCACCCTTGGCCTGGAAAGTGACAAGCAGATTGTTCGCCGACTGCTGGCCGGTATTCGCAAGTTCAAGCCCGAACTTTGAAAGTAGATTACCGTTCAATCGATGGTGGATCGTTGCCAGATCAGACCGTATCTGTTGCAACCACGCCGGATACGCCTTCTCCTGATAATGCTTGACCTCACGGGCATCCGCAGGTTGCCACCGCTCCAGCGAGTTCAGGCTTCTACTCACCAGATCGTATATGCTCCCGTTTTTCCGCAAAGGGGCTTCCTGCGGGAAATCTGTGGTCATCGGAAACTGAGCACTAAATTCGTGCGCCAGCGAGTCAATCTCTGTTGCTGTCAGTGCGGGAAAAAGCGTTACCTGCGCCGAGACCTGTTTTTCGGGTTGATGGTGCAAATTAAAAGCAAGTTCGGGATGCTGGGACGATAGGCGTGCGACGCTTTTACGAAGCTCTTCGATCGTCTTGTCGCGGTTGTCCGTTTCGGGCGGCAGCATCCATTGCTCTGGCAGACGCTGGAAGGGAATTTTCTGTGACTTTGCGGTTGCGAGCGCAGCCGTGTCGTTTGAAATGAACGTTACCCCGTCCTCGCTGCGTTGCTGTCGCAACCAGAGTACTTCTGACACGATTTGGTCATCTGGGTTTTGCAGATCGAGGTCGGGGAAATCCTCGGCCTTGATTTTGGGCATCAGCAGTTCAAGGCTGATAGTACGCTTTCCAGCTGTGACGGTAATCTGGTTATCGTTGGAATCGATCACCTGCGCGAAAATGCTCCAGGCCTTGCGCGCTCTAGTTGCACGACGCGCGTTACCGCCGTCCTTGTGGCGATCGATTTCGCGCTGTACCGTGCGCGGAACCGCGATTGTGATAACAAGTTCTTCCGTTGCGAGCGACCAGTCGAGCGTCTGATAATCAAGACATTGCAGGAAGAAGTTGGTGTCGGGCACAAAAATATGCATGGCGCGTGCGATTGTTGGGTGGATTTTTTGAGCAACAGGATAACGCGTTCTGACGATTCGCACGACGGCAGGACTCTCGGCGCGGCCGGCCGCGAGCGTGACACCTCGGGAACCCGCGCGCCCGCCGATTTGCAGCTGGATTGACAGGCGCGCTAGCCGTGCGCTGGTAGTTCCACTTCTCGCTGAGTTTTCGCGATATCGAAGAGCTGCTGCTTGAGCGTGGCATCGTAGCGAGCTACGAATCGATACGGCGGTGGTGCGATAAATTCGGGGCCCGGTTTGCCGAACACGAACGGCACGTGCCGCCTCCTACTTCATCGCCATCCTCTCTAATCAGCCTCGCCTATGCGCCTTAGTACCGCGCCAGGTTCCAGATCACGCTTCGCGATGGCTCACGCTTCCGCTATCGGTGATTCTAAGGGAACCAGATCTGATTGATGGAGATGAATCGCCGCGGGGCGATTCATAGCGGCCGGAAGTCACGCTTCTAGACACGCTTGAGGGAGCCGTACGACAAAGTACACCGGTCGGCAGCACTGCTGCTGCCGACAAAGGTGAGACAAGCATCATGCCGTTTTGCGGCCTGCACCTACGACTTTTTCCAAGGCACCAAACCACCAGCGGGTGTGGATGGAGCGTGAACGCGCTGGCCGGCCGCGTCGATGCGACGGGGACATCCGGATTATGTCGATGTTCTCCTGTGGTTCGATGGCAGGCGTGCCTTCCTGGTCCGTTGGGGGTCCGACGGAGACGGCGCCACCGACAGTCTTTGTACGAGCTCTCTGGCGTGTATGCCGAAGCACAGGATGACGCCTATCCTGATGCCAGCTAAAAGGAGGAAAATAGAAATAGCGCAGAGACTCCACCGCTGATACCGCAATCCTTGGTTCACGGTCGTCAGGAGGTCTCCGCTGGGAATGCCGTGGCAGAGGGCGGTTGTTTCGGCGGCGGTCATGCCGGTGAGCGAGGTGGCTGGAAGCGTATGCCGGTTGCAGGACTGAGCATCGATCCGCCATGTCTGGCCCCGGATGCCTTCGACGCTTTTGCCGTCGCTCCACATCCATGTTTTGGACACACGCATGTGAATCGCGGTGGTGCTGGAATCGGTTGCCTTGCCGAGAATCAGCACGAAGGCCACCGCGATCAGGATCGCGACCAGGGCGAGGCGTCCGAGACAGAGCCAGCTCGGGGCGTTGAGCGGACGGCTCCTGGACGGGTCGATCCATCGGCGCGCGCGTTTGATATCAGTGGAGGTGAACTGGTGGCGCCGCATCCAGGACAGCAGGCGGTGGAGGTCCGGGACAGATCGGGCGGGTATGCCATACACGACACGGAAGCGGGCGAGATCGAGTTGATGATCGGAGAAGGATTTCAGCCTTTCGTCATTGAAATCCTTGTCGCCGACGAAAGCGCTCCATATTTTCTCTCGGACGATCTGCGGGGAGTTCAGGCGGAAAACAGCATAGGCGATGAATCCGGCCAGTCCAGCAATAGAGAGAAAAAACGTGACTAGCGGAGTGACGGCCGCAACCCAGATTGCATCCATGGCGTCCTTTCGGTGGAACCGATACGAATGAAGAAGAACGCCGATTGTGAACGGAATGTCGGATGGGAGTTGGATTGTTCGTGTGCCGCTTTGCGCGGCGGGTCAGCGCGTCTGCTGCGCATTAACGATCAGCAGGGCACGCAGCTTGTCAACGTTCCCGCAGGTCGGCACCCCGATTTTTCGGGGTGCCGGCATCCTGCCTGGCCGGGAATGTCGCCACACGGTCGGGAAGGAAATCCCGAACAGGCCGACTATGGTACGCATGTCCGAGTGGGCGGCGTCGGGCAACTGGTCGAACTGCTGAAGCGCGCGAGGAAGGATGGTGAGATGAGCTGAGGGGGGAATGGACCTCTCCTAGTAGTCAGGTCGCGTCAGACGGCGGAATGCCGTTGCATGGCGATGCAACCAGATTCGCCGGAAACGGACGGGCTGTGGTGCTGTAGCAGGTTGAATTAGAAAGATCTTGCTATTTCATCGGGCTCCAGGCGCGCCAGGCTGGCTGGGAAAGTACTGCATCATGTTGAATGGGTTATTTCATGACTTGGGGTGCAGCATCTGTCGCTCCTTCCCCGTTTAAGACGCGATTAAAGTGTGCCGAGCAACTTGCTGGCGACGCCGCGGAATACACCGAAGGCCTCGGTGAAGGTCGGTTTGTCCTGACCATACACCAACGGAATGAGTCTGTCGGCATACTCGCGGCTCGTCTGGATATCGGACTCGATCTCGTTGAGCGCGGTCTTCATGCACGCCGCGGGATCGTCCGCAAAGGCTCTGTGCCTCGGGAACTCGGTTCGGTCAAATTCAACGAGATTCCTGAAATGTGCGGCGGCCCGATCAGTTGCGCCCGGATCGACATTCACGACACGCGAAGTGTCGTAGATATGCCGTACCAGTGTTTCGTCCCATTCTTTACGGACCTTTGCCCGGTGTTCGGCAAAGCGGCGAAGAAAAGAGAGGACTTTTTCCGCGAGGGTTTCTTCCACGGCAACGCATTGCATGGCGAAGGGCTCGCCAGCCCGCTCAGCCAGTCGATCGACCAGATAGCCGAGCTGATGCCTGGACGTATCGAAGGCGGGCGTCCGGACGGTGAACTCGATGCTCAGATGCGTACGCAGGCTCTGATGTGGCCCATAAACCGATGAGTACGTCCAACTGCTCGCGAAATATCGATTGGCGTTTCTGGCACGGGCCGCGTCCGTAATTTCTTGGAAATCCAGCGCTGTGAGCGCCGCGGCAATCTTTTCCTTCAATGTGGAAAGATGCTTCCTCAATGCGTTGTCGCTGAGACCATGGGAAGGAGACAGCACAATCTTGAGGTCGATATCCTCCGACATCCGCTCGATGACGCCATAGGCCTTCGAGAGACTCGTGCCGCCACAGAAGACCAGCTGCACATGGTCGTGCGCGATGGCTGACATGGCGCGCAGGGCGTCGGTAACGTGGATGTCCTTTTCGAGAATGGCAGCGGAAAGCCCGCCGACATCTTTTTCAGCGAGCAGCGCGTCGATCAACTCCCGTTGGTCGATCGTAATTGTTTTCATATGCGATGGTCTTGGGGCCGAAGCCGAGCTTGCGGGAGATGCGCCGGTTCCCAGTATTTATCACCACGCCGGCAGGTATCTGCGTCGTCGTACCGGCGTTATATGCCGCCGCCTGGCGACTCGGATACACCTTAACCCCCAGCTTCTTTAGTGCTTTCGGAGCCAGAAACTCGACCGGTTCGACCGGAATCGGCTTTCCGCTAATGGCGCTTCGCTTGGCCTTGGCATAGATTCCTACCCCGATTTTCACTACCGCACCTTCGTCGACCAAATCGCGCAGCGCACGACTTAGCTGGGCATTGCTTCCCAGGTCCTCGAAGTCAGCCCGCAGGAAAACATTGGACTTTTTCCGGTCGAGCGTCTTTCTCAGTTTGTCTCGCAGGGTCATGATGACCTCCGTCAAACATCTATGCTGATTATAACATTATGATTATACGATAAAAATATCATCTCGTGATGCTCATCAAACCGTTTGGACTTAATATAGCATTCCAAGGCATCGGAGGCACTGTCAGGTTGATGGGAAGGCGGCGGTAGAATGAAGTGATGAAGAAAACGAAATCGCTTTATCACGGTCACCGCTTCCCTGCTATCGTCATCAGCTGCGCGGTTCGGTGGTATTTCAGGTTCAGCCTGAGCCTGCGCGACGTCGAGGAGTTGTTGCTCGAGCGTGGTGTCGTAGTCACGTACGAAACGATCCGTTGCTGGTGCGACAAATTTGGCGCCAAATTCGCCCGGAGCGCCAAAGCAGCGAGGCCAAGGCCGGGCAGCATATGGCATCTGGACGAGATGTTCGTGACGCTGCGCGGCGAGCCGTATCTGTTGTGGCGAGCAGTCGACGAGCACGGCACCGAGCTTGATGTGCTGTTGCAAAAGCGGCGCGATAAGGCTGCGGCAAAGCGCTTCTTCCGAAGGGTGCTGCGCTCAAACCCGGTGCCGAGCAAGATCGTGACCGACCAGTTGCGCAGCTATCCGGCGGCGAAGGCTGACATTCCCGAACTCGCTCATGTGAAGCACGTGTTCGTCAAGGCGGCTGCACGTGTGAACAACCGCGCCGAGAACAGCCACCAGCCGACCCGCAGGCGCGAACGCCAGATGTGTGGCTTTCGCGATGCACGTCGCGCGCAAGCATTTCTCTCATGTTTTGGCCCGATCCGGCAGCACTTCGCGCTGCCCAGACATCAAATGAACGCGGCATGTCGGCTTTGTCAAGTTGACGGCTAGAGGCCAGCTGCTTATCACAAACGTAGTTATCCTTATTAGATAGCTTTATGAGATGCGGCAGTCACAGTCCAACCATGCCATGTGGCGAAACGTTCCTGGAGTACGGCACGATGACATGCCGCGTTCATTTGATGTCTGGGCAGCGCGAAGTGCTGCCGGATCGGGCCAAAACATGAGAGAAATGCTTGCGCGCGACGTGCATCGCGAAAGCCACACATCTGGCGTTCGCGCCTGCGGGTCGGCTGGTGGCTGTTCTCGGCGCGGTTGTTCACACGTGCAGCCGCCTTGACGAACACGTGCTTCACATGAGCGAGTTCGGGAATGTCAGCCTTCGCCGCCGGATAGCTGCGCAACTGGTCGGTCACGATCTTGCTCGGCACCGGGTTTGAGCGCAGCACCCTTCGGAAGAAGCGCTTTGCCGCAGCCTTATCGCGCCGCTTTTGCAACAGCACATCAAGCTCGGTGCCGTGCTCGTCGACTGCTCGCCACAACAGATACGGCTCGCCGCGCAGCGTCACGAACATCTCGTCCAGATGCCATATGCTGCCCGGCCTTGGCCTCGCTGCTTTGGCGCTCCGGGCGAATTTGGCGCCAAATTTGTCGCACCAGCAACGGATCGTTTCGTACGTGACTACGACACCACGCTCGAGCAACAACTCCTCGACGTCGCGCAGGCTCAGGCTGAACCTGAAATACCACCGAACCGCGCAGCTGATGACGATAGCAGGGAAGCGGTGACCGTGATAAAGCGATTTCGTTTTCTTCATCACTTCATTCTACCGCCGCCTTCCCATCAACCTGACAGTGCCATACACCGGTGCCGCCGCAGTGGCGTCAGCCGCATCGACGGGCCAAGCGCTTTCACCCAGCCCAACGCTTTGCCTGGAATGCCTCAAAGCGGCAGCCGAGAGCGGCGCAACGACTGTGATGCGGGAGTAGCCGGTGGAGCCGTCGAAGATCGACCTGTATTTTGCGCAACGCCAGCTTGAAATTTCACTGCCTGTTCGGCTCTACGCCCTCGTCGATGCATTGCTCTATGCGCGAGCGCCTGGTGCAACCGCGCTCGAGCGATCAACGGGCATTGTCGCCTTGTTTGATGGAACCGCCGACGCCTCGCTGGCCGATGCTGGCCCGTGGCTGATCGATGTCGCTGACGCGTCGGTTGATATCAAGCGCACGCTGCTCGCGCTAGCCGCCGGCGCAGAGGGAGTGTCGTGGCTCATTAGCGCGTACCCATTTCGGGGTCTCGCCCACGAGCTGCGCGAGGGGCTGGATGTCCGGATGCCGGATGGGCGTACGGCGCTGCTGCGTTTTTACGATGCACGGGTCATTCGCCAAATCGCCGGGTTGCTGTCGTTTTCCCAGCGGGCAGAATTTTTTGTGCCGACGTTCGACTGGCTGGTCCAGATCAACGGCGATTTGTTCAGGGTGCATCCACATGCTTGAGTTGACTGCCGAACAGGTAGTCGCCCTCGCCGAGGTCGACGCCAAGGGTTTTGTGGAACGGGTGCGAGAAGATCTCGTGAAGGCAGACCCACGGCTCGCCGAGGATTCAGCGTTGTCGCCGAGGCTCTGGCGCGCGTTCAAGGCCGCACGGGCGTTTGGTATTCGGGATGATGACAACCTCGTCGCGTTCCTGCGTTTGGAAGCTTACGCGCCGGGTTTTTACGACAAGCCGGCCACACGCACCCGGCTGACACGCCCTGGCCGCTCGGCAGACGAAAGGTTCCATGACTATCTGCGCGTCATGCGCTGGAAGATCCAACATCCTGAGTTTGTAGGGGGAGCGATAAATGGCGGGAATATTGTTGACCGGATTGGAGGCCGCAGTAGCCGAGCTTGGGCCAGTCTTGGCGCGCGCTGGCGCAGCCTTATTGGGCGGAGCGGCAACGGCGGGAACAGCTAGCCTGTCGGGCGACACGGCAAAGGAGGACAGCAAGGCTGCACCCGTTGCGCGCACGCTGCCGCGCACCGGCGAGAGTTGCAAGAAGTGCCCGCCTGAGGCCGGCATCAAGATCAGGCGTAAGCATGGCGTGAACTGGAACTCCTACCGTTACCAAGCCCGAATAACTGGTTTCGCATTCGATGCTGAGGAATGCCGCTGGAGCGACGAATGGGAATGGCTCGACATTGACTTCGATGGCTTTCAGCCTGACGACTGCCTTCTTCAGGAAGCCAAAGGCAATTACGATCAGTTTCTTGACGGGTCGATTCCAAAGGCCGACAAATGGTTCGATGGTTTCAGGTCTATGGAAGATCAGATGGTCGATCAGGGTAGCGTTGTGCGTCTGAATCCTCCGGCACGCCTGACGTGGTACTTCCAGACGCCGCTCGCCTACAAAAAGATGATGCCGCTGGCTACCCGCCTTGGCATCCAGGCTGTCTACCAACCGTGATTCGAACATGGAAATAAACGCGATGTTCAGGGACGCCTCGCTGTCGTCCCGCGATTTTCAGGAAATGCTTGCCCGGGAATCGCGGCTCGTTGCCGCCTTGTCGGCTAGCGAACCGTTGATGGCACATCCCAACTGGCGGCTCACAGGAGACTCGCTTGAAGAGGCAAGCCTCTATCCCGCCTTTGACGAAAGCGGCTCACCATCGACTCCCGCGCTTGCAGTCCTGACGACACGAGCGAGCGGCAAAAGGCGAGCAGTTTCCCATGCAGCGATCTGGAACGTTGCGACCGGAGATAACGAGGGAGCGTCCATTTCGTGTCAAGTGTCAGACGCAAAGGTCCTGCCCGATCGTGTAAGCCTCGATATCGACATGAAGGGCTGCTATCAATCGTTCGATGATATGGCTCGCATCGTTCAGGCGATTGTTGCCACGTTCCAGTCGGCGGTTGTGGAGGTCTCGCCGAAAGGCTATTTCGAGAAGCAGGTGTTCGACGACAAACCTGGCGTCGGGTGGATGCTCTATGTGCCCAGGATTATCACCACGCAGCAGGTGCCGGAAGCGCGCGCACTGATTCCTGTTCCCGAAGCCGGCAGCAAACAAACCGGCACTATCATCGTGAGCGTGACCGACGCTGTGTTTTCTGCGGACAACCCTGAGCACGTCGAGATTGCCAACCGTATCGAGATCCGCCTGGTCGATCAGGACCTGCTGCCTTGCTACTCGGATATCTGAATGAGCGACAAACTCGTTTGATTCGCGGACGTCAATGCCACCCGGGCTGAGCCCGGCCTTGTCTGACTCTTCCAGGAATTCATAGGCCAAACCGAGCCTGGTCAGATGAAGACGACGCGCGCTGAAAAGCCATGGAGGCGGTAATGCCTATCGATGCAAGACACGGAGGACCTTAGGGCAATCTGATGCTTCGTCAGGCTAAGCGAAAGCGCTCAGGCTCGCCCGTTACGATGTGCGTTGGATCAAGAATTGATCGTAATCCCTTCCGGCAATCCACTTCGGCGGCTTGCCGCGACCGGACCACGTCCAGCCAGTCTCTGGATCTCGGTAGATCGGCTGGATCTTCACATTTTTGAGTTTGGACTTTTGCGGTTTCGGGACGTCTAGTTCAGCGATAGTGAAGCCGAACAGTGCTATCGTTTTACGTACCTCCGCGAGGGCGTCATTACGCTGTGCCGCGATCTGCTGCGCGATTTCCTTGTTCAGTGCCTCGCGCCGTGAGAGTAATGCTTCGAGATCCATGGCGTTTTCGGGATTAGGAGAGATTCCTTGTTCGTAAGCGGCTGGTGATCCCATCTTGAGGGATGTGGATGCGTGGTCAGGCTGGCGTCGGCTGCCAGTTGTGTGGCAACAGGCCATCGATCTGCCGTGCCGGATGGGTCGGCAATCGATTCAGTACGTCTTTGAGATAGGCATACGGATCATGGCCATTGAGCTTGGCCGACTGAACGAGGCTCATGATCGCCGCCGCGCGTTTGCCCGCCCGCAATGAACCTGCGAACAGCCAATTCTTCCGACCCAGCGCAATTTCCCGTTCATTCTGCCCATATCGGGCAGGAAGTCGAGATTCATTATCGTTGGCATCCGCTGTATGGGCGTCGCGTCAAGGTTAAAGACATCGAGCGTCGCGGCGGAGGTCAGGTCGTCCATGTGGAGGCGGACCCCGGTGTAATCAGGATGATCGCGGGATGGATGCTCGATGCCGCGATTTGTTCAGCGATGGTTCTCGGCGAACCGAGAGTTACCGTAGCGACACTGCATAATCTGCATCAATTGCTGGTCGATCTGCATTTGCGGGGAAACTCTCCGGACGGTTCCACCAACGTCCGGGAGAAACGCAATGGGCAATCTGCCAAACGTCGTTCCAGCAGGTCAACAGTTATCGCGGTCGATGCCGCCCCAGATGAACCTGATGTTCGACGCGGTCGAGCTTCAGGGGATGAACGCGGTGCAACGGGCAAACACGCTCAGGCATCTCGCATGCCTGTTGATGCAGGCGGCGGGCATCCCGACTGCGAAGGGGCGTAACGATGACGAATGATGATCGTTTGCCCGCAGATCTTCTTAAACGCAAGGCGGTAGTTTATGTCCGACAGTCCAGCCGAACGCAGGTCCAACTGAACCTCGAGAGCCGGCGCCGGCAGTATGACCTCGTGCAGGAAGCAAAGCGACATGGATTTCGCGACGTCGAAGTCATCGACGACGACCAGGGACGCTCGGCGAGCGGCACAGTTGCGAGACCGGGCTTTGATCGTCTGGTCGCGTTATTGTGTGCAGGCGATGTCGGCGCAGTGCTTTGCCTGGACGCCTCACGCCTTGCCCGCAATGGACGCGACTGGCATCATCTGCTCGAGCTCTGTGGTCTCGTTCAAGCGCGGGTAATCGACCTTGACGGTGTGTACGATCCTTGCCGGGCAAATGACCGGCTATTACTTGGCATGAAGGGCAGCATCAGCGAATTCGAACTCAACGTGCTTCGAACGCGCATGCACGACGCCAAACGAGAGAAGGCACACCGTGGTGAATTACGTATCAGCGTGCCGGTCGGCTATATCTGGCATCGTGATGTTGGTCTGGGTTTCGATCCAGACGCACGGTTGCAGGAAGTCATACGCCTGATTTTTACTCGTTTCCGGCAACTGGGCAGCGCGCGGCAGGTTCTGCTGTCGATGAACGCTGAACAGGTCCACTTCCCGCGCCCCTCTGACGGCCGGACGCTGACGCGGGTCGACTGGACTCCAATACGCTACCGTAACGTGATTTCGGTGCTCAAGAATCCGTTCTATGCTGGTGTCTACGCGTATGGCAAGAGCGGCAAGCAGATGACGATCGTCGAAGGCCGGGCACGCAAGAGCTACAAGCACCGCAAGCCGTTTGAGAACTGGGACGTCATGCTCCGGGAACACCACGAAGGCTACATCGACTGGGCGGAGTTTGAACGCAACCAGAAGAAGCTCGCGACAAATGCTTACGGCAAGGCGGGCGACGTAAAATCCGGTCGTGGTGGCCGCGCGCTGCTCGCTGGCCTGCTTGCCTGCGCACGCTGTGGACGTCGCCTGTCGGTGGCCTACGCTGGACGTATCCCGCAGGCCGTGTACCGGTGTGACCGCTTCGACACGTCAGCGCGATGTATGAGGTTCGGTGGTTCCCGTATCGATGCGACTGTCAGCAAGGAGCTTCTGCGCGTCGTGGAGCCATTGGCGATCGAAGCGGCACAACAGGCTGAGCAAATGCACATGGATACCCTGAACGAGCAGCAACAGATCGTGGAACTCGAACTGCAGCAGGCCCAGTACGAGGCCACGCTGGCTGAGCGGCGCTACGCCGCCTGTGATCCCGAGAACCGCCTGATTGCCGCGCAGCTGGAGAAGAACTGGGAAGCGGCATTACGTCGTGTACAGGCCTGCCAGACGCGCGTGGAGACGGTGACTGCACCAAAGGCGCAGGCTCCCCTGCCTGACTTTACGAAGCTCGCCGAAGATCTTCATGCTGCGTGGAATGCACCGAGCGTCGCCATGCGCACACGTCAACAGCTTGTTCGCGCGCTCATCGTCGATATCGTTGCCGACGTCGACGAGGCTACACGCGAAATCATTCTGACGATCCACTGGCAAGGCGGTCAACATTCCCGGCTACGGATTCGCAGGCCGCGAACTGGCGAGCATGGCTGCAGTACGTCAGACGAAGCGCTCGCGGTTATTCGCAGCATGGTAACCCGATGGTCCGACGAGGACATTGCTGCATCACTGAACCGCATGGGAATACGCACAGGACAGGGCAAGACCTGGACCGCACATCGTGTCAGCTCTGTACGGCATGTCCGCGATATCCACGCCTACAAGTCGGCAGATAAGGATGGCGACTGGCTGACGATGTCTGAGGCAGCGAAGGAGCTTGGTGTCACTCACTACATGATCCGGCGTTTGATCAACGATCGGATTCTGCCTGCCGAGCAGGTCGTGCCTGATGCCCCATGGCAGATTCGGACGATCGATCTGCACAGCGAAGCGGTTACCGCAGCACTGGCGCGCAAGTATCGCCCGTGTCGCAACGATGTCGAAGGCCAGATCCCAATGTTTATCCAGGTTTCAGAAGGAGGTGCACAATGAACGCCCCGTTGCGATCGGGCGAATTTGATTTTCTGCCCAGTTGTTATCAATGGGCAATTGGCTATCGTCCAGGAAGCGCGTGAGTGCTTCCCAGCGACGTAGGCTGTAGTCGAGGGCCTTAGCGATTGCGGCCCCTTCGCTTACCTGCTGACGTTGCAGTAGCATCCATGTATGGAGCGCATCGGCAATCGGTCGACTTCGTCGCTGCCGTCGTTCGTGACGCTCATCGGG
This sequence comes from Robbsia andropogonis, assembly GCF_034047095.1. Classification (NCBI taxonomy): domain Bacteria; kingdom Pseudomonadati; phylum Pseudomonadota; class Betaproteobacteria; order Burkholderiales; family Burkholderiaceae; genus Robbsia; species Robbsia andropogonis. Next base: position 1,938 of record NZ_CP139165.1, on the reverse strand, counting down.
TTCTAGATCTTGTACTTCGCGCTCGATGTCGTAGAGCTGCCCAATGTGGGTCAACGCCTCTTCGGCAATCTGGCTTTTATTGCTCGCGTGCAGTTCGTAAAACTTGCGCCGTGCATGCGCCATGCAGCCTATTTCCGTCACGCCCTGGGCGAATGAGGCTTTGTATCCGCTGAAGTCGTCGCAAACGAGCTTGCCCTGCCAGTTGCCGAGGAAGGCACGAGCATGTTCTCCCGCACGGCTCTCAGCGAAGTCGTAGACCACGCCCTTCATTGACTCGAACGCCCCAGGACAGTAAGTCCAGAGATAGGATCGGTGCGTCTTCTGTTTGCCGGGCACCAACATCGAGACCGGTGTCTCGTCGGCTTGAAGCACGCGGTGCTGAACAATTTGTGCGCGTAGCCCATCGACCAAGGGCTGCAACTGCACGCCGCATGCGCCAATCCACGCACCCATGGTGGAGCGAGGGATGGCGAAGCCGGCGCGCTCGAAGATGTGCTCTTGGCGGTAAAGTGGGAGATGATCGCCGTATTTGGCGACCAATACGTGAGCCAACAGCCCAGCCGTAGGAATGCCCTTATCGATGACGTGCGCGTCGACGGGGGCTTGTATCAGCGTCTCGCACTTCGCACACGCCCACTTGCCCCGGATGTGACGCTCGACCGTGAACACGCCCGGCGTATAGTCCAGCTTCTCGCTGACATCCTCGCCAATGCGTTTGAGTTGGCAGCCGCACTGGCACAGCATTGACTCGGGTTCGTGGTGTAAAACGACGCGCGGCAATGCTGCTGGGAGCGCCGCGCGACGCGGTTTGTTCGGCTCGGTCTCGCGCGGCGGCTGCCCGGACATGTGCGCGAGTTCGTGTTCGACGGCAATCAGGTCGGCATCGATTGCCTCGTCCAGCAAGCTACGCTGCTCGGGTGGCAACTTCTCGCTCTTGGCAGCGAACTGCAAACGCCGCAGTACCGCGATCTCGTGAGTGAGCTTCGCGTTGACGGCCTCTTTGTGACGCACATCCGATATCAACTGCACGGCCAGTGCACGCAGTTCTTCTGCGCTCATGGACTGGAGTTGTGTCGGATCGATCATAGGCGCTATTGTGCCAGGGCAAGAGGACCTCGCCTATTGGCGCACGTGCCGATTGTCCTTCAGGTGACACGCACGACCGCGTCTTCTCCCAGGCGTTGCCAAGGTAGGCCGAGCACCAGTGCTGCGAGTTGTTCCGAGGACAGTGGCACCTGCTGCCCGACGCCACGTTGCGGCCAGACGAAGCGGCCCGTGTTCAAACGCCTGGCTGCCAGCCACACGCCAAATCCATCATGCACAAGCACCTTGATCCGATTGGCTCGGCCATTGGCAAACACATAGGCATGGTGCGGGTGTGCGGCGCCGAAGATCTTGACCACACGTGCCAGTGCGGTCTCGGTGCCGGCACGCATGTCCATGGGCTCGATGGCGAGCCAGATGGCGTCGATACGGATCACCGTAAAATCTCCCGCACCCAGGCGGCGCTGTCGTCCAGGCGGCCAGCAGGCCAATCAATGGCAATCGTGATGCCGTTGCGCTGAACTTCGATGCGCACCGGCACCGAGGGGCTCTCGGGCGCAGGTGACGTTACTGCCATTGGCAACGGGATGAAAGCGGGCACCGTATCAATGTGCTGCGTTGCCATCTTCGGTGCTCGTGTCTGATCAGCTTCCTTGATCCAACGACGCAGTACATTGGGATTCATGCCGTGCGAGATCGCGAGTGCGGAACACGACATACCGAGTTGCTGGCACTGCCGAACTAAATCGGCGCGAAATTCCGGAGAATAGCTACGCTTGGTTCGGCCTTTACGGGGCTGTTCTGCGATAGGGTACATGTGTCCGCTTCCATGTGATCGTGGACACGTATGCTCTTACGCGCTAATGCCGAATGCCAGATGGGATGACCGGCCGC
>NZ_CP139167.1:0-176508 GCF_034047095.1 Robbsia andropogonis | reverse complement strand
TATTAAGCGCCGTTTTTGCTTGAGGATCGTGCAGAAAGTCGAAATCTTAGAGCAGCGCGAAAGCTTTTCGTAATTTTGATGTAGCTTTACATATTGATTATTTACGTATGTAATTGATTATTAAGTATATTAGTGTTTTGGATTTTTCAGATTCTACGAATCTTTCAATATGCCAAAGAAACATGTTCCTGAATCTCCCCTTCTCGCCCACATCGAACTCGACGCCAATCAAAAGAAATGGTGTTCATTGCTACGACAGCAACTGAAAAGCATTGATGCGGAATTTGGTAGGCAAAACAAATCGTTGTCAGCCGCAGCACGAAAAGCACAAGTACTTGGAACTTGCTGGTCTATTGGTGACTTTAAATCAACCCTGTTACTAGCGAAGGCAGCCGGGATCAGCGAATTTGCAATACGTCATTACTTAGAACTGGCTTCGTGGCCAAGTGATCTTCTTATCTACTTTAACTCTCCTCATGCATTTGCGCTATCGATCGTCGAAGTTGTCAAAAAATTGAAAATAACCTATGGCGTAGAGCGAGTGACGGATACCGCCGTTCGTATTTTGCCCTACAGCCATGCACTCAAAAGCCACGCCATCAGATTATCGTTGCTAGAAAGTGCGCTCTATTCGAAACAGCAAGATGCACTTTCACAATCAATGCTCCTGTTTAGATCACCTGAATTCATTTTAACCTTCGACGGCGAGAATAATGTGATTAAAATTACTTTCAGTAACTCCCTAAACGCCGAAATTATCGCTGAGGAAGCTAAAAGTTTCGCAGAAAAAATCGAACAAAAAATTCGTTTGACGAAATGAATCCTCCTCTCGTTAAAAAACGGGACGCCGTTCGACCAGCCCTGAAGTGTTATGCGGGGGATGTTCTATGCGTGTTTCATAACGCCATCATGATCGTAAGCGCGCGGCTATAGGATATTGACGCGGGTGTTTGGCAGGCTTCTTCGGAGAGTTATGAGGCAGCAATAGCTTCAATTTGCAACAGCCGGGACACACTGCCGATGCTGGTTCGTGATGCCGCTCCACGCGCGAGGTAAGTCCGCCGGGAACGTCGCACGGCGTGGCTTCGCGCGCTCATCGGGGTTTAGGGGGCAGAAACGAATTCGAGCTCGTGCTTGATGGCAACAAGATCAGCGCGCGCTTACCTCGACATCTCTGAGGAGCTTCATTATCAGGATTCGACCCCTGAAAGCAATCGTATGGAACAGAATAAGCCACAGGCGATCAGTGGCAACATGGTCATCACGCCCTCACTGGAAAACGTCTAAGCACAACATTTCTTTGCATTTATGACTCTGAAAGAATCGACGTTATCCACAGTAGGACTACATCCATGGACGTAGTCCATTCGCATGAACGTAGACCTCGGGGCACATAAATGTAGACCTTAAAGTTCCAGATACGTAGTGATTTGCATGGTGCTCGCTACTTGCTTGTCGAGGGGTGACAGACCCCGTCGCTTTATACGCCACCACTCTGGTGTGGGGTGCATGCCCCCGTCCCATTGCTTACGCTTGACTACCAAATGTGCCATCTTTCACATCAAGTCGCGAAAGACGTCGAAAAAACGCAATCTTTCACGGGCTTGCACCGAGGCGAAATGTGCTATGGATCACCCCTGTTCGTAAATCAGAGAACCTCGACACACTGGGCAAAGTCAAACAGCAATGAGCAATATCGTCGTATTTTACTTTAGGAAACAAACATAAGTACTTGTTTATAAAAATATATCTCAAATTCAACGAGTCCCGACGTTAATCTACTCCGCCGACGAACAGATCCTCAAGAGAGCTCCCTTGTGTGCCATCTATCACGACAATTCGAATTGCGTGATAGATGGCACACATGCTAAGTAACTGATTTTAATATCAAAATACTAGAACATCCAACAGCATTGTGCCATTTTTCATGGAACCGAAGGTGTGAAAGATGGCACATAAAGTGAAAGAAGACACAAACGAGGTGAAATCAGGCACATAAGCTCGTGATTAGTGGCACATATCAAATGATTGAAGGCACACAAAACCACTCTATCTATTTGAAATAAAATAGAAATTTCTATCCATAAGGTTTACGTAAACGTATATAAAGGTAAACTAAGCTGTTACAACCAGAGATAAGATCCCAACCTCAAAACCCTCAAAGCGTGAAAGATGGCACATTTCGCCAAATTTCTAAAAGAAAATCCTTTATAAAACAGTACGTTAAGAAGCTCTTTTTTAGATGGATAGCGATGGCACTTTTCAGCACGCCAATGACGCAACAGGGGTGACTCATGGCACATTTCAGCGTGTCCCACAGCGAAACAAAAACAACATGCTCAATCCATCGGCAGGGCATAAAAAGTTCTGTAAGACCATCCGAGTACGAAGTTACGCTTATCCAGTGAAAAAAGGCACATTTGGTCGGGAATGTTGGCACACAGATGTTATTGACTAGAAGCAAAGTCACACGTAATGTGCCATGGAACCAGAAGCGTGGCACATCTCTACATGACAAAGTACGACACTGACGGAGAAAACACTTTAGCTCTGAAGCGGCGTGGCCGTCGTGCGTCTTCCGTCGTCATCGAATCCACGGAAAAAAAGAATTCACACCTAGTCATCACAGAAACCTCGATACCCACACAGCTGCAATTACGAAAAGCGGTTGAGGCTCTCACGATTCGAAACGTTGCTAGCTCAGGCGAAATCACATTCTTGCAGCGCAAAGCATTCAACGCGATGCTTCAAATTGCGCAACGAAATAGACTTGGAACCGAAATAACATTCGAAGTTTCTATCGCGGAGTTTGAAGAGCTCGTTGGTCAGTCAACGAATAACAGCCGCAGTTTTTTGAAGAAAATGCTGAGGCAGCTAACAACGATTCAAGTTGAGTTTGACTTTCGCGGCGACTCTACGAGTGAGAAAAGCTCCTGGGGCATCGCTAACTTGATTGCGGAAGTCTATATATCAAGCGACGGTGTTATTAAGTTTTCGTTCCCAAGTGAAATGGCTAAGCGACTGCTTGATCCGGCGATGTTCCACCGGATCGATATGCGTATGCAGAACAGCTTCACGAGCTATTCCGCGTTGACCCTTTATGAAATTGTCAGTAGGTATGAAACTGCTCCAAAAAAGGAAACGTTCCATGAGCATTGGACAACGTGGAGTGTGCTGCTGTCAGGCGCCAGTAAACCACATTCTCAATTCCGAGATTTCAATAAAATGTTGGTCCGGGCGATAGAACAAGTCAACGCACAACAAAATCGCTTTACTGTTACAGCACATGCCGCAAAGAGAGAACGTAAAGTAGACTCGCTATGGTTTTCTCTAGAAATGAAAATCCAGAAAGAATTGGATTTATCAGGCACGAATTCGATTATCAACGAAGACTTGAAGCGAAGAGCACTGTCTCTTGCGTTAACGATTGACGAAATCACAGCAGCAGTACTTCAATACAATGAAGAGTATGTTCTTGCACATATTGACTATACGGAGCGACGCGTTAAAAACAAGAGGAAAACAAGAATCGACAGCCCCTCGAAGTATTTGAAGGCCGCGTTAGAGGGTAATTATGCGCAGGTTCCTCAAGGAGCTGAAACAGGAAAAGGGGTCCCCGAAACATGTTCTCCGACTATGACGACATTATCCAACGCTGGGCAACCTGTACCTAAGGTTAAGCGGTCGACAGATATGTTGCGAGCAGCTTACAAAGCTGAGCAACTCATACGAATAAAGACCGAGTTTTCATCATTGTCCAAAGATGAAAAGAAAGCACGACTAGAAAGCATTGAAAACGATTTGCGTAAGAACGATACTATCTGGAAAGCTTATGAAACTCGTGGCCTCACCAAGAGCACCGAAACAGCTATTCTGCAGATTTTATTAGAGCGGGAGGTAGGAGATGTTTCAGCAGAAACTCTGCTGAACTGGGCTCTGGAAAACGACCTACTTACGACGTGAAGCCTAAGTGCGCTCTCCTAATTCTCCCGTGCTATTTCAAACGAACAGGGTTTGAATTTTACTACTTATATAACGTTACTCAATTTGTGTTCCTTTGGTCACTTCGTACGGCTTTAAAGTATCTTGGATTATATCTCTAAGTCTATCGCGAACATCCACCGGTAATCCTGTCACTTTTAAATCTAGTCGGTCTTCTGCATATGTCTTAAGACTTCCGAGCCCTTTACCGTTTGCTAACTTAAAGTCAATTCGACGATTAAATACAGGTCGACTCGATGCTGTTTTCGACGCTTGTCCTGACTTTAACGCTGCTATCGCTGCCTGAACTTGCTTTATGGAATAATCTCCAGCCCCGATATTCTCAATCAGAGTTCGCGTGGTAGTTTCGTTATTCCCGCTTTCCTCCCAATACCTTTTCACTTCATACGCTTTCCTTAGTCCCATCTGTTCGGGAGAAATTGATACCATTAGTTCAAGTAAATGCTCCGGGATTGTGGCAAGCGATAGTGTCTTGGAGACCTGCCCTTCTCCTATCTCTAACGCGTCGGCGAGCGCCTTCGCATTTTTAAACACCCCTTCTCTCAGGAGAGCCGTCCATTTCACGGCATCATCAAAGGGCGTTTGATCTTTTTTTGTCACATTCAAGTCATACGAAAGCTTGTAACTTTTAGCCCCGGGCGTCAGATCCAGGACAATAGCTCTCGCGGATAGTCGCTTTAGCGCATCTAACGCTCTCCATCGGCGCCCTCCTTCATTGACAAAGAAAGTGCCGGGCTCACTGTAATCAGGCGAGATATGTATGGGTTGTTGTTGCCCATGCTCGGCTATGTTTGCGACAAGGTGTTGAAGTTGCGAAGGGATGTAGAAATGTCGTGCGTTAAACGGTGACGACTTCAATTTCGAGATTGGTACGTCGATGACGCTATTTGGAGTGTAGTTACTCAAGACACACCACTCCCTGAAATCCTGTGAGTAGCCCTCAAGCATTGATTGATCTATTTGAGTGAGAGCTGGATGGTTCTCATTTTTTTTTGCCCCATCGATTAGGCTGCGCGCGCGATCGAATTTGCTGGGTTGACTCTTTAGTTGCGAAAGTCCGGAATTTTGTTCACTTACGGTCTCTGCGCTACGCTCTTTGCTGAAGGCCTTCTGAAGTTTATTGCTTGCCATCATCAGCTCCCTTTAGACTGAGATTAATTATTTCTTCAGTGATTTTGGTCGCTTCTTCAGCCGCGGCTCGGTAGCCCAAAGTTCGATTTGAAAAGACAGTATGTCCAAGAGCATATGTGTGGGGGTGTAGCTCGCGATGCATAACCATAGTCTTACAAAGTGGGAATCCTAATTCACGTATGGCATCTTTCGTGTACTGAAGCAAAAGAGTTCCTTTCTTGACCATTACAAGCAGTAATGCGAACTTCAAGTCTGGTCGTTCAGCTTGTGCCAATTGAATCTCTTTGATCATTCCTTGTGTTGAGTGCAGATCGGCCAATGAAGGTTTAAGAGGAACGAGCACGAAATCGGAAAGAAGCAATACGCCGCTCATGGAGAGATCTAGATTTGGTTGACCATCAATGACGATGTAATCAAAGTCGTACTGTCGTGATTCCAACTCGGTGGTTACATCAAGGCTTGGTGTAGATAGGTTCAGATATGGAAACGGAATGGGGTTAGTATCGTCAGCCTGCCCGTACCAGCTACCTAGAGTGTTTTGCGGATCATAGTCCGCTAGCAGAACTCGCTCACCAGCATTGTGTAACGCCGCCGCTGTATTCATAGCGGTCGTGGTTTTTGCACTCCCTCCTTTTTGGTTGGTCACCAAAATGATTTTCGCTGAGCTACTAGTTAGCTTTCGCTTTTTGGCCAAGGATCCACCTCTTTGTACAGGGAATCTGTGCACGTGCACAGAAACTGCGTTTGTAAATAGATGATGTTGTCGATGATATCAAATCATTTTGGTGAATGTTGAAACATTTCGCTAATCTTCTAAATCAAATTTCTCATTCTGTGCACGTGCACAGAATCGCCTTCTAACAAGAACTTGTTGGAGCCGGTCGCACGCCGTATTGAATGAGCAAAAGTCGCTTGTTATTGCGAACTTGGTTTGCCGGTTAGCTCTATATCGAGGCTGACAAGGTTTGGATGCGTTTCTGTGCACGTGCACAGAAACGCCAAACGGATTGCTAGAAATGCATTAGGGGTAACACTGGGAGCAGAGGGCTGGAGCGCGCGATGTAACCGACATTTCGCGAATGGCAACCATCTCATCTTTGCCTGCCGTCCAAGGATCGTCCGTGGAGTAGCTAAATCGCACGTCTTTTGAACGCTCTCCTCAAGGTCCTGTCGAGTACGATTGCGAATGTGCACCAAAATTGTCTTGAGCAAATGGTGCCAAACTGACCGATCTCGTGCTGATTTATGCTCAACATGGTGAGTAACTCAAATGACCTTGAGCAACCGGGCAACGACGCGGGTTGAATGAAAAATATCCGTAGAGAGTCGGCGGTAGCCACTAAATCATGTTTAGCTGGCGCATAGGGAATATCAAGTGAGCAATTCGATCCATTTTTTTGGGGGGGCTTGCTCGTTGGCCAGTTTCGGGAAGCCTGAGGGGGGCTTTACACAATTCGTTCGCACCAAAACTCTCGATCCGTCGTTGTCGAGCAATGGGACGACTAGGTCAACACTGACGTTCGAATTGAGCCCGATCGTATGCGTACGAGAGCCTATCTATCTGGTTGTGAACTTGGGCCGGACCACACCGGTACGAGGAACCGCCTGCCACCAGTTGCTGCGATGCCGACTACACAAAGGAATGATATGCCAAGCGCAGCGATGCCAGGCCCTGTAACATCTTTTCAGGATCTAGGCTGAATTTCCCGTGCGGCGTTTTGTGGTGAGTGCCTAACTGTTACGATGGTATTTTTTGCTCTCGGATAGAATCCGCTCAGTTTCGCTGTTCACATACACAGTGGTCGTTTGAAGTGATGTGTGCCCCAGTATTTTCTGCATGACATCAAGCGGAATGCCTGCCGACACGCCAAGGGTGCCGAACGTATGACGCAGTGCGTGAGGTGTGAGACGCCCGAGGCGTTGACGCTGCGCGTCAGAAAGGAATAGCGGATCACTCAGCAGCTGTTCAAGTATCCAATTGACAAGTTGGTTGCCTACATTCGGATGGTAGCTTTTTGTGCCATCGGCATGCCGTGCTATCGCGCGGGGGGTGGGGGGCACGACGACTGGGGCGAGCAGTGGCCCACTCGCGTCTTGCGCGTCGAAGTCCAGGTTTCGATCCTGCCAATGGCGCCTAAGCGCCTCGACCGCTTCCTCGCTTACCGGAACTGTGCGCTCTTTCATCCGTTTGCCGATCACGGTGAGAGCCCATATTTCGTCTTCGGAATGAGGGATGGGTTCAAGGCGCAGATACTCCCTTTGGGCGGAAAATACCTCCTCGCGCCGTAGGCCGCAATCGCCCGCAAGAAGAAGAAAAGCCGCTGCAACGCGCCAGCGGACCGCTTCCGGCTGTAGAGAGCGGGCAAGCGCCTCGGAACGCACGATATGCCATAGCGTTTCGGGTAACGCTTTGTCGACCTTGATCTGACGCTCGCGTCGAACGATCGAGGGGTCACGTACCGCTTTCCAGGGGTTCCCATCGAGATACCGCACGTCCACCAACCACGAAAACGCCGCCTTGATGACCCGGACCGCGTAGCGCTGACTTTCAGGGCTGAGTGCAGGGGATGAGAAAGGGCGCCAGCGAGAGGACATCCGCGGCGCCTTCGGTCCGACGAAACGCTCAGAAGGATTCTGAAGAAAATCCTTATACGCCTCGCAATCCTCCACCAGGATTGAACTCAAGGGTTTTTGGCGAATGGTCACTGACCAAAGAAGAAAACGTTCCAGTTCCTTGGTATAGGCGCGCAGCGTCTTTGGTTGCTCCCGATATAGATGGAGATACGTTCGAATCGCTTCCAAGTCATTGGATGCGCCGATATAGGAAAAAAGCTTGGCGCGATTGATGCCGTCAGCACCGCTGAGCGGCGAGGCAAGTTTGATCCGCTCTAGCGGTATGAGGGTAGCGCTGCCGGGCTCGAGCGTGACCGTCTCGGGGAGGGCAAGAGGGTCGTTCGTCTCGGCCGCGATCGTTAATGCTTGCCCAATGGACGGACGATGCGTGTTGAGCCAGTTTTCGATGATCTGAGCGCGTCCGTAACCGATGCGCTGCACGGCTCGCCACCAACTACCCCCGCGGCGGTTGCAGAATGCGACCAATTCACCGAGCGTGCGAATGCCGGCACTTTTGATATTTCGTGCGACGAGTGGCCGGAACCACATGCCGACGCCGTGCTCCGCTTTGGGCGATGCGGCGGCGAGTTTGGCGGCTTCGAACACCATCTGAAGGCTAACGATGGTCAATCGCGGCTCGCCGTGCGTCCTGATTGAGGCTTTGAGGTGAGTGGCCAGGGGAGCGCTGCCATGCTCGATCGCAAGATCGACGAGCGTTTGGAGCATCTCCTTGAGGTATCGCTCCATGGCGCTGGGGGTGGCGGCATGAGGATCTTCGTCCTGATCGTAATAGGTGCGAGCGAGGACTTCAGGGCTGAGTTTCTGTACGAAACCGCGAAGCGCCGCATAGTCTTTTGCAGAATATTGCCGGGTGACGAGTAAGTTTTCGGTCATTGCAATTTGCAACTAACTGTCATGGGGAGGCGCTGGTTAAGAACGATGCCACGCGTCGGATCAAGCGGCCGACAACAGAGGGCTGAAATCCCGCGCAAACCCTTGCTGGACGGGACTTTCGGGCCGATGGATTTTCGATAGTGCCAAAAAAGGGAATCAAATGCAATGGTGATAATAATAGTTATCACCATTGAAACCAACCAGGAAAGTGCTAGAATTTGGACATATAGGATGACCAATGCACAGCTATCTGACCCCTGACAACATCGCGCTACTTTTCCCTGATCTCAATAGCGCAGCGCAGGGGATGACGATCAGCCACTTCATCGAGGTGGAGGACGGCATAGAGTTGGTCGGCATCGACTTCGCCGGTACCCACACGGTAATGTTCTTTTTTGAAGCGTACGCCTACGTCGGTAACGATGAGACAACGATCATCGACATGGCGCAGTCATGGGGACGGGGCGTCTTGCCGGCGCGCGGCGCGCGGATCGTAAAATTTTTTCGATTGGAAGCAGATCGAGAGACGAGCTTCAATCCTCAAAGTTGGCCATTGCCCGTGCCAGGACTGATCTGGCAATTTATGGATGCCTTGGAGATTGCGTTACGGGAGCACGCCGTTCTTTATGCGACTGTCCCACAGTATTTCTTCATCCCACAAACCGCGGCATTGGATCGCATGTATAATCGATTGGTAAGGCGATTCACCGACCCGTCGCGGGGCATGACCGTGAGGGTAGTCGCGCAACCAGAAAACGACGAAGGAGGCTTTTATGGCTTCGAACGCATCTAAGACGCTTCGTCCGGGCGTGGTGTCGCTGCAAAAGCAATCGTATGATTGGCTTGTATCCAAAGTGATGCGGGCGGAATCGGGTGCAAAAGTGTCGATCAACGAACGTAGTGTAGTGATCCGCAGGTCGGTGCGTGGGGCGATCTCGCCGCGAAGCTGCAAGAGCTGATAGGGGTTTCACCGTACAACAGAGCGGTTCTGTGAGGCTCTCTAGAATTCAGAAAAGAAAAAAAGCGCGCCAAGTGGTGCGCTTTTTTGTTAGGTTAAGAGCTTGGCAGACACGACAGCCACGCACGCGGTGTCGCAAATGGGGTCCGGGGAGCAACGGAATAGCCAATTCACTTAGGCGGTCATTTTGCCCGCCAGATAAGCGATAGCGCAATTTGTTGAGATCAGATTGGGGTTCCAAGCCGGAACCGCCGAAAATTCCGCCGTTCCACATTGTGAACATCAATCGGCTTGTTGCCTGAGGTGACGGAGGAGTCATTCAGTCAGTAAATGCCTGCCCGAACTGCCGCGCACGCTTGACATCATCGGTGTGCTGGTAGATCGAAGTGGTCGAGATCGACGCAAGAAGGAATTGACCGGCCGCACCGACATCGAAATCGAGAGCAGTAACCAGTGCGCCCGGCTGATCGCCAACGTGATCATCTTCTACAACTCGGCGATTCTGTCGCGGCTGCTGACGAAGTGCGAAGCCAGCGGCAACACCAAGGCGTTGGCACGGCTAACACAGATATCGCCGGCGGCTTGGCGACATATCCTGCTGAACGGGCACTACACCTTTCAAAGTGACAACAAAATCGACCTGGACGCGCTTATCGCCGGGCTCGAATTGGAGTGACGGAAATTTCGGCGGTTCCGGCTTGGCAATGGCATTCGGTTAAGCGCTATGCTAGTTTTCTCAAAAAATCGAGCAAGGTTCCTCTTCCCGATGCCTCATGAAGAAATATCAGTGTTTTGGACAAAAGCCGGCGAACTGTTTGAGCAAACCTGTCAAGCCATGGATCCAATCTGGCGAAAACGTAAGCGCGTGATCGATACCCGGCTGCTGGTCGTATTCATCCTGAAGCTGGTTTTGAGTAGAAACCGGCAGGGCTATGGCAGCAGTCTGTGCGCACTCTGGGAGTCCTGTTCGGACAAAGGGATCACTCTGCCCCGTACCGATGCTGTTGCGGCTTCGTCGCTGTGTGAGGCCCGGCAAAAGCTTCCAGAAGCCATTTTTAAAACGCTCAACAACGAACTGATTTCACTGTGGCATGCTCACCGGGATACCCCGAACTGGAAAGGGCATCGCGTTTTCGCCATAGACGGCTCGAAAATCAATGCGCCCCGCGGCCTGCTGGAATACGGCTATAAAACTCCGCGGGAGACGACCCGGCATTACCCTTGCGGCATGGTGAGCGGCTTGTACAACCTGCAGGAACAACTGATCTACGATTTCGTACTGGTACCCCACAACGATGAACGCCGCTGTGTGCCTGACCATCTGGCAAAACTGGAGGAGGGAGATCTGGTCATTTTCGACCGGGGCTACTTCAGCTACCTGATGCTGCATCAGGTTCTGGCCAGCGGACAATACGCGGTGTTCCGCCTGCAGCAGGGGACCACCAATTCGCAAGTGGCCGCGTTCTGGGGGAGTGAGCGCAGGGACGCCATTATCGAGTACGTCCCGTCGCCCGCAGTGAAACATGGGCTCAAAAAACGCGGACACACCGTGGGTCCTCAGCCGCTTTCAGTCAGGCTGGTGAAGTGCCGTATCGAGGATGAAACCCACGTGTATGCCACGACCCTGATGGATCAGGCCGGTTATCCTGCAGACTGTTTTCCGGATCTGTATCACGGGCGCTGGGGCATCGAAGAGCTGTACAAGATTTCGAAAGAGATCATCGGCATGGAGGACTTTCATTCGCAAACGGAGCGCGGTGTAAAGCATGAGATCTATGGGCATTTCCTGCTGATCAACCTTGCCCGACTGTTTGAAATAGATACCCGCAACCGGCTACCTTCCAATGGCCGGCCAGAGGAATCCTGCCGCACGATCTCATGGCCTCAATCCGGCAAGACGTTGAAGATCAATTTCAAGCATTGCCTGTCTGTTGTCGGACGCCACCTGGAAAATCTTGTTCTGATGGCAGGGCGTACTGTTGCGGACTGGCTGGATAAGGCGATGGCGGCAGTGGCCCGAATCAGGCAACGCAATCGCCCGGGGCGGCGCTACCCGCGACGCTCCTTCAAGCCCCGCACGCGATGGAATTCGTTTGGTGCCGCGCCGAAGCCTTAACCGAATGCCATTGTCCGGCTTGGAACCCCAAATCCGGTTATACGGGGTTGGGCGAATTATCATCGGCATATTGTTGCGAAGCGGACGTTCTCGCATGTCGACCATCGGATCTTCTATATCTTGTGGCGTTGGGCGAAAGCTCGTCACCCCAAGAAAGGGCTACGGTGGATCAAGCAGAAATATTATGCGATGGTCGGCAATCGCGACTGGTGGTTCTCTGCTCGTAACCCCGTGCCTGATCAACGGCCTTCATTTTATCGGCTCTTCCATGCGAGCTCGGTGGCTATTGTGCGGCATATCCTGGTGCATTCGGACCAGAATCCGTACGATCCACTGTGGTACTCGTATGTGGCTAAAAGTGCCCAACGCCCATAAATGGAAAATCCATCCGTAACCCTTGTCAGATGAGGCTTTGGGGAGGGCGGGCGAGTCGTTACGCGGGCGAGCGTCGCGTGAAGACATGCTCGATCTGTTGCGTGCGCCGCACCTCGTCGTCGTCGAGATAGACCGAGGTCGTGGAAATCGATGCGTGCCGCAGGTTATCGCGCACGGTCGTGAGCGTTGCCCCACCGGCCAGTGCGTGTGTCGCGTGCGAGTGTCTCATCCAGTGCGGCGTGGCCTGTCGCAGTTTGTCTGCGAGAGGTGGATGGTCGGCTTCGATGGCATCGGCCGCGTCGCTAAAGAACCGGCGCAGCATCTGCCTCAGGCGCGGCGTGGTGATGCCGCACGGCTCGCCGAGGTGACCCAGTATCGGCGTATCAGGTGCCCATCGGGACGGCGTGACGGGCAAACCGCGTTGTGCCAGATACTGGTCCAGCGCGAAGCTTGCGAGTGACGGCAGGACCACCTTGCCGGGTTTCGCTCCCTTACCCGTGAGGTGAAGCCAGCGCTCACCGCGTGCGCCATGCTCGATGCCGCCGAGTGTCACACCAACCAGTTCGGCGGCCCGCAGGCCGGTCGCGTAACCGAAGTCGAGCAGAAATCGCAGGCGCTGTGCAGCCGGCACTGCCCAGCCATACGACCACTCGAGCCCGTCGGCGATCGTGCGTACCAGCTCCCATTCGCCAGTCGTAAAGGCCCGGGATCTGTCCAGTTTGCCCTTGCGGCGCGCACCACGCACCTTGAGACCCGCGAACGGATTGGCCAGCACATAACGTTGCTCGATCAGCCAGCGGAACATGGCGCCGAGCACCGACAGCGCATAGGCGATGGAATCCGACGACAGTGCCCCCGTAAACGGCCGCCATTCGGGCGACGATCGTGGCCGCGCGGGTGCAACCCAGCGAGCGCGGGGCGCGGGGTGGCGCAGGAAGGCACGCCAGGCCGCCGCATCCTCGCTGGTCAGTGACGATAACGCCTTGCCGCGTTCGACAATGCCCCACAACAGCAGCCGTTCTGCCTCGCGGCGGTAGGCGCGCTGCGTGTCACGGGCTTCGTGCCGTTCGAGCCACGCGTTGATGGCCTGCCAGTCGTTATCGGCCTCGAGCGCGCACATGGATTTCGGCGCACGAAAAAGGCCGCGCGAACCATCGACTTCGCGTGGTACGAGGATGTTTTCCCACGGCACCACACCCTCGGGGGATGTAACGGCAACCAGTGCGCGCGCCCGCTCGGTGAGCGCGGGATGAGCCGCAAAGAATGCTTCGATACAGCGTGCGCTGCGCTCGCCGAGTCCGGCCACCGGAAGCCACCAGCGCCGCCGGCGGGGGATGCGTACGGTCAGATCGGCGAGCGTATGGATACCGTGCCGATGCAGGACTGCTACAACCCGTGCCGGTAGCCAGACGTCGACCTGGTCAGAGACCTGAGGTTGTGGGATCTGCAGCGATGGCAGTATATCAAGCGCCCGGCTGGCCGCCTTGCGATAAGACTCACGTTCATCCGCGGGACACTGGAAGAGTCTGGCCACATCCTCGCGATGCCGACTGAGGGCAAATTCGACGATCTGCCGGCGAATGCGGCCGATTACGCCGCGTGCTGACGTACCGTCCCCGAGCGCTTCAGGTTGATAGCGCTCGACAGCCTCACGCGAACCCATGCCAGCGTACCACGCGCGCAGCACGGATAACGACGGGGTATCGGGAAATGTGAAGGATGGGTCTATGTTCGGCATCTTTCGATTATAGATACGACAGCGCGATGGTGTGCCAGCCAGGTGAGACGCGTTTTGCAAAACGGAAGTTTTAGTATAAAACAGAAGTCTATCGCTAATAAGCCTTAGCGATAGACATTCGAGAGCGCTCACCTCCATGTGACCGACGGACCGATTCAGACGCTGTGCCGTCGGGTAAAATGTGCGCAGCGATTGCCTTCCATTGTCTTCAGCGAAAATCTCCTCATGACCAGCACATCGCGGTCCATCAGCATTGCGCACGACCACACTCCGTCAGCACTGTCAAAAGCCCGGAAGACATTCAACTCACTGATCGGGCAGATAGGCAAACGACGCAAGCGCCTGCGCGACTGGGAAACGGTGACGCCAGTCTTCCAGAAGCAATATGTCGATGAAATTCTGCCCCTCGATAAAACGTCGGCACAGTTGCAGGCACCGGATGGCGCGCCGTCTCGACCAGGCCCATGACCAGTTGACCCAGGCTGAACGCCGCAAGGTGGCGCTCGTGATTGTCGATCTGGCGGGCGAGCTGATAGGCGGCGAAGACGACGAAGGGCAGATGAAGATCATCCACGACAGATACAGTCCAGAGAGCTACGACAGTCAGGTGGCCGCTGAGGTCGACGGGATGAAGAGCATGATCGAGACGATGTTCGGCGTTGACCTGGGAGACGATGAAGACCTGAATTCCCCGGAAGATCTGCTGCAGCGTGCGCAGGTCCATCTCCAGCAGGCCCAGGCGCAATGGGAAAGCGAGAATGTGCAACGCGATACCCGGCGTGCGAAACGGAAAAAATCATCCAGACAGCAGGCCGCCGAGGCGCGGGCACAGGAGCAGCAGGCGCAGGTCAACCTGTCCCTGCGCGAGGTTTTACCGCAAACTGGCCAGCGCGTTGCATCCTGATCGTGAAACCGACCCTCAGGAGCGGGAGCGCAAGACCTGTCTGATGCAGCGTGTGAACGAGGTCTACCAGAAAAACAATCTGCTGCAGTTACTGGAACTGCAGCTTGAACTCGAGCACATTGACCAGCACGCGCTCAACGGCCTGAGTGAGGAGCGGCTGAAGCACTACAACACGATCCTGCGGGGTCAGGTGCGCGAACTCGATCAGGAAATCCTTCACGTCGAATCGGCCTTCCGGGATGCGTATGGGATGGATCCGTTCGGCCCGATATCACCCGATACGGTCCTGCGTGATCTTGCCAGCGAGATCGGGGAATTCCAGAACAACATCTGGACTCTCGAGCAGGACCTTGCAGCGTTCGAAGATGTCAGGAACCTGAAACGCTGCAAGCTCGTACGCGCCAGGCCAGAGTTCGAATTTGCACCGTTTTGATGTGGAAGGAGACGCCTGTGCTTGACTATCAGTTGCTGAAAAATCATGCCGGCATTTTGCTCGTCGGCGACTACCATTCGCTCATCGAGCTGCACGAGGTCGTCCATGACGTCAATGAACGCTCTCCCTTGATCCCGCAGGAAGAAGGGCCATTTCTAGGCCTCGCGTATGATGTGCGCAAGGTTTATGAGCAGCAGCGGGAAATCCTGCAACCGCCCGAAGGCTACGAGGAAATGGGCGTGCGCTACGGTGTGGAGATTCTCTGGCCCGTTCTCCTCGTGCAGCATCGGATGCTTCGGGTCTCACTCGGATACCTTGACCATTCCAGGCGGCATCAGGCCATCACCTACTCGCTGGAAGCGGTCATCGAGGCGGCATTGCGGGAAGACTTTGGTGCGCAGGGGCAAGCGATGGTCGATCACTGGCTACGAATCGATCCCACTGCGGACATCTTCGAAAAACTCGACAGCCGGGGCGCCATGTTCTGTTCCTGGTCGAAGGCCGAGCGGGCGGGTCGCCTGGCTTCGCTGCTGCTGAGCTTCGACTTTATGTACGACCGTTATTCCACGCCTGCGAACGGACGGCACACCCCGGAATCGATATCACCTCGCGAACTAAAGCGATGGGAAGGCGTTGAATGGCCTGACCCGAACTGGTAACCAGAAACCGCCCATGCATGCACCGGAGCGCTCGCACCGTCTGTCGATCCTCACCCGGCAGGAGATCGACGATCTCTATGGCGTGCCGCGCTTTACCGGCGAGGAGCGTCAGACGTATTTTGAACTCGACGAACCGGAGTCGCGTGCGGTCCACTCCCGCACGACACCTGTTGCCGTTCACCTGACGCTGCAGCTTGGGTACTTCCGGGCGAAGCGGCAGTTCTTCGATTACAGCCTGGAGGCGGTGCGGGAGGATCTGGACTATGTCGTGCGGCGGCACTTTCCCGAGGTAGATCCGGCTACTATCAGTCTGCCGTCCCGTCCCACACGGCGAGCCCTGAGGGACACCATTCTCGATCTGTCCGGATATCGCCTGTGCGACAGCGTAGCGCGCGAGGACCTTGAACGTCGCGCACAGCGTATCGCCATGCGCTCGACGCAACCTGTCTACCTCCTGCGCGAGATGTTGCAGTACCTGAGCCAGCAACACATCGTCGCCCCGGCCTACGCCATCCTGCAGGACATGACCGGTCGGGTCGTGACCAGCGAGCGCCAGCGCATCACTGCACTGCTGGATGAGGCGCTCACGCCAGACATCGCACACCAGATTGACGCGCTGCTGCAGGCCGACGAATCCGCCTACCGGATCACGCTTCTGAAGCGCGAACCGCGGGATTTCAGCTGGCGTGAACTGCGCGAGGAAGTGGCCCGCCGACAGTCCTTCGCCTGCCTGCACGAATTTGCCCGAAGCTTTCTCGAGCTCGCCGGCATCTCAACCGAGAGTGGCCGGTATTACGCGTCGCTCGTCCGGTACTACACCGTCTACAAGCTCGGACGCATGCCGGCGCGGGTCGCGAGACTTTATCTGCTGTGCTTTGCGTTTCACCGGTTCCGGCAGATCAACGACAACCTGATCGATGCATTCATCCATCTTGTTCGCCAGTACGAGAAGTGGGCTCGCGCTGCAGCCCAGGAGGCCATGCTCAAGGCGCAGTCTGATGCGGGTTCGCGCCTTCAGGCCGCGGGCAAGGTGCTGGGCCTGTTCGTCGACGAGACGATTGCGGATAGCACGCCGTTCTCGAAAGTTCGAAAGCAGGCCTTTGCGCTACTCGAGCGCGAGCAGTTCGAGCCGGTGTCGGGCTATCTGCGCAACGTCGCCTTTGATCGCGCCGGCTTCGAGTGGGCGCACTACGCAACGCTGTCAGCGAAAATCAAGCGCAACCTGCGGCACCTGTTCTGTGAACTTGAGTTCTCCGGTCGCATCGAGGATGCGCCGCTCCTAGAGGCCATCGCATTCCTGCATGATCTGCTGCGCAATGGCCGCTCGCTGCGGCAGGTGAAACCGGCCACGTTTCCCGTGGCGCTGATCCCGAAGAACCTGCAGCGTTATCTTTATACATCGGAGCCGGGCCGGAAGAAACAGCTCGATGTCGACCGTTATGAATTCCTCGTCTATCGGCTCCTGCGCAATGCGCTTGAAGCGGGTGACGTGTACGGCGAGGACAGCACGGAGTATCGCCGGTTCGAGGACGATCTGATCAGCGATGTCCGTTGGGAACAGAAGGACGCGCTGCTCAGGGACATCGGCGCGCCGGTTCTGCTCGCGCCCATCGAACAGACCCTGACGATGTTCCACGATGCAATCGACGCCAGCTTCAAACGCGTCAACGAGCGTATCGACAGCGGCGAGAACACGCACATCAACATCGGCCAGCGCAAGGGCGTGCGCCGGTGGACGCTGCTCTACCCTGAAATCGACGAAACGGTCAACGGATCGTTTTACGGCCAGTTGCCAGGCGTGAGCATCGCCAATCTGTTGTGGTTCGTCGCGGGCCGTACGGATTTCCTGAAGGCATTCACTCATGTGCTCGAACGTAACGCACGCCAGGATGCCGATCCACGTGAAATACTCGCCTGCGTGGTCGCCATGGGCACGAACATGGGGCTGCGCCGGATGGCCGAAGTCTCGGGCCTGAGCTACGCGAGCCTGCTCACCGCCGCCAGGAACTACCTGCGCCCGGAAACCCTGCATGGGGCCAACGATGCGATCAGCAACGCCACGGCCAGCCTGCCGGCGTTCCGGCTGTTCGACATCCGCGACGAGATTCATTCGAGCAGCGATGGACAGCGTTTCGAAACGCAGATCGACACGTTCAACGCCCGATACTCGCCAAAGTACTTCGGTCTGGACAAGGGCGTGAGCGCCAGCACGCTGGTCGCCAATCATGTACCGGCCAATGCGACCATCATCGGCACACACGAGCACGAATCCCATTACGTATTCGACCTGCTCTACAACAACACGTCCGACATCCAGCCCGATCGCCACTCGACCGACACGCATGGCACGAATCAGGTCAATTTCTTCACGCTGTTCACGTTCGGCTACCAGTTCGCGCCGCGCTATCGCAATCTGCACAAAAAGATCGATCGCCTGGTCGCCCGTCACCCGCCGGGTCATTACAATGAAGACTGGCTGATCCGGCCGTCGCGCAGGTCCGACGACGAACTGATTATCCGCGAGTGGCCCAACATCCAGCGCATCATGGCCTCGCTCGCGCAGAAGAATGTGACGCAGGCAACCATCGTACGCAAGCTCAGCAATTATGCCCGCCAGAACCAGACAAAGAAGGCGCTGTGGGAACTCGACAATCTGTGCCGCACGCTCTACATTCTGGAATTCATCGATGATGTCGGGTTGCGCCAGAGTGTGCAGAAAGCCCTGAACCGCGGCGAAGCCTATCACCGCCTGCGCCGTGCGATTGCCTTCGTCAACGCTGGCAGGTTTCGCGTGCAGACAGAGGCTGAACAGCAGATCTGGAATGAATGCTCGCGGTTGATTGCCAATGCGATCATTCACTACAACACGGCATTGCTTTCGCGGGTGTACGAGCAGAAGCGCGCCGCGAGCGACGATGCCGCAATGGCGCTGATCGCCAGCATGTCGCCCGTCGCCTGGCAGCACATCAACCTGTTCGGGGCATTCGAGTTCACGCCGGGCGGTGCCAACGTCGACATCGATGCGCTGGCCGCGTTCTATGCCGATCCAGCGTGGTGGAGCAGGATTGCCCGGCCGGGGCAGACACGGCCGGACGTATAGCTGCCATGCGCAGCATTCGCCCCACGGGAAGTCCGGCGGACCGATCACGGAGAATCGCATGGGTGAGGCAAAACGCCGGGCAAACGAGGCTGCTGCATCGATTACACCGCAACAGCGGGAGCTCGCTGAGCGCATCGACGCGCAGATGCAACGTTTCCAGGCCGCAGGGCTGGACGAAGCGGAGATCATGGCGGCAATGGTCGACCATATGCCTGACTTCCATCGCCTGATGACGGAGCTGGAAAACGCCGCCATCAATCTTCTGGCGCGTGAGTTTGCCGGCTTCTATCGCTATGCGAAAATCGTTGAAACGGTTGCCTCAGGTATTGCAACGGGGCAGATTCAGGTGCCCGGCAAGGAGCGAAGATTTGCCGACGAGCACCGGATCGCCGCCGCGATCGACCAGCGCGTGCGTCAACTTGAAGCAAACGGCATCCGCGGCGCAGCCCTGCTTGCGCATATGGCTGCCTATACGCCCGAGCTGCAACGGCTCTGGAACACCACCTCCAACGAACTGCTCGTGTCGCTGTGCCAGACGTACCCAGGCCTGTACCGCTATGGCGAGCTCTTCGAGCAGGCATGGCTCAAGGATGCCGGCAGGACAAAGTCCGGACAGGAGCTGCCTGATTCCATCAAGCCCACCGTCCTGCGCCTTCTCTCGGACGGCGCGACGCTCGAGCGCGAGTTCCAGACGATTCTCGATGCCCGTCCGCAGCGCGATCTCTGGGTGAAGGCCGAACTGCTGGAGCACACCTGGCAGCAGTGGACCACCTTGCTTGCGCAATTGCCTGCCCTGTTGCTGCAGGCCGATGTCCCGGAAGTCTCCCGGGAAACGATGCGCGCCATCTTTGAGCCCATGGCGCTGCGGATCGAAAACCTTCGCACCCAGGTTCAGCGCCCGTAAACCCGATACGTCCTCCCGAAAGCCTTGTCTGGCAGGAGGTACAGGGGGATTTTCCATTTATGGGCGTTGGGCACTTTTAGCCATTTTGGCAAACGCCACGCGGGAAGCGTCGTCAATGTGATGAAACTGGATGGCGCGATGCCGAAACCGGAGAGACGTGGTCGGGGAAGGGCGTCCGCCTGTGTGGATCCGTGGTCAGAAATATCCGCGTTTTGCAATCACCTCCTAAGCCTATCGCCGCTGCGGTGCTGACCCGAATGCAGCAGCGCAGTGCGCAGGCGAGCGGCTTATCTATTGGGCGTTTCTACTGCGGGGCATGACAATGTCAGTTCATTTCGCTTCTACGGCTGAACAGAGCGCCGTTATCGATGCGGCCCTGCAGGGTGGCGATCTTAAAGTGAAAGCCTACGCCGGCGCCGGGAAGACCTCCACGCTTGAGCTGCTCGCCAGCGCGATGGGCGAGCGGCGCTGCAGCTACCTCGCGTTCAATAAAACCATCGCCGAGCATGCACGCCATAAATTCCCGGCACCCGTGAACTGCCGGACCGTGCACTCGCTCGCCTTCGCGTCAGTCAACGGGGCACTTACCGCACGGCTCAATTTACCGGAAGAAGCACCTCATCAATTAGCCGCGCGTTATAAGATCCAGCCAATTCGGGTTCCATCGGTAACGGGACGAGATCTCGATCTCGAGCAATTCGATCTCGGAAGAATGATCATTGAAGGCTTGGGTCGGTTTTGTCGTTCAGCCGATGCTGTACCGCTCGCTGAGCACATCGTTGTCGACGAGAAGGTTGACGAGCGCGCGGCCGCCTGGCTGCGCTCCAATCTCGTGCCCCATGTGGTCCGACTGTGGCAAGAAAGCGTTGATCCGAAAGGACGTAGCGCCATCATCCCGGATGTCTATCTGAAAGTCTGGGCGCAATCCAACCCGAAGATCAACGCCGACGTCATTCTTTTTGACGAAGCGCAGGACAGCGATGGTGTCATGCTCTCTGTGCTCAGCCGTCAGAAGCATGCGCAAACGATTTACGTCGGTGACCCCTACCAGCAAATCTATGAATGGCGTGGTGCGATCAATGCGATGGCCGCGATCGAGGCGCCCGAGCGCCGGTTGACGCAGTCATTCAGATTTGGCTCACAGATTGCAATATTGGCGAGCGAGATTCTGCGCGTACTCGGTGAAAAAACACCGGTCCGGGGCAAAGAGAATCTCGGCTCATTCGTGGTCTACGATCCGTCCATCCGGCCTCCGGTTGATGCGGTTCTGTGCCGCAAAAACGTCACAGCCATATGGGAGCTTGCCTCGGGCGTGGTCGCCGGCAAAAAGCCCGCGATTCGGATGAGTGCGGCTGAAATACTCGCCTACGCGGACGGCGCCGATTCCCTGATGGCCGGCAAGCGAGCATTCCGCCCGGCTGCGTTCTCGCTTTTCGAGACATGGAAAGAGGCGCAGGATTATTCGCGCAGCGTCGCGGGCCGCGACACGCAACCGATTGTCGAGTTCATCGACGAATACGGTACGAACGGTTTGCGTAGCCTGGTGCCGATGATCACAGCCGAGGAAAAAGCGGATTACGTCATCTCCACCGTTCACCGTGCCAAGGGCCTTGAATGGGGGCGCGTCAAGCTTATGAACGACTTCCGCTTTAGAAAGGAGGATGGCAAGACGGCCTTGGACGAGGATGAGCTACGATTGTTGTACGTCGCATGCACACGCGCAAAGCACGTCTTGGATATTACGGAGATTCAAAACGAATTGGCATGGGCTCTGATAAACGGGTCCAAGTAAGCGCCCCATTCAGGACGTAATTTTCTGACCACCTTTATTACGCCCGCTCCATGCGTAAGTCGCCGATACGACGATTACGGCTATAAACAAGCTAATGACTGCCAGCAAAGAGAAAATTACGTTTTCCTCACCTTCGCTCCCATAAATGCCAAATAGCCGAAAAAACGGCATCAGAAATGACCAGGCCCGATCACTCAGAATCCATCGCGACACCGTGTCGCTGTGGCCCAAGCCCAAAAATATGAGCGCTGTAAGGACCAAGACCAAAAAGATACGACTGAGAACTTTCATCGCACATCAACCATTCCATAATACGGAATATCCGTCCCAGGAATTGTGGCTGGAGCCTGTGACAGTAAATAGGTACGGAGCCTGTCAAAATCCATTTGTGAATTGAGAGTAATACAGCCATCGCTTATACCGAAACGTCCGTTAGGATGGAGTCGAAAATTGCCTCGACGGACCCCATTCACGAATGTCCAATCATTAATCGCTCCGTCGGCTGCATACAGAGCGAACCATGTAGCTCTTTGACTGTTGGAAGCGAGATCCATTACGTAGTCACGAACACGCCCTAGTCGACCGCCTGACTCGCGTTTGATTATGTAGTAACGCCCCTTCGGAATTGGACCCATGCCAGCAACGGCAGTCGCCGAAGGCTTGTCGACATATTGCTTACGGCCGGAGAAAGCCGAGACCCCTCCAAAACCCTTACAGAAAAGCGTGGAAGTGTTTTTCCCGTTCAATGTGAAGATGCACTGCGCTGGCATATCTGTTCCGTCGATGAACGTCCAGCTAGCATTGTCGAATAAAAAAGGACATTTCGCCAATGCTTAATACAGACAAGTCGACGATATCGTCAAGCGTAGAACAAATTAAATTTTTCACTTTTGCGTCTATAAAGTTGTCTACATGGACGCCCCCTTTGCGGGCTCAGGATCAACCAGTAAGGCAGCTCGCCGCACCGGTCGACGGTACATCGGCATCGAGCTCGACGAGAAGTATTTCCATGGGGCAGTCACGCGCTTATCGTCTCTTGATACGCATTAAAACGCAACTAACGGACTATTTAGAAAAGTTGTTAACAATCCTCCCACCTGCAAGCGCCCACTGTACTGCAAAGCAATCCCTATCGATTAAACAGCAACGTCGGCAGCGAACAACGTCGACAATCGGCAAGCATTCTATGGGCCTCAAATGCACTAGTATACTGTGTAAATATACAGCATTTAAGAGGTGGCGATGCACTCCAATTTCCGCCCCGGCCTCACCAAGGCCGAGCTATAAGCGCTAGGTAATCGGTACCGTGGCCACGCCGACGTGACGACCCTTCTCTGGGAGATAGCCCGACTGCGCGTTCAGCGCCTGCGTGATTTTCAACTGCGCTCGCTGTGGCGAGTCGGTGGCGGGCCGTTGCGCATGATTGCGGCCACACATATCGCTGAATTGCTTGCTGAACCCTGCGTCGTCGAGCAAGAAACAATTCTGCTGACGCCCGAAGCCTTCGCGGCCCGCACTGCGGCAGAATTGACGGCCTGGGACCTGCCAGCTGCGGACGTTGCGGCGATCGCTGACGAGGTATTGCAGTACGGCCGCGCCTCGCGTCATTCTCCTCCACATGTATCTGTTTGAGCCAAGCAGTGCCGGCCGTGCCATTGGCTGCCGGACGCGCCGTGCTCTACCAGACCGAGCATCACTTCACCACACGATACGAAAGACACCCAGATGAACGACAGCGACCGCAAGAAAAGGCTCGACGGACTGATCACCTACCAGGCTGACTGGCTCGAAATACTCCAGCGTCAGCAGGCGCGCCTGGAGTTGTATCGCGATGGAAAACTCCCGGTGGACGAGGAGATGATCGCACTGATCGGTAAGCGTCCACCCAAGGCATCTTTCGTCGCGACATGGACGTCATCATGCTGTCGGATTTTCGACGGATGCAGACGATGGAAGGCAAGCAAGTGGTACCCGTCACGCCGCGCACAGCGCGACGCAGTTTCACCAAGGAATTCAAGCGCGAGCTGGTGCGCCAAGCGATGCTGCCGGACGTGTCGCGTGCAGCATTGGCATTGACCAACGGAGTCAACGCCAATCAACTGGCACGCTGGTGTCGCGAGCATCAGCGTGCCGATCACGTCACTTTCGTGCCCGTCGTCAGCGCCGCATCCACTGCTTCAGAATACGCTCGTGCTCCGCTAGCCACAGTTCCCCCGACTGAGCTCGAGTGGCTGCATGGCCAGACCAGGATCGTCATTCGGGGGAACGTCGAGGTCGAGATTCTGCGCACGATCATCTCGCAAACCTTGGCATCCTCACGTGCAGCATGATCGGGCTACCTCCCGGCACGCAAGTGTGGCTGGTCGCCGGCGTAACCGATATGCGGCGTGGCTTCGACGGTTTGGCCGCTGTCGTGCAAACCAAACTTGCCAACAACCCGTACGGCGGCCAGGTGTTCGTCTTCCGAGGTCGGCGCGGCGACCGAATCAAGGTGCTCTGGTGGGACGGACAGGGTCTGTGTTTGCTCTGCAAACGCCTCGAACACGGTTACTTCGTCTGGCCGCAGGCCGATTCCGGCAGCGTGCATTTGAGCGCTGCGCAGTTGTCCATGTTGCTTGAAGGCATCGACTGGCGCCGACCACAGCGCACCGCCACACCCCGTGCGGCGTAGTCGTAGCAGTTGTATACGTGGCCTGAAATGCGTAAACTGTCGCCATGGCCGAATCCCCTAACAGTGCGCTCCCCACCGAGGTCGTTGCGCTTCAGTGCATGGTCGCGGATCTGGCCGGCCAGGTGCGCAAACTCCAATCGAATCTGAGCGCACGCGAACTGCTCATCGAGCATTTACAGATTCAGATCGCGGCGCTTCGCCGCCAGATGTACGGCCGCAAGTCCGAGAAGCTGGAGACCGAGATCGGTCAGCTCGAACTCAAGCTCGAGGAATTGCTGCTCGACAACGGGGAAGATCCGCCGCCCGCCACACCTGTCGAACAAGAACGTAAAAACCGCTCTCGCAAGCCGCTGCCGGAGGATCTGCCGCGCGACACGCTCGAGCATCTGCCCTCAGGCAATGACTGCCCGGACTGCGGCGGTGCGCTCAAGCCAATCGGTGAGGATGTCGCCGAGCAGCTCGAGTACGTGCCCGGGAGCTGGCGTGTCATTCGACACGTGCGTCCCAAATTCAGTTGCGCATGCTGTCAGACACTCGTTCAAGCGAGCGCGCCGTCACGACCCATTGCCCGAGGGTTAGCCGGTCCCGGTTTGCTTGCACACGTCATGATCGGCAAATATGCCGATCACCGTGTGTTACGAACACAGCCTCCATAGCAGGAAGGAGAACTGTGGTGCTTTATTGAAGATGAGGGTGGGCCCCTCGGAGTCGGTTTGCAGGAGCAGGCTCCAAACCACCTCAAGCTGCTGGGGTAAAGAGCTCTGGTGGTGAGCGTTGAGGAAAAGGCGCAGCAATGACTGCGTCAGGTGCGGTACAGAGAGACGAATGAAAATGAACCGTCGATGTGGTGTCGAAACGTATATAGATGGCGTCGAAACCGGGCCTTGGTGGTTAGCCCGGGATGAAGGTCGAGGGAAGCCTGCCGACTGCTCGACCGGCGCCCGGCATGAAGGCGGCGTGACTCTGTATCAGGCTTCAGTAAGGAACGTAAGAACCTGTCGTCCCGATGTTAAGGGAGAAGTTCAAGTGGAAAGCCTCTGCGAGAACGAGAGTACCGATGCGGGGCACAGGGACGGAGATGCTCGTAGTAGGGTAGAAGGCTCTGTAATGGAGCTGGACCGAAGGGGCGTCGTCGTTCGGTCTCAGCATGGACACAACCTGCAAGGGGATGACGTTCATGTCTGAGGCAAAGTCGTTTGATATTACCAAGCGTGAAGTTTGGGACGCGTACAAGCGCGTCAAAGCGAATCGTGGCGCGGCCGGAGTTGACGGGGTCGGTATTATCGAGTTCGATCGAGATCTAAGCAGGAATCTTTACCGGATCTGGAATCGAATGGCCTCGGGCAGCTACTTCCCGTCACCGGTCAAGCGAGTTGACATTCCGAAGGGGATGGCAAAACGCGACCGCTGGGTATTCCCACGGTTGCTGATCGGATTGCACAGATGGTCGTTCGGCGACGGCTTGAGCCGTTGCTGGAGCCGGTATTCCATAAGGATTCTTATGGCTATCGACCGGGGCGCTCGGCACACGATGCCTTGCGCGTTGCCAGAAGTCGTTGCTGGCAACGTCCCTGGGTGCTTGACCTTGATATCAAGGGGTTCTTCGATAACATCGATCACGCCCTATTGATGAAAGCTGTGCAGCGGCATACCGACTGCCGGTGGACTGCGCTGTATGTTAGGCGCTGGCTGAGCGCGGATGTGGTGATGCCGGACGGAACACGGCAAATGCGCGATAGGGGCACGCCGCAAGGGGGTGTTATTAGTCCCTTGTTGGCAAACCTCTTCCTGCATTACGCGTTCGACAAATGGATGGAGCGACATCATCCTACGGTGTCGTTTGAACGCTATGCGGATGACGTCATCTGCCATTGTGAAAGCGAAGCGGAGGCGCAGTCGTTATTGACTGATCTTAAAGCTCGTATGGCACAGTGTCAGTTGGAATTGCATCCAGAGAAAACTCAGGTCGTATATTGCGTCGATGCGAATCGGCGTGGTGACTTTGCTGTGAAGCGGTTCGACTTCCTTGGTTATACGTTTAAGCCAAGACAGGCGATGAATCGGCGAGGGGAGTTGTTCACAAGCTTCTCGCCGGCCGTGAGCGACAAAGCGGCGAAAGCTATGCGGCAGGAGATGCGTGATTGGGGCCTATCTCGCCTGAGCCGATATGATTTGGGGGAGCTGCTAGCGCGGCTTCGACCGAAGATTGTTGGTTGGGTACGGTATTACGGGCTCTTCCATCCGTCGACCTTGCAACGTTCCCTGAAGGCACTGGACTTCCATCTAGTGCGATGGGCGCGACGCAAGTACAAGAAGCTTCGCGGCCATATCTCGAGGGCCTGGGATTGGCTGTCTGATCTTCAACATCGCGCTCCGACGCTATGTCCGCATTGGGGCGCGGCAATACAAGCGACTGGACGATAGGAGCCGGATGAGTCGAGAGATTCACGTCCGGTTCTGGGAGAGCGCAGGGGTGAGATTCCCCTGCGCCACTCACCTCCCGCTTTACCGTCAAGAGAGTATCTTCGAGCGCGCGGGCTTCGCCATCCCTCGCTCCACCATGGGCGCGTGGATTGGCGCATGCGGGGTGCAGTTGCAGCCGTTAGTTGACGCCCTGCGTGCGCAAATTGTTCAGCACCGCGTGCTGCAAGCGGACGAAACACCGGTCTCGATGCTGGTGCCAGGCAAACATAAGACGCACCGATCCTATCTCTGGACTTACTGTCCTGGGGCGTTCGAGTCAATGAAGGGCGTGGTCTACGACTTCGCTGAGAGCCGTGCGGGAGAACATGCTCGTGCCTTCCTCGGCAACTGGCAGGGCAAGCTCGTTTGCGACGACTTCAGCGGATACAAAGCCTCATTCGCCCAGGGCGTGACGGAAATCGGCTGCATGGCGCATGCACGGCGCAAGTTCTACGAGTTGCACGCGAGCAATAAAAGCCAGATTGCCGAAGAGGCACTGCAACACATTGGGCAGCTCTACGAAATCGAGCGCGAAGTACAAAATCTAGAACCCGATGAGCGTCACGAACGACGGCAGCGACGAAGTCGACCGATTGCCGATGCGCTCCATACATGGATGCTACTGCAACGTCAGCAGGTAAGCGAAGGGTCCGCAATCGCTAAGGCGCTCGACTACAGCCTACGTCGCTGGGAAGCGCTCACGCGATTCTTGGACGATAGCCAATTGCCCATTGATAATAACTGGGCAGAAAATCAAATTCGCCCGATCGCAACGGGGCGTTCATTGTGCACCTCCTTCTGAAACCTGGATAAACATTGGGATCTGGCCTTCGACATCGTTGCGACACGGGCGATACTTGCGCGCCAGTGCTGCGGTAACCGCTTCGCTGTGCAGATCGATCGTCCGAATCTGCCATGGGGCATCAGGCACGACCTGCTCGGCAGGCAGAATCCGATCGTTGATCAAACGCCGGATCATGTAGTGAGTGACACCAAGCTCCTTCGCTGCCTCAGACATCGTCAGCCAGTCGCCATCCTTATCTGCCGACTTGTAGGCGTGGATATCGCGGACATGCCGTACAGAGCTGACACGATGTGCGGTCCAGGTCTTGCCCTGTCCTGTGCGTATTCCCATGCGGTTCAGTGATGCAGCAATGTCCTCGTCGGACCATCGGGTTACCATGCTGCGAATAACCGCGAGCGCTTCGTCTGACGTACTGCAGCCATGCTCGCCAGTTCGCGGCCTGCGAATCCGTAGCCGGGAATGTTGACCGCCTTGCCAGTGGATCGTCAGAATGATTTCGCGTGTAGCCTCGTCGACGTCGGCAACGATATCGACGATGAGCGCGCGAACAAGCTGTTGACGTGTGCGCATGGCGACGCTCGGTGCATTCCACGCAGCATGAAGATCTTCGGCGAGCTTCGTAAAGTCAGGCAGGGGAGCCTGCGCCTTTGGTGCAGTCACCGTCTCCACGCGCGTCTGGCAGGCCTGTACACGACGTAATGCCGCTTCCCAGTTCTTCTCCAGCTGCGCGGCAATCAGGCGGTTCTCGGGATCACAGGCGGCGTAGCGCCGCTCAGCCAGCGTGGCCTCGTACTGGGCCTGCTGCAGTTCGAGTTCCACGATCTGTTGCTGCTCGTTCAGGGTATCCATGTGCATTTGCTCAGCCTGTTGTGCCGCTTCGATCGCCAATGGCTCCACGACGCGCAGAAGCTCCTTGCTGACAGTCGCATCGATACGGGAACCACCGAACCTCATACATCGCGCTGACGTGTCGAAGCGGTCACACCGGTACACGGCCTGCGGGATACGTCCAGCGTAGGCCACCGACAGGCGACGTCCACAGCGTGCGCAGGCAAGCAGGCCAGCGAGCAGCGCGCGGCCACCACGACCGGATTTTACGTCGCCCGCCTTGCCGTAAGCATTTGTCGCGAGCTTCTTCTGGTTGCGTTCAAACTCCGCCCAGTCGATGTAGCCTTCGTGGTGTTCCCGGAGCATGACGTCCCAGTTCTCAAACGGCTTGCGGTGCTTGTAGCTCTTGCGTGCCCGGCCTTCGACGATCGTCATCTGCTTGCCGCTCTTGCCATACGCGTAGACACCAGCATAGAACGGATTCTTGAGCACCGAAATCACGTTACGGTAGCGTATTGGAGTCCAGTCGACCCGCGTCAGCGTCCGGCCGTCAGAGGGGCGCGGGAAGTGGACCTGTTCAGCGTTCATCGACAGCAGAACCTGCCGCGCGCTGCCCAGTTGCCGGAAACGAGTAAAAATCAGGCGTATGACTTCCTGCAACCGTGCGTCTGGATCGAAACCCAGACCAACATCACGATGCCAGATATAGCCGACCGGCACGCTGATACGTAATTCACCACGGTGTGCCTTCTCTCGTTTGGCGTCGTGCATGCGCGTTCGAAGCACGTTGAGTTCGAATTCGCTGATGCTGCCCTTCATGCCAAGTAATAGCCGGTCATTTGCCCGGCAAGGATCGTACACACCGTCAAGGTCGATTACCCGCGCTTGAACGAGACCACAGAGCTCGAGCAGATGATGCCAGTCGCGTCCATTGCGGGCAAGGCGTGAGGCGTCCAGGCAAAGC
The DNA here is from genome assembly GCF_034047095.1 of Robbsia andropogonis. NCBI lineage: Bacteria > Pseudomonadati > Pseudomonadota > Betaproteobacteria > Burkholderiales > Burkholderiaceae > Robbsia > Robbsia andropogonis. Next base: position 147,158 of record NZ_CP139167.1, on the reverse strand, counting down.
ACTGCGCCGACATCGCCTGCACACAATAACGCGACCAGACGATCAAAGCCCGGTCTCGCAACTGTGCCGCTCGCCGAGCGTCCCTGGTCGTCGTCGATGACTTCGACGTCGCGAAATCCATGTCGCTTTGCTTCCTGCACGAGGTCATACTGCCGGCGCCGGCTCTCGAGGTTCAGTTGGACCTGCGTTCGGCTGGACTGTCGGACATAAACTACCGCCTTGCGTTTAAGAAGATCTGCGGGCAAACGATCATCATTCGTCATCGTTACGCCCCTTCGCAGTCGGGATGCCCGCCGCCTGCATCAACAGGCATGCGAGATGCCTGAGCGTGTTTGCCCGTTGCACCGCGTTCATCCCCTGAAGCTCGACCGCGTCGAACATCAGGTTCATCTGGGGCGGCATCGACCGCGATAACTGTTGACCTGCTGGAACGACGTTTGGCAGATTGCCCATTGCGTTTCTCCCGGACGTTGGTGGAACCGTCCGGAGAGTTTCCCCGCAAATGCAGATCGACCAGCAATTGATGCAGATTATGCAGTGTCGCTACGGTAACTCTCGGTTCGCCGAGAACCATCGCTGAACAAATCGCGGCATCGAGCATCCATCCCGCGATCATCCTGATTACACCGGGGTCCGCCTCCACATGGACGACCTGACCTCCGCCGCGACGCTCGATGTCTTTAACCTTGACGCGACGCCCATACAGCGGATGCCAACGATAATGAATCTCGACTTCCTGCCCGATATGGGCAGAATGAACGGGAAATTGCGCTGGGCAGGAAGAATTGGCTGTTCGCGGGTTCATTGCGGGCAGGCAAACGCGCGGCGGCAATCATGAGTCTCGTTCAGTCGGCCAAGCTCAATGGCCATGATCCGTACGCCTATCTCAAAGACGTACTAAATCGATTGCCAACCCATCCGGCACGGCAGATCGATGATCTCTTGCCGCACAACTGGCAGCCCACGGCAACCTAACCCGTCTCCACCATCGTCAAGATGGGATCACCAGCCGCTTACGATGGTTACGCTACCTCGCACCGCGCGGTGCGCGAGATGAAGGCCGATGGCCTGCTGCCCGAAGACACGAAGGTCCGATCCTCGAAGTATCTGAACAATATAATTGAGCAGGACCATCGAAACATCAAGTCCAGAACGAACGTGATGCTCGGCTTCAAACGGTTCAGAAACGCCTTGGCAACGATCTCAGGCATCGAATTGATGCATCGCATTCGCAAGGGCCAGTTCGATCTGACTAAGCTCGGTATCGAGGATGCCGCTCCGCCTGCCGAATGGAGTGCTGTTCTGTCTTCTTTATCAGATATCCTACATATATTAACGTTCTCAACGATCTTACCTATTTGCACCAGAACCATTTACACGACCAACGCGCTTGAGAGCGTCAATGCGGGGCTGCGCAAGATCATCCGCACACGCGGCCACTTCCCGAGCGACGAAGCGGCAACGACGCTCTTATGGCTAGTTTTGCGCAACATCACTGCTGGCTGGGCCCGAGCAGCCCATGACTGCAAAGCAGCTATGAACCAATTCGCGATACTGTATGAGGAGCGCTTCACGCATCCGTACAACTGAGATATGCTGAATTCGTGGGCCGCTGACAAGCGGGTCACGCTAACCGCCTCAAACACAAAAAATCTGACAGTCCCGTTGCCAAGCAGATCCGACGTCAGGGCGCCGCTCCGCTTGTCCACTCGCCGAAAACCGCGATTTGTGGCTGGGCGGATGTGACGAAGCGGCGGATCCTCAGGTAAAACGTAGTGCCTAGGAATACACTCAATCGAAGTAGGACTCCATTGTCCCTTTTCGTTTGACATCCAGCGTCGTGCAGTGGAACCCGCCCCCCAGCATTCTCGAATGCCGAAGTTTCATCGGCACCACTTCGATATTTTTGCTTTCGAGCAGGTGAATCAAGGGAAGTTGATCACGGTCAACCATTACAAGATCGGAGCTGAGGCTGAAAAGATTCATATCGATCCAGTTACTTCCGATGCATTTCGACAAATAGTCAGGTTCGAATCGGTCAGCGCCAACCATCGGTGGACTGAACAGCACTTCCCAGTCATTGAATATGTCTGGAAGCATGTCCTTGCTGACGCGGTCTGGATTGCAAAGCAGCAGACCCGGGCGTAGCGCCACGACGGATGTGTCAATGTGACTGCCATAGTAGTTAAGCCGGCAAACATGAACCTTGAAATCTTTTCCGAGGACAGTCTGCAGCCAATGCGCGCCGAGGTCGTTGCCGGTTGAACTGATCAGATATAGAAGGTCTCTTCCGAGCCTAATCACGTTCGCCGCGTCGAAGACGGGCTCATCGTTGCGCGGAACAGGCTTCTCGTGATCGACATCGAACATCGAGTCCTGCAGCATCGGTCTCGGCGCGCTATACCAGCGCGAGCCGTCCTTGAGATACTCAAGCAGGATTCGCCGGTAGCTGTAGGTTTCCTGAGACCGGCCGCGAATTACGTTCGGGGTTTCGATGATCTGATCGCCGACGACGAGCAGTATGTCGCGCGGACAATAATTGTAGTAGCCCTTGGTTTTCCAGTAGGCGGTGGAAAACTCCTGTTCGTGATCCCATGTGTCCGGGCGCTTTACCGATATTCCGAGCTTCGAGAATACGCCGACCATCGCACCAAGGTCCTCTTCCGTTTCCTCGATCACCTTTTTCGGGAACGGCCCTTCGGGAATCGCCTCGAACGGCTTGCCCGCGTACTCCGCGATGTGACTGCTCTTGTCCCGATACGGAAATCGGGCGTTGAAAGGATTTCCGACGACCACTTCCACTAGCGGATCCCACTCGTTGCAACTCCAGACGCCCGCAGGGATCCCATGTTCGTCCGCTACCTGACCAGCAACGATTTCAGTCGCTTCACTCATATCCAACCTCGTCATACGTTAAGAAGTACATTCTTTCGCTGCACATAGCCCAGCATGGCCTCACGTCCTTTCAAGCTGCCGTATCCCGCGCGGTTGAATCCCCCGAAAGGGAGCTCAGCACCGCCTATCAATGTCTGATTTGAGACGATATGTCCGGCGCGCACTCGCGCGGCGGCACGCAACATCCGTCCAAGGTCCTTGGTAAACACCCCGCACATCAGACCGCTATGGCGCGGACCATTAGCGAGGCGATATGCCTCTTCTTCATCACGAAACTTCAATACGGACATGACGGGCCCCCACACTTCCTCTTGAGCGACGCTCATGGCGGGATCGACGTCACACAAGACGGTAGGCTTCATGAAAAAACCGGGCCGCCTCAATCGCTCGCCACCGGTTACGCACTTCGCGCCGTTGCGCCGTGCGTCGTCCACCATGGCGAGCACCTTTTGCATTTGCTCTTCGCTGTCCATGGCACCCATGTACGGGCGGAAGTCTCCACTGGCAATACCAGGGCCAACCTCTAGTGATTCCGCAAGCGCTACCGCTCTGTCGACCAGTTCTTCATATCGCGACTCGTGTACGATGATCCGGTACATACCGCAACAAAACTGACCAGCATTCCAATACGAGCCCATCCTCGCTTCGAAGGTGAACGCGTCGAGGTCGCCATCTTCAAAGACGAGGGTGGGAGATGTCCCACCCACCTCTACGATGCTTGGTACGAGAGTGCCCGCCGCTCGAGAGAGAACCTCTGTCGCCGCCTTCTGGCGGCCTATGAAAACAAGGTGATTGATGTCTGGGTGTATCGAAAGCGCCAATCCCGCATCTTCACGACGCCCGCAAAATATGTTGACCGAACCGGCAGGAAAGCCGGCGGCCTCCGCTGCACGCGCCAGCCAAAGAGTTGAGATCGGTGCAAGTTCGGCTGTCTTCATCACGCAGGGGTTGCCCGTTGCCAGTGCAACCGAAAGTGCACGCGAAGGGATATATATTGGGTAATGGCACGGCATGAATTGAGCCGACACACCGACCGGCTCATATACCGTAAAGTCGAAACGCGTACTATCGGAGGGAACCGACCGCCCCTCCAGTGACTCCGCCATCGAACCGAAATAGTCGAACAAACGGATCGCAAGTTTGATTTCCGCCTCGGACTCGAACAGCGGCTTGCCTTGCTCTAGCGTGATGGAGCGCTTCACCGATTCGATGTTGTTCGCGAGGTAGTTGCCGATGTGGCGGACCATGCGCCCACGTTCCATCGGGTGCATGTCTTTCAGTTGCCCGGAAAGGTGTACTCTTCGCGCGGCCTGCACGGCGCGATCAACGTCCGTTGCGTCAGCGAGCGCTTGCTCTGCCAACACTTCACCGGTCGCGGGATTGGTGATGGATATGCGCCCCGCACCTCCGTCGCAGTACACTCCGTCGATGAAGTTTGGCCAATACGTATCGTCTAACCTGTCGTCAAAAGTCGTCATCGGTTTGGGAAGAAGGGTTGCGGAAGCACAGACCGCGGCGAGGTGATAGGCTATGCAGTTACGTTGGCACGAGGAGAAGAGAAACTGTCTCTCTCCGCCAGACTCTTCACTCGCGCGCTGAACGCTGCGGATAACCTGTCCACTTCGTTACTGTCTCTCGCGATCACAGTGGCGCCAACCTTAGAGAACCGTCGTACGCTGCTCAGCATATGTACGAACACCCCCGATCTCGTTTGATGGTTGTAGTCCAAGCCCGACTCCTTCAAATCGCTCAGAATCAGCGAAGGAGGGACGAGATGCAGACGAGGATCGGAGAAGAATTCCGACGCGCAGTACACCGTTTCACCGGCAGCGCACGTCAATTTACCTGTGTCCACGGAGTAATCCGAACCGGTCAGCCAACGTGTCCAATAGTACGGGTGGGTAGTCGCGCCTTTTCTCGCATTGATTTCCATTCCCCACAACGTCCATGGCTCGGCTGATGAGTTCTTGGTTGCAAGAAAATCGACCGATACAATTCCGCGCGCCCCCCTTTGGCCGGCAACCTCGGCCACCTGATATCCAATTCTAATGAGTTCAGACCGATAGCTCTCGTCTGCCGGAAAACGCGATCCGGAATAGGCCAGCCCATTGAGCGCTTGATCGTGAGTAGCGAGATTTCGAACTGATCCGTCAGCTAGTACTTCCATCTTTACGCTGGGGCAAGCCTTTATTGGTGCAGCAACGAATGCTTCAACGGTTGCCCCTTGCCTGCAAAGAGCATTCAAGAATTCGTCGACCGGGATGTCCTTTGGTACTTTGATCAGACTCGCAAATTTTTCGAACGGCTGCGGAATCGATTCACGGTCAATGATTGCGATGCCCTTTCCGGCTTCTTCGCAGTTTAATTTGATGAGGTATTCGCTGGCCGAAGTTCGTTCGATCAAGCGTTTCAGGGCGCGCCATGCTTCACTAGGGCTATCGATATGCTCCTCTCCCTCTGGGACACGGAGCCCGATTTCCCGGAACAGGGCACGGGCATTGGATTTGTTGTCGAACTGAAGAGCGAATTCGGGAAGCCCGTAGTAGGGGCAATTCAATGCGGCCGCCAGTCGTATTTCCTCAGGTGACACCAGCCAGAAGTCGATGATCGGATTAGCGGCTCGACGGATGCGCTGCCGCAAGCTTTCGAGTATGACGGGTTGCCGCAGAAGCGCGTGCGACAGGTGCTCGTCACCGACGGTCGGCACACGGACGATCTCAAATCGATCGCGTAGCGAGGTGCTGTCAATCCATCCGATGTGCGAAACGTGGTCAACACAATAGTCGATAAACGCGTCTTCCACCGTGGAGGAGAGCACGGCAATGAAGCGAGTATTAGGGTTCGAAAGGCACGCAAGGTAATAGAGATTGCGCTCCTCGAAACAGTTGAGACCGATCAGGTATTTCTTCGTCAGACCGTCGAAGCTAATGCTAGGGATGAACACGATGGTACGATCGCCGTCGTATTCAAGACCGAGTATGTCGTTGGTAGCACGGTTCATCTTGCTGAATCATCCAAGAAGTTGCGCATCATTCATTTCGCAGCAGCGACGGTTATCTGACAGACTGCAATGCTGCACCGTGGAAACCGCTCGCCGTGTAGAAGTCGTAATATGGATCGAGAAGTTCTACGTTCCGCTCGACAATCCACATCAAAAAGTCTGCCGAAAAGCGGGGGGAGATGGTCCTCATTGCAGTGTCGGGAGCCTGGCGGTCCCAGTCCCCTTCCTGATAGGCGGGGAGTCCTGCTGTTTTCACGGCAAACGCGGGATCTATTAGGTCACTCGCTCGAAGCTCGCGCTGCATGTCCGTGTCGACAATACCCGGGTGCGCTAGAACAACCTTGGTTTTCCGCGAAGACAAATCGAACTCCCGTGCCTGAATCTGGGCAAGCCGCTCAAGCGCGGACTTGGTAGCGCTGTAAAGACCGAGCCCGGCAAACGTGAGTGCTGGGACCGGGCGCGCGAGAGAGGATGTGACGTATAGAATTCGGGCGCCGTCATCTCGGAATCGATTGATGCGGTTTATATGGGACGATATCGCTATCGGAGCGAGTGCGTTGATCTGAAAGGCCCGATCGAAGCTCGCCGACAATGTATCGGTCTTCGAAAGCCAACATAGGTCTAGGACGGCAGCGCAGGATATAAAAGTATCGACGATATGCGAAGAATGCTCGGCCAACCACTGATTGAGGCCTTCGATGGTTCGATCGACTTGCGTCAGGTCGCATTGAAGCTGGAAGAGTCGATGCTCGCTTGCCTCGATGGAGGCGGGATCGATCTCGGACCGAGACAGGCTTAATACATCAGTGCGCTCAAGCAGCGGGCGCAGTAGATCTCGACCTATACCGCGACTCCCGCCAGTAATAATAGTTAAAGGAGTTCTCTGCATCGACGATTCTCCAATATGGGGAGTGTCTGCGGTGCATTAAGTTTCTGACCACAGCACGAACGAGCTGTGTACTACCGCTTTGCCGGGATTCGACAGGCAGACCTAAACGAACTCGCCGCGACCGCGCACCACTCGGGCCTGCGCGCATCCGTGCAGGCCCGCGCGAGCGATCAGACCAGTTCGATACTCTGCTGAATCTCATCGCTGAGCTGACCAGGAATGTCGACGCACTTCGGGTGCGCAGCGATGGACTCGGCACTCCACCACGGATTCTTCGCAGCGATCGAAATCAAGTCGCGCCCTTCGACATCACTCTGGACGCCAAGGAAGTAGGCGACATGAACCATGAAGAAGTGAGTCGCATAGAATTTTTTGAAGAAACCGTCCTGATCGATGTCGATCTGAACAATTTCGATATTCCTGTTTTGCACAATGCTCTTGTCACCGAAGAGCCGGTGGAGCGTGTCAACCTTGGCCTTCGTGTATTCGTCGTCCTCATTGTCGAGAAATACGACGATCGCCTGCTTCTCGGAAGGGTTCGAATAGGCTGCTACCTCGGTGTGCGAGAACTCGTGTAGCAGGTTTCGATGCGATGGAACCATGGCAATCTCGTTGAAGAACATCGTCGTTTGTTTCAACAACTGCACATACCACTTGGCGGTGGCCAGAAATGCGATGCGGCTTCGTGCCAGCTTCTCCGCGATCTTTTTGGCTTTGTCGACGTAGGCGGCGTCGAAGGTCTTGTTCAGATAGCTGACTGCATCCCTCAACTCGCTCTCGTAGGACGTCTTCGTGATGCCGAGCTTATGGAAAAGATCGAGGAAGATCGAGAAGAACTGTTGTACGTGATAGAGTGGATATTCACGGTCTGCATGGCGGAGCTTGTACTGGATTACTGAACAGCCGTCCTCTTGTGCCAGCTTCTGGATCTTGCCGCCGCCTGTCAATACGATCAAATTCTGGTTGCCGGTGAGCTGCTTCATCCGGTCGTAGAAAAGACACGGCTCGACAGACCATCCGCTATAGCAAACGATAAGAATTAGGGTGGCCGGATCCTTCAAGACCCTTTTGCTAACGAACCAATCGGTATCGTAGTCGTTTACCACGTCGACGGCGAGCGGAATCTCGTGCGTCAGAAAGAACCCCTTCACGATATCCGAAACAACCGACGAACAGCCCATGCCATAAAAGACGATTCGGTTGAATGCCCCTTCTTCGATACGAGCCTTGAGCTCCGGATTCAAACCCTCCAGCGTGTATTCGTGGCCCCAGAGCGTACTTTCGAACAACGGCGCCCCAAGGAGCGGGGCCAGGCGAGCAAGGCGAGGTTGCAGGTTTTTGGTTTCGTTACTCATTTCAACTCCATTTGATAGGTTTTACGATGAAAGTACGAACTCAGGGACCTGATGAGACGCAGCTCAACTCCCTTCAATCCCGGAGCCAGATTCACCAGTAGCTGTCCACCGCGCAACACATTTTCCGATGCTAATGGACGATATGCACCCTCTCGCTTTGCATCGATCGCAAAGAAGAAATAATGGCGGCCCGATTTTCGAACCAACCGACTCCGGACGCATGATTTCCAGAAATGCGCGAACCCGACCAGAACCCGCGCGGAAATTCACGCAACAGGAACGATAGGATTCACGACTTCTAAATTTGCCTGGATTGATATGCGCTAGACGGCTTACGTCTCCGCCTAAACAGGGGCGCGGTGCCTTTTACTACGGCGCTAGAGAAGTGCCGCTATACGCGTCACGTGATCGGATCCCCTTGGCCATATGGGAAACTGATGCGAAGATGGAGCAGTAATCATTAAGCATTGTAAGGCTCTCCATTATCGAAAGATGGTTGTGCGTTCTTCCTTGCGTCCGTGTACGATACGTCAGGAAAAGACATAAGTAAACCGAAGTAATGCTTCTTTCATTACAAGAAATTGCTTGGTGAAAATTATTTATAATTATTTACCGATCCCGAGAATAAATAAACGTCATAGATCATGTGCCCAGACGATGCGAACGGACTGGAGGTGTTTTAGAGGCCAGTTCAAAAATCGTTCTCAGTAGGCCTGAAGATATTCCAACAGACGAGCGAGCGGCCAAGTTTCAGGAAGGCTTCGTGAATGTCAGCACGACGATCGAAGCGAATGCGTAGACGACGGAAATTGTGGAGCCAAGAGTGAGTGCGTTCGACGACCCAACGATACGTGCCCAGTCCGCTACCGTGCTCGGTGCGGCGCTTTGCGATCATGGGCCTGATGCCACGTTCGCGCAGTGCGCGACGGTGTCGTTTGGAGTCGTAGCCACGATCGGCGTAGAGGATCCCCGGCTTTTTAAGCGCTCGGCCACGCACGCCTCGAATCGGCGCAATGGCGTCGACGAGCGGCAGCAGTTGCGTAACCTCGTTGGCGTTCGCGCCAGTGAGGGTGGCGACGACGGGAATGCCGTTTGCGTCTACGAGGATGTGATGCTTGGAACCCGGACGCGCTCGATCCGTGGGGTTCGGGCAAGTTTTTCGCCCGCCCCAACAGCGCGTATCGACGATGAGTCGACCGCTGTATATGAGAGGTCGAGTTGGTCGGTCGCCCGCAACTTGTCTAGCAGCAATTCGTGCAGCCGGTCCCACACGCCAGCCTTCTGCCAGTCGTCCAGTCGACGCCAGCATGTCGCGCCCGAGCCGAAGCCCAGCCGGGTCGGCAAGTGGTTCCACCGGATGCCAGTCTTCAGCACGAACAGGATGCCGTTGAGCGCCACGCGATCGGGCACACGAGCACGTCCCGGATCGCTCTTCGCGCGAGGCTTCACGGCTGGCAGCAACGGTTCGATCAGTTTGCACAGTTCGTCGTCAATGATCGGCGCTTTCATCTTTGGGCTCCCGTCATTGCGGTCCTCAAGCTTAACAAATCGCCGAGAAAGTAAACAGCCCCCTCTCGGGGAATTTAAACTGGCCTCTAAGGGCCGTCATGCGGTTCAACATGCTAGCGGGATCTAGACCATCGTCGCCTCGATGTCGTTGCGCCTCACTCGCAGGTGATCTCCCGAAGTCAAAGTGAAAGTTTCTACCTTATCGGCGTCAACAATCGAGGAGGAAGTGACGTGAGTACCGACTATTCAGATTGCTACGAACAGTATGAATCCGCGGCACGAAGCTACTGCAGAGGGTTTCCGTTCGAGATCGATTCCGCAGAGAACGCAAGGGTGCGCCTGTCGTCGGGCGAGCTATTCATTGACTTCCTGTGTGCAGCAGGATCGTTGAACTATGGCCATAACGATGAGGACATGAAGCGTGCACTTCTTCGTTATATCGAGCGCAATGGAATTGCGAGTTCACTGGACCTCCATACGAGCGCCAAAACCGCGTTCATCCAGAGTCTCGTGAGCCGAATTCTCGCTCCCCGGCAGCTCGACTATAAGGTTCAGTTTACAGGACCGACCGGTGCGAATGCGGTCGAAGCCGCATTGAAGTTGGCAAGAAAGGTAACGGGTCGCTCCAACGTTGTCGCGTTTACGAACGGCTTCCATGGCGTTTCGCTTGGTGCTCTGGCGGCTACAGGAAACAAGAGTAGTCGTCGCGGCGGAGGTGTCGAATTGCATGGTGTAACACGCCTTGCGTACGATGGTTACTTCGGACAGGACATTGATACGCTGGCTCTGGCGGAGCGAATGTTCGACGATCCATCAAGTGGACTCGACGTCCCGGCGGCCTTCATCGTGGAAACGGTGCAAGGAGAGGGAGGGTTGAATGCTTGCTCGTCCGACTGGCTTAGACGGCTCCGCGCTATCGCCTCCAGGCTGAATGCGTTGCTGATCGTCGATGACATACAAGCCGGTTGTGGCAGGACGGGTACATTTTTTAGCTTTGAAATCGCCGAGATCGTTCCGGATATCGTAGTGTTGTCAAAATCGATCTCTGGTTTTGGCATCCCCCTTTCGCTCGTACTGATGCGCCCGCAATACGATGCGTGGCATCCGGGAGAACATAACGGGACTTTCCGTGGAAACAACCACGCATTTGTCACGGGCGAGGTTGCCATCACCAAGTTCTGGTCAGATGGCCGATTTGCTTCCGACGTTGCACTGAAAACAAGACTGGTAGAGACGACGCTGAGGAACATTGCGGAAGCGACAGGATGGGTCTCGGTTGGCCGCGGGATGATGCAAGGTCTTCGCTGCCCGGATGGCCTTACTGCAGAGAAGATCCATTCGCTCTGCATCCGGAAAGGGCTGCTACTGGAGCGCTGCGGCCCGGATGACGAGACATTGAAGCTGATGCCTCCGCTGACAATCGAGCGTACGCTTCTTGAGGACGGACTCGCGCGCTTTTCAGAGGCGGCGCTCGAGGTGGCCGAGTAGCAGAAACTGGCCCACATGTTGTTGACCTTATGTGTTCTGACAATCAGATTAGAGGCGGACGTAATAATGACCCGATATATGCTTTTTGGTGAAGGAACCTCTAAAGAGCAGGCGTTTTGCGAGCAGTGTTGGAGGCTGACGTCTGACGATGAGTTGCTGTGCTGCATTACCGGAAGAAATCTGTATCTGGAGTCGTCACCGAATACTTCGCTCGTCAACGGCGTATCCGACGCCATCAATATTGCGTCGCGACGTGGCGTCCAGATCGTCATTCTGTTGAGTGTCGAGCAATTGGAGGCAGGAAATTACCGGAAGTTTCACGAAGCAGGCTTCCAGGTGTTTGGTTTGCCGGAAACCACAATCTCGCTTGAGACAAGCAAAAGTAGAGCTAAAGCGTTCATGAAACGATACGAGGTGGCATCGGCGCCTAGCGTTTCATTCGATGACCCGGTGGACGCAAGGCAATATCTGCTCGAAAACTGGCGAGGGGCTCGAAGGTTTGTCGTAAAGGCCGACGGCTATTTGAGTGACATCAAGTTCAGTTGTTGCGTGCCAGATTCCTTACTGGAAGCATTGGCCGCGACGCAGTCCCTCTTCGAGCATCTCGATAGTATCGGTGCCAAGCGTGAAGTGGTCGTCGAGGAGCGCGTCGAGGGGCGGGAATTTTCCCTGCATCTTTTAGTGGACGGATCAACCTACAAGGTCCTGCCGATGGTCAGAGACTATAAGAGGATTTTCAAAGGCGATCGAGGTCCGAACACGGCCGGGATCGGCTCGGTTGCGGTCGCGAAGGAGTGGGATGGGGAACTGCTCGACCAGATCAAAGCGCGGATTATCGAACCGACGATGCTGGGGATGCGCGAAGAAGCGATAGACTACAGGTACATCCTGTACATCGGCGTTATGGTCACCGACGCCGGGCCGGTAGCGCTCGAATACAACGTTCGGCCTGGAAATCCCGAGTTCCCGACGTTGCTGGCATTGTTGAAGACCAGTGGATTGCATCTGGTGTCCGCAATGCTCGACCGTCGGTTGAGCGAACTGGCCTTGGAATGGGAGCACGACGAACCGTATAGCGTGGCCGTCACAACGACTGCACCGGGCTATCCTTTCTCAGATGAAGGGATTGGAGAACCCATTGCTGGGCTCGGATTGGTTGAAAGCGAAGTTTGGCCTCTTGCCGAGAATATTTGCGCGAACCCTCTTCCCACTGTGTCTTCCGGGCGGGTATTGACCATAGTGGGGCGTGGAAGCTCCTTTGCTGAGGCGAGAACGCGAGTCTATCGCAACATAGACAAGATTCAGTATAACGGCCTCTATTGTCGACGCGATATCGGAGAGTTGTCGATTCTTGAGTGAGACCGGCAGCCGGCGCGGAGGTGGCGAGTGATCTTCGCCTCGTTCCACGCCTCGCCGGCCATCCCTAATCCGAAACCGAATGCATGGTTGTCACTCGGACTACATCGATTAGGCGGTTGAGTTGCTTCGTGATCTGATCGATTATGTCGGCCGATTCGATCGAGTTGATCGTCATGTCAGAGAGCTTCGGATCTGTGTCGGTCGGCACCACCGTCAAGGTTTCGATGTTGTAGCCGCGTCCGGAGAACAGACCGACGACGCGTGACAGCGCGCCCGGTTCGTTTTCCAGCAGGACGGAAATGATGTGTCTCATGTTTGCTTCTTCCAGAAATTACCGTGTGGATTCACTCGGGCCGCGCGCCGCCGCGCGCCGCACCGCCCTCCGTGAAGGCGGCCGCATCCGGCCGGAGCGCGCGTCGCGCCGTTACAGATCTTCCGATCCGAGCAGCATCTCGGTGATGCCCTTGCCGGCCTGTACCATCGGCCAGACGTTTTCGGTCGGATCGGTCTGGAAGTCGAGAAACACGGTGCGATCCCTCAGGCGCAGCGCTTCCTTCAGCGCCGGCTCCACATCCGCGGTCTTTTCGATCCGCATGCCGACATGGCCGTGCGCTTCGGCGAGCTTCACGAAATCGGGCAGCGCATCCATGTACGAATGCGAATAGCGCTTGCTGTATTCGATCTACTGCCACTGGCGGATTATGCCGAGGTAGCGGTTGTTCAGCGAAATGATCTTGATCGGCGTGTCGTACTGTAGGCAGGTCGACAGCTCCTGGATGCCCATCTGGATCGAGCCTTCGCCCGTTATGCACAGCACGTCGTCGTCCGGGTGCGCTATCTTGAAGCCCATCGCTGCCGGCAGGCCGAAGCCCATCGTGCCGCGGCCGCCGGAGTTGATCCAGCGACGCGGCTTGTTGAAGGGATAGAACAGCGCCGCCCACATCTGGTGCTGGCCGACGTCCGAGCACACGAACGCATTTCCGTCCGTCAGCTCCCACGACTTCTCGACCACGCACTGCGGCTTGATGATCTCGCTTTCGCGGTCGTACTTCAGGCAGTCTTTCGCACGCCAGCCCTCGATGTCCTTCCACCATTGCGCAAGCGCCTCGGTGTCGGGGCCGTGCTCGGCCGTCTGCAGTTGCGCTCGATCAGCTCCTTCAGCACTTCCTTCACGTCGCCGACGATCGGGATATCGACCTTCACGCGCTTCGAGATCGACGACGGGTCGATGTCGATGTGGATGATCTTGCGCGGACGCGACGCGAAGTGCGCCGGGTCGCCAATCACGCGGTCGTCGAAGCGGGCACCGATCGCGATCAGTACGTCGTAGTGCTGCATCGCCATGTTTGCTTCGTAGGTGCCGTGCATGCCGAGGAATTTCTTGTCCGACGCGCGATAGCCGCCGAGGCCCATCAGCGTGTTGGTGACCGGGTAGCCGAGCAGATTCGCGAACTGGTTCAGTTCGCGCGCCGCGTCGGCGAGGATGATGCCGCCGCCCGTGTAGATGTAGGGGCGCTTAGCCGACAGTAGTAATGCGAGCGCCTTGCGGATTTGTGGTGGATTACCTTTGGTGACGGGCTTATAGGATCGCAGCGATGCTTCAGGTATCGATTCAAAGTAGCACGGCGCTTTTGACACGTCGCGCAGGATGTCGATGAGCACGGGCCCAGGACGGCCTGTTCGCGCGATGAGGAAAGCCTTCTTGACGGTGGCAGCCAGATCGCGCACGTCCTTCACGAGAAAGTTGTGCTTGACGCACGGACGCGCAATGCCAATTGCGTCACACTCTTGAAAGGCATCTTGTCCGATGGCTGAGGTTGACACCTGCCCGCTAATAATCACGAGCGGGACTGAATCCATATACGCGGTCGCGATGCCGGTTACTGCGTTGGTGACGCCGGGGCCCGACGTCACTAGACAAACCCAACCTTTCCGGTCGAGCGGGCGTAACCGTCTGCAGCGTGCACCGCCCCCTGATCGGGGCGGACGAGGATGTGTTGTATTTGATTTTGCTTGTAAAGCTCGTCGTAGATGTAAAGGACCGTCCCGCCGGGATAGCCCCAAATGTATTCGACGTTTTCATGTGCGAGCGCTTTGAAAAGAACCGTCGCGCCAATCGAGTTGGCGGGAGGATTATAAAGCGGTGGCACCACGAGAAGTTCCGCGCTGAGGATATTCATCAAGAGCCCTTTCAATTTTCGGCAAAAAATTCATCGGGTGCTATCTGCCGGGCTTGTGGCTCAGGTTCAAGCGGCGCGTCCGGTGCTGCGGCGAAGTTTGTTGGGTTCGCCTTGCAGAGGACCAACACGGATGGTGGAATAGTTTATCCTACGTATTTGCTAACCTCGGGTCAAGCTACATTTTTTACGCACTGAATGTTCTTTGCACGCTGATCGTACGTGCCAGCATCCTGGGTATGCGGTAATTATTGGTAGCTTCTACACGGTTGCAGGAACCTGCCGGCGCCCGACACTCCCTCTTGTCAGTGTTTCCGACTGGTAGTGCGGGAGTGTGCCGCCGCGTTGTTTACAAACTGCTAGGAAAGAAAACGATGGAAAGCAAAGAAACAGGTATTTCAAAATCAGCACCGTCTTTGAACTTGGTTGTCGTCACACTTCTTTGCGCGTGCTCGGTTCTGCCTCTAAGTATTTTTCTACCGTCGTTGCCTAGCATTTGCAGCGATCTGCGGGTTGACTATGCAGTCATGAGCCTCTCGCTAGCCGGATACGCGGCACTCTCAGCGATTCTTGAACTTTTCATGGGGCCGCTGTCGGACCGCTTCGGTCGTCGGCCGATTATTTTATTGAGTCTTGCCTTGTTCACGATTGGGTCGCTCGGCTGCGCCTTAGCGACCAACGCATGGTCATTTCTTGCATTCCGGTTTGTCCAGGCTGCGGTAACGTCTAGCTACCCAGTTTCTATAGCGGCAGTTCGAGACGTCTTTGGAAAGGAGGCGGCGGCAAGCAAGATCGGGTACGCGGCGACGGCTGCGGCGTTTGCACCTATGTTGGGGCCAGCATTGGGTGGTTCTCTCGATGAGATCTTCGGCTGGCGTGCCAACTTTTGGGTGCTTGCCTGTGTGGGGGGGGGGTTATTCGTGTCCTGTTGGATCGACCTGGGTGAGACCAAAACCAATATTTCCAGGTCGATAAAGGCGCAGTTCGAAGCATATCCGATCCTTCTCCGCTCGAACCGTTTCTGGGGTTATACCGTTTGCCTCGCTTGTTCGACCGGTGCATTCTATGCATTCCTCACCGGCGCACCCATGACTGCAAAAACCTCGTTCAACTTATCACCCGCGGCACTGGGTGCATACATGGGGGCCATTACACTGGGGTTCATGTTGGGGAGCTTCTTGTCCGGACGCTATTCGAAACGATGGTCGCTTGCGAGAACCATGGTTTTGGGACGTATCCTGGCGTGCTTCGGCCCATTGATCAGTCTTACCGTCGCCTTGCTTGGCACGTCGGAAGTACTCTGGGTGCTCGCACCTTGCATGCTCGTCGGAATCGGCAATGGCCTTTCGAGTTCATGTGCGAATGCTGGTGCCGTCTCGGTGCATCCTCCACTAGCGGGAAGCGCGGCTGGTCTCGCAGGTTGCATCACGATAGGGGGCGGATTCCTGTTCGCGTCCGGAACTGGATTTATCGTGACCGCGCAAAATGCCGGATATTCACCATTTTGCGTAATGTTGTTTGCGTGCGCGCTTGCACTTGCGGCATCTGTCTATGTCTTCCGTTTGGAAGCACGACGCTCGCAAGTTTGACATCGTGGGGTGTTTGGCAAGGTTCTGTCGCATTAAGAACTGGGTGGCGTATGAACGTCTATATATAGGATTACTTATGCAATAAGGAGTTAAATTGCTGAGCCGGAGATAGTGCCTTAGCGCTGCCAGTCATCTGACCTTTACAAATCATGTGCATGATCTCGATTCCACCAAGTATGAGGCGTGCGCAGCGAAAATTCTTAAAGCCTATCATGGGCCGCGTTCGACGTTTGATAGCGCGGTGATCCTGTTCGACAAGGTTGTTGAGATACTTTTGCTGGTTCTGGTGCAAATATCTGGCCGGGCTAAAATTATTCTTTAGATAAGTATGCCTTATTAACTGAACAGAACCGCGTTCCAGAGCGTTGGCGTATCGTTGTCTTTGAGCCCGAGCGCACTGAAATCAAACTGGCCCTTGCGGATGCGATGCATCAACTCGATACCTGAAATCGTCGTCGCGGCACTCCTGAGCCGCTTAAAGCCCAGCATGACCTTTGTCCTCGACTTGATGTTTCGATGATCGTGCTCGATCAGGTTATTCAGATACTTCGACGATCTGACTTCGGTCTCAGCTGGCAGCAAGCCGTCGGCCTTCATCTCGCGCACAGCCCGGTGCGAGGCCGCATAGCCATCCAGCGTAATCGTTTCGGGCGCCTGCCCCTGATGCCGGATGGCCTTGCTGAAGAAGGCTTTCGCTGCGGACGCATCGCGTATGGCCCTGAGTAAGAAGTCCACCGTCTGGCCATCTCGATCAATCGCGCGGTACAGGTAGACCCATCTGCCACGAATCTTTATATAGGTCTCATCGACCCTCCACGAGCCACCAGCAGGGATCGCGATGCGGTTCCAGCGTTTAACGAACTCCGGGGTAAAGCGTTTTACCCAGCGAATGATGGTGGTGTGAGCCAGCGATAAACCGCGCTCAGCCATCATTTCCACCAGATCGCGTAGGCTGAGCTTGTAACGAAGGTGCCAGCGAACACACAGAATGATGATTTCGCGATCAAAATGTCGGCCATCAAACAGCCTGCTCTGACCTTTTGGCTTGCTCATCAGCGTTCACGTGATTGTTAGGTTCAATACTTTAACCGATTCGCACCGCCTATTTGCACCAGAACCGTCGCGAAAAGGGCAGGCAATAAATACCCCTCAATCGAAGGTTGCCGTCATTCGCTCACCATTGTCTTCAAAACGATATTGAATTGTCTGGTAGTGGGCGGTACTATTACCTGTTAATCTCGCCGAGTTAATCGAACAGGCTAGTCATTTCTAACTGTTTGGACTATCCATTTGGTATGCGTCAGCGACGCGATTGAGCGTTTCGATTCGTGTTTGTTCGACAAGCTTTTTTTTAGCCGAGAGACGCGTGCCATGCTGCGGCGGCTGTCGTGCCGTTACTTGTGCGGTAGACGGCGCTACCCGCTGTTCCACTAAGCCAAGCCGGCTCTAATGAAAACGATGACTAACCGCGCGTAACCGCGCTATGAAACGAACTGAAAAATCATGGATGTCTACGAGCAGATCCAGTCCGGTAACCCGCTGGGGGTACAGAACAACCGGCCGCTGAAGCTCGATACCCCGGCGGGAAAGGATGTATTGATGCCATTGCGCGCGGTAGGGCACTCACGCATCGGTCGCGGTTACGCCTTCACGGTCGACATGGTGTCAACGTCGCGCAAGCTCGAACTCAAGCAGTTGATCGCACAGCCCGTCACGCTTTGGATGCGCCAGAACGACAAGACGTACAAGCCGCATCATGGTTACGTGCATACAGTGCGTCGCCTTGGCATGGACGGTGGGCTCGTCCATACGCAGCTGGAATTTGCGTCCTGGCTTCACTTCCTGCGCTTTCGTAAGGATGCCAGGATCTGGCAAGGTAAGACGGTCATCGACATACTGACTGACGTGTTTAATGCGCATCCTCAGGCACGGGGCAGATTCAAGTTCAAGCTGTTCGGGGAACTGCGCGATCCCTTGCCGCAACGCTCGTTCTGCATGCAGTACGAGGACGACTGGAACTTCGTGCACCGGCTCCTGGAGTCGGAGGGATTGTGGTTCTACTTCGAGCAGTCGCCGGATGGGCAGTCCCACACGATGATCATCACGGACTACAACTACTACTGCGACGAACTGCAGCCCGGTCAGATCGATTTCTCCCGTGCACAGATGGACGCCGAGGTGGAAGGATTTTCGCATTGGTCGGGAACCCGCACACTGCAGAGCACGCGCTATACCGGCGTCACCGGCGATTACAAGTCCCCGGGCTCAAGCAAGGCGCGCAGCAAGGATACCCTACCCAACCAGGGCGATTTGCCGCAGCAGACCGAAGTCTACGAATACACCGGCAAATATACGTGGCCCGACTATAAGCGTGGCGACCATCTTGCTACCTTGCGGATGGAGGAGATGGAGTCACGGGCCAAGCGGTTTCATGGCGCGGGCAGTATCCGCCGGATGGACGCGGGCCGATATTTCGAGTTGCGAAATCATCCGGACCATCAGAATGATGGGCAGCAGGAACGTGAGTTTCTCGCCATCGACGTGCGGTGGTTTATCGCAAATAACTTGTCGACGGGCAACACCCGACCATTGCCCGGGAGCCTGGAGACCGAAGTAGCCGATGCACGTGCAGACTACCTCGGTGACCAACTGGGGGCTGAGAAGACCGGGAGCGCAAAACTGAGTGCGTCCGCGAGCGGTGGGAGCGCCGGCTTCTTCCTGACGCTGGTTGAAGCGCAGCGCATGAGTGTGCCGTACCGCAGCCCGTTCGAGCACAGGAAGCCGCAGATGCGGATTCAGACGGCGACCGTGACGGGACCTGCAGGCTCGGAGGTGTACACGGATTCGCTGAACCGCATCAAGGGCAAATTCGAGTGGGACCGGCTGAATAGCGGAGACGAGAATGCCTCGTGCTGGCTACGGGTAGCGATGTCGGATACGGGTGGCAGTTACGGCGGTGTGCACGTGCCCCGCGTGGGCGAAGAAATCTTGGTGGATTGGGTCGACGGGGATTGTGACAGGCCGATTGTGACGGGGCGCGTATACAACGGTTCGAAGACGCCAAATTGGCATTCAAATGGACTGTTGTCGGGCTATCGGTCAAAGGAATACGGCGGCAGCGGGTATAGCCAGATGGTACTGGATGACTCGACGTCCCAGCCACGTATGCAACTTTACAGCTCAAGTGCGAATTCTCAGCTCCACCTGGGGTATCTGGTTGCGCACAACGGCAACACGCGCGGGGCTTACCTGGGCAGCGGCTTCGACCTGAAATCGGACGCGTATGGTGCAATTCGCGCGGGCCAGGGACTGTATGTCTCGACCCATCCGGCAAACGCTGCCCAGCCGATGAACGTCACGGCAGCAAGCGAGCAACTGGCGAGCGCGGAAAGTGTCACCGAACTGGCGTCGCAGGCCAGCACATCAAACCAGGCTGAAAGCCTGCAGGACGGCTTGGACGCACTCAAGAAGCTTACCGATGCGACGCAATATAACGTGGCGGGTAACAGTGGCGGTGTCGGTGGTAACACGGGGGGCGGGGGCACGGGTAACGCAAATGGCTTCTCAACCCCAATCATGCTGATTGCAAGCCCCGCAGGCGTTGGCCTGTCCACGCAGGACTCAGCTCATATCACGGCGAACCAGCAAGTCAACATCGTCAGTGGCAAGAGCACGAACGTGGCAGCGGGTAAATCGCTCATCGCCAGCGTGATGGAGAAGATCAGCCTGTTTGCGCAGAATGCGGGGATCAAGCTTTTTGCCAGCAAGGGCAAGGTCGAGATCCAGGCGCAGAGCGATGAGATGAAGCTCGCCGCGCTCAACGACGTGACGATTACCAGTTCGAGCGGCAAGGTCGTGATCTCCGCGGATAAGGAAATTTGGATCGGCGCGGGCGGTTCATACATCAAGATCACATCTGAGCTCATCGAAAACGGGACAAGCGGACAGATCTTGGAAAAAGGCGCGTCTTGGAGCAAGCAGGGGGCATCGTCAATGCGCTTGCCCACGCCGATCACAAGCGTTACGAAGGGATGTTCCTGGAAAACCGCGACCGCATCCGCTAATAGCGCGTCAAGCGTACCGCTGGAGTAGGCATGGTCGAATCTACGCAGACACACGGGCGCGACGATCGCCCTTATCCAGCCACTGTTGAGCTCGGTGCACCTCAGGTCCGCGAGCAGGTTACGGCTCTCAAGAGTTGGTTTCGTCGACACCCAGATATGCGTTGCCTGCTCGTTATCGATCCGACTCAAAATGATCCGGCCGCCGACGGCAGCCGATTGCTAGCAAGTCTCTCTAGGATTGACTTGACGATCGATCATGAGGCAGTGTCGCCAGCGCATTACCCTTATCTTCTTGAGCTGGATCTTGAAAGTACCGCGGGGGCCGATGCGCTTGCGCAAAGCGTGGAATTGGCATTTGACGATCGTCGGCCGCAGGCGATGGCTGAAGGCATGGGGCAACGCATCGGTGGTTGGCTCGCGACTACGGCGGCACCGCAAGAGGTTGCGTCGCATTGCTCTCGCATGATGCTTCAACGTGACGATCGAGATCGTCTTTGCCTGTTGAGGTTTTACGACCCACGAGCATTTGCGCTTCTATGGCACGTGCTGTCGCCGGTACAGCAACAGTCCCTGTTGGGACCGATCCAGGCATGGCACACGCTCGACGCGAGTGCCATGCCAGTGAGCCGATTGAATACCATGGGCCGTCGGGACGAGTTCGAGCTCGACGCCGCGCAGTGGCAGGCGATTCATCGCCACGGCATCGTGAACCGTGCGCTTGCGCTGCATGCTTACGACCAGGATCGTCAACCGCACCAGCATGAAGTCGACGTGGCGGTCGCGGCGGCCGCGCGAGCGCGCCAATACGGCTTGATTGACGAGGAAGATGAGGTGAAGTTTGTTAGTCACGCACTAGCATGGCACCCAGAGTTTGATCTGCATCCCAAGGTTTTACAGATTCTTGGTCGTAAAGCAGACGATGAGTTTTATGCTGAACAAATCGAACAACTCACGCCGGAAGAAATCGAGGAAATTTGTGAAGGGGTTTGGCATGAGCGCCTGAGAACCTCGAATAACGCGGGTGGTCGTACCTGAACATCACGATAAGATCATGGAAAACGCTGCTTCAACCTCTACCGAAAATTGCCCAAATTGTGATAAATCCGGACTTGCGATTTTGCCGGTTCGGTACACGGTCGTGCCGCAAACGATATCGAGTGCCATGCCTGCGGACATCATCGGGCTCGGTGTGATGGATGTTCCGCTGAGCGCACATCACTACAGCTTGCGAACCTTGCGTGAAGGCTGGCTTTATCTTTTCTACGAAAAAGGTGCGAGAGGCAGCAACTACTGGGAAGCCTACCGAGTAACGGAAGACGGGCGGCTCTGGAACCACAAAACGCCTGTGCCTTCGGAGCGCAAAGCGCATGCTGCCTGCGGGAAGCGCGGTAGCGCAGTTCCTATGGAGGTGATTGCCATCGAGAAACCTGAAAAGGCAACAAAGGTGTTCATCGCGTTTTCAGAGTATCCGTGGAACAAAAACGTATTCGAGAAGTACGCGTCCAACGCACAGTTGCGTAGCGATCGCATGCAGGTGATCATGCCGTCGACGTGGATTCAGACGGGCAGTGGTATGTTCGGCATGAGGAAAGGTGAGGCTGGGCATGCGACGGCAGCCACTCAGGCCAGCATCGACCAGATCGTCGAGTACCAACCGGGTTTGAAATCCGACCTGCTAGCGCCTCCTGCTAAGCCGATCACGACGGATGCCGATGGCCGAGCTACCGACGATAGCCTGTGGGCGCAGGAAGCAACGCGTTATCCATTGTATATTCGTCAAACCTCTCCGTCCGGTTCAGCCAGCAAGGACCTGGTCAAACTCATGGAAGAGATCGGCAAGAATGAGGGCGGTACCCCGCACAAGCCGATGCTCCTAGCGCTTTGGGATGGGGTAGGCATCGCCCACGAGCTCGCGGGATTCCACAACGACCCAGCGGGTGCGCTGATGCGCTATACCAGTGCGCAGACAGTGCGGGTTGACGCGGCTCAATCCATCGATTCGGCTGAAGCGGCCGTTCGCAGTGGTGCAGCGTTGAGTGAAAGTGCCTGGCGCCAGTCCCTCATGAGTAGTGCTCTGGGCGGCTATGAAGGAATGGGACTCATGATGCCTGGCACACAAGAGCAGATCGACAAGGCCGGGCAACTCACGCCTGAAGAAAAGCAGGCTGCGGGGGATAAGGCTTGGAAGAAATACCAGGCGAGCCTCAAAGGGGGCAGGTGGCCGAACAGCTTTAGTAAGTGGTTTGATCAAGTGACTGACAAATGCGAGCAGTTGCAGAAGCAGCGTGTTCCTGATCGCGATGCTTGGCTATCCGCTGATACCTTTCGGCACGCACTGAATGACTATGATCCGAACGATGCGGGCGATGGAATGGCGTTTACCGGCGTGATCGACGAGGCGTTTGCCGGATTGCCAGCCACCGATGCGGGTTTGCGTATTGTTGAAAAGGTAATCAACAACATGGACCCGATGGACGAGCGTAGCTACTTTTGGCGGGCATTCGCTTATAACCAGACGGATATTCGTCAAGATTTAAAGACGTTCCTGGCTGGGGTACAGGCGAAGAAAAGTGAATCAACGCTGGACCAGGTGGCGTCGTGGTACGAAGACAGGCAAGCGGACATTTCCAGCTATCTCGGCTATTTTAAGTCGTTTACGAAATTTTACGAGAAGATGGATGAAGTGTTCAAGCGTGAGCGCGCGGGATCGGCAACCGAGCAGCCGCTCAAGGCGCTGCAGGTCGATCGGCTGACGATGTGGTCCGGGCGCGCATTGGTCAACGTATTTGGTCCGATTTCACGTAGTATCGGAGGGGCTTTGATCAAGGGGGCCTTGATGGTTCGCGGAGGAATCGCACTTGAAGACGCCAAGCGCATCACGGTCAAGCTTGCGGCGTGGGAAGGGCAGATGGACTCGTTGGTGAGACTGAAGGTTAGCGAGTTCAAGGCTCAGAATCCAGAAATGAGTCCGCTGCAGCTTCGTGCGAAAGCATATGAGGCGTTAGCGAACGATGAGCGGGGAGCACTGGTACGTAGGCTGTACGCGGATGTGCAGGTGACATCGAATGCGACTCGGGATAAGGCGATCGCTTCGGTGAAGCTGTCCGGCGCATTATTCGTTATCGAATTGATGAATTATTTCCTGTTGTGGACCAAGCCGAATAAGACGACGGATGATGATTTGGCGATTGTGAGCGGGACATTTTCACTGGCGGGCGCCGCACTCAACGTGCAAACCAAGTGGCTGGGGTCCTTTGCAAAGTCCGCTGCCAGTCTCACCCTTTCGAACATGAAAGTGGCGGCTAGCTGTCTGGGGGGGATTTCGTCTTTTATATCGCTTTGGACTGACCACAACAAGATGAAGTCTGGGATCAAATCACGGAATTACAAACAGGCCATCTTCTATGGATTGAAGGTAGCTTTCGATCTAGCATCTGGCACAGTGGCGGTACTGACGGCGATTAGTTCTTCCGCACCGCTGCTAATGCGGTCAGCAACACTGTCGCCGGGAAAGCTCAGATTCCTCGGCAAGCTCTCGGCGCGCGTAGCGGGTGCCCAGGCCCAGATAGACGGAAGAGCAGCTGGTCTGACGGGGGCGGCGCTAAAAGCATCTGTGAAGCGCGCGGCATGGAAGGCCGCGGGGACTATTACGGGCGAAACGGTTGCTGCCGGGGTCGCATCGGAAGTTTCGGCAGGCGGATGGCTATTGATCAGCGGGCGCTTGATCCTGATCGCAACAGGCTGGGAGGTTGCGTTAATCCTGACGGTCATTACGCTCGTGTACAACTATTTCCAGCCGGACGATCTGGAAAACTGGCTCGCAAACTGCCCTTTCGGGACGGCACCAAAATCTGAATGGACGCTGGAAAAACAGCGCGAAGCATTTGAGTCGGCCCTGGCCGTGACTGGATATAACTGACAATGGAAAATCAACAGATAGCGAGGCCGGTACTTCTGCGCGGGAGCATTACTGGATTGACGAAGCGCCAAGCGTCCTATGAAACCGTCTTTACGGACTCAGACAAGCAAGCCATGGAGCGTACTGCGGTGGTAGCGGCGCTTGCTGGGCTTAACGATGTTGCATTGAACCTGAGTGCTTCGACCGAATTCACGGACACGGTAGCTGATCTTGTGACGTTTAATCTGAACGGCGAAGTGGTCCGCGCGTGGATCTGGCTATCGGTCTTCGAAAATGGGGATGAGGTAGAAGTCGTGGCCGAGCGCGCGGGCGAGGACTGGATAGGATATGCGATCAGGCGATGCTCGGACGGTGTTCTATCCGTTCATCCGCACTGTGAGCGGGGTAGTCGGGCGCTTACAAAATTCTTTATGAAATGGTCACTGACATTTTGGAGTGGATGCGCTTTAGCCCCAACACTTTTTTTAGTATTGCCGCCACCTGATAGTTACGAGGAGTGGGTATTTGTTGGAAGGGTTTTATTCGTTATTTGGTTAGTCATTGAAGTAATGGCGGTTTTTATCGCATATAGAATTAGCCGGCGTTTCAAGAGACAGCTGCCGATGGCAAACAAGATATTCGCGACCTTTGGCTGGACGGACCCTCCGAACGTCGATTTGCCAAAAGCTTCGAAAAAACTAAGACAACCAGGGGATACCTGGGAGATGGGGAAGCTGATCTTCCGCTACGG
The DNA here is from genome assembly GCF_034047095.1 of Robbsia andropogonis. Lineage (NCBI taxonomy): Bacteria > Pseudomonadati > Pseudomonadota > Betaproteobacteria > Burkholderiales > Burkholderiaceae > Robbsia > Robbsia andropogonis. Next base: position 122,183 of record NZ_CP139167.1, on the reverse strand, counting down.
TAAGGTATGACTTGTGGAAGCCGAATGTGGATGCTTGTAGCAATATGCGAACTCGTCCCTATGGCGACCTATGGCATTCGCTTGGGCGGCTCAGGCGCCCTGATAAGATGACGGATCGTCCGCTCAACACGGCTACCGTACTTCTGCGCGGGAGCATTACTGGATTGACGAAGCGCCGAGCGTCCTATGAAACTGTCTTTACGGAATCAGACAAGCAAGCCATGGAGCGTACTGCGCTCGTGGCGGCGCTTGCTGGGCTTAACGATGTTGCACTGAATCTGAGTGCTTCGACCGAATTCACGGACACGGTAGCTGATCTTGTGACGTTTAACCTGAACGGCGAAACGGTCCGCGCGTGGATCTGGCTGTCGGTCTTCGAAAATGGGGATGAGGTAGAGGTCGTGGCCGAGCGCGCGGGAGAGGACTGGATAGGATATGCGATCAGGCGATGCTCGGACGGTGTCCTATCCGTTCATCCGCACTGTGAGCGGGGGAGCAAAGCGAACTTCAAGTTCTTTCTCAAATGGTCAGTTTCATTTTGGAGCGGATGTGCATTGGTTGTAAACATCCTACTACTTCTCAGGTCTTTAGACGATATAGACATATGGTTTGATGTAGTTAAAAGTTTTTCGATAGTCTGGCTGATGGTAGAAGCTTTGGCAGTCTTTATCGCATATAGGATCAGTCGGCGTTTCAAGAAGCAGTTACCTATGGCAAACAAGATATTCGCGACCTTCGGCTGGTCGGACCCACCCAACGTCGATTTGCCAAAAGCTTCCAAAAAACTAAAACAGCCAGACGACACATGGCAGATGGGTAAGCTGATCTTTCGCTATGACGTAAAGTAAAAACCAATCGAACGCTAGATCTTCATTTGAGAGAGTATGAGTAAAGAACTCGTGTGTGATGGCGACGCGACAACTACAGGCGGGCATGTCATCGCGGCAGTTTCAAGCATGTACGACGGCGAGAGGCGCGTCGCGTTGGATCGTGAAATGGCGACGTGCGGCAAGTGTCCGGGAGAGCATCCGATCCAGGGCTCTGGCACCGATATGCAAGAAGACGGGCGCGCTTGCGTGCTTGATGGCGATCTTGTTCTTTGCCCCTGCGAGAAAAACCACGTAAAAGCCAGTGCTGATGCTGGCTGCAATTCGGCTTAACGCAAATCTTTCTTCTCTACACGTTCAGCAAGGTCGACGTGCCGGACTTAGTGAAGTTTGAGAAGTACTGCTGGCCTTGACCAGCCATTTGGGGCGAACGCTGAACATCGGCCGCGCTGCTGGTGCGCGACGGCTGGATCGAGGTGTAAGGTTTTTCAAGATAAGGCGCGTCCTCCACATTCTCGCTTACATGATTATGAATCGACCGCCATTGACATCCGACGAAAGCATGCTGGAAGTAGACATTGAATCGCTTCGCTTTGCGCTCGGGAAGCACGTCGTGCTTTCCGATGGCGCAATGCTTGCCTCCAGCGACCTGTTCAAGGTGGTGCTGTCGGGCTCGATGGCGCTGGATGGCCAACCTCTACGGTGCGCCGGCTTCTTACCAGGGGTCACGCTATGGTTGAGCGCGGGTCACGTGCGTCCGATGGACGGCGAAGACCCAGATGAACTGCTTGACTACATCTGGCAGAAGATCCGCCCGAGACTCATCGAGTGGTTGGGCGTGCCCGCGTCGCCCGCAGCCGTAAAGATGGCGTTCCGTGACTTGCGTCTCGAAGCCGGGTGGGACGATCGGCACCGTGGGCAGGCCGGCGCCATGGAGATTCAGGTGCGGCACGTGCCAGAGGCCATCGCCCAGTATCGCAAACGTCGCCGCTCGCAGCCACTTGTGGAACGAGCGCCCACGCCGGAAGAAGAAACCCGTCAGCAGCAAGCAACGATTCGCGCCTTGCTCATCGAAGCGATCAGCCGCAGTAGCGATACAGCCAACCCTAAGCTCGCGCGCTTGCCTGGACTCGTGCGGTATCGTGTGAGTGGCGCAATGAAAGCGTGGCACGCTGCCCGGGACGCGTTAGACGCGGTGGACTCGCAGAGCTTCACTCAGGCGCTAAGGACAAAAGGGGTGCTTGCGCTGATGCGATTCATCGATCCGTTCACCCGAGACATACTGCCTAACGGGGCAGACGGATTCGACGCCATGCAGGTCCGGATGATCGCGCAATACAGCATCATCTGGCTTGCATTCGAGGTGCGTCATGGTGTGTTCTATGAGCCGACACCCCCCTTGCACCGACTGCTCGACGACTCTTACATTGCTGACGACGTACCGGTCGGAATGATCACGCTGCCAGCCGACACGGTGTGCATCATTCCTGAACCGTCGCGGTGGAAGAAGGCGGGGGATGTCGAGGCGATCGCCATTTTTCGCACCGAACAGACGCTCGACCTGGTTGCGTGGACATGCCAGGATAGCGCGACGACCGGCGCGATGGACGTCATCAGCTTGTCGTTGGACGATCCGGATAAAACCATTCATGCGCTGCTCGATGAATCCTTTCGCAACTCACGGGACCCTGAGGATGCCGAGACACTTGCGCTCTGGCGCGGCGCCATGGATTACAGCATCAAAATGTTGCTGTACCTGAATGCGCGAGATGCGCAGATCGTACACGAGCAGGCGTATACCAAGGCACCGCGTCAGTTCAATGGGCTGGGCAAGCGCCGGCGAGCCGAGCGACTGGCTGAGATCGAACAACTCTATGACCGACATATTGTCGGTCCGGCGATTCTGGATGCGGGGCTGGCTCCGTCACTCGGAGGAGACGGAGAGCATCACGAGGTTCGAGGGCATTGGCGACGACCGCACTTCCGGATGCAGCCGCATGGGCCGCAGGCAGCGCTGCGTAAGTTGATTTTCGTGGGACCGACGATCGTACGGCCGGACCGTCTTAACTGATCATTGACCTTCTAATCGTCGAAGGCAATCCGAATTTCATTGTTGATGAGAAGGCGGTTGCGCTCGACGGGCATAAAACGTGCTGTGAGGCCGTGTTGATATCGCGCCTGGCCACGGAATAAAACCGTATGAGTGGTGCCGCGGCGGGTGTTCTGAATAGTCCGACTTATGTGCTCCGGGCGAGTGATCAGCGTCTTTTCTCGACAAGTTAAAAATGATGCGCCAAATAATTATTTGCGTCGTAAAGTGTTTTTTCGGCAGGCATCAGTGGCAACAACACGCGGACTATGGATATCTCCTTCACGGCACGGGCGTTCATACCTATCGATGCAAGACATGCAGGACGATAGAAGAATTTGGTGCCCCGCCCGGTTAATGGAAGCCGCTCAGGCTTGCGCGTGATCATGGGCGTTAGATCAAGAATTGGCCGTGATCCTTGCCGACAATCGACTGCGGCCGCTTGCCGCGACCGGACCACGTCCGGCCAGTCTCTAGATCTCGATATATCGGCTGGGCTTTCTACATGTTTGGGTTCGGACTTTTGCGTTTTCGGGAAGCCCAGTTCAGCCATCGTGAAACGGTACAGCGCGATCTTTAGTCAACGCATTGTAAAAAACTGCCTACCGCCGTTTAGCAAAAGTTGCGACTCGTCGTTGTGAGATCGCCGAGCAGGGCGGTCATATCAAAAAGCCGCCTGGCGACCAAGTGCTTGACCTTGCCGTCAGTTTGCCAGACGCCATGCACGCCGAGCAGCGTGGCGCCAAGCGCTTCCTTACGGTACCGCTCCAGGAGCGATGGCCAAACTATGACATTTACCGACCCGCTTTCGTCCTCAAGGGTCATGAACAGCACGCCCTTGGCCGTGCCAGGACGCTGCCGCACGGTGACGATGCCGCAACCGCGTGTGACGCGCCCGTTTTTATAAGTGGCCAGCGTCTGGGCATTCATCAGTCCGAGTTTGTCGAGGTGTGTGCGTAAGAGCGCGACGGGGTGGCGCCCAAGGGTAAGGCCCGTGCTTTGGTAGTCCGCGACGATCGATTCTGCTTCTCGTGGCGCAGCCAGGCTCGGTGTGTGATCGTCCTGGCCAGCGTCGCGAAGCAGCGATTTTTCCGGTACCGATGCGATCGCTTGCCACAGAGCTTCCCGCCGGTGCCCGGCGATTGACCGCAGGGCGTCGGCCGTAGCCAGGATCTGTAAGTCGCGGCGGTTGAGATCGGCGCGCCGCCCGAGGTCTGCGACATCCTTGAAGGGCCGCATTGCGCGCGAGGCCTCGATACGCCAGCCAGCCTCTTGTCGTAGACCAGTAATTCGGGATAGGCCGAGGCGCACGGCGGGGCGTTCCATATCGCCTTCCAAGGTGCTATCCCAGTCGCTCGCGGTGATATCCACCGGCAAGACGGTGACGCCATGGCGTCTTGCGTCCTGAACCAACTGAGAGGGTGAATAAAAGCCCATTGGCTGACTGTTAAGCATGGCGCAGAGGAAGGCGGCAGGATAGTGGCACTTCAGCCAACTACTTGCGTAGACGAGCAGCGCGAAGCTTGCCGCATGGCTTTCCGGAAAGCCATACTCGCCAAACCCCTCGATTTGTGCAAACAGGGCATCCGCGAATGCCTTTTGGTATCCGCGCTCAAGCATTCCGTTGACGATGCTGTCGTAATAGTGGCCAAGTCCGCCCTTGCGCTTCCATGCTGCCATCGCGCGGCGCAGCTGGTCGGCCTCGCCGGCGCTGAAGCCGGCGGCCACCATGGCGATTTGCATCACCTGTTCCTGGAAGATCGGCACACCCAGGGTGCGCTCAAGCGCGCCTCGCACCTCGTCGCTCGGATAGGAGATTTTCTCCAGGCCTTGCCGGCGCCGCAAGTACGGATGCACCATGCCACCCTGCACGGGGCCTGGGCGCACGATGGCAACCTCGATGATCAGGTCGTAGAATGTGCGCGGTTGCAGACGCGGCAGCATGCTCATCTGCGCGCGTGATTCAATCTGGAATACGCCGATCGTGTCCGCCTGGCAGATCATGTCGTACGTCGCGCTGTCCTCAGGCGGGATATCCTGCAGTTCAAAAAACTCACCGCGTTGCTCCGACACCAGATCGAGCGTGCGGCGAATCGCGGTGAGCATGCCGAGGGCGAGCACGTCGATTTTAAGCAGGCCAACGGCGTCGAGATCGTCTTTGTCCCACTGGATCACACTACGATCGGGCATCGCGGCGTTTTCGATGGGCACCATGCGCGATAGCTTGCCCGCGCTGATGACGAAACCACCGGAGTGCTGCGATAAATGCCGGGGAAAACCCAGCAGTTGGATGGCCAGCCTCGCCCACTGCTGAATCATGGGCGTATCGGCATCCAGGCCGCTTTCCACAAAGCGCGCAAGCAAATCCTCTTTGGAGTCGAACCAGTGGTGGGACTTGGCGACCTTGTCGATGATTGACGCATCGACACCGAGCGCACGGCCTGCGTCGCGAAGCGCGCTTTTCGGTCGGTACGTGGCCACCGCCGCGGCAAGTGCGGCGCGATGACGGCCGTACTTTCGATAGATGTACTGGATCACCTCCTCACGCCGGTGATGCTCGAAGTCGACATCGATGTCAGGGGGCTCGTTACGCTCCTTGCTGATAAAGCGCTCAAACAGCATATTGCCGCGCTGTGGATCGACCTCGGTGACACCCAGGCAATAGCAGACAGCCGAGTTGGCGGCGGAGCCGCGGCCCTGACAAAGAATGCCTTCCTCGCGGGCAAATCGGACGATGTCGTAGACAGTGAGAAAGTAGGGCTCGTATTTCAGATCCGCGATGAGTTGCAATTCGTGCTCGATCTGCGCCTGTACGACATAGGGAATGCCGTTGCGATAGCGGCGCCACGCGCCGATGTACGTTTCCTGGCGCAGATAGGCAGCGGGGGTGACGCCTGGGGGAGCCAATTCGTCCGGATATTCATAGCGCAGCGTCTCGAGCGAGAAAGCGCATTGCGCGGCGACGTCGAGCGTTGCTGCAAGCATCGCCGGCGCATACACGTTAGCCAGGCGCAGACGCGCACGCAGGTGCCGCTCGGCGTTGGGCTCCAGCGCATAGCCGCACTCGGCGATCGACTTGCGCAGTCGCGTAGCCGTGAGCGTGTCTTGAAGCGGCTTTCGGGAGCGCACGTGCATGTACACCCCGCCAAGCGCGACGATCTTCACACCGTACGCTGCGGCGGCGCTCTCGGCGCGCTCGCGCAGTAAATCGTCGTCTGGTCCGCCATGCAGTGCCAAGCCGATCCACAGTCGCGCGCCGAACGTGTCAAGGGCCCAAGCGACTTGCGCCAAAAACGCCTGGTCCACCTCTGCGGCACCAGGCGGAGTGCCGATGATCACGGTGCAGTCGGGAAGGGCGCGCAGATGGCCATAAGGGCGTGCGGGCCGTGCGAAGTCGTCCCGGCCAACCTGGTAGGTGCCTTTGTTCGCGCGCGTGCGCGCCATCGTGATGAATTCTGAGAGGTTGCCGTAACCCTCCCGGTTGCGGGCAAGGATCGTGAGTGAGGCATCGGGTTGACCATCCGGCCCGCTCAGTTGGAAATAGGCTCCGATCAACAGCGGCATCCCTGCCGCTTTCGCTTGCGCATGCGCGCGAACCACCCCCGCGAGCGAACACTCGTCCGTGATGGCCAAGGCCGTATAACCGAGTGCCTTGGCGCGCGTTACCAGTTCCTCGGCGTGCGATGCGCCGCGCAAGAACGAGAAATTCGTGAAGCATTGAAGCTCCGCGTAGGCGGGTAGGAAGACGGATGCGAGCATGGCGTTTTACCCGAACAGTCCGTGCAGGAACCAGCGTGGGTCGGTATCGTCGGAGAGACTGCCGCGTTCCCGATAGATCCAATAGCAGCGATGGTCGGCGCCCTGCGCGACGAAGTAGTCGCGCGCGGCGAATGGTTCGCTCCACCAGCCAGCCTCGATGCGCTCAGGCGCGGATGCCAAACGCAGCGCACTTCCGTAGAAGGGGCGGTGATTGCGGGTTTTAAGCTCGATCGGCTTGTCCAATAACCAAAGCGGGCGACGCAAGTGTTTCGCGGGCGCGATTGTCCCTGGGCGATGATAGGGAACCCACCGGTTGGCGACCTCTGGTCGATGATCGGCAATCGGTGCGGGCCTGCGCAACCGCTCCTCGCCAAGGCGCGCTGCGAGCAGCTCGATCAGGCGCGCGTGATCGGCGGGAGTGCCGCCGGGCTCAGGAAAGAGCGAGTCGCTCAGTTGCTCGGCAGCTCGAACATCGTCAACGCGCAAGCGCAGCACAATCGCTGGCGCCGGCAGTTCGGTGCGCTCAATGCGCTCTTTGATCAAGCGCTGGATACGGGTGGTCTCGTTGGCCGGCTCGGCGAACATCACCTTGATTTCTGTCGGCGCGACCGCGTCTCGCCCGCGCTCATGCTCAAGCAGTATGGTCAAAGCGGTAATCGCCCGAAAACCCGAAGCCAGCCAACCGGTCAATTGGACCACAAGGGCTTGCGCGTAGCAGGCGATCAGATCGGCGCGATCCGTGCGATCAGGTAGCTCCTGCTTTGCGTCGAAGGTCGGCGGCGGTATCAGCCACCCAAAGCCTTCAGGGACGGCGCCAACGGCGCGATCAAGCGCCAGTAAGAGGCCCGGATCAGCACGACGCGACAGCCCTGCGCGCGGCAGGCGCAGTACCGCACCCAAGGTGTGGCATCCGACGCCTGCTAACCAAGTTGCCGCCGGTCGCGCCTGTGGCAACAGCGCGACCGGCAAGGGTGTGATTTTGCGACGCAACGACGTCTCGCTTAGCGCAATTTGCGCGCGCCTGGCGAGAAGCCACGCCCCGGTACCGGTCGGCGAGAGCGCCACGCGGCCCGTCAGCGCGAGCACTTTGACAGTGTCGATCACGTGCCTGCGTAGCGCTCGGATGCCGCCGAACAGGCGCAAGCTCGCCCCGATATCCATTAACACCGTCGCCTCGCTTGCAAGCGTCACCTGCGGCGAGAAGCGCAGCAGTGCCATCCCAAGGGCCTGCAACACCGCGGCCTCGCGCAGCTCATCGCGCTCGACTAGGGTGACGTGAGGCGCGAGCGTGAGCGCGCCGGCGCGCCGCATGCCTGGGTGCACGCCTGCGTCACGTGCCGCGCGGCTTACCGCAAGCACGCTCTCGCGCTCAAGCACAACCAGACCGGCGCCATCAGGCGTCCAGGTCGGCCGATACGCTTCGAGGCAGAGGTAGGGGAGATGTACGCCGATCCACAGGCGCATGACGCTTGCTCGCAAAAGGTGAGGGGTAAAGCGGCACGAAAAGCGGCTCGTCGCGCGTGGGGCCACGCCGCTTCAAGAAAAACACGGACACGCCATCGGGCGCGGGCTCAAGGCGCAGCCGCAGCGGCGAGGGCGAGGCCAGATTGGCTGCATTCAATGGCCGGATCATAAAAAATGCCGTCTCGCTGGTTTGTGCGGCCAGATGCAGTCGTCTCAACGCTTCGGAGCGCACTTGTGGTTGCCAAAACAACAGCGCACCGGCGGTGCCGGCCCTTAAAATCTGCTCGGTCGACCACAGCGCGTCGGCTAAGGTTTGCGGTTCGACCAAGTGGAGCCCGCCTGTCGGTACGCCCCAATTGGCAAGGGCCTGCATGCTCGGGCTATGGGGCGGCGAGACGAAGAAAATGGGACGGGCTCCCAGGGAGGTCAACGCGGGCTGCAGCAGCCGCACCTCGCCGACTCCTGCGTGTGGAGTAAGTAGATCGACCAAAGTGCCGACGGGCCAGCCACCACCCGGCAATTCGGTATCCAGATGCGCATGTCCTGACGCCAGGCAGCGCGTGGCACCCCGGCCAAGGGAGGAGGCCCGCCACAGCGCTGGATGAATGGATTCGGGGGCGACAATCATGATGATCGGAGCGCTAGGCAATAAGGCTGTATGGATGCACAGTATCATTCACGTTTGGGATTTTGGCAAACGCCACGCGGGAAGCGTCGTCAATGTGATGAAACTGGATGGCGCGATGCCGTAATTTTTACGGATGCGGTACCGTGTCATTCGCCGGAATGGCTTGCTCGCGATGCGGTAGTTGCGCAAATGCGCGTCCCAAAAACGCAATACCCTAAAAGCAATATCAAACAACTGATGAGCGGCGACAGCGGGCAAACCCATAAAAAGCGCGGATCTTTACGTGAAGAGATGCCCGTTGTCACCCGCTGGATCGACGAGATGCGCGCGGCATTTGGTGCGGATACGATCGATCAGGCGATCCGATCTGGGGTAGGGGGAGAACCCACGTTCTACGCGAGAGAAAACGGGCGAGAGTTGGGCGTGAAATGTCCTCCCTCCCGCTTTGACGGTTTGCCGAGGATTTCGTCCCTTGATCGCGGCTGGTGCCGTGGTTGTCATGGCGAGTGTGTTGGTACTGCTCGCGAATGTGAGCGCTCACCAGCGTCTGCGGATTTTTGAAACAATAAGGGCACTCGGGTTCTAAACGCCGTAGTATTTTTCTCGCTCCTTCGAATCTAGCGAGTCTGTAAGCTCGTGGTGCAATAGCGAAATTGCGCGTCCGAGCACCTCGGCCTCTGATATTCCAAACCACTTCGCAAGCAGTTCGAGATCCATCCAACGTGAGGGATCAAGCGTGAATGATCTGCGACGAGCCGGACTACGTCCCAGCGACACTGTTACGAGATAAGGTTCTGGACCTGTTAGGCTAAAAGTGCCCAACGCCCATAAATGGAAAATCCCCCTGTACCTCCTGCCAGACAAGGCTTTCGGGAGGACGTATCGGGTTTACGGGCGCTGAACCTGGGTGCGAAGGTTTTCGATCCGCAGCGCCATGGGCTCAAAGATGGCGCGCATCGTTTCCCGGGAGACTTCCGGGACATCGGCCTGCAGCAACAGGGCAGGCAATTGCGCAAGCAAGGTGGTCCACTGCTGCCAGGTGTGCTCCAGCAGTTCGGCCTTCACCCAGAGATCGCGCTGCGGACGGGCATCGAGAATCGTCTGGAACTCGCGCTCGAGCGTCGCGCCGTCCGAGAGAAGGCGCAGGACGGTGGGCTTGATGGAATCAGGCAGCTCCTGTCCGGACTTTGTCCTGCCGGCATCCTTGAGCCATGCCTGCTCGAAGAGCTCGCCATAGCGGTACAGGCCTGGGTACGTCTGGCACAGCGACACGAGCAGTTCGTTGGAGGTGGTGTTCCAGAGCCGTTGCAGCTCGGGCGTATAGGCAGCCATATGCGCAAGCAGGCTGCGCCGCGGATGCCGTTTGCTTCAAGTTGACGCACGCGCTGGTCGATCGCGGCGGCGATCCGGTGCTCGTCGGCAAATCTTCGCTCCTTGCCGGGCACCTGAATCTGCCCCGTTGCAATACCTGAGGCAACCGTTTCAACGATTTTCGCATAGCGATAGAAGCCGGCAAACTCACGCGCCAGAAGATTGATGGCGGCGTTTTCCAGCTCCGTCATCAGGCGATGGAAGTCAGGCATATGGTCGACCATTGCCGCCATGATCTCCGCTTCGTCCAGCCCTGCGGCCTGGAAACGTTGCATCTGCGCGTCGATGCGCTCAGCGAGCTCCCGCTGTTGCGGTGTAATCGATGCAGCAGCCTCGTTTGCCCGGCGTTTTGCCTCACCCATGCGATTCTCCGTGATCGGTCCGCCGGACTTCCCGTGGGGCGAATGCTGCGCATGGCAGCTATACGTCCGGCCGTGTCTGCCCCGGCCGGGCAATCCTGCTCCACCACGCTGGATCGGCATAGAACGCGGCCAGCGCATCGATGTCGACGTTGGCACCGCCCGGCGTGAACTCGAATGCCCCGAACAGGTTGATGTGCTGCCAGGCGACGGGCGACATGCTGGCGATCAGCGCCATTGCGGCATCGTCGCTCGCGGCGCGCTTCTGCTCGTACACCCGCGAAAGCAATGCCGTGTTGTAGTGAATGATCGCATTGGCAATCAACCGCGAGCATTCATTCCAGATCTGCTGTTCAGCCTCTGTCTGCACGCGAAACCTGCCAGCGTTGACGAAGGCAATCGCACGGCGCAGGCGGTGATAGGCTTCGCCGCGGTTCAGGGCTTTCTGCACACTCTGGCGCAACCCGACATCATCGATGAATTCCAGAATGTAGAGCGTGCGGCACAGATTGTCGAGTTCCCACAGCGCCTTCTTTGTCTGGTTCTGGCGGGCATAATTGCTGAGCTTGCGTACGATGGTTGCCTGCGTCACATTCTTCTGCGCGAGCGAGGCCATGATGCGCTGGATGTTGGGCCACTCGCGGATAATCAGTTCGTCGTCGGACCTGCGCGACGGCCGGATCAGCCAGTCTTCATTGTAATGACCCGGCGGGTGACGGGCGACCAGGCGATCGATCTTTTTGTGCAGATTGCGATAGCGCGGCGCGAACTGGTAGCCGAACGTGAACAGCGTGAAGAAATTGACCTGATTCGTGCCATGCGTGTCGGTCGAGTGGCGATCGGGCTGGATGTCGGACGTGTTGTTGTAGAGCAGGTCGAATACGTAATGGGATTCGTGCTCGTGTGTGCCGATGATGGTCGCATTGGCCGGTACATGATTGGCGACCAGCGTGCTGGCGCTCACGCCCTTGTCCAGACCGAAGTACTTTGGCGAGTATCGGGCGTTGAACGTGTCGATCTGCGTTTCGAAACGCTGTCCATCGCTGCTCGAATGAATCTCGTCGCGGATGTCGAACAGCCGGAACGCCGGCAGGCTGGCCGTGGCGTTGCTGATCGCATCGTTGGCCCCATGCAGGGTTTCCGGGCGCAGGTAGTTCCTGGCGGCGGTGAGCAGGCTCGCGTAGCTCAGGCCCGAGACTTCGGCCATCCGGCGCAGCCCCATGTTCGTGCCCATGGCGACCACGCAGGCGAGTATTTCACGTGGATCGGCATCCTGGCGTGCGTTACGTTCGAGCACATGAGTGAATGCCTTCAGGAAATCCGTACGGCCCGCGACGAACCACAACAGATTGGCGATGCTCACGCCTGGCAACTGGCCGTAAAACGATCCGTTGACCGTTTCGTCGATTTCAGGGTAGAGCAGCGTCCACCGGCGCACGCCCTTGCGCTGGCCGATGTTGATGTGCGTGTTCTCGCCGCTGTCGATACGCTCGTTGACGCGTTTGAAGCTGGCGTCGATTGCATCGTGGAACATCGTCAGGGTCTGTTCGATGGGCGCGAGCAGAACCGGCGCGCCGATGTCCCTGAGCAGCGCGTCCTTCTGTTCCCAACGGACATCGCTGATCAGATCGTCCTCGAACCGGCGATACTCCGTGCTGTCCTCGCCGTACACGTCACCCGCTTCAAGCGCATTGCGCAGGAGCCGATAGACGAGGAATTCATAACGGTCGACATCGAGCTGTTTCTTCCGGCCCGGCTCCGATGTATAAAGATAACGCTGCAGGTTCTTCGGGATCAGCGCCACGGGAAACGTGGCCGGTTTCACCTGCCGCAGCGAGCGGCCATTGCGCAGCAGATCATGCAGGAATGCGATGGCCTCTAGGAGCGGCGCATCCTCGATGCGACCGGAGAACTCAAGTTCACAGAACAGGTGCCGCAGGTTGCGCTTGATTTTCGCTGACAGCGTTGCGTAGTGCGCCCACTCGAAGCCGGCGCGATCAAAGGCGACGTTGCGCAGATAGCCCGACACCGGCTCGAACTGCTCGCGCTCGAGTAGCGCAAAGGCCTGCTTTCGAACTTTCGAGAACGGCGTGCTATCCGCAATCGTCTCGTCGACGAACAGGCCCAGCACCTTGCCCGCGGCCTGAAGGCGCGAACCCGCATCAGACTGCGCCTTGAGCATGGCCTCCTGGGCTGCAGCGCGAGCCCACTTCTCGTACTGGCGAACAAGATGGATGAATGCATCGATCAGGTTGTCGTTGATCTGCCGGAACCGGTGAAACGCAAAGCACAGCAGATAAAGTCTCGCGACCCGCGCCGGCATGCGTCCGAGCTTGTAGACGGTGTAGTACCGGACGAGCGACGCGTAATACCGGCCACTCTCGGTTGAGATGCCGGCGAGCTCGAGAAAGCTTCGGGCAAATTCGTGCAGGCAGGCGAAGGACTGTCGGCGGGCCACTTCCTCGCGCAGTTCACGCCAGCTGAAATCCCGCGGTTCGCGCTTCAGAAGCGTGATCCGGTAGGCGGATTCGTCGGCCTGCAGCAGCGCGTCAATCTGGTGTGCGATGTCTGGCGTGAGCGCCTCATCCAGCAGTGCAGTGATGCGCTGGCGCTCGCTGGTCACGACCCGACCGGTCATGTCCTGCAGGATGGCGTAGGCCGGGGCGACGATGTGTTGCTGGCTCAGGTACTGCAACATCTCGCGCAGGAGGTAGACAGGTTGCGTCGAGCGCATGGCGATACGCTGTGCGCGACGTTCAAGGTCCTCGCGCGCTACGCTGTCGCACAGGCGATATCCGGACAGATCGAGAATGGTGTCCCTCAGGGCTCGCCGTGTGGGACGGGACGGCAGACTGATAGTAGCCGGATCTACCTCGGGAAAGTGCCGCCGCACGACATAGTCCAGATCCTCCCGCACCGCCTCCAGGCTGTAATCGAAGAACTGCCGCTTCGCCCGGAAGTACCCAAGCTGCAGCGTCAGGTGAACGGCAACAGGTGTCGTGCGGGAGTGGACCGCACGCGACTCCGGTTCGTCGAGTTCAAAATACGTCTGACGCTCCTCGCCGGTAAAGCGCGGCACGCCATAGAGATCGTCGATCTCCTGCCGGGTGAGGATCGACAGACGGTGCGAGCGCTCCGGTGCATGCATGGGCGGTTTCTGGTTACCAGTTCGGGTCAGGCCATTCAACGCCTTCCCATCGCTTTAGTTCGCGAGGTGATATCGATTCCGGGGTGTGCCGTCCGTTCGCAGGCGTGGAATAACGGTCGTACATAAAGTCGAAGCTCAGCAGCAGCGAAGCCAGGCGACCCGCCCGCTCGGCCTTCGACCAGGAACAGAACATGGCGCCCCGGCTGTCGAGTTTTTCGAAGATGTCCGCAGTGGGATCGATTCGTAGCCAGTGATCGACCATCGCTTGCCCCTGCGCACCAAAGTCTTCCCGCAATGCCGCCTCGATGACCGCTTCCAGCGAGTAGGTGATGGCCTGATGCCGCCTGGAATGGTCAAGGTATCCGAGTGAGACCCGAAGCATCCGATGCTGCACGAGGAGAACGGGCCAGAGAATCTCCACACCGTAGCGCACGCCCATTTCCTCGTAGCCTTCGGGCGGTTGCAGGATTTCCCGCTGCTGCTCATAAACCTTGCGCACATCATACGCGAGGCCTAGAAATGGCCCTTCTTCCTGCGGGATCAAGGGAGAGCGTTCATTGACGTCATGGACGACCTCGTGCAGCTCGATGAGCGAATGGTAGTCGCCGACGAGCAAAATGCCGGCATGATTTTTCAGCAACTGATAGTCAAGCACAGGCGTCTCCTTCCACATCAAAACGGTGCAAATTCGAACTCTGGCCTGGCGCGTACGAGCTTGCAGCGTTTCAGGTTCCTGACATCTTCGAACGCTGCAAGGTCCTGCTCGAGAGTCCAGATGTTGTTCTGGAATTCCCCGATCTCGCTGGCAAGATCACGCAGGACCGTATCGGGTGATATCGGGCCGAACGGATCCATCCCATACGCATCCCGGAAGGCCGATTCGACGTGAAGGATTTCCTGATCGAGTTCGCGCACCTGACCCCGCAGGATCGTGTTGTAGTGCTTCAGCCGCTCCTCACTCAGGCCGTTGAGCGCGTGCTGGTCAATGTGCTCGAGTTCAAGCTGCAGTTCCAGTAACTGCAGCAGATTGTTTTTCTGGTAGACCTCGTTCACACGCTGCATCAGACAGGTCTTGCGCTCCCGCTCCTGAGGGTCGGTTTCACGATCAGGATGCAACGCGCTGGCCAGTTTGCGGTAAACCTCGCGCAGGGACAGGTTGACCTGCGCCTGCTGCTCCTGTGCCCGCGCCTCGGCGGCCTGCTGTCTGGATGATTTTTTCCGTTTCGCACGCCGGGTATCGCGTTGCACATTCTCGCTTTCCCATTGCGCCTGGGCCTGCTGGAGATGGACCTGCGCACGCTGCAGCAGATCTTCCGGGGAATTCAGGTCTTCATCGTCTCCCAGGTCAACGCCGAACATCGTCTCGATCATGCTCTTCATCCCGTCGACCTCAGCGGCCACCTGACTGTCGTAGCTCTCTGGACTGTATCTGTCGTGGATGATCTTCATCTGCCCTTCGTCGTCTTCGCCGCCTATCAGCTCGCCCGCCAGATCGACAATCACGAGCGCCACCTTGCGGCGTTCAGCCTGGGTCAACTGGTCATGGGCCTGGTCGAGACGGCGCGCCATCCGGTGCCTGCAACTGTGCCGACGTTTTATCGAGGGGCAGAATTTCATCGACATATTGCTTCTGGAAGACTGGCGTCACCGTTTCCCAGTCGCGCAGGCGCTTGCGTCGTTTGCCTATCTGCCCGATCAGTGAGTTGAATGTCTTCCGGGCTTTTGACAGTGCTGACGGAGTGTGGTCGTGCGCAATGCTGATGGACCGCGATGTGCTGGTCATGAGGAGATTTTCGCTGAAGACAATGGAAGGCAATCGCTGCGCACATTTTACCCGACGGCACAGCGTCTGAATCGGTCCGTCGGTCACATGGAGGTGAGCGCTCTCGAATGTCTATCGCTAAGGCTTATTAGCGATAGACTTCTGTTTTATACTAAAACTTCCGTTTTGCAAAACGCGTCTCACCTGGCTGGCACACCATCGCGCTGTCGTATCTATAATCGAAAGATGCCGAACATAGACCCATCCTTCACATTTCCCGATACCCCGTCGTTATCCGTGCTGCGCGCGTGGTACGCTGGCATGGGTTCGCGTGAGGCTGTCGAGCGCTATCAACCTGAAGCGCTCGGGGACGGTACGTCAGCACGCGGCGTAATCGGCCGCATTCGCCGGCAGATCGTCGAATTTGCCCTCAGTCGGCATCGCGAGGATGTGGCCAGACTCTTCCAGTGTCCCGCGGATGAACGTGAGTCTTATCGCAAGGCGGCCAGCCGGGCGCTTGATATACTGCCATCGCTGCAGATCCCACAACCTCAGGTCTCTGACCAGGTCGACGTCTGGCTACCGGCACGGGTTGTAGCAGTCCTGCATCGGCACGGTATCCATACGCTCGCCGATCTGACCGTACGCATCCCCCGCCGGCGGCGCTGGTGGCTTCCGGTGGCCGGACTCGGCGAGCGCAGCGCACGCTGTATCGAAGCATTCTTTGCGGCTCATCCCGCGCTCACCGAGCGGGCGCGCGCACTGGTTGCCGTTACATCCCCCGAGGGTGTGGTGCCGTGGGAAAACATCCTCGTACCACGCGAAGTCGATGGTTCGCGCGGCCTTTTTCGTGCGCCGAAATCCATGTGCGCGCTCGAGGCCGATAACGACTGGCAGGCCATCAACGCGTGGCTCGAACGGCACGAAGCCCGTGACACGCAGCGCGCCTACCGCCGCGAGGCAGAACGGCTGCTGTTGTGGGGCATTGTCGAACGCGGCAAGGCGTTATCGTCACTGACCAGCGAGGATGCGGCGGCCTGGCGTGCCTTCCTGCGCCACCCCGCGCCCCGCGCTCGCTGGGTTGCACCCGCGCGGCCACGATCGTCGCCCGAATGGCGGCCGTTTACGGGGGCACTGTCGTCGGATTCCATCGCCTATGCGCTGTCGGTGCTCGGCGCCATGTTCCGCTGGCTGATCGAGCAACGTTATGTGCTGGCCAATCCGTTCGCGGGTCTCAAGGTGCGTGGTGCGCGCCGCAAGGGCAAACTGGACAGATCCCGGGCCTTTACGACTGGCGAATGGGAGCTGGTACGCACGATCGCCGACGGGCTCGAGTGGTCGTATGGCTGGGCAGTGCCGGCTGCACAGCGCCTGCGATTTCTGCTCGACTTCGGTTACGCGACCGGCCTGCGGGCCGCCGAACTGGTTGGTGTGACACTCGGCGGCATCGAGCATGGCGCACGCGGTGAGCGCTGGCTTCACCTCACGGGTAAGGGAGCGAAACCCGGCAAGGTGGTCCTGCCGTCACTCGCAAGCTTCGCGCTGGACCAGTATCTGGCACAACGCGGTTTGCCCGTCACGCCGTCCCGATGGGCACCTGATACGCCGATACTGGGTCACCTCGGCGAGCCGTGCGGCATCACCACGCCGCGCCTGAGGCAGATGCTGCGCCGGTTCTTTAGCGACGCGGCCGATGCCATCGAAGCCGACCATCCACCTCTCGCAGACAAACTGCGACAGGCCACGCCGCACTGGATGAGACACTCGCACGCGACACACGCACTGGCCGGTGGGGCAACGCTCACGACCGTGCGCGATAACCTGCGGCACGCATCGATTTCCACGACCTCGGTCTATCTCGACGACGACGAGGTGCGGCGCACGCAACAGATCGAGCATGTCTTCACGCGACGCTCGCCCGCGTAACGACTCGCCCGCCCTCCCCAAAGCCTCATCTGACAAGGGTTACGGATGGATTTTCCATTTATGGGCGTTGGGCACTTTTAGCCGTGGTGCAATAGCGAAATGGCACGTCCGAGCACCTCGGCCTCTGATATTCCTAACCACTTCGCAAGCAGTTCGAGATCCATCCAACGTGCGGGATCGAGCGTGAATGATCTGCGACGAGCCGGACTACGTCCCAGCGACATTTTTACGAGATATGGTTCTGGACCTGTTAGCGCCTGTCTGACATTCAATCCTTGCGGAATGGTCTTCTTCGCATCGCGGGCATTTTTTTGGATCAGCTTTTCCAACTCAGCAATGCGGGAGCGCCATAACGCGATTTCGTTTTTTCTGCGTTCCGCTTCATTTTCTGCTTCACGGACAATACCCAACAGCCGTTGAACTTCCGCCGAATTGCCGTGGGTATTTTTTGTTACAGTAACGGATTTACGGGCAGCTGCCTGGCGCGCCCGAAATGCTTTTTGGCGCTCTGCATTCGACAGCGCGTTTTTTTTTCGAGGCCGTCCTCTCGATCGTTTTTTCTTTACGGTAAATGGTAACGGAATAACGTTTGCGTCCGTGGGCAAATCCACGATGGTCTCCGGTACCTTCTGGTATTTTGCATTACGGTAACGAGAAATACTAGCTTCCCATCCTTAACTGGGGCGACCGTACCCGAACGAACGGCCAACTTCCGTTGCTCGGCCTTAGCGGTCACTCAGCGCGGGCGCTACCAATGTCCGAAGCGGGCTAGTAAGCGGTCGTTAATGATACGGCCGGTGAAAATCGCGGACGAAGGTCGCGTATCGATCCGAAGCGGTCTCCCGATGTGAGTCGTTCACAATGGCGGTTAAGCAATGTAGAGCGGACACTTTCTGGCTTGCGTGCAGATTATTCCGCAAACCGAAGGCAGTTGCTTGGGAAAGAAAGTTGTCCCGCAGAACGTGGCATCGGTGCCTTTGGCGTTCAGGTCGGGATCGGATGAGTTATTGAACCATGTAAGCCCGAACGCCATCCATCACCAGCTCGTGCGCCGATGCATTCAGGCCACGCCGAGGTAAAATGTGCCGTGTACCGAAGCGCGATATGGAGGTTGATTGGCTTATCAACGAGCGCTGCGAAACACTGGTTATTGAAGGCCACGTTGACCTTGCGGCGACGGATGAGGTCATGAAGCGCGAAAGCGGCGGCCCCTCGTTTCCGTCACTACGTCACGCTTGGATGCGCTACATGAATGCTCCCAAGGGCGAACTTGAAGAAGGTGAGGATCGTTTCGGTTGGCGTGGTGAGTGCCAGAGCGGCGACCGAGGCGCGGAAGCGGTAACGATTTCTGTTAGGAACACCTGATCAAAACCAAGGAAAAAGGGAGAGCAACGATGGCGAAGCACACGTGTTTGGAGCAAATTGTTTCGCTGGGGCTGTTTGGGGGTTTGCGCCAGAGCGAGGGCGGCTTTTTGTCATTTGAACGGACACCGCTACTGCTTTCAAAAAACGAAGCATCAACTGCGCGTACTGGTCGGGCTGTATGGTTGGACGAACCTGCCGGATGGTTTGCGACGGAAGAGAGCGACATTAACGCGTTGGCCGAATGGATGCCGGAATATGTCGCTCCAAATTTTCTCTTGGCGTCAAATACTCAGTCATGTTGGAAATGTGGTTGCTCCACCCCCGTTTTTAGTGTCGCGTCCAAAGGCGACTATTTGGCCCGATTGCCACTTTGCGAAGAAGACGACGCCACGACTGAAGGTGTCGTTTGGACAATGGCTGAATCGGGAACATTCATTGGAAATCTGACCTTGGTAAACGGTAGTGTTCGTCGCTCCCTTGCAAGGCACTGTCCTAACTATCGAGTGGACTTCAGCAAGACTGCCGAAAGCAACTATTTCATAAATCACTGCAGGAGCTGTGATGCAAAGCTTGGTGACTTCTATATGCACAATGAGCCAGGCGGAGCTTTTTTTCCTACAACAGAAGTCCAAGCGACCAAAATTCAGCTGCGCAAGGTCGAGGTACCCTTATTATCCCAAGGTAGTGCTTCTATCACTACGCCAGACCTCCTGCCATTTTGTTCGGTGATTGACTAATCAGTGACAAGATCAATTGAGATCCCAATCGCCCCGGGTTCTGGTTCAAATGCCCCGGGTTCTGGTTCAAATAGGTAAGAGACAGTTTCAAAAAGACTGCTCGGCACGTCTGAAGATGTTCCAGCATACGAGCGCGCAACCAAGTTTAAGGAATGCCTCGTGAATGTCGGCTCGACGCTCGAAGCGAATGCGAAGACGACGAAAATTGTGCAGCCATGCGTGCGTACGCTCGACTACACCGACCAATGTAGGTCAAGAAAACGACATCTGTACTTGGGAGAAACACGACCTCTAAATTTTGGACCTACATGTTTTGGTATGCTAATTAATCTTATGTTAAATGAGAGAGGAATACTAATTTTATCTATCACTGAAGATTTTCGACATGTCACATCATAATCTTACCCAGCAACAACAACTTGACTTTATTAACAGGTGTGAATGGTGCGCAAAAGCCGCCCTAGCCATTGCAAATGGTGAAGGCGTCTAGAGAGCGGACGCGCCAACCGATGAGGATTCAGAGTATGCGACCGCCATGTACAAATCAAAAAAGCAAGGGGCTGCTAGGCACAAACACCCGGACCCAACGATTGAGAGCGCACTGACAACGGTTCTCGTAGTGAATGGGAGAAATTGGTAGCACGGGAGCCAAGTTACTTTTTCTCGGAAAGCGCTCCCGCGAGGACCGATACCGCCCATGCGGGACACTCGCGCGAACTGGTCTTTGATGGATAATTCAGCCAGAAACGCACCGTTCGAACCGAACAGGGACGCTTTGTCTGGAAAGGATTGTGGCGGGGGGACATTCGACATCTGGAGATTATAGGCAATGGGATGACAGCGGTGTG
This sequence comes from Robbsia andropogonis, assembly GCF_034047095.1. Taxonomy (NCBI): domain Bacteria; kingdom Pseudomonadati; phylum Pseudomonadota; class Betaproteobacteria; order Burkholderiales; family Burkholderiaceae; genus Robbsia; species Robbsia andropogonis. Next base: position 101,900 of record NZ_CP139167.1, on the reverse strand, counting down.
CTGCTCAGGGGTGGCCCGTTTCTCGAAATGGATGTTTCATCAAAGAATGTAACCCTATCGATAATACGAGTTATCGATAGGGGCGCATCTGAAACCCGGCGTACACCGGCGGCTTCCGCCCTGTCAGGAAGAATGCGGCCTTCCCGCACGTGCCGGTGGCACCAACACATCAACCGGCTTGGCAAGCTAAGCGCTTGATTTTCCGTGCCACTGCCTCCCTGCGAGAAATTTCGAATTCAAATCATAAGCTTAGGCGTAAATGGGGCGGATTTTTTGCCAACCCCAGCCGGGTTTCTTGACAGACCTGGTATGTAATCGCAAAATATCATCTACAATACAAAAAGCGCTTACACTTTATGCGAAAGCAACTTTTCACAATGCGGTTGAGCGACACGCTTGCCAATGCAGTCGAGGGGGTGAAGCAGCGCTGGCAAGAATCTTCTTCCTCCGAAGTTGCGCGGCGGCTTCTAGAACTGGGAGTCGCGGCCGACGCGCGAACGGCGAGTATCAAGCGCGCGCTCCCAGAAGAGCCACGCGAAGCGTTAATTGTTTTACGCGATCGCTATTACCGCGATGATGTGCTCACATGGGACGAATGGGCATTCTTGGGACGCATGACGCATCAAGCCTATATGTTCCCAGACAGGTCGTTCGTCAACGGAAACCTGTTGCGAAAAGTTTTGCTCGCGACGCGAGCACTGCTCGCTGCGCGAACGCAGCACATTGGCAAGTCTACACTCCCCTCAGATGCTTACTATCGTTCGAAACTCGATCTGCGGGAGGGGGAACAGATTCTGGAGGGTATTGATCGTGTCGCCTCTTCACTGTCGGAGTGGTCAGATGCTGGTTATGCCGAATGGCTAACGCGTCCCATTGAAGGCTACTTCAACGGCGAAGATCCAGTCCTACCAGATGCGCTTATCAACGACGCGCTAAAACCATATCTCGACACATTGCTCACGCTTTCGATCAGGGCGCTCTGGAAGGCCGAAGGAAAGGCTTTGGAAGAAAGGCGCGATGAGCGTGATCGCGGTACGGTGAACATGCGGCATCTTGGGACGATCAATGCTGAAGGTCTTAACCTTTCGCTTACTGTCAACGATGGGCGGCTAAGCGCAATTTTGGATTTTAGCGACCTTTTTCCTATGCTTCTCTCGCTTTCGTCGCTTCCGCTTATTAACGACTTTTTTGATTTGCTCGTAGTTGCGACACGACCAGGAGCCCGCCACCATGCCTATGAAGCAGGTGGGCGCCGACTTAGTCTGCCTTTCGGCCAATACGGCAAATTTATCCTTTGGGACGGCGATAAGAATTTTCACTTGCCAGATGACGCGATGCGCCGTTTGGCAGCTCTTGTAGATGCATCGCGAAGCGATCCCGGTTTTGTAGCGTACGAAAAGGCGGGGCGTCTCACGTACGGGGCGATTTGAACGAATTGGACGTCAAACCGTTTTTGTAAGCAGAAACCCGGTGGCCAATGTTTCAGTGTCTCAAGATGGCGCTAGTTAGCTAGGCAATCAAGTTTTTTGCAGGCCTGCGACTCAGCAAATTCAAGCAACAATTGACGTGAGGGCAATATGGCGAAGCAGGTAGACGCACATAAGCTGCGAGCGTTACTCGAAGAGTGCCACGGTGAACCCGCGATGCTTTGGCGCGACCATTTCGCCCTAGGATGCTGGCTATACACTCGGGACAAGAAAGGGTCGCGAGGAAGTTGGTTCACGAAGTGTTAGCAACGGTGCGAGCACACGGAAGCAGAGCGAGTTGCTGCCCACGCAGATCATGACCGACCCCGGCGCGTACAGCGACGTGGTATTCGGCTTGTTCCGGTTACTGGGCCACCGCTTCTGCCCGCGTCTGCCGACTGGATCGGCAAGCACGCGGTCAAGCGCACCTTCGCGAGCATTGCCGATGAGGTTGGCGTTGTCGAGGGCACGCGAGCACCGTTGAGTTCGATCTCGATCGCTGAAACTGCTATGGGGCTACCCTGTGTGGAAGTCATCTGCGCATGCGCCGTTGTCTTCGGCTCCGACTGTTCGGGTGTGAGCGGGTTCGACAGCGCAACGGACAGCATCAGCGCTTCAGCGGGCTTGATGGCATCCAACAAGCCTGCGCGTAATTGCCGCCGCCATTTGAACACCATATTGGGATTGAGCCCATGGGTTTGCGTGAGCTTGGCCACCGACGTATCAGGCTGACACGCCGCGACTGCGACCTGCTTGCTATACTCAGCCGTGTAATTCGGTCGTCCTCTGCGATTCGAAGGCCGTGTATTGGTTGTTTCCAAAGTAATCCCCACTACTTGAAGTGACGGGCATCACTTTGAACACGGCAACCGCCCCTGTCTATGCGGTCTCCAGATGACGCTTACAGACCATCGCCAAACCCCTACAACAACCATGCGACCACGTGCTCCGACTGGAACTCAAACAGCAGCCGAAACCCTTCAGAAGGGCGATAGCAGCGGCCCGCGCTGTCGGCCCGGCGCAGCTCCCCGGTGAAATACGCACGCATATCCAAAAAAGCGAGGCGTTTGGGACAGTTCGACAGGATTCGTCGTGATTGAAGGTGCCGGAGGCTCCACAGGATGTCAAAATGACGCATAGATGAAGAAAAATACCATGCACGCCTCTTTACGATGACCACCACGCCATCAAACTGAGATTCGCGCCAATACGGGAGAAGATATGAAGGTTGTCCGGCTGATCATCTCGAACTTTCGCGGCATCAAGTCGGCGGAGCTCCTGTTCGATGGGCACACCTTGATGGTTGGCTCCAACAATGTAGGCAAGAGCACGCTATGCGAGGCGCTCGACCTAGTCTTGGGGCCGGACCGCCTAAACCGCTTCCCGCCCGTCGATGAGTTCGACTTCTACAACGCTGAATACCTGGCCCATACCGCAGAAGAAGGCGCGGAGCCGGTGCCGACTCCGCTTCGGATTGAGGTGGTCCTCATTGAACCCGGCGCCGAAATCGGAGCCAAGTGCGGCGGCAACATCGAGTTTTGGCATGTAGCCGAGCAAAGACTGCTCGGGCCGGGAGAGGCCGACGTCGCCAATCCGCCCCATGCCGTCCCCTGCCTTCGGATCGAGACCATCGGCCAATACAACCCCGAGGAAGACGAGTTCGAGGCACGCACCTACTTCTCTCATAGTCCCGACGCTCCCCCCGGGGAGCTGACCAAGCTTCCCAAGCCGGTCAAGCGGCTGTTTGGTTTCCTCTACCTGAGGGCGCTTCGAACCGGATCGCGGGCGCTGAGCTTAGAGCGTGGGTCGCTTCTCGACATCATCCTGAGGACCAAGGGTGTGCGAACCAGCCTGTGGGAGAAGACCATCGAGCGCCTGCGCGGCCTCGACATCGAAGCCGATGCGGCCGAGATCGCGCCGGTTCTGCGATCCGTCGAGAGGCGGCTGGCCCGCTACATCGCATTGGAGTCGCCCGGCAACGCCACAAAGCTGCATGTCTCGGAGCTCACGCGTGAGCATCTGCGCAAGACAATGACGTTCTTCTTGGCGCTGTCGGCGGACCAAGGTCACGTCCCATTCCCCCACGCCGGCACGGGCACCATCAACACGCTGGTGCTCGCGCTGCTCTCATTCATCGCCGACCTCAAGCCCGACACGGTCATCTTCGCTATGGAGGAGCCCGAGATCGCGGTGCCGCCGCACACCCAGCGACGCATCGCCCAATACCTGCTGACCAAGACGACGCAGGCCTTCGTGACCTCCCACTCGCCATTCGTAATCGAGAAGTTCGAGCCATCCAAGACACTGCTGCTGGCTCGTAATGCCGGCGTGGTCACGGCGCGAAAGGTCTCCGACGCCACCGGCCTCAAAGACAACGACTACAAGCGTTTCTCTCGCTCCGGCCTGTCTGAATGCATGCTGGGACGAGCAGCCATCGTCGTCGAAGGCGTCACCGAGTTGCATGCGATGCCCGTCGTCGCACGGCGCATGGAAGAGCGCGATCCCAACTTGCAGCCACTGGACATTGCGGGTGTGGCCTTCTTCGACGCTGATGGCGAGTCGAACATGCCCAAGTTCGGAAAGTTCTTTACGACGCTGGGGCTACGCACCTTCGCCTTCTACGACCTTGACTACAAAAAGAAGCGCAAGGCCGAGCAGGCGCAGGCTTTGGCGGACAACTTTGAAATCAATGTCGAGCACGCCTACAAGGGCTTCGAAGACCTTGTCGTGGCGGAGGTACCCGTGGATCGGTTGTGGTCCTTCCTGTCGGGCCTAAAAGCCAATGATGAGAACGGCAATGTCGCCATCCCCGATACGCGCCCGAACGACGACGCGGTCAAGGCCATCGCCAAAGAAGCCCTCGGCGGCAACAAGGGCGCCGGCTGGTCGGCGCGCTTGTTCGAGGAGTGCGAGCTCCACGAGCTGCCGGCCACGGTGACGAAGTTTCTAACGTCAGTGTTCGCACTGTTCCCACCTCCCCCCCCCGATCGACGACGGCGATGGAGCAGCACCCGAACCGGCGGCCGCTGCTGCTGCTCCATGAACGAGCCTTGCAAGCTGCGCGAAAGCGTCATGGCTTGCGAGGGCCATGCCTTGGTCATCGGCGGCCCCGGCAGCGGCAAGACGACGCTCGCGCTGCGCAAGGCAGTCAAGCGGATTCGCGATGGCATGCTTCCGGGTCAGTCGGCCTTGTTCCTGAGTTTCTCGCGGGCGGCAGTGGCGCGCATCTTGGATGCAGCCAAGCTCGAGTCCACCAAAGCCGAACAGGAGCAGCTCTCCATCCAGACGTTCCATTCGTTCTTCTGGGACACCCTCAAAGCCCACGCCTACCTACTTGGGGCACCTCATAGGCTCTCGATCTTGCTGCCACACGACGAGAAGGCCTTGTCGGGCGGCCTTGGCGACGAAGACGATGGCTGGGACGAGTGGCTCATCGAGCGTGAGCGGCTGTTTCGGGAAGAGGGGCGGATCGCGTTCGATCTGTTCGCGCCCAATGCGACAGCTCTGTTGGCTCGCAGCTCGCATCTTTTGGCGTCGATCGCCCATCGGTATCCCATCATCATCGTGGACGAGGCCCAGGACACCGGCCTATACGCGTGGCAGTGCATCCAGATGCTCGCGCCACACACGCAGGTGCTGTGCTTGGCAGACCTCGAGCAGCAAATCTTCGACTACCTGCCAGGCGTCGGCCCGGAGCGCGTGATCGCCATCCGGGAGGCGTTGGAACCGCACGAGATCGACCTTGGGACGCAGAATCACCGCAGCCCGGACTCTGAAATCTTGGCGTTCGGCAATGACATCCTGACGGCCAAGCCACGCGGCGCGCCCTACAAGGGCGTATCCGCCCTTGCCTACCGCCCCGAGAAGCCACCGCCTAACTGGAATCATCTGCTGCGCCGAGCCCTCGGGGAGCTCTTGAAATCAATTCAGGCTCAGAGCGACAAAAAAGTGGAGACGATCGCGATACTGGTCACCAACAACCGCAGTGCGTTGAAGATGTCCAACGCCCTCAACGCGTTGGGGGCCAATGTCGGGAAGCCGGTTCGGCACAAGCTGCTGTTCGACGAGGCCGAAGCGCTGCTGTCAGCCCGTTTAGCGGCCTTTCTGCTGGAGCCCAAGGACCTCGCCCAACTGGAGGTTGATGTCGCCACCAGCATGGAAATGATCGCCGCCGCGAGGCGCGCGACGGGGCAGAGCCGAAAGGAAGTCTCCAAACTCTTGGAGCAGGCCAACAAAATCAAGAGTGGCAAGGCCCTGAACATCAACATCGCCAACGCGCTTCGCGGCCTGATTTCGGGCTTAGCAGTCAACCATTTCAGTGGCGATCCCGCCGAGGACTGGCTCATCGTCAAACATGAGCTGCGGGCGACCAATCAAGACGAACTTACGCGGGTCGCCGCGCAGTTGGACTTCTTGGTGGCGTTCCGTCGGGGACATCGCATCTCGGCTGCCTTCTCAGATGAATGGCTTCGCGACGGTGCCTACACCAATGCCCGCACTGCCCTCGACTTGGCTCTCGCGCAAGAGCAAATCCTCGACGGCGTGGAGCCGCCGATGGGCTTGCAAGTCATGAATTTCCACAAGGCCAAGGGCAAACAGTTCGACGGAGTCATCCTCGTTCGCGAAGCTCGTCGGACCGGCCCAGCCGTCGAATCATCTTTCGTTTGGCGAGGCGACACTGACCCGTATCCCAAAAGCCGTCGTGTGCTTCGAGTCGGCATCACGCGAGCAAAAGTCCACACGCTCATACTCGATCCGCTTTGGCCGCAATGCCCCGTGCTCAAGGGGCACAAGCTCTAAGGAACACTCCTCGTCATCGGACTGGTGCGTGGGGTTATGACGTAGGACGATTGCTGACGGAGTTTTGCGCGAAGACCAAGGTCATTCCCTCTTGAGCCGACCGGGGTGGCTACAGATTCCGACTGAGGTAAGCGGCTGGTTATCCCATCTGGCATTCGGTATGAGCGCGTAAGAGCATACGTGTCCACGATCATGGTGAACTGACCCCCGAAAGTTGGACGGTGGTACCTCTATCGCTAAAGCAAGCCCGTTCGATATTCTACCGGGCTCATGCCCCCTAGCTTCAATTTGATACGGTCATTGTTGTAGTACCGTAAGCGGCCGGTCATCCCATCTAGCGTCCGACATTAGCGTGTAAGAGCATACGTTTCCACGATCATGGAAGCGGGCACGTGTACCCTATAGAAGAGCAGTCCCATAAAGGCAGAACCCGTCGTACCTATTCGCGTGAATTTCGCTCCGATCTGGTCGCACAAAGTCAGCAACTCGGCATGTCGTGCTCCGCCCTTGCGATCTCGCATGGCATGAATCCCAATGTGCTGCGTCGTTGGATCAAAGAATCTGGGCAGACACCCGCACCGAAGAAGGCAACGCAGCACATTGATACGGTGCCGGCCTTCATCCCGTTGCCAATGGCAGTAACGTCACCTGCGCCCGAGAGCCCCTCGGTGCCGGTGCGCATCGAAGTTCAGCGCAACGGCATCACGATTGCCATTGATTGGCCTGCTGGCCGCCTGGACGACAGCGCCGCCTGGGTGCGGGAGATTTTACGGTGATCCGTATCGACGCCATCTGGCTCGCCATCGAGCCCATGGACATGCGTGCCGGCACCGAGACCGCACTGGCACGTGTGGTCAAGATCTTCGGCGCCGCACACCCGCACCATGCCTATGTGTTTGCCAATGGCCGAGCCAATCGGATCAAGGTGCTTGTGCATGATGGATTTGGCGTGTGGCTGGCAGCCAGGCGTTTGAACACGGGCCGCTTCGTCTGGCCGCAACGTGGCGTCGGGCAGCAGGTGCCACTGTCCTCGGAACAACTCGCAGCACTGGTGCTCGGCCTACCTTGGCAACGCCTGGGAGAAGACGCGGTCGTGCGTGTCACCTGAAGGACAATCGGCACGTGCGCCAATAGGCGAGGTCCTCTTGCCCTGGCACAATAGCGCCTATGATCGATCCGACACAACTCCAGTCCATGAGCGCAGAAGAACTGCGTGCACTGGCCGTGCAGTTGATATCGGATGTGCGTCACAAAGAGGCCGTCAACGCGAAGCTCACCCACGAGATCGCGGTACTGCGGCGTTTGCAGTTCGCCGCCAAGAGCGAGAAGTTGCCGCCCGAGCAGCGTAGCTTGCTGGACGAGGCAATCGATGCCGACCTGATTGCCGTCGAACACGAACTCGCGCACATGTCCGGGCAGCCGCCGCGCGAGACCGAGGCGAACAAGCCGCGCCGCGCGGCGCTCCCAGCAGCATTGGCGCGCGTCGTTTTACACCACGAACCCGAGTCAACGCTGTGCCAGTGCGGCTGCCAACTCAAACGCATTGGCGAGGATGTCAGCGAGAAGCTGGACTATACGCCGGGCGTGTTCACGGTCGAGCGACACATCCGGGGCAAGTGGGCGTGTGCGAAGTGCGAGACGCTGATCCAAGCCCCCGTCGACGCGCACGTCATCGATAAAGGCATTCCTACGGCGGGGCTGTTGGCCCACGTATTGGTCGCGAAATACAGCGATCATCTCCCGCTTTACCGCCAAGAGCGCATCTTCGAGCGCGCGGGCTTCGCCATCCCTCGCTCCACCATGGGCGCGTGGATTGGCGCATGCGGGGTGCAGTTGCAGCCGTTAGTTGACGCCCTGCGTGCGCAAATTGTTCAGCACCGCGTGCTGCAAGCGGACGAAACACCGGTCTCGATGCTGGTGCCAGGCAAACAGAAGACGCACCGATCCTATCTCTGGACTTACTGTCCTGGGGCGTTCGAGTCAATGAAGGGCGTGGTCTACGACTTCGCTGAGAGCCGTGCGGGAGAACATGCTCGTGCCTTCCTCGGCAACTGGCAGGGCAAGCTCGTTTGCGACGACTTCAGCGGATACAAAGCCTCATTCGCCCAGGGCGTGACGGAAATCGGCTGCATGGCGCATGCACGGCGCAAGTTCTACGAGTTGCACGCGAGCAATAAAAGCCAGATTGCCGAAGAGGCGTTGACCCACATTGGGCAGCTCTACGACATCGAGCGCGAAGTACAAAATCTAGAACCCGATGAGCGTCACGAACGACGACAGAAACGAAGTCGGCCCATTGCCGATGCGCTTCATACTTGGATGCTGCTGCACCGTCAGCAAGTGAGCGAAGGCTCGGCGATTGCCAAGGCGCTCGACTACAGCCTACGTCGCTGGGAAGCGCTCACGCGATTCTTGGACGATAGCCAATTGCCCATTGATAACAACTGGGCAGAAAATCAAATTCGCCCGATCGCAATTTCCCGTTCATTCTGCCCATATCGGGCAGGAAGTCGAGATTCATTATCGTTGGCATCCGCTGTATGGGCGTCGCGTCAAGGTTAAAGACATCGAGCGTCGCGGCGGAGGTCAGGTCGTCCATGTGGAGGCGGACCCCGGTGTAATCAGGATGATCGCGGGATGGATGCTCGATGCCGCGATTTGTTCAGCGATGGTTCTCGGCGAACCGAGAGTTACCGTAGCGACACTGCATAATCTGCATCAATTGCTGGTCGATCTGCATTTGCGGGGAAACTCTCCGGACGGTTCCACCAACGTCCGGGAGAAACGCAATGGGCAATCTGCCAAACGTCGTTCCAGCAGGTCAACAGTTATCGCGGTCGATGCCGCCCCAGATGAACCTGATGTTCGACGCGGTCGAGCTTCAGGGGATGAACGCGGTGCAACGGGCAAACACGCTCAGGCATCTCGCATGCCTGTTGATGCAGGCGGCGGGCATCCCGACTGCGAAGGGGCGTAACGATGACGAATGATGATCGTTTGCCCGCAGATCTTCTTAAACGCAAGGCGGTAGTTTATGTCCGACAGTCCAGCCGAACGCAGGTCCAACTGAACCTCGAGAGCCGGCGCCGGCAGTATGACCTCGTGCAGGAAGCAAAGCGACATGGATTTCGCGACGTCGAAGTCATCGACGACGACCAGGGACGCTCGGCGAGCGGCACAGTTGCGAGACCGGGCTTTGATCGTCTGGTCGCGTTATTGTGTGCAGGCGATGTCGGCGCAGTGCTTTGCCTGGACGCCTCACGCCTTGCCCGCAATGGACGCGACTGGCATCATCTGCTCGAGCTCTGTGGTCTCGTTCAAGCGCGGGTAATCGACCTTGACGGTGTGTACGATCCTTGCCGGGCAAATGACCGGCTATTACTTGGCATGAAGGGCAGCATCAGCGAATTCGAACTCAACGTGCTTCGAACGCGCATGCACGACGCCAAACGAGAGAAGGCACACCGTGGTGAATTACGTATCAGCGTGCCGGTCGGCTATATCTGGCATCGTGATGTTGGTCTGGGTTTCGATCCAGACGCACGGTTGCAGGAAGTCATACGCCTGATTTTTACTCGTTTCCGGCAACTGGGCAGCGCGCGGCAGGTTCTGCTGTCGATGAACGCTGAACAGGTCCACTTCCCGCGCCCCTCTGACGGCCGGACGCTGACGCGGGTCGACTGGACTCCAATACGCTACCGTAACGTGATTTCGGTGCTCAAGAATCCGTTCTATGCTGGTGTCTACGCGTATGGCAAGAGCGGCAAGCAGATGACGATCGTCGAAGGCCGGGCACGCAAGAGCTACAAGCACCGCAAGCCGTTTGAGAACTGGGACGTCATGCTCCGGGAACACCACGAAGGCTACATCGACTGGGCGGAGTTTGAACGCAACCAGAAGAAGCTCGCGACAAATGCTTACGGCAAGGCGGGCGACGTAAAATCCGGTCGTGGTGGCCGCGCGCTGCTCGCTGGCCTGCTTGCCTGCGCACGCTGTGGACGTCGCCTGTCGGTGGCCTACGCTGGACGTATCCCGCAGGCCGTGTACCGGTGTGACCGCTTCGACACGTCAGCGCGATGTATGAGGTTCGGTGGTTCCCGTATCGATGCGACTGTCAGCAAGGAGCTTCTGCGCGTCGTGGAGCCATTGGCGATCGAAGCGGCACAACAGGCTGAGCAAATGCACATGGATACCCTGAACGAGCAGCAACAGATCGTGGAACTCGAACTGCAGCAGGCCCAGTACGAGGCCACGCTGGCTGAGCGGCGCTACGCCGCCTGTGATCCCGAGAACCGCCTGATTGCCGCGCAGCTGGAGAAGAACTGGGAAGCGGCATTACGTCGTGTACAGGCCTGCCAGACGCGCGTGGAGACGGTGACTGCACCAAAGGCGCAGGCTCCCCTGCCTGACTTTACGAAGCTCGCCGAAGATCTTCATGCTGCGTGGAATGCACCGAGCGTCGCCATGCGCACACGTCAACAGCTTGTTCGCGCGCTCATCGTCGATATCGTTGCCGACGTCGACGAGGCTACACGCGAAATCATTCTGACGATCCACTGGCAAGGCGGTCAACATTCCCGGCTACGGATTCGCAGGCCGCGAACTGGCGAGCATGGCTGCAGTACGTCAGACGAAGCGCTCGCGGTTATTCGCAGCATGGTAACCCGATGGTCCGACGAGGACATTGCTGCATCACTGAACCGCATGGGAATACGCACAGGACAGGGCAAGACCTGGACCGCACATCGTGTCAGCTCTGTACGGCATGTCCGCGATATCCACGCCTACAAGTCGGCAGATAAGGATGGCGACTGGCTGACGATGTCTGAGGCAGCGAAGGAGCTTGGTGTCACTCACTACATGATCCGGCGTTTGATCAACGATCGGATTCTGCCTGCCGAGCAGGTCGTGCCTGATGCCCCATGGCAGATTCGGACGATCGATCTGCACAGCGAAGCGGTTACCGCAGCACTGGCGCGCAAGTATCGCCCGTGTCGCAACGATGTCGAAGGCCAGATCCCAATGTTTATCCAGGTTTCAGAAGGAGGTGCACAATGAACGCCCCGTTGCGCTGGGCAGGAATAATGCGAAGTCGAAGATTATGCGAAGCTAGGCCCATCATGAAGGAGTACTCCTCCTGACGGGCCTTTCCGAGTAAATCCGGCTTCACATAATCAAAGACTTTGGAGGAACGCCAGCAGTGCCTTCGGTGCGCGATAGACAGCGGGCCTTACATCAGGCTGCTTCAGCCGAGCCAGGGTGCGCTGCTTCATCGCCAAGTCCGCTTCCACATACATGTGCGTCGTAGATGGGCTCTCATGTCCAAGCCAGAGTGCGATCTCGCAGGCGTCAGTACCGGCCTGTAGCAGGCTCATGGCGGTCGAGTGGCGCACGACGTGCGGGGACACTTTCATCGACCTCAGTTCCGGGTATCGGACTGACGCTGCCTGCACAGCAAGCTGCAGGCGCTGCGCTACATTGGCTCTCGTCATGTGCCGGCCATCACGCGTGGGCAGCAATGGCGAGTCTTCAACCAACTGTGGATTCAGATACAACCAGTCGCGCACGCCCTTTGCTACGCTCTTCCACAAGGGCAACGAGCGCTGTTTGCGGCCCTTACCACGTAGCTTGATACTGCTACACGGACCGAGTACGATGTCGCCGACACGCACGCCGATGATCTCGGAGACCCGGGCACCCGTGTTGAATAGGATGCTGAGCATCAGCCGGTCGCGCTGACCGATCCAGGTGTCCGTCGCCACATTGATCACCTCCGTCATCTGCTCGCGCGTGAGGAAACCGACCAGCTTGCGGTCATATCGCTTCATCGGAACCGCAAGTGCACTTTGGATTGCACCAAGACTCGCTGGCTCGCGCCTGGCGGCAAACTTCAAGAACGCCCGTATTGCCGCGAGCCGGACGTTTCGACTTCGTACCGAGTTGTGCCGCTGAACTTCGAGATGATCCAGGAATTCACTGAGAAACTTGGCGTTCAGATCGACGATGTCCAACTCATGAGCCGCCAGACCGAGCCTGACCTCAGTAAATCGCAAAAGGAGCACGAAGGTATCGCGGTAGGAGGCGACGGTGCGCGGACTCAGGGCTCGCTGCTGCACCATGTAGTACGTGAAGAACTCCTGCACGAGTCGCGGGAAGGATGTCGCAGTCTGACGGTTCATCGTGCACCTCCGATCGTACCCGTCTCAACGAAGGCCTCGAGCCGGTCTCCGACGGTGCTCATCAACTCTGGAATCGCAGTGAGATACCAGTACGTATGGGAGATCCTGGCGTGACCCAGGTACGTGCACATCCAGAACATCGCGTGCTCGATCGACTGGTCCGCCTCGCGCCAGCGCTGCACGCGTCGCACAACGAACGTATGACGGAGATCGTGCACGCGAGGAAGCGGGTGGTCCCCGCGTGCTACCCAGCCGAGTTGTTGCTGCAGCCGTCGAAAGACGTACTCCACGGCCGACCTTCGGAGATAGCCGCCGTCGCGCGAAGCGAAGAATGGAGAGTCTATTTCGGTGCTGTGACATCGATCACGAGCGTTGCGATATGACTGCAGCTCGCTGACCGTGCTCTCATGAAGGGGCAGGCAGCGAGACTTATGGAACTTCGCATTGCGCACAGTGATCGATCCCCCTCGGAGGTCGACGTCACCAAGGGTCAGAAGCCTCGCCTCGGAAAGCCTGAGCCCTGCCGCTGAGAGCAGCCCAAAGATCGCACGGTAGGTCTGGGGCCGCAGAGCCCAGCTGGGCGACAGCCGGCCTGCTGCGTCAAGCAAATCGACAAGCTCGGCGTCAGTGAAGATATGAGGGGTAAGCCGCCGATGACCGCATCCTAGTACTCTCAGTGTCGGAACCTCCGTGTCTGGTTCGAACTGCCTGTAGTACGCCGCGAATGGGCGCACCACCTCCAGTCGACGGGCGGCTGTCACCGAGCTGGTTCGTCTCACATGTTCTTGCGCCCATGCGAGCATCAGGGCTTCGGTAAGCGGACCGCGGTGGGCTCGCGCATCTGCGAAGCGCGCGAATCGCTGGAGCGCATATGCCTCTGCCTTCAGCGTAAAGCCCAGCCGTCGCCGTTCTTCGACGTAGCGGCGCACCGCGTCTTGCATCAATGTTGGGGCGCTCATGCTGCGCTCCCGGGCCACGGCATGGCGACGAGGATCAGGTGGCTAAAGTCCACCTTTGCGTAAATACGTGACGCATCCAACTCGCGATGGCGCAGTACATCGGCGACTTCCTTCAATGTGCTGCCGCTATTGAGCATCCTCCGAGCCAGCGTATGACGCAGAACGTGCACGACGGTGTACGGCAGGCCAGCGCGACGATATGCCTCTCGAACTGTCCGTCGAACAACGGCGGTGCTCACTGGCTTGTCCACTGGCGCGATATGTCGAACAAAGATGCGCCGACTTGTGGTGGGCGGACGCTCTAGACGTAGGTAGCTGGCGATGGCGGCGCCAGTTGCATGAGGCAACGGCAGGATATCGGACCGTTGTGTCTTACCCCCTTGGATGGAGACAGTGCCAGCTCGCCAATCTATATTGTCGAGATTCAGGGCAATCACCTCGCATCCTCGAAGGCCCAGATCGACCAAGCAACGGACGATCGCGTAGCACCGCAGCCGCGAGGGCAGATCAGACGGGAAGGCGCTGAGCAATCGCTCGATTTCGTCGGGAGCAAGAGTCTTTGGCAGTGCGGAATTGCGCCAGTGCGCCGGCTTGGCGACGACTGGCAGCAGATGGGTGACGGGATCACCGTCACTTGCGCGGAAAAGGAGATAGCTCCGGATGGTGGAAGCCGTCACTCCTGCACTGGCGGTAGAAATGCGAGAGAACTCCCTCATCAGGAACGCGCGCAGCTCCTCGGCCGTCGGAGTGATCGCTCTTGTTGGCATGCACAGCAGGCTTCGGACGATTGCGACTCGCCGCAGCCTTGTACTTGCTGCGAGGCCTTTTGCCCGCGACATGTAGTCGTCAAAGCGAGATAGCACCGCCTCGTATCTTTCGATACACGGATCCTCGTGCCCAAATCCGCTTGCTCGCACGATTTCCGTCAAGTGCCAGAGCGCGGCGCTAAGGTGATGTCGGCTTCTGGGAGCCGGGGCAGCACAGGTACAACGCGGAAGGTGACGATCGAGAAAGCAGGTGATGTGGCGATCCAAACTCGCGAGGTCGAAAGCTCGTCCCCTTGCCCATAGAGAAAAGTGCGAAAGGGAAATTAAATACGACCGGATCGTGACTGGCGCGTACTTCAGCGCCGACAATCGATCGTAGTAGATCTGTGCGAGCGGCGCGAGTTTGCCGTCACGCAATCGCGACGAAGCAGGTTCTGGAAGAGCTTCGAAGACATTCATGGCGAACTCCTTATGAGGGTTGAACCCAAAGGAGACGCCGTTTCTTATGCAATGTCCATCTGGCGCTTCGCCCCCCTTTGACGCTCTCGGGGCGGAGCGCCCGTGGTGGGGCTTCGCATAATCTTCGACTTCGCATTATTCACGTTATGCGCAGCTGCGCATAACGTGAAGAATTGGCTGTTCGCGGGTTCATTGCGGGCAGGCAAACGCGCGGCGGCAATCATGAGTCTCGTTCAGTCGGCCAAGCTCAATGGCCATGATCCGTACGCCTATCTCAAAGACGTACTAAATCGATTGCCAACCCATCCGGCACGGCGCATCGATGATCTCTTGCCGCACAACTGGAAGTCGGCGGTAGCCTAACCAGCCATCCACCATCGTCAAGATGGGATCTCCAGCCGCTTACATCACTTTGCACGAGGAAGGTCAATGACCGGTTCCGGCCCAGACTGTGTCGAAACGGGCGGCCACAAGAAATAACGAAACCGGTCTCATCGGACGTTGCAGCTTTTCGATTGCGACAAGCCGAACGAAACCCGGCGAACAGATTGCAAAGGTTCAACAACCCCATGCGGGCATCACGCCCGCATTGCTGTCATAAGCGTTTCTGAACCGAGTAACCGGATCACTCGCTTCATGTTGTACGCCAGCACGTGCAAGCTCATTTCAGTGCTCACTCGTTCGATGGTCCGCGTGAGGAAATGAGTGGCCCCCATCCATGCCTTAATCGTGCCGAAGGGATGCTCGACTGTCTCTCGCCGGGTACGCATTATCTCAGGAGCATGATCAAGTCGCGCCTGCATTTCCTCAACAAGGGTCTCGTGCTCCCAGCGGGTCATACGCCGCTCAGTGCCCGGCGTACATTTCTCTTTTAACGAGCACTGCTGGCAATTCGAACTCCAATACTTGCCGAGCTTCAGAGCACGCTCTATGGTCCAGCATCGCCAGATGAGCCGCTCACCGGCCGGACACCGATATTCGTTCGTTTCCGGGTTGTAAATAAAATCATCCCTGCTGAAACGGCCATGCGCCGTGGCGGTTGATGTCACCGTCTTTGCCACGAATACGGTGATGCCAGCTTCGTGGCATGCAAGTATCTCTTCGCTCTTGTAGTAGCCTCGATCCGCGATCGCAGTGAGTTTGCCTACACCCATTTCCGTTCGGGCAAGCTTCGCCATCGACGTCAGTTGATCACGATCAATGCCGTTGTTAGTTACCTCGTGCGCGACGATCAAATGGTGTTTCGTATCCACTGCCGTCTGGACGTTGTAGCCAACAACTCCGGTCCCACGCGTCTTCATTGAACGCGCGTCCGGGTCGGTAAGCGAAACCTGCTTGTCAGGTGTCGCGTTCAGTCGCACCTCGATCTCCTTGAGGCTTCGCATCTGCTCCTTCAAGGCCGCAATCTTGTCTTGCAGTCGCTCTGTCCTGACCTTCGCGACTGCCGGCTCCTGACGATCCGCTGTGTCCATTGCCTCGAGATAGCGAGCGATACTTGACTCGATGTCGCGCATGCGTCGTTCAAGCTTCGCGCTCGTGAAGTTACGGTCGCGGTGGTTCACCGCCTTGAACTTGCTGCCGTCAATCGCAACGATCGCTTCGGCGAAGAGGTCCAGACGCTGGCACAGCACGACGAACTGACGGCAGACGCTACGGATCGCTTTGCCGTTGTCTTTACGGAACCGCGCAATGGTCTTGAAGTCTGGTGCCAGGCGGCCCGTAAGCCACATGAGTTCGACGTTGCGCTGAGCCTCGCGTTCAAGGCGGCGGCTCGACTGAATACGATTCAGGTACCCGTAGATATAGATCTTGAGCATCACCTCGGGGTGATACGACGGCCGACCAGTCAACGCTGGTTCGACGCCTTCAAACCCAAGCTTACGAAGATCAAGCTCATCGACAAAGACATCAACTACGCGCACGGGATTGGTGTCCGTCACGTAGTCATCGAGCGCTTCAGGAAGGAGAGAGCTTTGTGTACGATTGTCGCCTTGAACGAACCGTTTCATGTTGCTCATCCTCGCTTTCGGATGGCAAATTTTAACGCATCCAAAATGCGTTTTGACACAATCTGGGCCAATCAAGGACAATCTACCTGAATATTTTCGAGCTAGCATTGTGGGGCCGTTCAGCGATCAGGGAAGCCCGCCGTTGGAACGGCTGCAATTACTCCGGCACCTGACGGACGAGCTAGGCGTGCAATCCGGCCTTTTTTGACACTCGTGCGTCGGACTCCGTGAGGCAGTTAGCGGGCGCTTTGCTGACGTTCGCTCCGCCATAGCCAAACAGGCTTATTTAGTGAGGATTCAGCGCACGTTCAAGATGCGGCTGAAGTTCATCGAGGTATGCGTCCACGTCCGCATCCTGCTCCGCCCGGGGTGCCTTCTGTGCAACGGTGGCCAGAGGCCAGTTGATCATCGTTGCCGACTTCATGATCGCGTCAAGCAGCGTCGGCAGGGAAATCCCCGGATACCGGCGCTCTAGTTGCCCCGTACGCACGGCATAACGCACAAGGATCGGCGCGACGGATCCGGTGGCCATGAGGTCCATCGGATCTTCAACTGCACCTAACTGCTCGAAAGACATAGCGCGGACTTCATCAAGCTCAAATTGCTTCATGGTTTCCTCCGTGGTGTTTTGTTTCACTTCATCGTCTTCAAACATGGCGCGGAAGGCTTCTTTTCGTTCGTCAGCTTGCATCATCGTTTCCCCGTTTCCGATGCTCGTCATAGCCTGCGCAGTGTTATGCGGGAGTACGCTTGATCGTAAGACGGTACTCAGCGCCGTGGCTGTCGGTCGCGATGGCAGTTGCGGTGTCGAGCGGTACTGTTGCATCGACGTGCTTCTGCCAGTCCGAATCATTTAGATCAATCACGACGTGCGCCGTGTTGTCAGCGTTGAACGCTACGACGGTAGCGACCAGCGTGAACTGGCCGTACCCATCGCTGCTTTGCCGCAGTTGGCGCGTTCCAACAAACGTTTCTGCCTGGTAATCCGCTTCTACGCCATTATTGATCGTTGGGCTGTACTTGATGATATCGATGCTCGCCATTGGCACGGTCTTGGCATCCTGCCACTTGCCGTTTGCGCAGATCACCGGCTGATGCGATGCAGTCTCACCGAAAATACCGTTGTTCTCGTCGGCGCATTTTGTATCCACGACTTGCGCAGCATGTGCAGTTCCCAGCGTAGTAGCTATCGCCAGCATGGATGCAACCAGTTTTGCTTTATACATTTCGTTCTTTTCCGGGGTGTTCAGCGAGGGTTAAAGCTCTGGTAACAAACCCCGGCCAAGAATTCCTTGAGGCCGTCGAGCGACACATCCCCTGACCCGGCGTAGCCTTCCTTTATGTAGTTGTCTGCCATAATCGCCAGCTTCACGTCCATCTGCGTCGGCGGCTTCAGGCGGTTGAGCGTTGCTTCGACCGGCTCCTGTTTATCCAGCGCATCCGTTGCCACGCCGACTGCTTCGATGCCTCGCGCCTTGCACAGGTTATATCGTTGGGCATCGATGCTGAATCCATCTGCTGCGAACGTGCTTCCCGATGCCAGCGCGGTAACGAGAACTGCAAGAGTGTATTTCTTCATTTCGGGTTTCTAATTCCAGCTACCGGCCGGAGTGCGGAGCGCTCACGCGCTAAGGTTTTTTCCTATGCTAACGTTGTGCGTTCGAACATAGGCTGACTACATGTAGCGCACTCGTAGACGGGATATCCTTTAACATCCGTTCCGACTTCGATTAAACCTGTCGTATTCACCGACTCCCATGGGGCAGAATAGGGCTGATCGTTCTCTGAGATCGTCTCTTTCCCTGAGTGATCATTTGGGCACGAGAAGTGCCGGTACGTTCGCATCGTCATATTGTTTCCCGTTGTGTCAGTGGGAGCGGTTTGCGCTGTAACGCCAATCGATTTCGCGCTCGCCCGTAAAGTCGCGGATTGCTTGCGTCGGTCCGATGGCCCCCGCGTAGCCTTGGTACACGTGTGAACGCACAATAAAGTTTGACACAGGCGCCTCTTTGAAATCAAACCTTTACCCGAATCACAAGCAATCGCCAACAATAATAATGTTTGACACAAGCCCGTTTAAAAGAGTCTTTTGACAATTTCTGCAACAATAGAGTTTGACACAAAGTTGAGACCTTTCATCTATGTGCCACTTGGTCTCTGCGCCCGTTAATTACTGGTTTCAATGCGGCTTCGTGTCAAACTTTATTGCTTTGTGTCTGACTTTGTTGTTTTGTGTCTGACTTTATTGTTTTGCCACATCCACTTGCAAGAGTCACCTTTTTTGTCATATCACGCCTCCTTTTCCTAGATCTTGTAGGGAACCCTAACGCCCGGTTCTTCAGCCGGAAAGTCTTTCGTATTGCGGGACACGAGCAACATCGAATACACCTGCGCCGTTGCCCAAATGATGGCATCTGGAAGACGAACTTTCCTTGCTTTGCGAATTTCGACCGCGCGATTCGCTATGGCACTGTCAACGGCAATGACGTCGAACGAGCCCAACCATCCTCGGATCGACTGCTCTTCCTCGATGGAAGCTCCTACAAGAACCTCCATCCACGTAATCGTGCTGATTGCACGATATTCATACCGTCCCAACTCCTTCTTCGCGGCAGCTATGCCGCTGAGATAATCGATTAGAATATTAGTGTCAAATAGCGCCTTTACCATTCGGAGCGAAGTTCCTGTTGGTAAGTCAGACCGTCGACCTTCCTGCTCTGCCACAGTCCAAATACGTCCGTACCAAGCACGCGTTTCCTTTGAGCAATGTAAGCCTCAATGGCATCACGAATGACAGCCGCACGGGGACGTTGCTCCGCTTCCACAATCACCGCCAAGTCATCGATCTGCGAATCAGGCAGATCTACGAGGATTCTGCTCATAGCGATATTCCATTGTATATGATATGCATATCATATATCAATCTCTAAGTCTCGGCAAGTGTGGAATTTTTCTAGGGGTGAGGCCTTTATTGAGTTTGGGCTCATCCTCCCATATCTCGTAATATGCTCGTTCTCGAGTCTTGTTACGAGAAAGAAGGCGCTTGGCATTTTTTTGCCGCCCGAGCTACGTAATGCTCACTTCCTCGGAAAAATTCAAAAGACGCTGATTAGTTACGCCAAGTGCCGCTCTAGTGGAAGACCATAGCGGCGATCGCCGCGGCGTCAGCGGCCGCCACGCACCAAGACTTTCAATTCCGCAGCGGTAGCTTTGGTAAAACGCTACTAAACAACAAATACCGCTACGGCGTCCCGCAAGCGGGCCGCCTGATGGTCCAGCGACTGTGCGGCGGCGGCCGCCTCTTCAACCAACGCCGCGTTCGATTGCGTGACGCTGTCAAGCTGTCGAATCGCCTTGCCGATTTCTGCAATACCTTGCGTTTGATGCGACGAGGCTTGCGCGATATCGCGCATGATCTTTGTCACCGCGTCCACCGAGTGCAAGGCGTCGGTCATGGTCGTGCCGCAACGCTCGACCAGTTCCGAGCCTTGCTCGATGCGCGCGGTCGACGCCGTGAGCAAGGTCTTAATTTCCTTGGCGGCTGTCGCGCTGCGCTGCGCGAGGGACCGTACCTCGCCAGCCACCACGGCGAATCCACGCCCGCCTTCGCCGGCGCGTGCGGCCTCCACTGCGGCATTGAGGGCAAGTATGTTGGTCTGGAACGCAATGCCGTCAATCACACTCGTGATGTCGGAGATTTTGCGTGAACTCTCGTTGATGCCGCGCATGGTTTCGACGACGTCGCCAACGGCACGCCCGCCGCGCTCGGCCGCCTCCGATGCAGTGTTGGCCAGGACCGCGCCCTGCTCGGCGTTCTTTGCGTTGACTTCCACCGTGCTCACCAGCGCATCCAGGCTTGCGGTCGTTTGCTCAAGCGCGGCAGCTTGTTCCTCCGTCCTCACCGAGAGGTCGTCGTTGCCCGATGCAATCTCTGTCGATGCAACCGCAATAGATTGCGTGGAGCGCTTGATGTCCGCGATCGTGCGCGCCAGCTGCGCGCGCATCTCCTTGAGCGAGAACAGCAGACTACTCGTGTCACCCGGCCGCATGTCAATGTCCGCGGTCAAATCGCCCTGCGCAATACGCTGTGCAACACGCGCCGCTGCGGCCGGCTCACCACCGATGGATCCATACACGTGAGCCGATACGCGCCAAGCGACAGCGCCGACCACGAGTGCAAGCACGACGAGCATGGCGGCCGACTTGGCTAGTCCTTTATAGAATTCGGCATTAATGTCATCAACGTATTCCCCTGCGACGAAATCCATTTGCCATGGTTCAAAGCGAGCAACATAGCCAATCTTGGGGCTCGGTTCCGTTGCGCCTGGCTTGGGCCACCAGTATTCGATATAACCTTCGCCGCGAGGCATGGCGCCGGCAGCAGCGATAGATCGGTACATATACTGTCCGCGTGCATCCTGGAAGCCGGACATGTCCTTACCGTTGACTTGCGGGCTCAAGGGATTGTTGATGACGACCGAGTTCGTACCAACGGTTGTGACATAACCACTGCTACCGTATCGCTGTGCACCAATCGACTCGATCGCACGTGATTTTGCTTGCGCTTCTGTAAGCTTGCCGCTGCTCACCTCGTCGGCATAAAACTTGGCAATGCTTGCTGCGGTGTCGACGACGTGTGCGAGATCCAGCTTGCGCGAGGCGAGCTGGCTATTGCGCAACTGAAGTGAACTGATGACGGCCTGCAGGGTCAACGCGAGACAACAAATGAACAAGGGAAGAAGCAGTTTCTTGCGCAGCGTGAGGGAACGCATGGTGGCTCTCGTATGAATTTGTTTTGCCCTACCCCGGTAGCGCGCGAATGGATCCGGCGCCTGGTGTGAACCGGTCGTGTCGCACATCGCGAGACGGGTCATACTGCTTAACGTCCGTTTCAAGGTGGAACTTTACCTTTTTTATGCGCTTATTTGATTGTGAGGGTGCTCGTGCGATGTGTGTTGTCTACCGTGCGCTGACAGCGTTCCCGACCGCCTCAGAAATGAGACGTGCCGCTGATGCAAGCAGCGTTGAACGGTGAAAAAAACTGCGCGCCGATCGATGCTTTGTCTTGACACGCGGTCTTCGCGTGATCAAATTTCTTCGTCCGACTAGAAATGGTAGGGCTTCACTAAAAATGGGAAAAAAATGAAATATCTTATCGATCGCACCTTCAGGGCAATTCCCCGTGATTACTATCTCAGGCACTTCTATTTATCGTTGATAGTTCCTGCTGGATTACTTTGGGTACTCCAATCTTTGGACGACTTTCATTTCCAAAACGGCGTGTATGTGGCCCTCTTTTTCGCGCCGATGTGCGCGTTAGCACCCTACGCGCACTGGGCAGCCGATCGACTACTGGCTGCATTGAAAGGCAACCATATACTGGTGGTCCATCCAATCGCCTACGCATTTTTTTTATTTTTTAAATATTGTTTCTGCTGTGCTGGCGCGATCTACCTTGCGCCATTTGGCCTCGTGAACCTCTATTTCGCGAGCGGCAAGACACGACCGTGAGGCTATCGTGCACTTCACCCGAGCGTCAGAGGCTCGTGGGAGATTCGGGACATCTAGTCTCAGTCCCGGAATCATGAGAATGGCTATTGAGGAATAGTTCGCTTTATCCTAATATAAAAATGCGACGACACCTGATCTATTTAGAAACTATCCAGCTCGCCATTAAACATAACTACGTGAAGCGTGAGGAACCGCGATGCGTCTTATCGATCGCAGCCAAAACGAAAAGATATTGCGGTTACGGGGTATTGAATGTTCGCCTTAAGAAATCTTCATTACCAGAGCATCTAACGAGATGACCGCTCGCAAACCGCTTTTAGTACAGTTAGGGGAACAGCGCCCTGAAGTTTTTGAGATAGGAAAACATCGCTTTTGCCTGCGGCCCAAGTAGATCCGCAAGCGGCCACCGTGCATCGGCAGAATTGACGCCAGCGATTCGTCACGGTTATCTTTTAAGGTGTTTCACAAAACTCATACGTCGTGTTAAATGCTTCCGGCTGAATACCGTACACGTCGCATTCATTCTCGCGAATCAGGTAACCGCCAAATTTGATTCGCATAAACTCCCCCCACGGAGCAATGAACTCAATAGCACGATCAATACGCACACACTGAACTGGCTGCGCAGTGGGTATGTGGGTGATGAAGCCTGCTGCGTCCTTGCTACTGTCAATGCTTTTGTATTTTTCAATGAAACGGTCTCGTGCCACAACATACTGCTCGCCATCGAGATTCCTAACTACCATATCGCCGTCTTTTGCTACATTCGAGGTCTCCAAGAATCCCCCCAACTTTGTAGCAATCAACTCACCCGCGATAGCAGGCCGAGCATGCACTTTCGAGGACTTGCGGCACCAGCGTGCGGAGCCAACTCTTTCGTTGAAAATCGCAATAGCATCGACCATTTCGAATTGTGACGCATTGGTCAGATCCGTTTCGGGCATCTTTTATCTCCTTAGCGCATTGCTTTCCCAAATTAGCGATCAATCAGATCCCGCCAACCAATCACCTTGGGAAGGCGCTTGATAGTTGGAATCTTACTTCTATTGACTTACCGCAAGCTGCACATTGCATTGAGCAGGTCACTTTTCATGAAATTCTTGACGCGGTGCGTCGCGAAAATCACCGTGGCCGTTCGCGAAGGTATGCTCAGGGATACTACGATCAATCGGCAGCAAGGTATTTATCGAGCTTGATTGGGTTGCTACGCAGTAGAAAACCCGCTCCTCATCCGCTCGCAATGGACGCACTGTACTGTCGTCGCTATGGAAATACACGCAGCACATTGCGGATTCATCCACGTAGCCAAACAGAAATTCCCTTGCGTTACTAGCGTTGCGTAGCATGGAATAAGCCTGCTCAATGTTCTTGACTTTCAGCGAAACTTTGACTGCTTTCATCATATATCTCCAAATGGGCCCGTTGAATTAGCGCCATAAACGGGTGTGGACTGAGGGCGATTTTAGGCGCTTAGGGGATCGCCAACCACATAAACCAAATCGAAACCGTTTCGTCGTTCGCTTCGATAGGCCGCGTAACGCTTATGATCGAAAGAGTAAAAAAGCGTTGAGTAATTTGGATGGTGAAATGGTATTTATCGTTGCCAATACCATACCTATCTGCATACGGTGCTCTACTAATGATCTAAGACACCCGCGAAGCAAACTACACAGACCGCATTTCGACTTTTCTCCATTTGCATATTATTAGAAGCGGTTTTCGAAGATCTAGCGAATGAACTCTGTCTTTCGAAGCTTTCGAATCATCAAAAAGGACAAAAACGAGGAATACGCGCGCGGCGGTCGCATCCATCATCGCCAACGCGACCTAATAAACAGGTGGATCACATACTACATGGTTGCGTTACGGATAATCAATTTAATGACACACCAGCTACGGCGGCCGGTGCCTTGACTTTCCGTATGCGTCGATAGGATCAAAACATCGACCACCCACGGAGACGTTATGAACTGTCATCTCTCGAGCTTTCAGCCTGTTCACGGCGGCCACGACAGCCAAATCCCAATCGCACTGCAGTACCGCATTGGGGTTGTATTTTCACCCTACACTTTGGCGATACTTCAGCTCACTGCCACGCATACAGACATCGCAGTATTGCACGTCAACGAGAATCTTAGAAACGACGTAGTGAACCGCATATTGTCGCGCGAACTTGCAGGAATCCAGATGAATCGGGTGAAGCTTGTCATCGGTCAAGGTGATGGCGCAAAGCAATATGCGCTCGAAGTCGACACGCATGATTACGTTCGCCGTAACCCATCCATCAAAAAGGAGCGACCCGCGCGAGGGCGACCACTATCGAACATCGAGATCTCGACGGACTCTGTATATGTGGGCGCGGTGAATTTTTTAACTAACGTCTGTGATGCGATCGAGCTACCCCGTGTCATCTTCCAGCAATTGGCAAACGAATAAAAAAAACCTGCACCCCAGGAACGGGTGCAGGTTTCCGACTACGTGCTGCTGCCGATTATAGGGCTAAACTCGCCACGTTAATGACAGCGTCCGCCTCGCAAATGATATCCGGCGTGTGGGAAATATAAAGCTCCCGCTCATAGCCACCGCGCTTGAGAACCGCGCGCTTCATGCGAACGAATTGCCGCTTTCGTTCTACATCGAGCGGGCCGTCCGACTCATCAACAAACGAAGTACGGTATGGCTTGCCCGCGTTTTGCGCCAAATAGATGGCGATGCTTCGAATCAAGCACTCGTTAATCCATACCTTCTCGCCTCCCGACATCATCGTTACAGGAATGCTTTCACCAGAATCGGCGTCGTGCACCAAAATTTCGAATCCCTCGCGCAGCTCGCCAGAGGCGATTTCACGCTGTGTTCGAATCTCCACCGTAAAACGGCTGCCATAACACTCAAGTAGCAGATCATTTGCAAGCTTCGCAAGCGAAGGACCTGCATCGTCGATCGTCAAAGCCACGATGCCATTTGCGCCAAGGCCTTTCGCGAGTAGTTTCCAATGCGCTATTTCGTTCGACAGCCGATCTGCCAATGCTTGGGCAGAACAGAGCCCCTCCAGCTTACGGGTCAACATGCGGTCCTCCTCCTGCCTGAGTAAGTGATCACGTACAGTGGATTCAATCCGAGCGTCAAGGACTGCAGCCGCCGCCCTTGCCTCGCGAATATCGCGATCTAACTTCGCAATCTCCGCACTCGCGTCGCCGGCAGACAAAATGGCAAGCTCGCGCTCGACATCGGCCTTCTCCTTGGCCAAGCGGACTCGCTCAGCGTCAGCTTGCTGGGTTGCCGCCTGCCTTGCGCGGCTAATCACGCCGAGCTCTGCAGACGCGTCCTTCAAGCACCGTTCCGCCTCGACAAGCAACGAGCGCTTCGCATGCAATTCACTGGCTTGAAGCCAACGTTGACGGCTTTTCTCCAACGTGATTGTCACGGTCTGCAGCTCCTTTTGCTTGTCCAGGAATTGCTGCGTAGCAGTGGAAAGCGGCGCAGATTCATCGCGATATTTTGCGAATTTGGCACGGAGTGCATCTACCGATACCTGTTGAACCTGTACCTCGACCGCAGCGGCATGCGCTTGCTTCAGCAATGGACACCCATCCCGAATGGCCATACTTCTACAGGGAACCGCCTCAATTACTGATGCCTGATGCTTGAAGGTTTCCAACAATTGCAACTTGGAGAGGCCTTGGTTTTGCACGTCAGCCATCAAACCTGTGAGCTCGGTATGACGTAAGCGCTTCACGTCAAACTCAGCAAGTTCCCGCTGAAGCCGCACAAGCTCGGTCTCTGCCTTCGCGCTAACCTCCCTTTCACGTTCGACGATACGAGCCGCTGCCAATACGCTATCGCGCTGCAGTAGTATCGCTTCGTGACGGCGCACGGATTCTTGCAGGGCCACCTGACGTGAATCGAGCGAAGACTGCGTGTTTTTCGCAGCTTTATCGAAGGCGTCTGTTGCGAGAGCGATTTCTTTGCAACGCGCGCTCAGTTCGTTTCGACGGGCGGTTGCCGTCGCACTATCCTTATGTCTTGCAACGGCTTTGGCGTACTCAAGTTGAAGTCCATCCAGGGTTTGCGATGTTTGACTCCGCTGGGCCTTTAAGGATTTTGCGAGTTCCCCTAGGTGGGCGAGTGTGTCTGCTAATGCGACACGCGACGCTTGAGCAGATCCCAGATCACGAAGGGTTGCTTGCGTGACGTCGAGTTCGACGCCAAGCGCTTTTGCGACCTCATTTGCTTTCGCAGAGTGCTTGAGAAGATCATCGATCTTGAGTAGGTCGGCTAGGAGACCTTTGATCTCGCTGGCACCATACGCCGACAATGGCCGTCTATTTTGTGCAGAGAAAACACTTGTAAAAAAAGACGCCATTGTCCCGCATACCGCTTCAACACATCGGTCATAGGTGTCAGCCTTGCCATCAGATTCCGTTCCGTCTGGTGCCCTATAAGGTATCCAGACACCAGAACTGTTCATCTCAGTTAAGAAGTATTCCGCCTTTCCGGTCTTACCCGGCTTACGGAACACGAAAGTCGATCGGTATCGCTTCCCAGCGTGAATCCAATCCAGTTCCTTTAAAGCTTGAGGCGCGCACAAATGATCCCAATACGAAAACGAATCTACAGAAAGTTTCGAGGTGCGGGAGGGCATTACCCGATATGGGTGCAGATTATCCATAATCGTGGTCTTTCCCGATCCATTCGGTCCGGTTAGAGCGATCAGACCGCAAGGAAGGTCCTGTAAGTCGAGTTCAAGTCGATCACGCTTCAAACCGTTGCGAATCCCGACAAAGCCGTCCAGAACGAGTTTCAAGGGTTGCATGAGAGTTCTCCTATGAAATGTTGACTCAATCGGCGTTGCCGAGGTCTGAGAAAAGAGATGTTTGCTGATTCGCCTCCCATAAAGCGGCTTCGGCTTCCAAATCCAAAGTGCATACAGATTGCGAGGTCTCGGATGCTTGCTCATCCTGAGCGCTTGACTCTTGCGCCCGTACCAGTAGCCCAGCAACGGCTTGGCGTACCTGTTCGGTAACAAGTACGAATTGCTCACGAAGCCGATGAAGAAATGCATCCCAATCCGGCGCCTGCACGAGTGCGGTGAGCTCTTGCTGGGACCATTGGTCTTTGAGTCCGTTTTCGAAAGACCAAATCAAATACTGACTGTCGATACTCGGCACAACAGCGAGCTGCGTGCTGTCAGAGTTGGTCAAAACGAGTATGTGATTGCTTTGCGCAATCAGACATCCGCGGCCTGGACCGAACGGCTCATGGTGAAGGCAAGCCATATGGCCTGCAATTGAAGCGAGATCGCGCGCGACAAGGATGACGTCGCGTCGGCAGTCTAGGAAGCTGGCCCATTTCTGGCCGGCGGGATAAAGACCAAACATATGAACCTCACGAAATTTACGCGAGGCCGGTCCCATTGCGGGAGCGTCCCCGCAAGGGCTAACAAAGATTGATGCATTGAAACGTCGATGCGCTAGCGCGCGGATGAACCTTGTTTCGATAGCCCAACGGCTATCGGAACACGGCTGTGCTCAAGCACCAATGCAGGTCGAGTACATTGGTGCCAATTGCTGCTTTTCAAAATAGGCTACTAAATATCTCGTCTTCATCGTTCCCGATTAGACCAGCTTCTTCGACCACCGATTCCGACATTACGCCGTCGGCTCGTAGATCAGCAATCACCTGTTGCGCTATCGAGTCGGCGTCTGCCGCAAACATGAGATCAAGACGTTCAACCAATGGCTTGGCATTCACGTCTGCGACTTCGGCCCAACGCTGCAGCTTGGCGTCGAGCCCGAACGCCACACTTATACCCTCCGCCCTGCTGCGCGTAACTGGGAGGATGCGTCCTTCAAGCTTCAACTCGGCCGCATCTTTAAAAAGACGCTCTATCTCTTTCCGATCAACCGCTTGTCGGTGCTCCTCGTCGATTTGCCAGCGAACACGCACGAATTTGTCGGCCGAGGCAGCGGCAAGTTCGACCAAGAGATCCATGTCCGGCAAGCCGTTGCAGTCCACCGTGATGGTTTTCCGAGAAGGTGTTGGGATCAGTTCGTAGGTCGCGTCATCCTCATCGACATTCCACAAAAGGAAACCTTTTTGTCCAATTTCTCCGTAGTGGAACGCGCCGATGGAGCCGGCGTAAGCGACCGTCTGGCCCTGCTGCGTCCAGGACTGGCTTAAGTGGATATGGCCGAGCATGAACGCTGAGC
Source organism: Robbsia andropogonis (assembly GCF_034047095.1). Taxonomy (NCBI): domain Bacteria; kingdom Pseudomonadati; phylum Pseudomonadota; class Betaproteobacteria; order Burkholderiales; family Burkholderiaceae; genus Robbsia; species Robbsia andropogonis. Next base: position 73,541 of record NZ_CP139167.1, on the reverse strand, counting down.
ATCGCGCGTCGAATAAGGCATTCGTGGAAAATTCATTATCGAATCCGGCCATGGACACGCCATGCTCGGTTTGGCAACCCACCACGGTCCCGTGCGAGATTCCGATCGTTGCAAATCCGGTAGAACGTAGCCGGTCATTAACAAGGCCTGCGTCGCGCAGGTAGTCGCCAAGTATGTCCGCAGATGCAGTAGCGGCCTCTTGAGCCCCGACGGCAAGTGCCACGCGTCCCTTGTGAAGAGTGGGAAGGCACGTAGCGACCACGCTAGGATTACGCATAAAAAGGGTCGTTATCTCCGCGGCGTCGAAAGTCGGCCCCTTGGAGACGATGAACTCCTTGCCCACTAGCGCTGCCTGCATGACGCGATTCGCAACAAGAATCGGGTATTCACCAAACATATAAGTGAAATTGTCCAGTGTCCCGGGAGGTTCATGGGAAAAAGTGCCTTGCAGCATGATTACTGGCATCGCGTTTGCGAGGCGATGTATTTGGGTAGCCAGGGCGTTCAACGCCGGCGAGTGCGCATCCAATCGGTGATCGGTTGCGTCTCCAGACACGACGGCTAGGCTCGCGCCGCGTTCGATTGCCGCGGTCACCGCAAAGGAAAAGCAGCGATCTGCTTCGACCAGATGGCTTGGCGAATAATGCAGGTCAGAAAAATGAGCAATCAGCATGATCGTCCTTTAAAAAAAGAAATGGCCACCCCAGGGGCGGCCAGTTAGGGCTTGAGCGCACGCGCTCAGTCGGTAAAAAGATCAACCGTCGGCATTTGAATCAAGCGGTGAAACGCTGGAATATCGGACAGTGCCGCGGCCAACGTTGCATTCATCGCATCGACGTCGCTTGGCCTAGAAGGCCATCCACGCTCGAAGTGTTGCCTTGCATAAGCAGCGAAGGCATTTTTCAAGGCGTCCGTTTTTATGCCTAGGCGCGCAAGCAGGTCGGAGAGGCGATCGTGCTTCGCTTGCAAGTCCTCATATTCAACCGCAGGTGGCTCCGCTTCGGTTGGCACCACATCCATATCGGTATTCACGCTAATACCGGCATCGACGCTCCCCTCTTGCTTTTCATCGACATGCACGGTCTCGCTGACTTCCGAATGGTTGTGAACGAGCGTCAACGAAGGTGGCTCGCCGACAATTCGCGCGACAGGCTCATCGCCTGCGTCAAGCAGTGCGCCCATATCGATTTCAGCATCAAGCACGGTCAGTTGCTGCTTTTGTCGAGTTGGTTGACCTCGCTCATCGAGTCTGGTGATCTCGATCTCTTGCTTTGAAAGCCAGAAGTGCGTGCCAAGTAGCCTACCCCGCGCGATGCGGACGGTTTGCATTGCGGCATATGCCTTCTGCAAGACGTAAATCGAGTTCGTGGGGAGTTCGATCAAGCCGAGTCCTTTTATCTCTGGAATCGCAAAGATGAAGGATGCGGACAGGTTGCACTGGCGGCCTTGGTATTGCGGGCAACGCTCCGGATCGCATACTCCGTCGGGAATCGCTTCGTCTTGCCTGAAAATAACCGTGCGGCCGCCAAAATTGCGCTTTACACGTGAAGCGCGCTCGTCGATCTCCGGCTGTTGGTAGGTCTTACAGTGCCGAATGCCGTTGGCGTCATATTCTGAGAAGAATTTCAAACCGCTCGCCGCCCAGCACGTCATCTGGTTCGGCACGTTTTGCATCCAGTCGTTGAACATGAACAGCACAGGGAAACGATATAAACGTCGCCCCTCGCCACGGTCCTCTCCATACCGATCGAGTATTTGATCGGCCAGAACAGGATTACGGAAATCGGAGCGGCGGCAGACGAAGTACGGTACGTTTTTTGGCACCAAAGCGTTGTTGATGCGAAAACGACTTTCGATGACTTTCCCGATGGTCTCGTAGCTTTCGCCAGCGGCGACCATCTGATCGTACAGATCAACCACCTTTGCGTTTGCACGCAAAGCTGACTTCACGACCTTGATGCCTGGTCGGATCTTGCCAATGATAGGCGGACGTAAGCTACGTTCCTCCACCACACTGCGTGGTGCTATCGCCTCTGAAACAATAGCGTTCATGAAGGTTTCCTCGCTAAGAAAAAGATCGCCGACGTCCGGTATGCTTCTGCGTTGCGCGATATACGCTCAGCAGTCGCATGACCTCGCGTTTCGGTGATATGGGACAGCAATACGCCTCTTTCGCGCTCGGTCCGCGTGGCAGCATCAGCCGCCTCGCATTGTTCACGCCACTGGGGAGAGGAAGTATCGAAATAAGCTCTTTCCTCCGAGATCCTGGAACGGATCACTTCGGCAATACGCGTATCAAGATTGTTTTTAAGCAGCATCGATGAGCTCCGCTGGACAAGGGACGAAAAAAAACGCGCCCCTCAGACAAGAGGAACGCGTTAGGGAAATCTAGGAAGGGGATGACCTAAAAACCCCGTCCCTTCCGGGGACGAGGTTCCTAGGGAGCGCACAGGTGCGCTCATTACTATCGAAGACACATGTTGTCTTCGCGCAGCATGGTCACGCTGCGTAACGGCCCATTTCGAGAAATAGTTCTCGCCGCAGGAATCACGGTTCAGTCAACTGCAGTCGCTCTACCCGAAGGACGGTTTTAGAGAGAGAAACACCCGAGACATCGAGTCCGAGCGAGGTCGCGGCGCAACTGAATGCAAGCCTGCAACGAGTTTTATGACTGAAAGGGAAAGCGGTAGCGATGCGCTTTATCACAAAAGAATCCACACCGAGAGCTATTCGGTCGGAGCATGCTCAACATCAGCACGGCTTGATACAGCAGATGGACTGATCCCAGGGATCGTCTAGGTCGATGCGTCGGTGACGCAGGAAGTAGAGTGAGTATGCCTGTGTTTGCCGTGTTGTAAACAGGCAAATGATGACGAAAATCGTATAGCTTTCGACGGTTGCAAACTGTTACAAAAGCGGACAATTGAAGGCAGAGAGAAGTCACCTGAGGAAGAACATGTATTCGGAATCGCCGGAGTCGTCCAACCCGCCAGCAGGGATCCCTACCTTCAGCTCACCGGGCATCGCGGGGATGATGCCGCCCGATGAAGGAGCGAGCGGCTTACCGGAGATCCAGCGGCTATCGGGCGACTCGCGCCTGGCGCGTATTACCCCGCATAGCCATGTTACCCATACGATCGGCTATTGTTCTCGTTTTGCTCGCGAGTTTATTCGCAGCGACTACAATTTCTGCGCCTCGAAGCTGACGCTCGCTCGCGGCGGTAAGCTTCGCGCGATCGAGGCGTCGTTCAAGAGCACGGAAGAGTGGATCAACAAAACCCTTGACTGGCTCTCTACACGCACATCGCGCACGATGGCGATGACGTATGACCGCATCGAGCTCAATATTCCGCATCCACTCGCGGGGCGACTCATTCGCCTTCTCAACGAGTACGACACCATTTTTGAGCGGTCGGCCTCCGCCGTGTTCTCTGACATGCTGGACGGCGAGTCGCGAAATAATATCCTGCGTAATGCTGAGCGGCGCATCGGCAAGATCCATTTGGTCTGCCAGCCGGATAACGACCGTTTTGATTTCGACGGCACGCTGTTCGAAGAATAATCCGGTGCTGGAAGTCGCCCTCATTGACGCATGACGGCCCCTGCTGCTTGGCGCAAGTGATTTCTCCTCTTTCGATCTCCCGCATACGTTTCGCAATCGCATATGAATTTACGTGAAATCCAGGCGCTGCATGCGCAATATGCCCGTTCCGGCACGGTGATCGACTTGCCCGCACAGATCGCGCGCATGCCCCTGCCCGCCCTTTCCAACACATCTACGCAACGGCCACGTGGTCGAACGAACAACGTTTCAAACGACAAGCGAACGGGATTGTGGCTCACGGCGATGTGTCTCGGTGGAATCGCCTTGGTGGGCCTCGCCGGCGCCGGTGCCGGAAAGCTGTGGAACCACTTAGACCATCATGGCGTGAGTTCGCCTGCAGCGTCTGCCCCTGTGACCGCGGCACGTGCAAGCGTGGCATCTACCGTGGCGTCAGTAGTATTCGCGGCACCGCTCACGCAAGCGAGCGTGATAGCCAACGTGACGCCTCTGGCCAGCGCAGCAACAGCATTTCAGCCCGCACCGATCGAACCCGGCACCGAGGTACGACAAGCGATTGAGGCGTCTGCCCCGCCGCTAGAAAGAACGACAAGTCCGCAGATGCGCCAGGTTCAGCAGTTGGTGGCGCCGGTGGTTGCGACGAGCGTGGATGTCGGGGCGGCCGCCAACGCACCGACTCAGAAGCAAAACGACCTCGCGAAGAGTGCAACGAGCGTCCATTATCACGCCCGTCATGTGCACCGCGATGAAGAAGTGGCGCCACAGCCGACTAAGCAAGCAGACTCTGAGCACACGGAATCTGGAGCTGAGGTGACGCCTATAGCGCAACCGCAAAACCGCGACGTGAAACTGTTCTGAAGGTGAAGATATGGCAATCAAAGAAGACGTAGTGAGCTTGCTATCGGTCGGGATCGATTTGGATGGGAATCTGGTGCTCGATCACGGAATCAGCGTTTTTGGTCTCGTCCGCGGCACCATTATTTCCAGCGTCGGTCTGCTGCATATTGGCGAAACAGGTCGGGTGACAGGTAACCTGGATGGCGAGCATGTCCGAGTGGATGGCACGGTGCAGGGAGACATCCGAGCGCGTGAGTCGATAGAGGTCAATGGCCGGGTCGATGGGACGATTTTCTATTCCGGCACGATTCGCTTAGGTCCACATGCAGTGATTGACGGTCAATTGAAGCGTGTCGGCCGTGATGTCCTGGTCAATCCGGTTGGGGTGTCACCTGAGCCTTCAAATGTCGCTTCCTTGGCTGCTGTTCGCTAGTAGGCGGTTTTTTTAAGGAAGGGCATCAGGTGCGGTCGCGTTGGCAGTTGTGTTGTGGGCCATTGTTCAACGACAGTTAGTTGCAAAATGAGTCGTCTATAAAGGCGATCTCGAAATCCACTTCATTCAATCGCGGCATCCAGTCCCGCCTCCTGCACAAAGCGCGAAGCGATATTTTTTTGGGTCGACGAGACCATGAGGCACTGACGAGCGCGCGTCATGGCCACATAGAAAAGCCGTCGTTCCTCCGATTCCGGACTCTTATCGGCCGGCACGACCGTTTCCTCGGCCCGGCAGATCCAGACGTTATCCCACTCCAGCCCTTTCGAACTGTGCATCGTCGTGAGCAGCACTGCGTCGTCTGCCGGCGCGTTGTTGTCCCGTTTCAGAAACTCGATGCGCTCCGAAAAGCTCCCATTTAGCCGGGTTAAAATCGCATGTATCATGTCGATCGAGCGCACGGCATTGTCTGTTTTGGCATGTGATACCAGCCACTCCTTGGCGCCCTCCAGGACGAGGCTGTAGAACTGCCGTTTCGTCAGATCAGACCACTCGTGCAAGCGTTTCGCCAACGCGCGGAATGCCGTCGCGCCCACTTCCGAGACGCCCTTTTCAATCAGAACCTTCTTCGCGCTCAGACGCGTCGTTGATTCACCACGTAGCAGACGCAGGTCATCCAACCCAAGTTGAGCATGTGCCAAGAGGGTGTCCAGACCCGTCTTCTTCTGTCCTTCGATGAGCAACAGAAGGTTGCAGTACAAAGCGCCCTCAGGTTTTTTCAGAATAGACTTGCCCGCCGCTCGGTAATATTTGACGCCTTGAGCGCGGCAAGCGCCTTCCAGCGCGTCGAGATGCCTGTTCGTGCGCGTCAAGATGGCGCAGGACTGGCCATCAGCTAGCAGAGGCCCCAAATGCGCGACAGCGCCCTCCCCTTCCTCGTATTCGTCGGAGAAGCGGCAGGATAAAAGCGTGCCGCCGGGCCCCTTATGTGCCACGAGTTCTTTCGGGATTCGCTCGGCATTGTGGCGAATCAGGCGGTCGGCCGCAGCGAGAATTTCGCTGCGACAGCGATAGTTACTGCCCAGGACGACGCGCGTTGCATTGAACGTCGCCGCGAAGTCTTCCATGCCACGATAGCCTAGTGCTGCACGAAAACCATAGATACTCTGATCGTCGTCGCCTACCACCGTGACAATGGCGCCGGCCTTGGCATGGAGTTCCACCCATCGGTATTGGAGTGGATCTGTATCTTGAAACTCGTCGACGAGAAGATAAGTGAACGCGTATGGTTCAATGTCACCTGACTCCATGCGTTCGACCGAGAGCCTGAGCATGTCCTGGAAGTCGATCTTACCGTTACGCTCCAGCGCCTCCTGATAAGCCTGATACAGCTTCTCGGACATGCTTCCTTCGTCGGTCCGACCGAAGTTTGTCTTGAGCTGCTCGATAAGGGTGATGGCATCTTCCAGCTTCCATTCGAGCCCGAGGTCCGTCAAAACGCGCATCAAGATGCCCTGCCGATCGCCTTCCGACGCTATGTCGAGCCGACGGCCAGGCCGACTGATCTGCTTATACGCCAGCGAGTGAAACGTGCCAGCCAGCAATCGCTCCTTGGCATCCCTGCCCGCGAGCTTGCGAATCCGCTCACGTAACTCGGTCGCGGCATCCTTGCTGAATGTGACCGCCCCGACCCGTGCGTTCGACTCTTGCAGGAGCATTGCCGCCTTGGTGGCGATCGTGGTGGTCTTCCCCGCCCCAGGGCACGCGATCGCCACACTATTGCGTCGAAGTTCAACTACCTCGCGTTGTCTCGCATTCAGGCTGTCGAGCATATAAGATTGGCTTAACTTTTAGAGAAGTGGGCGCAACGACCTTGGCGAGCTTAGCCGCCCCGCACAGTCAACATCAGACGTGCGTGCGCTTGGTAGCCGCGCACGCCGATCGGGTGGAATTTACGAAGGAATCGGTTGACCTCCGAGTCGACGTCCTCGGTCCCGCGGATGCCATTCCAGACAAGAAAGTCGAAATGATCCATCGTCTGGTCAAAGCGTTGCAGGACGTTCAACACACGCATGGAGAACGGCGTATACACCTCGACATCGCGCTCCAGACTTGCCCGCGAGACGCTCGGATTCATGACGAATCGCCCCTGGGCTTGCATCGCAGCATGCTCACGCTCGCGGTAGGCTGTGGCCACCGTCAGTTGCTCCTCGACGTATGCCTCAAGATCGGCCAATTGCTTTTCGAACGCGTTGTTCAGACCCTTCTCATCCGCCTTGAACGTCTCGCGGCCAAACCGCTGCATATTGAGGCTCATGCGGTTGATGTACGGCCACCATTGCTCGAATAGCGGTTTCATGCGGGTATGCCGCAGTTGCAGCTTGATTTTGACGACCGACGCGCCGGACACCTGCTGTTCGAGCAAACGTCGGCCGAAATCGCGGCGACGGCGAATGACTTCATTGCGCTCCTGCGGGGACATCTCGCGAAATGTCTTACGCGTGCGCTCGACCAATTCGTGGTTCGCCCGTGCTTCATCGGCCGAGAGCAAGCCCTCTCGCTGCAAGAGCTCGGTATCGCTTTTCATTTGCTCCAGTTCGCGCTCGACCTCAGCGTGCCCGCTCGCATCCTCCGCTCCCAATTCAGCGCCAGCACCATCTGCCAGTGCTATCTCAACATGGATAGCGTCGGGCGACGCCGTCTGAGAAATCGCTGGTGAGGCAGCGATTCCATCGTTACGCAGTTCATCGTCTTGGGTAATAGTGCTCATAGCGATCGAATCTTCCGTTGGGGATGTCCGCACGCCCCGCGCGTGCCGATGAACGATATTGTTACGACTTGTGGCGCGCGCTGTTGGGCAAAAGCTGTACAGAATTCGCTGTCATTCGCAGAATTCAGGCGAAAAAAAACGCTCTAAGATTCTCAGAGCGCAAAAGGGGAAAGCTAACTAAAAACCGCTATCATTCGACGCAAATTTCTTACATTACTTTCTATGCGATCACCTGGAAGGATGAAACACTGCGCCATACCAGCATGGCCATCAGGAGCGTTACCGGCCACCAAAGGTACGCCGATATCGTGATAGGGGCCACCAGCAAGCACAGCAGCCCCCCTATCAGCAATACCACTGCGTGACTGGCCAAGTGGAAGATGAGCGGACTGGTCGTGCCGAAGGTACTTGCGCGAATACGCCGACGAATCGCCCCATCTACCCCGGCACCGACATACAGAATGAGACTGCCGACAAGCCAGTGTCGCATGACAACCAGGCGATATAGCATCCGATATGTCAGGCGCCAGAAGTTACGCACCCACCTTTGCCCCCAGGCGGCCATGCCGCCATCGGGTATGCGTGCTCCCCCGTAGCGTAAGCTCGCGGCAACCATCCCCGTATCGACAAAAGCACTTCGAAATGCGGCGTTTGTATCGACTACACTGCCGCGCGCGCGATCGGCGCCCAGCACATCAAAAACCGAGTTTTGTTCTGCATTGGAGATCAGAAGCCACGATTGGTCAGGCAAGAGTGGCTCAATCACTAAGGCCAGCATCGGCAAGATGACGAACCACCATTTGACGTGGGAAAGGTAACGGCTACCCGCCATGAATGCCCCCGCCAAATCCGGCCAGAAGCATCGCATGCTGCCATATCGAGGCGAGCAGGCCCGGGCCATACCGACCGACAAAATAAGCGGGAAACGCTATCACCCCAAATAGGCCGACCCGGAAATGGAGTGGGCGGTAGCGCGCAATCAGCGCCAGGGCATAGCAACGTGCCCCCGCGCCGCCCCGCAGCTCCTCAGGGGGTTGCCCCCCGGGCGAATCAAGTGAGCCTACGTAGTTGAACGCACGTGTAGCCAAGCCGAGTTCAGTGTGGCACAACTTCGCAATCAGGTAAGGCGTGAGCGACATCATAATCCTCGAAATACAACCTGAAGTGTTCGCTTGATAGAGTCCGAGCCGCTAACTGAAGGGCGACCGATCGCTGAGTCACCTCCTCCGGACAACGCTCATCCGCCATTTCGAGGCGGTAGTCACAATAACGCGCCTCGAATGCCGGAACCGGCTCGAACATCGGACACCATATCTGATACTTCTCACCTAACCACGCGACGTAGCGTCTAGCGAAAAGCAAATGGGCGCGCGCGAACAGTCCTCGAGCAAACGCCACTTGCGGCGATTCTTCAGGTGTCGCGTCTTTGTGCGCGGCCAATGCATCAATCAGCATCTCCGCCACAAGCGGCTTGGCCTCGCCTATAAAGTTGTACCCTATGAAGGCGCACACACGCGTGCATACCAGCTCAAGCTCAGGGGCGACCGTGAAAACGGACGTAAACTTTTGCGATATCTTGAAGTCTCGGATGACCTTCTTGAACACGTCTGACATTGCGAAATTCCTATCCAACAATAATTGGGATGCGCCCGTGATACACCGCGCTACCAGAAACCCGCAGGAAGTACTGCAAGTTCGGCAGGCGCTGGATCAGCTCGACTGGGATAAGGGGCACTTTCTCCAAGGTCTCGCTTTTTGAGACACTGCCTGAAAACTCAAGCGCATGAGACTCGCTCCCCGTACCTGTCGAACTTCCCCCGGTCAGGTATCGGATCGCTGTTTCGCCAGCTTTCTCCGAGAACCACTGCGCGGTGTCGGTGTCTTCTAATCGTAAGACAAACTGGTTATTCAAATTGCCCAAAACCTGCATCATTTTAGCGGTCATTCCGAGCCGGGCCTCAATGTCTGAGCGCGATTGGAATGCCACGAATGCCTTGAAGCCCGCACCCCGCCCCTTATTGAGAATCTGAATGACCTGCTCATTGATCGCTTCAGCAAGCTCGTCAATCATCAAGACGACTTCGGGTGGCGAGTCATAAAAATTGTAGATGGCGCCACAGACGGCGGCGACATCCGCAAGAAGCATGGACGCAATGGCCTTGGAGACGACACTGTTGGAGAGCGAGTCCAAGCCGATATAAAGGACTGCCTTCTGGCGAATCACCTTATCGATATCCCAGATCTCGCGCTCGTCATCAAAATCGTCGGCTTTCGGCGACATCATCAGACCCGTCTCACCACTGGCCAGCATCTGCAACAACGGCAACGTGGTGGCGATCACCTTCATATAGTGATCGCGGTCATGCGAGTGGGTTGAAATTAAGCCGTCGATCACCTCATGGCCGAGGTCGTGCGCAGCATAACGTGTGTTGTAGAGCTCAACGAGCGAGTCGACGGGCCCCGCCGCGCGATTTTGCGCCGTTCGCTGTCCATTGGCTGCCGCCTGCGTCTCCCAATCGTGAAAGCCCGCTTCGACGAAGAACTTTCTTAGCGCCCGATCTAGGAGCTGGCTGACCCCCGACTGCGCGTACTTGAGAATCGAGCGCAACGTGGGCTTGTCGCCAATGTATAGCTCACCTTTGACCGATCGGTCGATAAAGAGAAAGCCAAAATCCCGGAATGGTCCTTCTTCCATCAGTTGCGCGATGCGCCCGGGAATTTCCGAGGGCTGGGACCAATTTTCGAGCGGGTTGATCCGCACCGATTCGGACGGCTTGGCCTGATTGAAATACAGGAATTTGCGCCCGGCGCGCTTACATTCCTTTTCGGTCCGCTTTTTCCAGTCGGCGTCGTTTTTTGGGTCGACGATAATCAACACGTCGCCGAGGTGAATCACTTGCGTCGAAATCACCTCGTACGCCCGCGTCTTGCCAGCACCAGTCGTACCAGCTACGGCCGTGTGACCGCCGAGCGCTTTATAGTGCAGCGGGATGGCTTGCTTCCTGTGCTCCATCCCGTAAATCCACGATGCGCCTTGCGGCATCGTGTCGCGTATGCTGTTCTTTGGTGCAAAAACCCGCTCAAGCGCTCTCTCTAAATCGCTCCCAAGCCATTTCGGCAAGCCTGGGATCTCGCTGGTCGGCATGCGCATGATCTCGTGCGCAATCTGACAGTGCTTTTGCGTCCACTCGAAACCGACACCGAGAAACATCGAATCTTTGGCCCGACGCATGCTAGCGTGAGCCTGTAGCAATTCAGCGATACCGATTTTGGTGAGCCACTTGGTCGAAATAGCGAATCGAAACTCAAGCGCTCGCCAGACTTGCCGCCCGCGCAGTGATGCCGCGGCGAGCGCGAGGAGAGCGGTGATCCATCCATACGGCATTCCCGAAAACGGCACCGAAAGCGCGACAAACAGCCAGCTGACCAGCCCCCATGCCTCGTAAATAGGACGAAAATGTGCTGTGTAGTTCTTCATTCGCCCTCCTTTGCCTCTCGTTCGAGCAACACGACGCCAGCATCCGGCGCCAGCACCACCTCGCTACTCGAATTCCCGACGACCAAGCTCTTTTTGCGCAAATGCTCAACCAGCGTGTCGCTTGCCACCCCGTATCCGCCGATTAGACGTTTGGACAGTACGAGCCCCTTCTCGCTCCAACTCACCTTTGCCTTGCCAGCGTCAATGTCCTCGCGTAGTGCGCGAAACAGCTCCTGGATCATTGCGGGCATACCGTGCAGCACGTCGCTCCTCGGCGGTGCAGCGACCGGGACACGCGAAGCGCCCATTTGCGCCGGCGAGAAGACAGCAGGCGCGGGGGCGATTGTCGCGTTTAGCAAGTCCACATTAGGGTTGCTGCCCTCTGCCGGAAAGAGCTCGCCATTCGCGCTGACCTTCGGCGATCGCGCGCCGCTCAGGACTATGTTTTTTGGGGCTTCCTTTATAAGGGCAGACTCGATCGGCGCCGGCGCGCTCGGCTCTGCCTCATTTTTCGGCGCTGCGGTGGCCGCCGCGCTCGCTTCCGGCGCACGCGCAGCATTTTTCGCCCCGACGGATTCCACCTCAGCAGCGTCGGGTATCGTGGCAGCCACTGGCGCGAATACCGCTGCCTGCGCTTTTAGGTCAAAGTCCGACGCGACGCTAACCGCCTGCCGCACGACTTTATGTAATAACGACTCTGCACCCGAGGGCTTGGTCACAGGGTTAATCGCCCCGAACATCTCGGACTGCACCGGCGTATCCAATTGCGCAAGAAGCGAGGCGCCGATTACCCGTTGCGCCAGCATCGCGGTGCGCATGCGTTCGATCGCCAAAGGTTGAGGGCGCAGACGTAACTGAAAGGGACTCCCCTCAAGCCAGGCAGCCATCCCCGTGTCGGTGAGCGGCATCCACTCGACACCGTCACTCAGGCGGATGACCGAGAAATGCCGGTGTGGCTCGTCCAAATAGCTGCAAACCGCCGCGAGGAAAACGCCATAGGTGTACTGCGGCTCAACACGCCTGCGCACTTCAGATGGCAGCGTGGAGCCAAATTTCTGGCCACCCGCGAGCCGCATCGCGTAAAACGCCGTCTCCACCGTTGCCCGTATTGCGCCGCCAGCCTCCCGGTATATATGGGGCGAAAGCGGCGTCGCGTTGAACCACGACACGCAAGCGTCGATAACAGCACGATATTTCCTGTCGTAGGATGCCGCGCTGCTTTCGTTGGCGGCTTGCTTCACGAGCATCAGCCGCTTCTCTAGCCCTTCGAGCAACTCCTCGGCCGTGCGCGCTTGGAAGTGAATCTGATTTGTCATAGTGCGCGCTTTTACAGAAGAGCCTTGAGTCCCTTGATCGCACCCCCGCTTACGCCCCCGCCGCCTCCGAATAGGCTAGCCATTTTCGGGATCTCGAACGACAGAAGGAACACAAATAGGGACAGGTCGAGCAGCATCGCCGCACCTTGGTTGGTCAAAAATGCATCCTTGCCTATCAACATCGCTGCGGCGATATTTTTCCCCACAAGGCTGATCAGGATCGCCGACACCACGATGTACATGCCAGAGTTGATCATGTAATTGAGCCAATTCTTGAAGTAGCCCCGCGTGTAGCTGGAGAAACCCAGGGCAAACGCGATCTGCCCGACAACGATCCCCACTGACGATTGGATCGCGCCCAAGTGCGTGAAGTAAAGGACAACGACCGAGGTGAGAAGCATGACAACGCAGGCCAAGAGCACCGGTATGAAATTCGGGATTAGGCTGGGAATGTCAAAGACTGACGCCGTTTTCCATACGGTGACAACGCCGTCCCACATGTCCGACACCGAAGCGCCAAAGGCACCGAACTGGCCATCGATCTTAGGTGCAATCTCACCAGCCATCGTTGAGAACCAGTTATAAAACGTCGGTGCACAGGTCGTGTATCCGAGATAGAACGTCGCAAAAATGCCAAACATACCGAGTTCCTCGAACAACTCGACCCAGGCCGCGACGGGGTGATGGGATGCTGAGAAACGCACGCCGGCTAGAATGATCGTGATGACAGCCAGGGCACCGGCGAACTTGTCGGCCTCGGGCTTGAGTGTTTGGCTCAGAGTCACGGCCGACGTGATCACAGTGTCGATGATCGATCCGAGCTTCGTGCTAGCTTGATTGATGCCAACGCCGATCTCCCCGGGGGCTGCCGTCATGGCACCTGTGGTGGTGCTCGTGGTGGTAGTGCTTGTTGTCGTATCAACGCCTGTAATGCCATCGCCCTGTGCGTAAGCACTGACGCAAGAAAATCCGAGTACCAGCACTGCACATAGTTTGCTCAAGGAAGGCATGTTAGTAGCTCACGGACGAATCGGTCGGAAGCGCCGAACTGAGCGCCGCGCGTTGGGCAGCCTGCTTGGCAATCACGTCCTGCAGCGTGTCGGCATTCGTCTGCTGCTTGGCCACGTTCTCGGAGGATTGCTGCGCCGACTTCTGTTGCTGCACCGCCATCATTTGGGTGAGATCTGAGAGCTGCGATGAAATCACGTCTAGGTAATGCGTGGTCAACTGTGCAGTCGCTTGCTGCGTCGGCGACATGGAAAGCTGGGATTGCAATTCCTGTCGGCGCTGGGTGGTCGTTTGCAGATGTGTGATCACGTCGTTACCCATCTGAAACATCGCCGTTGCACGCTGATCCTTGTTGGCCCGCAAAGCCTTCATATCGGCAAACCATTGCGTCGGCGTCTTGCCCGAACTTTTTATCTGCGCTTGGACGCTCGATAGCCAGTTTGCCCCCGAAGTAAGGTCGCCATACAAGCTTGTCAGCGTCGACAGATATTGCGTTGCCTTCGTTTGATCGCTTGTTACCTGGCTATATGCCTGCGACATGGCTGCGGTGGACAAGTGGGTCGCCTGTAATAGCTGGTTCTCCAACATCTGATATTGGTAGACGATGTTGGTATTCTGATAAATCTCGCCCTGGACCGCCTTTAGTGCGCTGATCGTTGTCTCGATGTTGTTCGTCGGATCGAAAACGATCATCGTCGCGTTTGCGCTGGATGCCAGAAACCAGGCTAGGAGCAAACCAATGCCACGGCTAATTCCCTGTTTCATGCGGACCTCAATTCTCAAGCGCCATTTCGGCTAGGTAGTTTTGACGCCAATTCGCGTCCCCTGAGCGTAAGTGTTTGTCCATCACGTTTTGCGCGCGGATGTCGGAGCGCAGACCGGCGAGCATGTCTTTGGGAAAGGACACCTGAAGCATGCGGCTGGCTTTTTTTGTGACTAGCAGGTAATCGCGGTTGGGCTGGCCATCCGAGATAAGGTCGATCTGGTCGTCGCTGAGACCGAATTTGTCGCGGTAAAGATGCTTGCTTGTGCGAGCCGCCGAGTTCGGCAAATAAATGATGTTCGGGATGTTCTCACGCAGAATCTCGAAGTTGGGAACGCGCTCCATCTGCTTGAGCGACTGTGTCGCCAAGAACAAGCTCCCGTTGAGCTTGCGAATGGTGGTCGCCCACATCTCCAGCCGAGAATAGAACCGTGGATACTGAAAGAAGAAACCACATTCCTCCACCTCTATCACCACATATGTCTTACCGTCCATCCACTGCGAGATGCGATAAAACGCGTAGTCCAGGAACATCGCGGCGGCAACCGGGTGGTTGAGGAATAAATCGCCCATTTCGATCGACAGGTCATCGCTAAGCGACAATCCATCCTCGACGTTATCGAAGAAATGTCCGTTCTTTTGGCCTTTGGTCCATGACAGCAGTCGATCTCGTAACTCATGCGGCAGTAATGTAACCAAGTAGGAGAGCGTCCATAACTCCCTTGAGTAACCTTCGCCGAGCGTCTTGACGGCGGCGAACAACGTGCGCGCTTGCTCACGGCTGAGAGAGAATGTGTCATCCTCCAATAGCAATTGCACCCAATCGCTTACATAGGTGTAGTGGTTTGGGTCGGCGAGCAGGGACAAAGGATTAACGGGCGTCGCGCCAGCGAACTTGCCTGTGGCGTCAATGAAGGTGCCGCCAGCTAACTCAGTGGTAATGCGCGTCGAACGATCCTTGTCAAACCTTATCCTGCGTGCCTGGTGGCGTCCTGTTTGGGACGTCAAGAGGTTCAGCATGACCGACTTGCCGTTGCCTGCAGGCCCCACAACGAGCAAGTGCGAGTTTCCCCCCGAATCATGTAGATGAATGCCTTGTAGCGTCTTGTGTCGCGTTGGGAGGCAGGTCAAAGGGCCAACGGGTTTTCCCGCCTGTTGCGAAAGCCAGGCATTAAGCTCCCCCGCGGACGGAACACTTCGGATCGGCGCGATGTCGGACACGGCCGGTGTCTCGACAAACTGCAAACGCTTTTGTTGGCTCCATTGGCCCGGCAGCGTCGTCGCAAATGATGCAAAAAGGTTGGTGCGCTCCAATATCGTCCCAAAACCCGCGTTCCCAATACGACCGATTACCTCGCTCGTTGCAACATCGACCTCTTCTACGGTGTCGCCATAGACCACGACCGAGATATTGGCGAACCCGTACTGCTGACCGTCAGCGGTAAGTTTTGCAAGTGCCTCCTCCGCTTCGTCGGCAAGGCGCTCCCGACCCTTGTCATTCTTGGGACCTTCCTTGCTGATATACATCTTGATGATGTCCCAGGGGTTGAAAGCTGCCATCTTGTAAAATCGCCGGACTTTATTGATATAGGACGCAGCTCGGCCAGCATCGAGAAAGCGATACATGATGCAGACATCAAGTTCGGCGTCTACGTCGTTCAGCACATCAAGCGCAGCCTCCTGGAAGTTCAACCACTCCTTCACGCCGATTATCTTGGCGTATCGCACACCATGAGCGGACTCAAATTTCAGGTGCTCAGCGAGGGGTACGACAAAGCTTTCGGTCAAATGGGTGTCGAGCATCGTTACCGGGTAGCGAATGCGACGTGGCGGTACCGAGGGATTAGCGCACTGGTGCAAATGCGCCATGGCATTTTGCATTTCCCGGCGCCTTAGCTTCAGACGCGACAAGCCGCCGGTAAATGCGTCCAGCACGCCTTCAACGCGTTTGATTTCGGCGCGCATGCGCTCCAAGTCGAATACAAACGCGCTGCGCGACAGCAACGTATCCTTCGCTGTCTCGACCAGTGCGAGCGGGACGGACTTCCCACCGGTGGTCATGTGGTAGCCGATCCGGTCGAAAATCTTACTCAGGCCTGTCTCGGGCGTGAAACCGAGCGACAGCGACAATTTGTTCGTAAAGAACTTGCCGCTGCCAAGCGTGCGATTGTTTAGCTCGTCGAGATGCTTGTCGAACGCCGAAGCGAATTCACCCTCCATCTTCTGACGTACGCGGCGATGAGAGATACGCCACCAAGCCGTCACCCGATGATCGAAATTCTTGCAAGCGGCGTCGAGCGAGTCGCGCCCATGCGAGAGTTCGCTCTGGTCGGGGCTGTCCGCATCAATCCCCTCGAAGTCATAGACGGCAAGCACCGATCCATCTTTGTTGAGGGTGAGACCAGGCGTAATCGCAACAGCCCACGGCGCAATCTCATGAATAGGCCGACGGCGTGGCCCGGTGACTTTCAGCATGGCAAATCCTGATCGAATCCGTAGGGGCGGCGAAAACGAGCTGAAAACTTCATGGTCGGCGTAGGCTCATATTCATCGGCATACCGGTCATAAACCACCAACGTCTCACGCCACCATGGGTCCTTGGTGGTTTTCCAACGCAGGAGTGCATGCGCCGTAACACCAACAACAAGGAACCACAGTGACATCGCCGAATAGGTCAACAACACCGTGACCGTGCCGTTGAGAATGGCGATCTTGCGGTCAACGCCACCCATCTGTGGCGGCAGCGACAAGGATCGACTGACTTTGTGCTTTCGCATTCGTCGTTCCGATCAGGTGCAGGTGTAGCTGAGATTGAAGTGGCTCTGCACGATAGGAATTGCGGCAACTGCGATCCCAAAGCCCACGCCGACCGTCGAAATAACCTTGATGATGGTGCTCTCGGAGGCTGCAATGGCAACGCCCGCGATGATGATAAGCAGGATGCCTATCACGAAGAGCCACGGTCCACTGATCTCGCTGGAGATTAGACAAATGAAATTGTTTAGCCCGGAGAACGCTGAAAGATCGGCGGCTTGAGCCATTGGCGCCAACGCACAGAGCGCCAGTGCCAAAAGCGTCGAGCGTAATTCGCCGCGGCCGAACAAAAAGCGGCACCGACGCAGGAGGTGGGAGAGTTTTCCTAGCATGTGATTTTCCATTTTGTTTTAAAAAACCCGTTTGAAAACGTAGTCGTTGTCGCGAAAACCCTGGATCTCAATAATTTCTGAGATGTGTCGCAGCTCTCCCGTTCGTTTCATGTGGACCACATAGTTGAAAACGTCAGCGATGTTCTTACGCACGTCGCTCAGCTCCCACCGTGTCCCGGGCGGCGTCCCCAACATGGCAAGACTCTCCAAACGACTTAGCCCACCACGCGCGGTGTTGGCGTGGATCGACCCCATGCCACCGTCGTGACCGGTGCTCAAGGCTTGGATGAAATCGTATGCTTCGCCGTGGCGCACCTCACCCACCACGATTCTGTCGGGGCGAAAGCGCAGGCATAGCGCGACCAGAAGCTGGGTACTCACTTGCGTGTCGGCATTGGAGAGTAGGCGCACCTTGTTGGGCACGCTCAATTGCAACTCCATGGTGTCTTCGATCGTGATGGTTCTATCGGTTGCCGGGATCGCGCCGGCAAGCGCGTTGAGGAAGGTAGTCTTGCCGCTAGACGCGCCGCCGGCCACGAGGATGTTCTTTCTGCGCCGGACGATTTCGCAAAGCGAGGTCATTAAAGCGTCGTTGGCGACACCGGGCGCAAACAAATCCTCCATCGATTCAGGAGTTCTGGCTCTGTCTATCGAGAACGCGCCCATCCGAACGTAATCCGAGAGTGCTAGCTTCTGATCCCGGTGCTTACGAATCGACATGGCGTGGCCATCGATCGCCGTGGGTCGCATCACCGCTGCGACGCGAATATTTTGATGGCCCGCATTGATAATTCCCTTAGACGTACCCGCCTTTGCCGACTTATCGACCGACGCGGCAAGCGCGAGAATTGCGCCTTCGAGCATATGGGGATTGAGGACGACATCGAGCTTGATGAGTTCGCCGCGGTGCTCAATCCAAATATCCTTGTAGCTGTTGATCATGATCTCGGCGAGATCCGGCGCCTCGAACTGCGCGCGCAAGGGCGCGAGCGACGCGAAGAACATCTTCAATGCGTTGGCTTCGAGCGGCTGGATATCGAGGATTGCGTCGTCGAGGGAAGTGGACATAGCCATTTAGCGTTGCAATAACAGCCGATATTCTTATCCGACTCCGATGCTCACAAATGGGCAAAAGGACTACGAAATCACGCACCTTTCGCCCCTTTTATGACAATGAATCTCCGGCAAACTTGCGCCTTGGATTTGTTTTTAAGCGGCATTTCAGCAAAAACGCAGAATCTTTAATGGAAAAACGCGAAAGCTCGCGGTTTTATGGCACCATTTGACGGACATGTATTACAAAACCTTTCCAATTCTCCATATACCCCACCCGATGCACCCATCGCTCCAGCAAGCCAAGCGCGCACGCGCGGATAAAGCAGAGCTCTTACCGCTGCCCACGGCCAGCAGCGACAAGCTTTCGCTTATGTACCACTTATGCCTTGCGCGGCTTCGCTCAGGCACTGGCGATGCCCGCTGTTTGCACACGCTGGCCACGATGTTGCTGTTTGCCAGTGGCATTCTTGACGCAGGAGTGAGCGGCCTGCTTGCCGAGCAGATTGAAGCAGCGCAAATTGCACTTTGCAGCGCAAAGGAGACTTCAGCCGGCTCAGGCGTGTGGGGCCTTAACGAAGCGCACTTCCAGGCGTTGGCCGCGTGCGCGTTGGGCCACGATCGGCAACTTCGACGGGCGTCGCGAGGATTGATGCGATCGGTTGGCAATCGGATCGCGGCGCTTCGTGAAAATGAGCAACGAGCCCAAGGCCAGCTGTCTTGACAACGCAGCGCTTACGGTAAAACGGAGCAGGCTTAGTTCGCTCACGTTTTCCAATAGATGACAATATGAAATCCCAGCAAGACCCTTGCACCACTAATCCTTCCCCCCGCGCGGCTAGCCGCTACGTCAATTTTCTACAAACCGCTCAGGGACGCGCACCCGACGCAAATCTGCCAGCGCTCGATCCAATCGAAGAACGGCTTTTGCAGGTCATCATCCTGAAAAACGTCGCTGGTGAGAGGCTTGGTGTTCGAGACGTGATTCATGACGAAACATTGGGATCCTCTTCCATGCTGCACCGGCGGATTACGGCAATGCGCAAGAAGGGCTGGCTGCAGCTAGACAATACGGAAGATGCACGCCGCAAGCGCGTCGCCCTCACCGAAGCGGCGATGCAGTATCTGGATTGGTTGGGCAGTTGCATTCTGGACGCCGCCCAGTAGCACCTCGCTCGGCCGAGATCACCAAACAAAAAAGCCCGACGACCTTATGGTCATCGGGCTTTTTTAGATCTAGGGAAGCACTTCAACAATTTCCCCGAAAGGTGGCCGAGCTTTAAGACGACGCTCAGCTTTCACGCTCGCCCATAAAACGGGGTAGTAAGGAACAAAAGATGGAAACCTTCCGTCCAGGTCGGTCAAATAGACGACGAATGCAGGATCGACTTCCATGCTCCGCAATTGCACGAACGGATCATCAAAAGCAGTCCCGCCTCCTCCGATGACCGGTTTAAGCACGACCTCGTCGCCACGCTCGAAAATCTGAACCTGTCGCACTTTGCTGTCGCAGTCCATGACGATCAAGCGCGCAGGCTGCAAACTCTCGTTGATCGACAGGATTTCGGCATCGAACTGCGCCTGTATCTCGTCAAACACCGAGCCGCTTGAATCACGGACAAAAACTGCGTCACCAACCCGCTTTACGCTTAACGCAGGCAAATACAGCCCGAGGTGGAGGTATCGGCGGTTCGCAAGCGCCCAGTTGTAGTCACTCTTGCAAGCGTGCTGTGCAAACCGTCGAAGTATTGCCCGCCAATCTACACGCGGTGTCACCGCTTGTCGCACCAAGCCTTCAACCGCTGGCGATAGCGGCCCGTATAGCTGCGCGGCTTTCGCTGCTTGGACAACTGCGACCTTCCACATCGCTTCCGCGGATGATGGCGATTCTCCAGGATAGGGTCGGACTTCACCAAAGCCAGCCTCCGGCGCTCTGGCTGGCGCTTTTCCCGTTTCGGTATCGGAAGCCTTTGGCTCTGCCCCATTGTTCTGGGGCTCGGCCGCAGGCTCGGGAAGCATGCAATACACCTCCTCGACGCTATACCCCTCATACCGCTTATCCAGTATGACACCGGCAGGCAGTGAAAATCCCGCTTCGACAACGAGCGGATTGACCACATAGTCGGCCGCGTCATTCCAGCGATCAATATCGCGAGAACCCATGCGCCAACAGTGTCCATTGGCAACATGAGTCACTTCGTGCGCAATGACGCCGCGCACCTGCAGGTTGTCCAAACTCTCGATGTATGCGGGGTTGAAGCCCAGCGAGACACCATCGACCCACACCGTCTTGCAAGTCCGGTCCTCAATCAGACTCAATCGCATGGCCAGGGCGCCGTGAAAGGGCTGCGAAAGGATCATCTCTGTGCGCTGCTTATGGAGTCGTTCAAGCGTCTCCATGTTCACGCCACCAATTGCAGGTTCAGAGACGTCGAGGTGCTGCTCTTCGGTACACCACCCATGAAAGCCGCCATCAAATCCTCAATCTCTGATGCCTTGGCGGCTACATGTGAACGCAGTGTCTCGGACTCTTTCAAATCCGCTCCGGTATGGACTGCGAGGTGCCGCTTGGCTTCTTCGAGGATATAACTGAGTTGCGCATCCTCGGTGAAGTTCAGCTTCGGCAACAGCTCGCACAGCTCACGCACGTTGTTCGCGACGTCCAGGCGCACATTGCCGCTCGCGTAGAGGCGGGACGCCATTTGCGAGACCGCCTCATACAAACGGCCGATAAGGTCCCGGTTGGCCACCGATATCGAATTGAGCACGTGCTGATCGAGTTCGGTGCGAAGTTCGGTCAGAACGTCGGCCGGCAAATCAACGCCGAACTGGCTCGCATCGGGAAACGGCAACACCGTCATCTTGATGCCGAACTTCGTGTTGAGCTCGGCAAGCGTCGGATAGTCGCTCTCGTTGAAGAGGCCCCCCAATTCGCCACGAGCTTGCGCTTTTAGCTCGGTGTAGTCAGTCATGAACACGCGAGCCTTGAGATCAAACTCGTCCTTCATGTTCCGAATCTGTCCCATGAAATCCATGTACATCTCGGTAGGCAAGAGACGCACGCCCAATTGGTCGTACCGCAAGGTGTGATCGTAGAAGTAGTTCCGGATGCGATTTCCCAAAGAACACACGTCATGAAAACTCGGCGCGGCCGCAGGCAAAAGCCGCTTGTTAAAACGACCAATGCCCTTGATCTTGTGGATGTTTTCGACTTCTTCCGTCGCCTTGTTATCGAATCGACGGGCGTACCAGGTCGAAATCGTGACCGAACACAGCATGACTTGCGATTTAACGTTTTCGATGCTCATTAGAAACCTCTATGAAATAAATGCTGCAGACAAGAAAAAGCCGCGTGACGCTGGTAAGCGCGACGCGGCAAACAATGAAAATTGAAAAGAAGAAGTTATTCGCCTTGGATGATCCTTCCGAGCGGGCCGGACTGCGCCTTGATGAAGGCTGCGGTGCTTTGCAGCGCTGGATTGCGCCGTAAAGCGTCGCGGATCATCAATGCACCAAACTCGCGCCGTTTCGCGGCCAATAGCCGTTCGAAGTAAATCAGTGCGCGATCAATATTGCCTTCGGTCAGATGCGCGGCGAGTGCCGTCGACAGAGCGAATAGCGTTGCCGGGTTCTCTGGTATGGGAGCAGCCCCTGGATCCAACAGCACTGCCTGGGGTGAGGGCAGATCCCGCCATATTTCAAGAAAGGCTAGGAATTCGGTCGCAGCCCCCTCCCCGATTGAGCCAGCAAAGGATGCCAGCCTCAACTTGGCCGGCACGTGCGGCATCGTCTTCGCGATAAAATTCCAAGTGCGAGGACTTGGCACGTTGGCGATGTCACGTGAGACTTTCGGCTGCAAGAGTAAATCGGGTCGAAATCGCAAAAAAGCGATCAATTCAGGCGCCACGCCCTTATCGATTGCCCATTCGCTCCACTCCTGATGATCCGGGACCAGATTCACCACCGTCGCGAATCGGGAAATGACCGGATCAAGCAACCCGCTCACGCCGGCGTTATCGCTGCGGCGGTTGGTGGCAGCGACGAACGTGACGTGCTCTGGCAGCTTGTGTTCTCCGATGCGTCGCGCAAGCAACAGTTGCATCTTAGCCGCCTGAACGGCTTCGGATGCTTGCCCTAGATCATCGAAAAACCACAGTAGCGGTCGCCGAGACTGCATCGCTCGGCAAAGATCACCGAACGGCAGAAAGTGTGCCGTCCGGTTCGCCAGATCCGGAAAGGGAAGGCCTTTAGAATCGGTCGGATCTTCGACCACGGGATGACTGATCAAAAGATCGTAGTCGAGGGTACGCGCGGCTTGCTCGACGATATCGCTTTTGCCAATGCCAGGCGCACCGGTGACGAGAACCGGTAACCGCTGTGGCACGTAGGCGTGAAGTAGAGCACGCAATTCACTGGGTTTGACGTCCATGAGGCTTTCCTAAAAGAGCCCGCAGGGACGTGCCCGGTAGGGACAAGTCCCATAGGGCGAAAAAAAACCAGCCCGAGAGGGCTGGCTGGTCGATGCGTCTAAGACGCAGTAGGTGAATAAATTCTAATCCGAAGAGGCGCTTTGCAATAGTCAAATGATCACCAAAATGTACGCTCTTTCGACCGTACTACCCTTTCGCTGAACGCAACGCGTTCAATTGCTCCGCGCTCAATGCTGTGATGGCGATTGTGCTCAGGCGTTGATAGATCATGTCGCCATACACATCGGCCAGGACGCGTACCTCACGGCATAGTGCAAGAGGCTGCGCTCGACGCACACGCCACTGATTGATGGCCAGTTCCAACTCTTCAATTCCGATAGTGTCCATTCTTGCTCCCAGCAGATGAAGGTACGCCAAATCGCAACCTCTAAAGGTACGATTTGACGTGGGGCAAGGTGACTATTTGACTTGCACAGAACAAAAGAAAAATCCAGCGTCACGCCGAAACGACCGACTCGACCAATAACTGGCGTGCGTACTCGAGCGTTCCGTCTTTCGCACTCACGTTTCGCGATACCGCAGTGCCAGGTCGTTCCAAGCGATAGCGTTGCGTCGCTCCGATACGGCTGCTACGGATAGAGGTGTAGCCTGCGGCGAGCAATTCTTCGACATACTCCGCACCCGTGAGGCGGCGCCCTTCTACTGTCCGATACCGGGCGGTTTCCGCTTTGCGACGGGCCTCCTTCTTCGCGCGTTCAAGTTGCTCCACTGCATTAAGACGCGCCCACTCAGCATCCCACGCTGCCTGTTGCGCTTCGTTCAATCCGCAAAGAGAAAACACGATGCGGCGGCGCTCCTGCGGCTTCAGACCAATAATTTTTACACCAAGCACCTCATATACGGCCTGCTTGCAACCCCGGTTGCGGGTATCAGGACTGTCCAAGCACGGAAGTACCAGCTCCATTTCTGCACCTTCAATCGCACTCGCCATCTTGTTTGCATACGAATAGCTGCGCATCGTCTGACTAAGTGCGTTTCTAAGCATCGCTTGGTCGTATCTGCGCTTCGACATACGTCCGGCACGGCGGTCGTCTTCGATTTGCCGCAGACCATGATTGAAGATGGCATTCGAGGTGTGCCTATGAATCGCTTCGGCTAACGCTGAAGTTGGTGTGCCGATATCCACGGGGACCTCTTCTACTTCCGCGGTCAATGGTGCCAACAGGCCGTGCGCAAACAAGCAATCATCAACCTCGATATACGTAGCATCTTGCGGCAAGCTACGTAATGCTGCGGCAATACACGGCACAGTTTGGTCGGTGAGCTCAAGATCTTCTCGCCAAAGCAAAGCCAAACTTTGTGCGTGTCGGGCCTTCACTCGGCCACCCAAAGCGGGAAACGCGACAAGGAGAGAAATCCACTCCTGTCCGTATTCGATCCGTGCACGCGCTTGGTACTCACGAAGGACAGTTGGAGGCACAGTTGCGCCGCTTAACAAAGCGTGCCCTACGTGCATGGCATGGGAATCATGTGGTTGAGGGCCGAACCCACACGGCAGTCCGCGCTCGTCGAAACCAAGCACCAGCCGTGCTTGCTGGCTTACATTCGCCAGGACCTCCCCAGGATTCGTTCCGACCTCACAATGCTGCGCACCACTGAGAAAGCGTGCCGGCGAGCGCGAAACGACGAAAAAATGCATCGCCGCCTCCCATGCTTGCGCAGATACCTCGTACGCGAGCAAGCCGCGGCCGCCCCGCTGGAAGTGGGTGCGCCGATGCTCACAGAGCAGGCCGTGGATCACGTCAGTTCCTTGGCCAGGCAAACGAACACGTACACGTTCACCCATCTCTTCCAGTACGACGCGGCTGAAGTCGGCGGCCACCAGCGTCGCGGCTTCGATATTGGCGTGCCACGCCGGCGATTGTTTATCAGCGAATGCAAAAAAATCCAGGAGTGTGGCAAACCGCGCCGCGCCTGCCGAAGAAATCAAAAAATACATGACGTCACCCTAAAAATTGGGGGCGACGTCCCTCCAGGGCGGTCGCCCCGGATTGGGAAGTAAAAAGGGCCCGGCCACTCGCGCTAAGCGGATGGCCGGGCCCCAAGAAAAAAAGCTGCGCGAGGCAGCTTTCCAGTAAAAATTACATAAAACTTACATCAAGACCGCGAACAGGCACGACGAATCAGCCTATTTCGCTCTTCTTTTTCCTTACGTTCGACTCGCATCATCAAATAAGCGTAACCGCTCAAAAGAACGCCGACGCCGAACACTGCCCATGAAACGTCCATGTCAATCTCCTCTGACGATCAGAATACCTAGCACAAAGCATAGCACGGCCATTCCGACCGAACGCCCAAGCAATAGCATGTCGTAAAAACGGAACGACAGATTGCCAGAAAATGCGACCGCGGTGGCCGCCGATGCAAGCGAAACCGTGTGCAGCGCACGTGCAACCAAGTCCTTCTGCGACTTGTTTAGGGCGTGTAGGGACAGCAACCGTCGCTTTTTCCCATCCCACCGCACCCGCTTTAGATTTTGCGCCTCCAAACAAAACATGCCTGGCACTGGCGCCTGAGCACGTGGAATGAGAGGGAACGACTGTTCGCCAATCGAAACTGTCGCCTTCGCAGAACGGGGATCCACATGCAGACTCGCCAGCTGCGCCTCAAGCGTCTCACTGGCGTACACTTCGCCAGTGTCTCGTGCAAGAAAAGCATCGTCGACGAGATGGCCACCGTTCGGCAGTTCGACGTGCACCAGAACCTTTTCTTTCGCCATCGTTGCCCCCTTTAGCGTGTGCCAGCGAGCTTACGAAGGTCAGATAACAGCCCCTGGTAACCGCCAGTTGTCGTCAGGTTTTCAACATCAACCACATTCGGCCTGCCGCCGGCTAGATCCTCCGGATGGCATCGAGTGCGAAATGCGACACCGACATTGTCGTTCGTACACTGCCGGCCTATTTCCAACAACAGCCCCGGTGCACGAAGCGTGACACGTGAACCGTAGCTGCGCCACGCCGGCGCGGCCACTATTTCGTGTTCGGCCTGACGTAGTCGCAAATCCTGCGCGACCTGGCGCAAAAAGCGTCTCGAATACCGCTCGATTGCCACGTCTGCACCGCGACCAGCGGCGCGACGGCTCGCGTAAAACAGCTTTGGAACTTTTTTCATTATCTGTACCCCCCAAAAAAACGGCCACTCCGAAGAGCGGCCATATAATCTGCGATACGAAATCGCGGTAAAAAGTCAGGTCCGTTGGAATACAGCGGACATTAGATGAGAGGCGAAGAGCCGCCGCCACCAACTGGCTGGCTGCGGGTCATCGGCATCCAGGTACAAAGCAAACCCGGAAGGCATCGCATACGCTGCAACCTCAACATCCTCGTTTCTCACGAGTGCAACGGTGCGCACGCCGGGAGCCTGCAAGTTGATGCATGCGTCACGCAGTGCGTCACGTAGACCGGTGCCCGGATAGACCCGATTTGTATCCTGATCCACTTCACATGGACCAGAAAGCACGACGTGGCCGGGCAAAAGGATCGTCAATTTGCAATTTTTCGACATGGTTAAGAACTTGTTGGACGTGCGAACTCACCAGTGCGGCATGAGAGTCGACACAGACATGGAATCCGTCAACGGAAGTTGACGCGGGAGGAGACCGCCGATAAGGGCTTGCGGCGGGAATGAGCATGCACGGAGCGTGCAGCCTAAGTCGATGCGCAGAAAGCGCGAGATGAGCCCTCAGTGTACGGTGAATCGCGGAGCAATAAGCCCGCAAATCCTCACGAAAATCGACGAGCTTTCGATTTTTTCCGGGTCAGTTTCCTTAAAAACCCGATCTTTCGGGCAAAAAAAACCGCGCAACGAAGTGCGCGGCTCTTGTTGCAACGAAAGACATCAAACGCGGCCACGACGGGCCCGCCCCTTAAGTGCTTTCGTACCTTGGCTATACCCAAATCTCTCCCATGCCACTGGATCGATCGGCACGGTGTTGCTCCGTCCCGTCGCGGTATTCACAAACGAGGCGCAATACGCAAGACCGCCATAGCGAAACATTGACCAAAGCATCGTGAACGCTTGCACCGCTACAGCATGATTGATTACCAGTGACTGCTTTCGCAACGCCTCGGCCATGCTGCATGATGGCACCTCATCGTTGTCATCAAGACGCGGATCGACTATCTCAGGAAATAGAAGCCCAACATGGGGAAGCTGCCCCTTGATCACCCGTAAATCGCGATAGCGAGGCATGTGACCGACTACCACCTGTCCGCTATCTGACGCATTGCCGCAGTCCATATAATAGCCAGTACCCCCACACAAGGCCTGCAATATGGCCGCACGCGCCCCGCGGGTATCGACACAACCGATTACCAGGCCATCTGTTTGGATCGCCGTGCCTCGCGCAACCTTCGTCACTCGCGCTTTCCATTGCGTTCCCATCAACAGGTTGATCCGGTTCACCAGAATCGAGGCTTTGGGCTGTCCCACGTCCACGGGATAGAAGCCCTGCCGGCCCACATTCGACTCACTTACCAAATCGTCGTCGAACACAGTGCATTCGATTCCTCCGGGATGGCCGAGGGACACCATGGCGTGGTGCAAACGAGCCAAGTGCGGTAAAACTGCACTACCGGTGCCACCGGCGCCGATGACTGAGACTTTCCACGCATTCTCGGACCATCGAGACGGCATGCGATGTTGGATAGCGTCAGACATGAGCGCGCCCCCCCGCATATTTGCCGTACCAAGCCGCCGGGATCTCCGGCGTCGCGTTGACGATGCCCTTGGCGCAAAGCCTGAGTACCATCGTTGGCTGGGCCTGGTCGCAACATCCCACTACCAGGGCGAGCTTCACGTCGAACCGATCGTCGGCGTTATCCACTGACGAAAAAAACGCCGGCGCCCGGGCGTGCGAATGACAGTCGACGACCAACACTTCATCGTCGAACAGCGCTGGTGGCTCGTAGCTCAGAAAATCAGCGGAATGCTCCAAAACACCGACCTTCGCAAGGCGAAACCGCCCGCTGCTCGGGCTCCAGACGATCCAAGCGCCGACCTCTACATCGCAATGCGCTCGAGCGAAGTCGACGAACTCATCCACGACCACCGGGGCGATCGGCCCACATAGCAAGCGATGACTCTCTCGGACGTCCCCGTACGGGATCGATGTGAGCGCCGACATGCTTCCGATTTGCGCCACGAGATGCAACCACGCCCGCCTTAGCTCCAGAAAAATGCCATTGCGTGCGATAAGCAAGCGATCGCCGAGGCGAGCCATCGGCGTCACCGCCTCAAAGCGCGGCACCATCACAGATGGAAAAGACTCCTGCAAAACAACATCCTTGATATTCATATCGTCAACCTCTTGAGCGGCCTGCGATGACATCCGCAAGCGTAATATTCATTGGGACGAGACAGCGCAAAGGGAATTTCGCCCCATATTTACCGTCTAACATTTCCTTCCAAAAAGCGTATTCACCGCGCTTATGCTTCACGCGTGTCGACCCGAAATTCGGGTGGGTGAATGCCGAATCAAAAAAACCGCTTTCCCAGCTAGGGATCGACTTAACGTCAATGGACGAGGGGACTCGTGCGGAGCCGATGCAGATAGCCCCACCATCCCACGTATTGAAGTACGGCGGCTCAAATATCACCGTGTCAGGCTCAGGTCGTTGCGAACCTTTCAGTGCGAACACCTGAAACCCTTTAACAGACGCTCGAAATACGAGGCCGGGATGAGGCACCTCTTCACTTCTGGTCCCAAGTTCCTTGCATTCGAAGAACACGCGTCGTACTGACGGGGGACACCACCAGGTGATTGAGTACGAATCGTAAGCAAGCACTTGCGCAGGCAGGTAGGCGGCTCGCGCAGCCGTGCGTTCCGAAAGCTCTCCGACTGCTTCCAACAGCGCCCGCCGTGTTACGGCAACGCCCGCGCCAATGTACGGCTTCTGAGCCGCACTACGCTCAATAGGGTGAATAGTGGCATAGGACGCCGCCCCGTTATCATCGCTGTACAGCAGAATTGCCTTTGCCAGATAAAGCTCCTGACGGCGGCCACTATCGCTTTCAATACTCCACATTTCACTTTTGCTCCTCAGTCAAGAGCCCGATCAGGCGATCAAGGCTATTCAAAATCTCGATTCCGCGTGCAATACGGCGGTACTGTCTGCCAATCGCTTTTGGGTCCCTCGCAAGCTGCATGAATCCATGAAAAAGACTTCCATCGCCACCCTGATTGAAGTACTCGTAATGGTCGTCAAGGATTTGGCTGATCAAGTCGTCGTCTCCAGTCACGATCGTTGCAGCGCTATACACTTGCTCGCATTGCACGTCCCAGGAAAAACAGGCACCCCGAGAACGTCGTATGAGCAATTCAAGCTCGCGCGTTGCGTCGCACACATTCCTATCGTGTCCCGTGAGCGTCTGAGCCAGATTGGCCAACTGGATCGGGCGCAGTCGTTCGTCCCGCACCAAACGTCCTGTCTCGGAACATGAGCGAGCGCACGAAAGGCCGTTACCCAACAATTCCGCTCGAACCGTCGAAGGAAGAAAGGGAGATCTGTCCTCATCCGACTCACCAAAACGCTCCGTCAAGAACTCGACCGCGTCTTCGTCGGATATCCCTGGATCACCTTCCCAGTAATGGTAGGAAAACATCTGCAGCAGGTCGTCTGAGGTTCGAAGATGTATGCCTAAGGACGCCGCTGCCGCCTCGACGATCTGCAGGCAGCTATGCATCAACAAAGGATGCGATTTGGCCAGCTCGACAACACGTGGCTTAAACGGATGGATGTAATCGCCATCCGTCTTAAGACCCATATACAAGACCGCGTCGTTTGGTATATGGAAGTCTATTTGGCTGTAGGCAAGGTCCTCGCCCACAGCTGCTGCATCAAGCAGAACTGGCGCGAGGCATAATCGCGTCCACGTGTTCGCACACCGACGCATCCACGCAAAAAATCCTTGAGCGAATGCATCTAGAGGGGATGTAACCTCTTGCACGTCCGCAGCACGGATAGGACCATACCGAAAGTGCATCGCAGCCATGGCCGATATCTCCTTCTGTGCCGATTGCTGCTTCACTACAGTGGCCGGCACATCTTCCGCTATCTTTGGAAGCGTCAGAAAATCATCGGCAAATCGACATTGGGTATCGGAAGGCGCTCCGCAACTCGGTTCGCCGCCATTTCCCCCCACGATTTCGCTACCAACTTGTCGAGGATCCAGCAACATTTATGTAGTTCCTCATCATGAAAAAAAACCGCCCTCTCGGGCGGCTCCAGGTTCTTAAGATTCGCTTCCGAATTCAAAAGCGCTTTTAACAAATCAGCTTTGCGCATATCAGCCCTTGGCGCCCGCCGCCCGAAGGAAGGTGTAGCGCATAACCGTTCCCTTCACCTCCGGCCCATTGACCGAAGCGGTCGTCAGTTCGGGGTATTGCGCGCTATATAGATCCCGTACCTCATCCGCGCTAAATTGCGGCCCTGGGTCTACAAAAGTCATTCCGTTATAGGAAAACTCACGGATGGCCTTGCTAATAGAGATCGACATGTCGCTGCCCCTCAAAATAACAACGACGACATGTCGGTGCCGGCTTGAGGCGTCGTGGGACGCTCCTCCACCATCTCGTCGGAGACCACCGTTTCGATTCCATCACCGTCCTGCTCATCGGATGCGCCATTCGCCGAAGCTCCCTGCCTACGCATAGGCTCAGACGTCTTTGCCTTCGCAGAGGATGACAAGGACTTTTGCGCCTTATTGGCTGACTCCTTCGTGGCAGCGTCGATGATGGCCTTCGTCGCCTCCATTTGCTCCGCGAGGGAACAATGGGCGGCGCTGAAGCCCGTGATGACGGACGCAAATTCAGCGTCCAGCTCAAGCGGTGACGCACTCAGCACCAACGGTTGCTTGAGCGCGCCTTCACTATCGCTTGCACCCGGCACGACGACGACGGTCATCTGCTCGCCTTTTACAGTGATCGTCATATTTACCCGACCACTCGATCGCACCAAATCACTAATTTCCTGAAACATTGCTTTCTCCATAGGGATGACGGCTGCCCGAGAACCGGGCAGCATCAACATAGATAAATGGTTTAAAACTGCATGACCTTTGGGACTTTGCCGGAATAGTCGAAACCCTCGACGGCTAGCAATGCCTCGATAAGCTCGGTTTTCGGCTTGGCAAATGTCTTCCGGCAGTTGTCGCCCAGGGCCTGCGCGATACCGATCTCATCGGCCAGCGCGAGCATCTCGGATTTCGTGATCATCTCCAAAAGCTCCTTCGATAATGACCAGTGCTTTCCGAGATTCAGCTTGTGGTGACGGCAAAGACTCACGAGCTCTGCAACCTCCAGCCCCTGAATCCCCGCAAAACACGTCGCAATGATCAACGTGGTTTGCTGGTCCGCCGACAGTAAAGCGACAGCCGCAGCCGATTTTGCAATATCAAGCGTTTCGGCTTGCTGCTTGGTCACCTTCTCATAGAGGCTACGCAAGGTATCCTCTTTCACTTTCCGGGCGTTACCGGTCAGCGCAATGGCCAGAAGATACTCGCGGGCCAGATCGACGTTCATTCCGATGTCTTTGCGCAACGCAGCGCGCCACACACCGACTCGGTACGTTTTCACACGATCCGACTCAGCAACCGTTGTAACGGGCGGCGAATCGGCTGTCACCTTGGCACCTTTGACTGACGTCGTTTTGCTGGACGATGTTTTGCCTAACGCCGCTTGCGGTGCTGCCGCGCGAGATGCCGACTCCGCTTTCAATTGCTTCGACACCATCTTCATATTGCAGACGGTGTCAAAGCATTGACCGCGGTACACTCGACCAACGGTGTCGGGCAAGCCACTTACTGCAGCGCCATAGTTCTTACAAGCGTGGCATGCCTTGGCCTGCTCCACGCCCACACCTTTCGGGCCTTCTGGTACCAGTTGTACACGAGTGAACTTCTCCCCTGGACGAACGATACGCACCACGGGGTAAGCGTCCCTTAGCCCTTCGGCGATGACATTGATCGCTTGCTCGGTTTTATCCGTGTAGCAGATGCGGTTCGTGCAATTTCCTGTCGCGATCGACTCACCAAACATTTCGGTCTGAAGCGCCGAGTTATGTGGGCACGATGCGCAGTCGGACTTGTCGAAGATCGCTGATTCGAGCGCGCACGCGGCTTGCTCGATGACGCGTCTGAGCTCCGCGACCGTCTTGCTTTCGTTGGTAACCACAGGCAACAGTAATACCTGCTTCTCCTTGGGCAAGACTGCCAACAACTCCGCATGGCCCAATTGGATTTTTCGTCCAGCGAGCGCCACGATCACCGAGTGATCGCAGTTCATGAGAGCGAGCCGCCGATCCAAGGTCGCTCGCGTCCAGCCCATGCGGCGCGAGGCTTCATCGCGATCGTTGTTCACCAAGCCCAGCATTTCGGAAGCCCATTGGGCCTCTTCTCCTGGCGAAACATTGGCGCGCTGCGCATTTTCGGCCAGGGCGGCCGCGCGGGCTTCGAACTCGTCCATTTCACGGATTAAAACCGGGGCCTCGTAATCGGGACCAAAGACTTTCGTCATTGCCCTGTAACGACGACCACCGGTTACGAGCTCGAAGGCATCGTCTACCGGTCGGATGAGAATGGGTTGGAGCAGACCCTGAGCCTTGATAGAAAGCTCAAGATCAGCCATCTCCTGATCGTCAAAATACAGCCGGGGGTTCTGACCCAGACGAATTCTGGACAGGCTAACAGTGCTACCTTGCATAACAGGTCTCCAGTAAAGGGACCTGTCCCATTGGGAAATGGTCCCAATGGGGTGAAAAAAAGGCCGAATGGCCCGGTGTCGATGCGTCAGAGACGCGAGGAATTGAACAAACGATACGCGAAAAAAGAACGACGCTATCCCTCGAATGCTCACTAATTACGGTGGGCTTTCGTGGAAAAAACGTGGCTAAAGATACTACGTTGCTTAAAACAGCGTCATCTGCTCTACGACATCAAATATCATAGGCGTGGGAACTTCCCGCACGACGTCCTCAAAAAGCGCTGCTATATCCGCAGCGGACCCGTTTGGAGACTCAACACTGACCTTGCGTTCAGTAACAATTGGGGCAGCACCGTTGTCGCTCCCGGCCTCGACATCGCATGGCGCACCTGCCGCAGCAGTGACGTCGACAACATCATCGGGCGACCCGGGTCGGTGTAACGAACGGCGCCCCTCTCGACCAAGCTCTTTGCTGAGTTTGCCTCGCCAACCGCCGAGAACGTGCATTGGCGTTTGCCAAATGCTCCATACCTGCGCAGTCAACGCATTCCCGTGGACGACAATAGCAGGAATGCCAAGCAGTGAAAGCTGCAGATACGCCATGTGAACGCATCGCGCGTCTATATCGATACAGGTCGCATGCATCTGCTTCTGGTAGTTATAGCCAGCATCGCGGACGGCCTCTGCAGCCGCGATAACCATTCCAGCCGCACCGCAAGCCGGCTCCTGCAAGCGCAGGAAGCCGTTCTCCTCGATCGCTTGCTGCGAGCCGTTGATCGTGAGCTTCGCCATCAGACTCGACACATGGTAAGGCGTGAATAATGCGAAGTCGAAGATTATGCGAAGCCCCACCACGGGCGCTCCGCCCCGAGAGCGTCAAAGGGGGGCGAAGCGCCAGATGGACATTGCATAAGAAACGGCGTCTCCTTTGGGTTCAACCCTCATAAGGAGTTCGCCATGAATGTCTTCGAAGCTCTTCCAGAACCTGCTTCGTCGCGATTGCGTGACGGCAAACTCGCGCCGCTCGCACAGATCTACTACGATCGATTGTCGGCGCTGAAGTACGCGCCAGTCACGATCCGGTCGTATTTAATTTCCCTTTCGCACTTTTCTCTATGGGCAAGGGGACGAGCTTTCGACCTCGCGAGTTTGGATCGCCACATCACCTGCTTTCTCGATCGTCACCTTCCGCGTTGTACCTGTGCTGCCCCGGCTCCCAGAAGCCGACATCACCTTAGCGCCGCGCTCTGGCACTTGACGGAAATCGTGCGAGCAAGCGGATTTGGGCACGAGGATCCGTGTATCGAAAGATACGAGGCGGTGCTATCTCGCTTTGACGACTACATGTCGCGGGCAAAAGGCCTCGCAGCAAGTACAAGGCTGCGGCGAGTCGCAATCGTCCGAAGCCTGCTGTGCATGCCAACAAGAGCGATCACTCCGACGGCCGAGGAGCTGCGCGCGTTCCTGATGAGGGAGTTCTCTCGCATTTCTACCGCCAGTGCAGGAGTGACGGCTTCCACCATCCGGAGCTATCTCCTTTTCCGCGCAAGTGACGGTGATCCCGTCACCCATCTGCTGCCAGTCGTCGCCAAGCCGGCGCACTGGCGCAATTCCGCACTGCCAAAGACTCTTGCTCCCGACGAAATCGAGCGATTGCTCAGCGCCTTCCCGTCTGATCTGCCCTCGCGGCTGCGGTGCTACGCGATCGTCCGTTGCTTGGTCGATCTGGGCCTTCGAGGATGCGAGGTGATTGCCCTGAATCTCGACAATATAGATTGGCGAGCTGGCACTGTCTCCAT
The DNA here is from genome assembly GCF_034047095.1 of Robbsia andropogonis. NCBI lineage: Bacteria > Pseudomonadati > Pseudomonadota > Betaproteobacteria > Burkholderiales > Burkholderiaceae > Robbsia > Robbsia andropogonis. The sequence continues at coordinate 39,186 of NZ_CP139167.1, read as the reverse complement.
CCAAGGGGGTAAGACACAACGGTCCGATATCCTGCCGTTGCCTCATGCAACTGGCGCCGCCATCGCCAGCTACCTACGTCTAGAGCGTCCGCCCACCACAAGTCGGCGCATCTTTGTTCGACATATCGCGCCAGTGGACAAGCCAGTGAGCACCGCCGTTGTTCGACGGACAGTTCGAGAGGCATATCGTCGCGCTGGCCTGCCGTACACCGTCGTGCACGTTCTGCGTCATACGCTGGCTCGGAGGATGCTCAATAGCGGCAGCACATTGAAGGAAGTCGCCGATGTACTGCGCCATCGCGAGTTGGATGCGTCACGTATTTACGCAAAGGTGGACTTTAGCCACCTGATCCTCGTCGCCATGCCGTGGCCCGGGAGCGCAGCATGAGCGCCCCAACATTGATGCAAGACGCGGTGCGCCGCTACGTCGAAGAACGGCGACGGCTGGGCTTTACGCTGAAGGCAGAGGCATATGCGCTCCAGCGATTCGCGCGCTTCGCAGATGCGCGAGCCCACCGCGGTCCGCTTACCGAAGCCCTGATGCTCGCATGGGCGCAAGAACATGTGAGACGAACCAGCTCGGTGACAGCCGCCCGTCGACTGGAGGTGGTGCGCCCATTCGCGGCGTACTACAGGCAGTTCGAACCAGACACGGAGGTTCCGACACTGAGAGTACTAGGATGCGGTCATCGGCGGCTTACCCCTCATATCTTCACTGACGCCGAGCTTGTCGATTTGCTTGACGCAGCAGGCCGGCTGTCGCCCAGCTGGGCTCTGCGGCCCCAGACCTACCGTGCGATCTTTGGGCTGCTCTCAGCGGCAGGGCTCAGGCTTTCCGAGGCGAGGCTTCTGACCCTTGGTGACGTCGACCTCCGAGGGGGATCGATCACTGTGCGCAATGCGAAGTTCCATAAGTCTCGCTGCCTGCCCCTTCATGAGAGCACGGTCAGCGAGCTGCAGTCATATCGCAACGCTCGTGATCGATGTCACAGCACCGAAATAGACTCTCCATTCTTCGCTTCGCGCGACGGCGGCTATCTCCGAAGGTCGGCCGTGGAGTACGTCTTTCGACGGCTGCAGCAACAACTCGGCTGGGTAGCACGCGGGGACCACCCGCTTCCTCGCGTGCACGATCTCCGTCATACGTTCGTTGTGCGACGCGTGCAGCGCTGGCGCGAGGCGGACCAGTCGATCGAGCACGCGATGTTCTGGATGTGCACGTACCTGGGTCACGCCAGGATCTCCCATACGTACTGGTATCTCACTGCGATTCCAGAGTTGATGAGCACCGTCGGAGACCGGCTCGAGGCCTTCGTTGAGACGGGTACGATCGGAGGTGCACGATGAACCGTCAGACTGCGACATCCTTCCCGCGACTCGTGCAGGAGTTCTTCACGTACTACATGGTGCAGCAGCGAGCCCTGAGTCCGCGCACCGTCGCCTCCTACCGCGATACCTTCGTGCTCCTTTTGCGATTTACTGAGGTCAGGCTCGGTCTGGCGGCTCATGAGTTGGACATCGTCGATCTGAACGCCAAGTTTCTCAGTGAATTCCTGGATCATCTCGAAGTTCAGCGGCACAACTCGGTACGAAGTCGAAACGTCCGGCTCGCGGCAATACGGGCGTTCTTGAAGTTTGCCGCCAGGCGCGAGCCAGCGAGTCTTGGTGCAATCCAAAGTGCACTTGCGGTTCCGATGAAGCGATATGACCGCAAGCTGGTCGGTTTCCTCACGCGCGAGCAGATGACGGAGGTGATCAATGTGGCGACGGACACCTGGATCGGTCAGCGCGACCGGCTGATGCTCAGCATCCTATTCAACACGGGTGCCCGGGTCTCCGAGATCATCGGCGTGCGTGTCGGCGACATCGTACTCGGTCCGTGTAGCAGTATCAAGCTACGTGGTAAGGGCCGCAAACAGCGCTCGTTGCCCTTGTGGAAGAGCGTAGCAAAGGGCGTGCGCGACTGGTTGTATCTGAATCCACAGTTGGTTGAAGACTCGCCATTGCTGCCCACGCGTGATGGCCGGCACATGACGAGAGCCAATGTAGCGCAGCGCCTGCAGCTTGCTGTGCAGGCAGCGTCAGTCCGATACCCGGAACTGAGGTCGATGAAAGTGTCCCCGCACGTCGTGCGCCACTCGACCGCCATGAGCCTGCTACAGGCCGGTACTGACGCCTGCGAGATCGCACTCTGGCTTGGACATGAGAGCCCATCTACGACGCACATGTATGTGGAAGCGGACTTGGCGATGAAGCAGCGCACCCTGGCTCGGCTGAAGCAGCCTGATGTAAGGCCCGCTGTCTATCGCGCACCGAAGGCACTGCTGGCGTTCCTCCAAAGTCTTTGATTATGTGAAGCCGGATTTACTCGGAAAGGCCCGTCAGGAGGAGTACTCCTTCATGATGGGCCTAGCTTCGCATAATCTTCGACTTCGCATTATTCACGTTATGCGCAGCTGCGCATAACGTGAAAAACTGCCCGGTACGATCATTGCCCAAACCAAGACCCATAAACGTCTCGCCAAGAACATCCGTGAGCGTATTGGATGTCACCCGCTCTTCCAATTCGATCGTCAAAAGGCCCAACATTTCAGGAAAAAGTGCGAGATCTTCCGAAGCATAACCCTTGACCACTTCGAGGTAGCGCTTTTCCCGAGCATCGAACTGGGAGCGATCCACGGCGTTCGATATCGACAAGGCCGCCAACTCGACGAAGTCTGAAAATACCTGCTCAGGTCGGTGCTTAGCGGGGAAAGAATGAATGGCAGCGATAAGTGCGGTTTTGCGCCCGCTGCCCATCGACTGCTTAAGATTTTTGGCTATTTTGCGAACCATGCATGCTCTCCGAAGGACGAAGAGCTGCCCAGGACGGGAGAACTCCCGTCTGGGTTAAATCGATGCGTCGTGGGACGCGTTAGGTGGAACGACAATACAGCAAATTCGCCACTCGAAAACGGCAAATGCTACCTATATTTGGTGCGCTTAACGATTACGCGGACCTAAAGTATCCACAGAATCGGCCTAACTTCCTGTTGAAAAATCACGTAACGCTATGTTTGCGAATGGATAATATCGATAGCATATTAATTAGGCATCGATCTACCAGACAAACGTCCGTCTTCCTTGAAACTCACGATGCCTTGCGCAAATAATCGAACCCCTAATTGCGAATGATGCATAAAAAGCGGTATCTTTCGGGTTCGAAACAAAAAGCCAGTCCACGACAGGAGTGGCGATACAAGCCCCACCCAGTATCCACACGACCGATCCAACCGCGCCGACGTCTACCACTATGATTGCTGAACTGATTCCCTGCCCTAGCTGCGCCGGAATGCCAAAAATAGGTCGTTCCCAGCGTCTAGCCGTGCCGTTTTACGAACGTCGGGTTGATTACCGGATCTTCGGTGACTTCGGTTATGACACCGCCCCGGAAAACGGTGACTCTGGAGCACGCCCACCCGGCATGCCCGAAACGATTCAATTGCGAAATATCCACTGCGCTGACTGCGGCATGGCCACGGCGTGGGAAGATCTGAAAGACGGCGAAGCTGAAATCGATGTGCTGGAGCGAGTCGGCCGCCGTTGGAATACCCGCGTAGAACGTCCAAAGTACAGCGACGACGATGTACGCGCCTTGATAGACCGGGAAGTCGGGGTTAAAGACGAACAACTCGTCCTGGCAATGATGGCCACCACGGACGACGACCAATGGGAGCTTCGGGGGCCGGTGCTTAAAGCAGCCGCGCTGCGCATACTTGATGCCACGCTGACCGGTCGCGAGTACTGGCCAATCGAGCCGACACTTGAGGACGCGGCACGCTTTCGCAAAATCACTCAACTGGTCAAGATGGTTATCGTGGACGGGGTGCCGTCGATCCAATTCCCCTGCCTTCCGTCCGACGCCGCCTACACCGATTTCGCTTGGGAGGCCAGGGTGGCCAGAACCGTAGACGATTTACCTGACCGGGATCGCTGGTAAGTCCGGCGGCGTTAGTCTCTCGATGAGCGCCATTAATCTGCGCGGTCCACGACTTCTGTGGCAATAGGCGTCGAATTCGAACTGCCGAGTACTGTCACGCACTTTCTCTGCGCTATCCGACGTGTACGCAATGATTGCGACATCCCAACATTTATCGTCGTTTCGCAGCTTTCGCGCAGTGGCACATCCGTCGCCTAATACAACGTCTGTTGCGACCACGGCAATGTCAGGCCGCCATGCCTTAGCAGTTACCAACGCTTGCGCACCGGTAGCTGCTCGCATCGTGTCGAAACCACGCAGCTCCAGCTCCTCGCAGAGCATGGCAACCTCGTCCCCGTGATCGTAAATCAGCACGCGAATGTTATTCGCGTCACGGACAACGTGGCGGGGCGACCAAATCTCCTCACCTACCTTTTCTACCACTTTGCCATACCTCAGCGACCAATGACGGCGCAAACCACCGTAACACATAATTAGACGACAAACTGTCGCGCTCGCGGCCGGTCTATGCGCTACTAAAGACGTGATCATTCCAATGTGAACGGCCGTTTACCGAGGTGCCAGGTGCGCCATAGCGCGATATAACGATTGCCGTGTAACTCCCAAATGCTTTGCGGCCTGCGACACGTTGCCATTCGCCTGATCAAGCGCTTGCTTGGCTTCATCTGGAGAGATGCGCTTTCGTTGAATTCCAGCCATCGTGTGGTGGGTCGATAGATACGCACCGGTTTTCGATGCCTTGCTATGCCCAGCCGCCTCTACCGCAAGTTGCAAGGCCTCGCGATGCAAGTCAGCATCAGGACGCAGCACGCTACCTTTTACCGGCGCCGGCGCACCACTGATACGTTCATAGTATTTCTGGAGCCATTGGTGACGAAGCCCGTGACTCGTGACGCCGAGCCCTTTCTTATATATGCCGAACTTGCGCAACACGAAGTTGTAGTGGTCTCGCCACCGAGCGATCGTGTAGGTCGCCGGAGTCGTTGATCCGCTCAAGGGGTCGCACAGTGCGAGCGCTTCGGCAAGCACGTCAAGGCGCAACTGCGTTGGAACCAAACGCTCACGCCCGCCCTTTGTTCCGTCCTTCACCCTCAGCGTATCAAGATTGCGTAGCGCCGATGCCGGCTTCAGGGAAAAGCTTTCTTCAATGCGCAGGCCAAACGCCGCCTGTAGCTTGAGCTGGACTGCCACCCGCGGATATTGCTTACCTATCTCAGAAATCAAGCTGTCGGCGTCGACGCCCGCCGCCTCCCACGATTTATCCGTGGTCGTCACATACGTGCGCTTAAGGCCGGCAGCGTCTCGATCGACGTAGTCTTCGAGCGACAGCACTAGGCCGCGCTTTCCTATCCATTTGGCATAGGCACGTAGGTGAGACAATTTGTTCTCGATAGTGCCGCCCGATTGCCCTTCGCCGATCCAATAGGCAACCAATGCTGTAAGGTGCTTTGCTGAGAGCGCGTGCGCACTTTCAACCGCAAACCCTAATGTGCGCAGCTCCGCAAACGTCCGGCAGACGGTGTACATCCGCCTTTCCTGCGTCTTGTAGGAAGTGACCTTCGGGCTGACGCGGGTGCGACTCAGCACCTCGCTTACTTGCGCGGCGCACACCACAGCAAGTTCCGCTTTGAGCCGCGTGGGGAGCGAATAGCGCTCTACCATCGCATTCACATCTAGTTTCAGGCTATTTTTCATCTTCACCCATCTCCCTTTTAGCGCAGTCGCAATCTGCCCCTACCAAGCATTGCTGCACCTTCGTTTCTCTTCACCGGTATTTCGCTACCGCACGTTTTCCTACTGCCTTGCTCTTCCTGACCTTTAGCGATATCTGACTGGCCAACCACACATGGGGAAGCATCCATGCGTCGACTGTCCGACAGCCGCACCACGAGCGGTGCTCGTTGGATTGCGTCTATCGGTTACTCGGTTGTGAGGAACGCCATCTCACATGAACGGCATCTTGCTGATCGCTCGATTGCCGCCACCCGCGTAGCTCTTGTTGCGCTGTTCTTTCCACGGCCGCGCGCGCCGTCTTATATGCGTCTCAGAGAATGGAGCGATGCTGATGCAGCTCACCACTCTCCCGCCCCCCGCGCTCCACCATCTCGCTCGCACCTGTTTTAAGGAGCGACCAGTGGATGCGTTTCTGACGTTTGGGGAACGTGTAGCAGGCTCCTAATTCGCGCTCGGGATGTGTCCGGATGTCCGGTGCCACATGTCCTCATTGCGCATCATTTGTGGGAATTCACCGTGCAGCCCAGTAGATATCTTGGTGTACGGTGTACTCAGTGTGCGCCATCATGTGTTTGATGGAATTGAAAAAAAAGCCGCTTCAACGTGCGGCCCGGTCATTTGATTGATGTATTGGCCATCTTCGCGGCTTTCTCGGTCCCGAAGATGACATGCTCATAGGGCGCAATATGGCCCTGTGAGCTATTCGATGCGTCAGCGACGCGGTAGGTGAAGTAAGCATAGCGGCTTATGCGTTGCCGTCGCATATCAAATGCTGCGTAAATTCGCCTCGCTTTTGAATCCTTGACTTCGTGTAGTGCTCGATAGACTCCTAGGTGGTTACGAGCCAAAGTCACCCTGATCTGACAGTTCCGGGTGACTTTGGACTCCGCCACAGTTCAACGATTCCGAAAGTCACCCCAAACTGTCAGATTCGGGTGACTTCGTATCACGATAGCCATCTTGGGAGCGTATTTTGAAGACTTCAGTGTTCGCAGTAGACGTCGGTTACGGTAATACGAAGTACGCCTTTCGCAACGGCTCTAATGTCGCTACCGGAATGTTTCCCTCGCTTGCGCCAATAGCTGCCACCCACAGTCTGTCCTCGTTTGGCGATGGCGTGCTCAACACTCGCCGGGTAACCAAGGTGTGCATCGAGGGCGCCTACTACGAGGTCGGCCCAGACGTGGCCATCACATCCGCTTATGGCAACACGGGCCGAACCCTATCGGAAGATTTCGCCTTATCGGCAACCTATACGGCGCTGCTCGGAGGTGCATTTCATTTCTCCGGTGTCACCACCATCGAGCGGCTCGCGCTCGGATTACCGGTACACAACATGCAGAAGTACGCCAACGAACTCAAGGAGCGCTATACCGGAGCGGTCGACTTCGGCTACGGTCCGGTCGCAATCGGCCGGGTCCAGGTTATTCCCCAGCCCCTGGGCTCGTTGGTATTCGCATCCGCAAACCGCAGCAACGAATTCCAACGCGACAGCGCCCATTTGATCGTCGACGTGGGGTACTTCACCACCGACTGGGTCTACGCGAATGGCTTCACGATGGATGACAAGCGTAGCGGCGGCTTGCCGGGCGGTGCCTCGCATATCTATCAGAGCATCGCAGGCCTCATCTCCCGTGACCAGGGTGAACCCGTCAACGATCTGGAGCGCATCGATAAGGCTTTGCGCGAGAGCAAACCGTTTTTCTTTTTTGGTCAGGATATCGACCTGCAACCTTATCTAGACCAATCGGCACCGGTCATCAACGCCACGGTCAAGGAAATTCAGAATAACGTCGGTCGCCTGGCCGACGCACGCTCCATCATCCTCTCCGGTGGCGGCGCGGCACTCTACGAGGCGGCAATACGCCAGGCATTCCCCCGCGTTGCCGTCGAGGTTCTCGACGCCCCCTGTTTCACCAATGCGAAAGGCTTCCTTGCGATTGGCGAAATGGGCATAGCGCGCGAGCGCACGCTCGCTAAGCGCGCATGAACGAGCCGACCGCCGCCAAGATCGAAATGAAGCTGGTTATCGATCCGATCGACACCCCGTTTCTGCACGCTCGACTCTCAAAATGCAGCACGCCACGCAAGCGTGCAACGCTGCTGCGCATACTGGGAGAGTTAGCCGCAATGAATGCCCTGCAGCCATCTACTCTCCCGGGTCAGACGATATGGCATCCGGCCGGGGCTACACCAATAGACGATACGGCCGAGACGAGCGTTTCTATTGGCATCCCGCCGACCAGGTCCCCCACTATAAAATCGGCCGGTGAGACGGCAAAGAAACCGGGACACGCAGCCGTCGAGACGAGCCTACCACTCATCAACGAAGACAATCTAGATCTGGACATCGCAAATCAGTTCGCCGCCTTTGATTGAGGATGCTTGCCTTAGAAAATTCCCTGGCAAACTAATCCCATCTACCTCGGAGTCAATGACATGTTTTCTTCTATCGCACACGCCGTCCTGTCCGTCTTTTCTTTTTCGCCTGCAGATGCCTTGAATCTCGATTACGCGCACGATCCACTTGCCTGGCTCGTACTTGCCGGGGGCGCCTGCGTCGTCGCCGCCACTATCGAGCTGGAGACAGGTATCGTGAAGATGGTCAACAAGCTAAAGTCGCTCTGACACAACGGCAAAAAAAAAGCGCCGCCCCCTAGTTATGGGAGCGGCGCTTTTTTATTCAATGTAGCCGACTGAGCTTCTCGGCTTGTAACTGGGAAACACAAAATTCCCAGGCTGTCCAAAACGACAGATCACGATGACGCGTTCGCATCGACGATCGGTCGATCACATCAAAGGCCACGGCTTCCGATTTCCCTGCCGGCTGACTTCCATTGTCGATACCTGTCGTGCCAACAATAGCGAAACGAGAAATAATCACACAAAACTGAGACATCTCAACTCCCCAAAAAGCAAGAAAGCCCAGACGGATCTCTCCCGGTGGGAGGAACCCACCGGGCCAAATAAAGTTTCGTTACCGCTTCTCTTTCAATTGAAACGCGTTTCTACATATGCACAGCGACACGGGCAGGCGTTCTCAGATGCGGCCTGTATTTCGCAACACGGCGCAACGCAACATCTGGCGAAGCACCGTTGACCAATTCCATCCACTCGTCGGCGAAGTCCGTCCCCTCCACACGCGGGCGGTGAATCACGACGTCAAAGCCTTGAGCGCGTAGGCGCTTGGCCAGAACATCGCCCGCCTGCACGCCTGGACGCTTTCCGCACTTCTGGTCAACACGGTCATAGTCCACAAAAACATGGACCTTGCGAATACCATGTCCATGCGGAACTTCGAACTGAGCAAGATGCACCCGATTGAGGCAATACCACATAGGCACGGAAAACATCGTGAAAGCCGCGTAGGCGGTCTCCAGCCCTTCACAAACGCCGATTTCACCATTCGCCGACGGCATCAGGCGAACCGCGCCGCCAGACAACGGGTTGAGTGTTGCATCGTTGCGTTTGACATCCAGCACCACGCCATCACCATCGCAGATCGTCGCCTTGGCCGGCTTCACCCGGTCTAAATACGTGCGGTGTAACGTGCCCAAGCTGCCATCGGGCAACAGATACCGCGCCACGATACCCGGCCAGGAACCGAGCAATTTTCCATCCTGCCAAAATTCCAGCATGCCCATGCGTAACGCATCCGAGACAGGCGCATTCATTCCTGGCACCCGAGATTGCAGATAGCGCATCACATGGTCATCGATGGCGAGGGGCTTGGCGCCCTCCCACATCTTGTTCAAGCGTTTGGCGACTGCAACTGGGTCTTTACGCCCCTCAGCCGTACGCAATGCAAGGGGGACGTCAACTGGCTTCAGATTGTGTACCAATGGCCCGGTAAGCTCACGCTCGAGTTCACGAAAAGTCATCCCGGTAACCGAAGTGATCAGGGCAAATCCGTCGCCAGCTGCGGGGGATCCGTCGTCGCATTGACGGCACACCCAATTGCCGCGCCCGTACTTATTGTCATAAGTGAAGCGATCGTTACCGCCGCACATAGGACAGGGAGCACCTTTACCTGTAAGTGAGCTCGCTGCGACCCCGTACTTCTGGAGCAGCGATAACCACTGACCGGACGTGAGCTCCAAGTCTTTCAGTTTCATATTTCACCTCAAGGGAAGTGGTAGGGTCGATGTCCAGAGCGGACGGGGAAACCGTTGCTCAACGAAAATCGCGCTCGCGGCGAGCTTCGTTCAGCAGGCTTTTTGCTTCTGGAGAAAAAGGGACTTCAGCACCATGCGCGCTTGCGCATGGTGAGATAGTCAATATGGAGAGTTGCTCGATGGACTTACCTGGTGATCCGCCATTTCCAACGGTTCCAATACACTCGGACGTTGTCTCGGAACAGAGGCTCACCATCGTCACCAAACGCTGCGACCGCTTCTTTACCCAACCGATGAACTTTTACGCTTTCACCAATCTCTGCGGCCGCCATCGTAATCGCGTCCTTCAAGCCCTCACCCTGAAGCACGCGCTCAAATCCATCAGCCTGACGCAGTCGAAGTGCGAAAGATTGATAGGTTGCGCTCTCACCAGGCTTGGGTTCGCGACGCGGAAATGTCTCCTCGCCCCACCCCTGGATAACACCAACGTGAAAATCAGTGCTCGAACGCCGGGTATTGCGCGCGGTAACGCTTTTCACCACGGTGCGGCTCGGTCGATGCGCCGGTTCAGATGACGTCTCGTGGGCCGGGTCGGGCACGGGCGATTGCTCGACGGCGGTATGCGTGCGCGTGGGTGCCTCCTTGCTCTGCGTCGACTCGCATCCGGAGGCGGCTCGAATTGCTGCTGTGACGGCATCACGCATCGATGAATAATGGGTCCCCACCTCAGTCCAGCTTGGCACGAGATCTGGAAGGACCTTGACACCAAACGATCCGAAATCGCGAAGATCGCTTGCGAATTTCGGCTTGAACTGAACAACATACTCACTCTCATCGACAAAGAGATTGGGTATGCCCGCGATCGTCACTCGCGTCTCGTTCGAAGCCCCCTGGCCAACTATCACGGGAACGTCAGGTGTGCTCTTCCCCACGTTCGGTCGGTTCACCGCAACGGGTTTCGCTCTGTTTGCAGGCTGCGCAAACTCCGGGTCAACGGCGTGGGTAATAAAAATCTTCTGGAACAAACTAGCGGCAAGACTCATCACAAAAGCCTCCTCTAAAGCAGCGTGCCGACTAAATGACGGCGAACCTCTGCAAAGTCATATTTCAACAATGGGGTTGACTGAATCACGTATTGCAGCGTTTCTGGATCGACACCATTCACGTCGCATACGAACCGATACGGAATAGCGCCGTCCCAAAGCTCCATAACCCAGCCAAGCGTTGCGAAGTAATCAGCAGTGTCGATGCGGCGGTTGCGAAGTCGCTCAGAGATGAGCGTTGCGCAGTCCATGAGGGACTCGGGCATCTTGTCGTTTTGTCGGCTGTCGCATGCCAACTCGATAAGCGCGTCGACCATTTTTTCCCGGACAGCCTCACTCCACTGCATGGGGTCCGGAAGTGGGTCCGGCTTTATCGCCGGCTTGAAGATGGGTGTGGGATCGGCGAAGAAGTCACATTGATATGCCGCCACATGGTCATTCATGGGATGGCTCCTAGGAAACCGGGGAGCCCCATGTCCCGCGCCGGGGAATGGAACTCCCGGAATGCGGTGGGAGGCGACGAATCCTCAGTGGATTCATCACCTCGTTGATCAGGTACTAATCCTTCGTACCATTCTTCAAATCGACGACAGCAGCAGATTTCGCATATTGCTTGCGGATCGGCCGAACGTTGTCGGGTGTACTCGACACTGTCGACTGCGCCGGCCGGTGCTCGCTATGGGCTGATGAATCACCCTCGGCTTGCTCGACTTCGCGCTCAGCACGAGCTTTACTTGCCAAGTGGTGCTTCAAATAAACAAAGCCACCACCAAGCAGGAAAAGCAATACCGCAAAAGAGTGCTGCGCCATATACACGACATAGCAAACGGCAAGCAACTTGAGCGGGTTCTTTATCAGATTAGGCATTTTCTTCTCCGTACGGACGGGATCACAAGGGAATTGGCCAGGTCAGGCGACATGGCTATTTCGATGCTCGGCGAGCAAGGAAACTCGGCACCAGAGTGCTTTCTTGAAGCAGCGCTAACTGCGGACGCGGATTCAAGAAAGAACTCAGTGCTCAGGCGGGAGAGGAAGCTGGGAGGAGCCGAGCGGGCATGGGTGCACCGCTTGGTTAGATCGATGCGCTAGTGCGCGAGGGGGTATCGCAAGCATATACGCGTAAAGGCAATCTGCAACCACCAAATGGTTATGCAAATCGATTCGCTTTCGAAACCCGACAAAAAAGCGTTTCGTTTACCACTTTCCGTCGAAAGCTCACGTTTTTCGATCATCTTTCGCCATTTGACGTTGAAGAAAATTCGATACGCTAGACACTTCGATGTCTTGACTTCAAAAATAACGCTTCAGACTACAGCTATCACAACCTCAAAAGCCATTTGCCATGCTGTCACTTCTGATACTCGCCTTCGTAGGCTACGTGATCTATTGCTACATCAACCGTGACAGGGCGGAAACGCGCTCCCGAGGAGGCGTATTCACAAAAATGAGCGACGCTCGCGGCGCTCTGGGTGAGCGCGCGATCCAAAAAGAGCTTGCAAGAATCCTCCCAACAATTTGCGGCGATGACTTTTATCTTCACAGCGGGCCAGCCATCTTATTGCATGCCCCTGGTACGGCATACCCAAGTGCGGAAATTGACCACCTGGTGATCACGCAGTTCGGCGTTTTCGTCATCGAGACCAAGCATTGGTCCGGGCGCGTGCGCCCAAGTCCATCGCTAGATCACTTGATACGCATCAGCCCTAGCGGCTTGAGTGAGACGCGCAAATCGCCGCTGGCACAAAACCGAACCAAGGTCGCCTTCCTGCAAAAGACTGTTTCGGGAATGGGGTGCCCCGTGCGCAGCGTGGGCGTGTTCGCGGCACCCAACTGCACGCTTGAGGGCGATCTACATCCCGATCTCATTTACAGCAGTGACCTCCCTCAATGGCTTGTAGCGCAACGTGATCTACACCTTTCAGCAGGCTTTGAAAGACTATCCATATCTGTATTGACTAATCGTATCTTGTCGGCCTGCGATCTTTCACACGATGCCGAAGCACGGCACCGCGCAACTGTTATGCGTTGATCAATAAAAGGAATTCATGCCCTATTCAATGAAATTTCCTGTAGTGCTTCTAAAGATTCCCGAAGTTTTACCGCTATTCGGTGCTTCCAATAGTTTCTTGAAGGTGCTTCTAGTTTCACCGGTCTCAGTTTGCTAAGCATAGCTGCGTCCACACTAGCAGGCCGCCGTCTTCTGCTTCGATTACACGCTCTTTAGAGCATTCTTATTTAAAAGAGAGAGGTTCTTCGCATGGCCAAACCACCCCCCCTTAAAAGAATTAACAACGATCGCCAAGAGAACGTGCAGTTCGACCCCTCTGCGCTCGAGGACGACGACGACAATACGCCAGCCACGGATGCGCAACTCAATGGAACATCGAATCAGCCGTTGAATAGCGATGAAGTTCGCCTGGTAGCTAAGACCATGCTGGGGACGGAGGTTCCCGACGACATCCGCAACGCGATTGTCGAAGAAAGCATCAATATCCGTATTACCAAAGATCGAATTGTCGAACTGCACATGAGCATCGCTCTGTCAGCGGTCAACATTTTGCGACACATCACGCGAGCTCTCGAACGTAATAATCTCCCGTCCCCGCGACTCACTCAGAGAGCGGAGCGCTTGACTTACGAGTTCCTAGAACGCATCACAGGGTTCTCGAAAGCGAATGTCGTGATGTACCTACGCGAATATCACAAATTCTTCCGAAACCCAGAGGCCATGCGATATTTGGGCGCGACCGATATGCGCGTTCTCCTGGCGAAAAACAAGACCGAGGAGATGGTCAAAGCGGTTATTGACTTACGTAAAGACAAACCAAAAGCCTCAGGCAAGGAGGTGCAGGACTTGCTGGATCGCGTTAAGAGAGCCGAGCAGCGGATCTCCGAACAGGAACTCGAAGCGACCATTCTGCAAGAGCGCTCGGAAAGCGCAGAGCAATTAGCGCGCGAGGCGAATGACGAGAAAAACCGTCTGCAAAACGAAAACGAGCGTGCGCAAGCCAAGATCGCGCAACTCAAGGACAAATCAGAATCGATGGTACTTGAGCTGCGCAACACCACCGGAAAGCATACGTCGCTCGTGCGAGAGGCGGACGCCCAGCGTGTTGAGATTGCTAAATTGGCGGGTGAATTGTCTTCGCTAAAGGCTAACCCGCTGAAAATCATCGAGAAGGTCGAAGTGCCTCCTGCGGGATTGGTCTCAATGCAAGAGACCATCAGACAAAAAATGTCCCACCTCGATAGCCTGGACGAGCAAATAATTGCGTCCAACAGCAAGCTTGAAAACCTGCGCCGTGAGCAGGCCGAGATCGATGGCGAATTGGAGAAAACTCGGATCATCAAGGATCGCATGAACAGTGTACTGGCCAAGTTCAGTGAGTTCAGCGCCGAATATACCGCCGCCCAGGTCTTGATATCTGGCAGCTCGATCTCGCCTTACCGCCATTTCCTTGAGGAATTGTCGGAGCGCTTGACGAAGTTTGCAGACGAAACCCGTTTGGCGATTTCGCAAGCCGATCATTAATAAAGCTGTGCCGATTAGGCGCCGGAGGATTCGACCTGGCGCATAAGTTATCCCAGGGAGTAGATGGTGCGGAAGTTAGATGAATACAAGGCAATCGAAAGCCTATATGTGCCGTCGTGGTTGGAAAAAATCATCCACGACACCAATTTCGACATAGCAGACACGATGAACATTGCACTGCTAAGCGAGCCCACCTTGGCCAAAATCTTCCGTTTGAATTCAGCACAGTCACGGATGTTGCGCTCGGACCGTCATGCGCTCGTGAGCCTACTGCAAACCCCTTTCTCAATGCAGACCATCACGCTGCGCACTATCGCGGACTGGGACTGTCTGGTAGACGGCACACCGACAACTCGGGCCGTCGATGAACTGATGCAAAACGTCCCCAACGATATGGCGCCACTGACCAAATCGAGTATTGACGAGGCCAACAAGCGCTTCATGACCGTAGTCACTACAATACTTCATCTCAACATCCTCGCAGCGCCCCTGCTCGGCATCTCCCCGGAGCTCGCGACATACCTGAAGTCGATGACTGGGCACAAACTGCATTCGCTCATGGAGCGCGCGCCCGGCCTGCCGCTATTCCAGTTTCGGTTTGCCAATTCCCGGTTTTGGGAGGAGCTCGCCGACAATTCGATCACGGCCGAGTCGATCGGGCATCAACTCATGATGACCTCTCCTGCATTGGAGGATTTTGTCCTGCCGAAAAATTGGGGCGTCCAATTTCGCTTGCCTAAAAATGAGGCAGACCGTTACGCCGATGCCATGATGGCATATGGCTGTCGTGCCAAGAAGGCCGCCGACTTGCTCAATCTCAATACTGCCCAAATGCGTAAGCGCTATCTCGCGATTCATGGCACGCCGTCAACGTGCGGGAATCAGGCAACATCCTTGCCGTGGTTCGTCGAGACCCCCAAGCGACGCTTGCAAGCGTCGTTCTTTGCATGGTTGTATCGATATGCACTGAATTCAGGGGTAAATGTGCCGCAAGCCATTATCGCAACGAACGACCTGTACGAGAAATTGTTCGGCGCAACCAGCCTGATCAACCAGGATCGGGCCATTCTGTTGATTCGCTCGATGTCCGCCGATAATCGACTGACAATGACCGGGTGCCGCAATTGCGGTACCGAATATGTACTCTCGAATTGCGACAACCGGATTGAAATGCAATCGCAATTTGTCTGCCCGGCTTGCCTGCTGAAGCTCGATGGCCGGACACGCTCTACCAAGAAGAAAAGGCCTCAGGAATGAATAACCCGCACCCTAAACGGCCCGCCCCTCTTAACATGCGCATGGATCACGAGCCCGGCTTCATCGTCTTCGACGCAGACGGACACGCGCAATTCGCTTGGAGGGACAATCGAACGGACTGCTTCTTCTCGGAAGCAGACGGTACCCTGCTGCTCGACGTGGTCGCCGCTACCGCCTGGACTGGCGACTCGATCCATTAACAAGACACCATACAATGGAAGACTTCTCCTACCTGTTCCAAGACAGCGCACACGCATGGTTACGTGGGCGTGGAGATTCACGATTTCCGACTTACGAGCGGCGGTATCGGGCTGCTCAGGAGGCCGCCGGCGAATCCTTCAACCTTGAGGATTTCAACGAGGTTGATAAACGCCCAGATCAGTTCCGAGACCGCCCAATAGCCCGCTTTCTTGCCCGACCGGCATTTGCGAAGTTCGCCATCGCATGCTTCATAATCTGGTGCTCCGGCCGACTCGTGCCGGTCTTGGTTCAACGCGATCCGGAAGGGGCGGCTTTCTTGCTGGTAGTCGCTTTCGTGATGCTGCGGATTTTTCATCGGCGACCGAAGAAAGAAGACCATCGACGTCTTTGCAACATGGTATTGGCGAAAAGCGAACGAGACAACGTTTCCTCGTGATGTTTATGCCACGGCGAGCATCAAATGCCCAATTGCTTCTGTCGCCGGTTTAACCTTGATCTCAATGTCGTAGCCAAGCCGGTTCAGACAGTCCATCAACTTGCGTTCTGAGAGATTCGAAAAATCCCCGCGCAGCAGGCCGGAAACCTTCGGCTGAGAGATGCCCATGCGACGAGCGGCTTCCTCCTGCGTCAATCCAAGCTTACGCAAAGCCTTCGTGATTTCGATCACTAGGCCTGACTTGATCTTGAGTTTGTCGGCGTCGGCAAACCCCAAATCGGCAAAGACATTCCCTGAACCCGTTTCGACTTCAATACCTTCAACGGTTCGCTTTTTCATCTCGAAACTCCTTAGCCAGCACTTCAGCGACCTTTAGCCTAGCGCGGATGACATCCATATCCGCCTTTGGCGTGGCGATCCCGCTCTTGCTCTTCTTCTGGAAGCAGTGCAGCACAAAGACCGCTTCCTCAAATTTCACGGTGTAAACGGCGCGATACGTGCCGCCAACGTCGTCTTCGACAACCTCAAGGACTCCGGCCCCGCCGAAGCCCTTGAGAACCTTGGCGGCGTCGTGTTGGTTACCCCTTTGGGCAAAATCCAGGGCGTGCCCGAAGAACTTGCGCACCTCGATCGGGAGCGAGATCAAGTCTTTCTTGCTGCTACCTATCCACACGAGTGGCTTTTCTAAAGTTGTCATGGCTACATTATACCATAAATAGTATAATCACAAGTGGCTGGAACTCCCGAGCGCGACTAGAGCAATAGTCAGACGCACAAAGACAATAACGGACCGAGAGTGCTTGGTCTCAGTGTCAGTAGACAGGAGATCTTCGGTCGCTGGGACCGTCGCGCCCTGCGAGTTCAAGAACGCACCGCCAGAGCTGACCACGTGCCCGGCCTTTTGCGGCAGGCCTACGTACCAGAAAATCGCAATTCCTTGTTCTTACAGCGCGGGCATTCGCTAAGTTATTGGAATACTTCGTAATTTTGCACTTCGGCTGACTAGCGCTGGTCCTGACCTAAAGGGACTGCCCTCCTGCAGGTCATCGCAGTTGTGGTGCGGCGGGTTTTGCGTCGGCCCCCAACGGCGACGAAAGGGTCCTCTGAATCGCTCCTCAATAGCTAAGACGACGCAATCAACAATCAGGGGCAAGCACCCGCCATTACACTCTTACTTGACTTATGTACCTCGAAGTTAAAATGGCACATACACTACCGTTACCCTTGAAAAAATGTCGATATTTAAATATTTTTGCCGCGGCTCGATCCTGGCAACTGGAATTTCTGTGGTACTAGGGGCATGCACGTCCCTACAGCCGGGAGACAAGAAATTCGAACAAATTGCCGGCCTCACCGCTTACGGTGAAATCAACGGCATTTACCCTATGGAGAGCGCGTGTAAGCAGCGCGAAAATCAAAGCGCCGCGTATTGTCAAGATCAAGCGAACTGGATATGGGTTGGGGCTATTATTGGTCAACGTGGCATGGGGGTTTATTATCGCGTCGGTTTAGCCGTTCCAATTACCGCGAACGCCCGAAAAGGCGACATAGTTGAGTTTACATTGCCAACCGACGTAGCCCCGCGATCAAAATTTGTTCGTTTGGCACGCCACACAACATCCGAAAAAGACAGTTCCTGCGCGTGGGTCGGTTCTCACGTAGGAACAGGTGGAGTCGAATGCGATGGCTGGCATTGGAACAAAGACTTTCCGCCTTTTGCTGATTAAGCTAACGCCGCGGCGGCGTGTCACCAAAATAAAGTCCAGCCGCCGAGTTTGCCCCGTTTGACGGCGGCAAGCTGTCCTGGCTAGTCAAGACATTCCCGCTGCTCTGATACGCAGCGACTTCGGCGGCGGTAAGGAGCGCCCCGGACGTACAACGCTCTAAGTTCGATAACGTATAGCCAGCTGCTTTGCAAAGCTCATAGCGGCTAGCGTGCGAAGCCACCTGGTTACCGTTTTCAGGATCATCTGATCTTGGCACCATTCCCGCATCGGAACCAGCTGCGACACATCCTGAGTAACTTCCAGATTCGCCACAGGTGCCTTGGTATTGCACCGTGATCCCTGTCAACGAATTGTCGACCTCGTCGGTTATCACTTTCTGGGTTGCTGTTGATCTCAGCTGCGCTTCATAGGTACTATTTGTGGCCGATGTGGTCGCCGTTCCACTTCCCGTCGAGCCCAAATAACCATTCTGAGCGCTCACTAGCGAGCCACCATTTACAATCGCCGAAGCGGCCGTGTACGTTGCACCAGCCGCAGCCGCTGTCAAAGCAACTCCCTCGACCGAGATGCCCACGGTTGTCGCAGCACCTGCAATTCCGGCGGTTCCTGCCGCTGCCAAGGCAGCTCCAAGCGCCGCGCCCCCAACCGCGACCAGAGCAATGGTCAGAAGCGCAAAGGCAATCACAGACCAAGAGTGTTTTGTCTCACTGTCAGTAAACAGGAGGTCTTCAGTCGCTGGCATCGTCCCTCCCTGCCAGTTCGAGAACGCAATCCCAGAGCTGACGACGTGCCCAGAGTCATCACAGGTACTTCCATCGCCATACGTGATGGCACAGATTTGCGCGATGCTCCCATAAGGCTGGGCGGTCGGCGGTAGGCCGACGTACCAAATGGGTTTAGCGTAACCCTTCGTCGTGGTCGTAATGGTTTTACGGAGAAATCCGCCGCTTGTTGACGTCTGTTGATCAAGCCTGATACTCGGAACCGCCATGAAGGCGATCGACGCCTGATAATGCTGCATCGCCTGCCCGACCGCGACTTGTGCAGCCTGGAACGAGATGTTGTAGAAGACCGGATCGGTTTTGTCGCCGTTCGAGAAATTGGCGAACGGGTCGTGGCCGGCCAAGAAAACATTCGATTTCTCGGCGCTGCTCAGAAAGTACCGGTCCCGCGCGTAAAGCAGGCCATCCCATGGCGTCCAATCCGCTTTTTGGACATGCACGGTGTTGCCCATCCTGCGCACCCGGATAACGGTCACCCGGAGTTGAGCCTGCTCGGCAAAGTAACGCGCGAAGATGATCGGCGGCCGATTCGAGTTGTACTGGACGAAATTGCCCGCCTGAAATGAGTCGAGCCCCAAGATTCCCGCATTCTGGTCATCATTCAAAATCCACTGCTCACTGGGATTGACCGTCAGGGTCGCGGATTTTGCACCTCCGGTATAGGTGGCCGTGGCGATGTCGGTCCAGTTTTCATCTGGCCACGTTATTGGCGTGTAACCGTCTACGTAGGTCGTACGCCAAACCGGCAGAAATGTCCCCGTGGCGGCGCGGGCCTCTTCGGCTGGCACCAGCATTGCCGTCGTTACAAGGCATACGCACACCAGCAACGACAAGACGTTACCCAGCCAATGTTCTAAAAGCGCCCGCATACCGCTTCTCCTAATCACACGCGTCGATGATTTCGTACTTGATATCCCAATTCGATCCCCCACCCGCCGGAATGGCCCGGAAAGACACCGTATTCGTACCGGCTCCGAGATAAGGTTTGACATCCATATTTGGGTACAGGTTTGGCGTTTGCGACACACCAGAATTGTTCAGCGCAACCCAGCTGTACTGAGGGAACCACGTACCGGCGTAGGAGCTACATGTTTGCCCATCACCGCCATCTCCCTGACATACATTCACTGTCCCGTTGAACGCGCTTTGTTCGGTGCAATACTCGCCGTAAGTTTGACTCGTATAAAGGGGAACGTTCGAAGGGCTAACGCCTGGCCAGACCCCGGCTTCGATTCCCGCTGTTACGGCGCACTTCACAATGCGACCACCGTTGCGCCCCGTGGAGTACACCGTGTTGTTGTTCACGTCAGTGCTTACCACCACGCTGGCTCCAGTGATGGACACGAGCCTTGCACTCGAAACCTGGCTCACGCTCGCTATCGAAAATGACGAGGCACCCGAATAAGTGGTCGAGTTGTAATAGTCGTCGCTTGACGATCCCGAGAATTCAATGATGTGGTCATGCGGCGAGACGTCATAGGATGAGCCATACGCACCGTTGCTCACGACTGAATAAGTGGTGGGTGCCTGTGACGCGCCTTCACTCAAGGCCGCGAGCTGTACCAAATTGGGTACCGCGGATGTTGCGAGCAGTGTAGACGATGGGTTGCTCGGATCAATCATGTAAGCGCTTAGCGCGGTGAACTCGGCGTCAGTCAACCCACGGGTGTAATCGTAGGACTCGTATGGCGAGGCATTGGAGCCTTGATAGGAATATTGCAGCGCGTAGCTACCATCGCCTTGGACGAGATATCGATCAACCTGAGTCAGCAGCGTGTACCCGTAGTAGCCAATGTTCCGATATGACTTGCTAGTACACGTCTGATAGAACCATGAGCGCAGCGTTACCCCGATCGACACCGCCGGAATCTGCGCGTAATTGCCACTACCGGCAGGTGATTCGACTTCGTTGTAGACAGGCTGCACCATGCGCAGATAGTCGACGATCGCAAAAGACGCGCTCAGACTTCCTATCAAGCCTTTGGCGCTCGGATAGGAGGTCGAACACCCCCCTATCGTATTGTCGATAAGGCATTTCAGACCGGCATCATTGTCGACGGCTGTGGTACTTGCTTGGGGCGCGTCATAGGCACCCTTGGTGTCCACGCTGGCCACTGCCGACAGTGCAGCCCCCGTAGTGCTAAAGAGCTGATAGGTCATCACGCCCGCGCTCGTGTATTGCCAGTTCTGCGGCAAACCGCTCGCAACGGCCAATGGCGTGTAGGAAACGTACACGAAACCGGGTGACGCGTTGTAAATCGTCGGCTGCGCATAGGTCGCGTGGCCGTTAGCGTCCACCATCATCGACCATACAAGCCGCACACTCGACGTCGCACCGGTTGGCAAGACCTCTTGATCGAGCGTGTAGTAAACGCGGGAAACATCAAGTGTGCTCGCGTACGCGGTCAACTTGGGTATGTAGCTCGCCAGCTGCTGCTGGATGTAAGCCATCGATGTGGAGATAATCTGCGCCGAGGTCAGGCTCAGATTCCCATACGTGCTTACGGCCATCGCCGGCGCCGAATTCGACAGCGCAACGATCGAGTTTGTCTCTCCGGATATGTCAAAACCGCTGGAGACGCTGCTATGAGTCGGCCCGTAATTGACTTTCATCGTCGAGGACGGCGACGCAACGCCCGATACCACCTGTGAAACGATCACGGCTCGGGCGTGAAGGCGGGTGCTCACCTGCGAGACTCGCGCCGCTTCGGCTGTGCCTGCGGCTAGGATCAATAGGATCGCCAGAAAGAACGAACGGTAGCGCCGCATCCCGTCACCGCGCCCGGCTCAAAACGCTAGTCAGCGGTGGCAAGCCGCCGTTGGCGTTGTTCGCGAAAGGATTGGGCGTGTTGGTCGAAGTCACGCCGCCTGTAACAGGCATAAGGCGATTGCTCATCAGCCCTGCCCCATCAGCGCGCGCCTGCGTATCAACACTCGCGATCTCGGAAATCGGGGTAGCAACTGCATATACATGTCCATCAAGCACAACGCTATCGCCGTCCACACGATCGACGTGTCGACCATGCACCGTCTCACCCGCGCGAGCCATTACCCCCTCCCCATTGATCTGCAACACCGCGTAACGGACCCCGCCTTGGGTCATGACCCCAGTGACCGGCGACGCGACCTTAACGATTTGCGCGGGCGGTAGAGCGGCTTCGGATTCCTTCCTCGGCGCTTTTTTAGGTGCCGCTGCTACCTTCGCCGGCTTCGGCACATCGGCCAGCGTCATCTCCTTGGGCGGTAGCGGGCCGCCCGATGGCACAACGCCTACGAACTTCAACTGCTGCATTTGCGATTCCGCCTGCGCTCCTTTGAGCCGCTGCGCCATGATTTCGGCGCGAAGCGTTTCATCCTGCAGGCTGCTACGCAATTCTTCGGTACTCAGTGCCTGCCCCGTCATCGGATTGACGATCGCTTCTGCATGGCTAAGGGTCGTGACCGTGCTAACCGGTGTCGGCATCGTACCCGCTGAGGCAGGTGCAGTAACCTTGAGCGCGCTCGGCGCCGTCGCCGCGCTCGCCGCAGCCGCGGCGGCGACCAGCGCCGTTGCCATTTGCTTTGGACTATCTTTGACAAGGGATTTTCTTTCATCAGCGTGCTTTTTCGCCTCCTCAGCACGCCCCCGATGCTTCGGCCCGTTGGTCTGGTTGTCCCAGACACTTGCGGTATGTCGCTCAACTACCGGTACCGATGCGGGCTTGCTTGCCACCGCAGCCGAAGCAATCGCCGGTGCTACATTGCCGCTCGCTTGTGCGCCTGTTGATAGGTCGCCGGAACCAGCATCCAACATCGCAGTCCCGTCAAGCTCCGCGGCCATTTGGACCTGCGATTTCGCGGCGGAAGCATCGGAGGTCACCGCCAGAGCATCCGTACTGAGCCAAGCCACGCTCACAGCCATCACGCTGGCCGCGCCCAATTTCAACCCTAGATTTATCTTGTGTTTGTTGTTCATCAGTAGGACCCGATAGCGGTTTGATAATAGGTAATGCCGCCTGGCAGAGAGGTGGAAATACGTGCTGTCCAGGGCGGCGCGCCGTTCATTGACGCACTGGTGTTCGAAGGACTGCGCACCGCCGAGGAACTGTTGTCGAAGTAATAGGGTTGTGAGAACGGGTCGGTCAGATCCAGCACCGACAGCCCCAAGGCTTGCTCGAAGGTACTGTCCGCAACCATGGAGCTGCCAGACGTGATCGGCATCGTCCCGGCGCTGTCCCAACTGGTGTCGCCCGAGTTAGTCCCAAAATAGTCCACACTCGTGCTGCCCCCGCTCGCCTGAAAGCGGCCCTGGAAATAGCTTTGCGTCGCTTGAACAATCTTTTGCATCTGCGACTGGACCGATTGGAATTGCCTTAGTGCTATGCCACGGCCATCTATCACGACGCCGAGATTGTCGCCACCCAACGTCAAGGTACCGGCCGAATCCCAGCTTGTATTCAATGCACCGGACGCACCCATCGAGACGATCGCAATTGAGTGGTAATAGAGCGTCGTGCCACCCACGGCAAAGCTCATCTGCGGGGTGAAGTAGACGCAAAATGGACGCTGAAAGCCATCGAGGCGGGCTTGGCCGGGAGAACTCTCCAAATACGCACTCACTGCCGCAAAAGGTGCTGCCGCGCCTGCATTGCAGGACGTGCCGTTGACGGTCCCGACTGTTCCATTCGGGAACACCAGGCCGCTCGCGTCGGTCGCCGTTGTGTTCGATTCGATTGACAACATGTTTTCAGCATACGCACGCCCAATATCGTCCTGTAATTGCTGCAGACGGTGGGCCGTCACGGCCTTGCCGTACCAACGCATCACACCGTCAAGCATGCCGAACACCGCCGTCATCATGATTGCAGTTATCGCGAGCGCGATAAGGGTCTCCAGCAGCGTGAAACCTTTTTGGCGGCGGTCCGCCCGAAGTGGTCGGCGGCGTTGCGTACGCCGGGACTGAATGAATGCTCTTCTCATTTTCCGAACCGACTCGGATCATTGGACCGATACAGCGCCTCTTCACGGCTCAATCGGCCGGTGCGCACCAATTGGAGAAGGGTCGTATTAAGCTTCACATGTCCATAACTTGAACCTGTATCCATCTCTTGATGGATAACGTTCACATCTCCTTTGCGAATCGCCATACAAACAGGCGCCGTCGGTACCAGGATTTCGTAGGCAATGACTTTTTTGCCCGACACGTCAGTCAGCAACTCCTGAGAGAGCACGCCGGCAAAGTTCGAGGAAAGCTCGGCCAGTGCGTTGACACGATCGACTCCATCGAAAAACCCGGCGATGCGCTCGATCGTTGCGGCTCCACCATTGGTGTGGAGCGTTGTAAAGACCATGTGCCCGGTGGCGGCCGCCTGTAAAGCGGTGTGCATCGTTTGCGCGTCACGGATTTCGCCAACCATGATCGCGTTCGGATTCTCGCGAAGTGCGGCACGCAACCCGCAAGAGAACGTCGGTACGTCGTCAGAGACGCTTGGTCCCACGCTGCGCTGCGTAATCAGAGACTTTTTATTGGCATGCTCGACTTCGACCGGGTGCTCCAGCGTGATGATGTGAAGTGCCCTGCTTTCGTTGAGATGATCGACGATCGAACCAAGGGTCGTGGTTTTTCCAGAATTGGTCGGACCAGTGACAAAGAAAATCCCACGGGGACGGTCCGTCAGCTTGAGCAGTATCTCTGGCAGCCCCAGCGATGCGAATGGCAAGACGCCGGCCAAGCGTCTAAGAACCAGCTTGAGCTTGCCCTGCGAAAGAAAGACATTGGCACGACACCGAACGCCCGCGATAACCACGGCAAAATCATCCGATCCATCGTTGGCCAAAAGATATTCATGCACATCTCGGCCTGGCGCGCGTAAATGCGCAAACCATGACCGAAGTGCCTCGCTTGGCACCTGTACATCGATAGGGACCAATCCTTCACTGCCGCGCGACCACACGACGCGATCCTCCGCGAGGTGAATATCAGACACCGCGGCATCCGCAATCAGAGCGGCCAGAATATCGTTGAGGGCAGAAGCCATTGCGTTCCTAAAGTTGATATCAATTTGGTTGCACAACCGCCATTTCGACGCTACTCCCCCATGGCGTAGTACTGCGCAAGGCCATTGAGAACGGCGATGCGGTCATAGAAGAGTCGACCTGGTTACTCACTTGGAGCGGAAGTCCCCAGGCATTGGCGGCATTGGACGTATCGAGGCCGAGGTCGATCAATATCGCCGTGCTGGTCAGATTGGTGAATGTGTCGACGCACGGCAGGCTTCCTGAATATGTCGTCGCACAACTCGCATCGCGAAAGTAATTGGTCTCGGAAGCCACATCGGCGTCCGCGATCGCCCGAGCCGCAAAAAAAGACCGCAACTGGCCCTGAACGGTCGCCATCGTAGTTGTCGTCTGCTGCATCAGTTGTGCCTCAATCGACTTGCCCGACACCTTTATCCATTGCGCTTTTGCATCCGGATTGAACGTCCCGGCGACAGCGTCCAAGGTCGTACCGTCAGCGCTCGACGCCGGCGGCAGCCACACGTAAATGTCGTGGTAGCCGATGCACGATGGGCTATTTGGCTCGTCGCACGGCAGCCCGAGCCGCTGAGTTGAGGCAACCTGAACGCCATACGCCGACGCGCCCATGACGCTTTTTATGTTCGAGACCTGGACCGCATCGGATATGGCATCGATACTCCCGGCTTGAGCGACGTACCAATTAGCGATTCTCATTTCTGTCGCATTCAGGTAGTCGAGCCTGGCGCGCGTGCTATTCCACGTGCTCTTGTGGACCAAGGCCGCAGCCGTCGCCATGCAAACCGCCAGAAGGAGGAGCATCAGGAGCAAGGAAGCCAACCCAATAAAACCTTTTTGGTGGCGCGCGGCCTTTGTCCGCTGCGAGGCGGTCGCCATGATCAGCTTCCCGAATCCTCGACCAGGACATCGAACGTACTGGACGCAGTAGATCCGGTGCTGATGGTGCCACGGCAGCGACCCGTGTCGAACGACGCGTTGGCGGTGGTCGAACCGTTGCACTTCTGTAAGGCCGTATTAACGATGCCGGCAGGCAGATTCGTCGCGTGCAAGAAATAGTAGTAGCCGTTACTGCCGCCAGTCTCACGGCTGAAACTGATTTCCGCGGAAGGAGCCACGTTCGACATGATGAAGGCGCTGGTAGTCGAGTCGTAATTGACCGGCTTCATATACGGACCATCCCATTGCGACTCGCCGTCTTGGCCACAATACATATTCGACGCGGTCGCGGTGGTCTTGGACCAAAGGGCCTTAGGGGAGATCGGGTAGCATCCGACGTCCATCTTCATCTTTTGCAAACCCGAAGATGCGGTTTCCATCGACTGCCACAACGCGGTGGCCTTGGACGAGTCGGTATTGAAGTTGTACATCAACGTGCCGCCGATGATCGCCATGATCGCTAGGCCCGCCAAAATCTCGATCAGCGAAAAGCCTCCTTGAGCGCGCTTCGACGATGAGCGCGCGGCTCGGACGCGCCGTTGGAGCGGCCGATTGAGGCGCGCTTGACCACGAAGAGACTTAGTTTTTAAGGTATCCATTTTCCGTTTTCGCTGACTTTTTAAAGGCTTGCCAAGACTGGGGCCGTCATCGGGTACACCGTGATGAAGAAAAATACGAGGACGATCAAGGCCATAAAGACCAAAGCGACCTTGTCGACAACATGCGCCAAGTTGTCCATCGCGAATGTCAGGTCTTGTTTGAGAGCAACGGTAAACCGCAAAAGCCCGTCCGCCAGATCGCCCGAAAGCTTGGCGCCACGAAAACCAGCTACCACCCAAGTAGGAAAACCGGCATTCGATATCGCACTTACTTCATCCGCCCCCGCCGACAACCGTTTTGCTGCAATGGCGATGGCGCGTCGCGTCTCAGCACGCGCGGCACTGCGCCCCAGAGTACGTAAGGCATCACCTTGCGGTATGCGCCCGCGGTACATCAGCGCGAACGCGTGCCAAAGCGTGATGTGATCGCGCTTTTCCGAGACGTTGCGCACGATGGGGATGCGTTCGAGCTGACTCTTGAACCAGGAAGAACCGAGCAGCACCTTCAGCCCGATCGGCAGGAGCAAAAAACCAAGGCCAAACGCGATTGGCGAGCCACGTAGCACGTCGATGAACTGATAGAAGGAGGTGACGGAACCGGGCATCGTGATCGCGCCGCCGAGTTGCCCGAAGAACTTTTCGATCTTCGGTGCGAGCAAGAAGATGTAACCGGGCAGCATCACGTACGCGAAGCCAAGCATGAATTTGGGGGTGCGGAGCATGACGGTAAAGCGTCGGCGCAAATCCTCCCGGGATTCCACCTCCTCGCTCAAGCTGAGAAAGGCTTGCCCGCGCTCCGCGCCATCGGAGAGTGCTTTTACGACCATTGCTTCGCGCTGATCGAAGCCTGCCTGGGTCATGGCGGTGGCGACCTCTTGCCCATCGTCCAAACCAGCATGAAACATGGCGACCATGCTTTTCAGTCGGCCGTCGAGCAAGAACGTCTGCGCCTGCTCAAGCGCCGCTTGAATACGACCCTCACCGTTTTGCAAGCGCTGGCCAACAATGCGATAAAACGTGCTCAATTGCCGCTGATCTGGCTTGGCGCCAAGCAGCTCCGAGACCGACTCCAGTACATTGAGTTTGATCCGGATATGAGACATCCCGGTCTTCTTGATACGGTGATGCGCGAAGTTCGCCGAACGCGCCGAAATGAGACCGGTGATCGTGTCCTTATGCCGAGTGCGCGCGACGAAGGAATACATGAGATTGCGCATTATTCCTCCCGCTCCTCCAGTCGCTCGACTTCCTCATAGGAGGTAATCCCGCGCGCCATCAGACGCACGGCGCGCGAGCGCAGTGTGCGATCGGCGGGGATGAACTCCTGTGCGATCAAGTACGGCGCCGTGCCCTGGGCAATCAGACGTCGTACACGCGGCGTCATATGCAGCATTTCGTAGACCATGGCTCGCGAGCGGTAGCCCGTGAATTTGCACGCCGCGCACCCCTCGGCGCTTGCGCGATAAAGCGATGCGGGTTGAGCGCCAAGCACGGCGCCCAGATAGCTGCCAGCGCGTTCGACTTCGGTAAGTACTTCCGCTCGATCGTCGGGCACGCGGCAGGTCACACATAACGTTCGAACGAGTCGTTGTGCAACGATCACGAGCAGCACGCCGCCGACATCGCTCATATCCAAGCCCAAGTCGCGCAAGCGAGACAAGGCGCTCGCCGCATCGTTGTTGTGGAGGGAAGAGAATGCCAAGTGCCCGGTGTTAGACGCGCGCAGCAATTGCATGCCAATTGGACCATCGCGCACCTCGGCCACATAAATGACGTTTGGGGCATTACGAAGCAAACCCTTGAGCAGGTCCGCCGTACCCTCCGCCTCGGACTTGGCCATCGGCACTTGATACTGCATCCACAGGCCTTTCGTGTACTCGATTGGTCGCTCGATCGACTGAATCCAGTTCTCGACCGGATCGATCTCAGACAGCATGGCGTATGTGGTCGTGGTCTTGCCCGAACCCGTTGGTCCGGTGGTCAGGATCAGGCCGTAGGCGCTACGCATCGCCTTTCGTAGCAATCGCAAGTCTTCGTCATCGAAACCCAGCCGATCGATATCGGTTGCCTCGGCGTTCTGATCCAAAATCCGGATGACGATCGACGTATATTCATCGGACTGCATCTCCGAGCGCCGGATCATCTGAACCCGAAACGCGTATCGGTGGTATATCTCAGCGTATTCGCGCTGCTGTTCCGGTGAAAATGCGATCTGCGCCTCGATAGGGCCTTTTTTGAGTGCATCCGTGTTGCCATTGCTCACCACCAGCCGATTGACGAGGCGCCGGTAGATATCACGTTCGAGATAGCGGAATAGTTCGCCCACGCCATTGATCTTCAGTCGGACGATGCCGCCGGTATCCTTGACCATCGCCTGCAAAGCGATATCGCTCGCGCCGGAATAGCAAGCGTGCCGAATCAGGGCCATTTCCAAATTTCCCAGGCGCACCGCGGCCTTATCATCATCTTCGCGCATCGTTCGTACCGCCTCGTAGGCTTTGTCGAAAGCTTCGTCCGAACGTGCGAAATAGCGTTGGTAAAGGGTTTGAACGGTGCGCGGCGAAGCAATCCGCCATTCGATGTTGAAGGCGTTGAATTCCGATCTTGCCCGATTCGAGTCGCGCACTTCGGTGAGCGCCACGACCAGATTATTCGGTGCCTGGAACTGCACAGGCACGAAGCCCGCGAGTTTGAAGGACGGCACTTTCGCGCTGACCGTATTCGCATCAATACAGTTAGCGTCATCCGGTGAGAAATACGCGAACCCCGACATCTCCGCATTCACCTGTGCAATGCGCTCGGGCGAGAGAAATCCGTAGTCGTTCGAACGCATAATGGTGGTCAACGCCTCGCCCGTGAGGCGCGCGCGCAGGATGGAGGCGCGGATGTGCGCCTCTTTGACCCCGTGCTTGCGTAACAATCGTTCCAGCTTTTGCGCGTCGGCGTCCTCGACGGACCCCGTCGACAATTCAGCCTTTTCCGTGAGCGGTGCCGTGACCCCTAATAGATTGACGCTCACGCCGATGCGCGCGCTGTCCTGCGCCAAGACGCGAGCGGTTTCAGCGGCACTGGCCGACTCAGCCAATAAGCCCTGACGGGTGAGCGGCCCGCCCGTAAAAAAGTCACTATCTAGCGGCATCTACACACCCCTTGCAGGTTCCATAAACGTCAATCAACAAGTCGTAGTCGTACTCATGCATGTGCAATTCTTCGAGCGCGATGCCCCCGTGCCCGATGCCGGCGGCAAATGCGACAAAGCGCGGCAAGCTCGTATATCGGCCTTGAACCCTTAAGGTCGAAACCCATAAGCCGCTTTCGGTCCGCTTAGCCGTCACCTGAATTGGAAACTCGTGCATTGCGCCATTCGCGCCCAGCAAGTCCCACTTCGCAATGGATACATAGGCGGCATCCGCGCTACGCGTGACGGCGCTAATCGTTTGCGCCACACCATCCTGGACACTCATGGCGGCCGTACCGTCTCCCTTCACACTTCTTAACGCTTGGCGCAGGTGTTCGAGCTGCACCGACAGATGTGTGTGAGCCACATCGGCATTCGCAATGTCGGTCTGTGCAGCAACGCGGTCCTCACTCACCCGGACTCCGTAGTGAATGGCCAGGGCCGAACAAACCAGCAAAGTCAAAACTATGAGGCGCACATTCATACGTTGCCTGGATCACATTTACATTCGAGTTCGTGGATAGCGGTGCGCGCTGACAACCAGGCGGCGCATCGCGGAAGTTCAACGCCGCCTTCGATTGGGACGGCGCGGTAACGACCAATTGAAGCGGGACGGCCCGGTTAAGCGTGACATCGACCTTCGCGCCGCTGACATACACGGCTTGGGCTTTTTGCAGGGTCGGGGTTGGATCTATGTTGGCAAGTTCGACAAATCGAGCAAAATTCGCCGTGACCGTGGATTTCAGTTCATGGTCAATCTGCTCAACTTGCTCTCGCTTTAATGCGAGCGTTGACTGCTCGCTATGCAACGCGGCGATTTGATATACGTCGTTCGCTATCGCGCCAGCTAACGCACACGCCGAGACCAATAGCGCACCAGACCAAAGTTGACGCACCGGGACGTTACCGATGTACGGCTCAGTCGGGTAGGCTCTGATGGAGGGCAGCACTTGCCGCAGGTCCGCGGACGTGAAAAGAACCAGTTGCTGAGACGTCCAATCCTCAAAAAGGGAGATGCCCTTTTCCTCGGCGAAGCTGCGTAGCGCCAATTCCATCTCTTGCTTGCCACCGGCGCGCGGCACAAAAGCCATGTTCCCGATCTGCGCGTTATCCTTGACTTCGTACAGCACGAGAAGGGGTGCGCTTGACTGCTGGAACATAAAACCGGCGATAGCCGGGAGGCGCTTCGGTGCGCGCTCCTTGAGAAGCGCACTGAGCGCATAGGTTCCCGGAAAAAGGCGCTGCGGCGCATAGGTCTTGATCCACTCGCCCTCGGCGCCAAAGGCCAGGGTGTCGCCCTTGCTGCGAGCAACGATCTCAACCTTGAGGCCTTCCTCGCGCTCAAAGCGGGCCGTGATCTGCCCCTTCATCTCGTTGCGCTTGATGGGTGCCGTGAGGTCGTGAATCGAGAACGACAGCACCGGCTCAGCGCGCGGTGCCGGGTCATGCTCGCCCTCATAA
This sequence comes from Robbsia andropogonis, assembly GCF_034047095.1. Classification (NCBI taxonomy): domain Bacteria; kingdom Pseudomonadati; phylum Pseudomonadota; class Betaproteobacteria; order Burkholderiales; family Burkholderiaceae; genus Robbsia; species Robbsia andropogonis. Next base: position 8,191 of record NZ_CP139167.1, on the reverse strand, counting down.
TCCTCCGGTGGCACGCTAGAGGCCACTTCCGTAACGGTGTCGGCCACAAGGTCGAGCGACCACCAAGCCTTCTGTTCGCCCTGGTCTGTGACGACCAACACATCGGTTTCGGTGAGCTTTGCCGCGACCTGCCCAGACGCTCCGGCAGCCGACGACATACCTTTAAGTCGGGCCGCAAGCTGCGAGCGGGCGCGCTTCACACCTAAACCCGCACCCTGCTTGGATGAGGCTTTTTCTTGGAGGGTACGACGGCCCAATATGGCGCGCCGGAAAAGCGATCTGCGGGGCGCTTTTTGTGAAGCCACCGGGCGCGGGGCCTCGCTCTCGTTTCCAAGGCCCGGCTCAACGCGCACGGGTTCAACGTCCGTGATGTCGTAAAGGGTGGCTCGGCGCCGATTCCTAAAGTCGAAGAGACTCATCAGAGCGCCTCGCCTACCAATGGCTCGTACGCCGGAGCTGGCAGGATCTGCGCTTGCAACATCATGACGTTCTCGCGCGTCGTATGGGAGTTATTTACGCCGCCCAACACCTTGCCAAGCACGGGAATGTCGGTAATTCCGGGAATGCCGTTATTTGCATCATTTGCCGTCGAATAACGGTCACCCCCCATGATGACTGTTTGACCGTTAGGCACCTGCACGGTCATGTCCGACTGCTTATTCGTCTGCACAGGTGCGGTCACATTGCCGCTGTCGAAGGTCTGGAACGTCCCGACCGTGTTTGTCACGGGGATCAGACGGATTTGAACAAGGTTGTTACTAAGAATATCGACGGTGGCGGAGATATTGACGCCATCGAGCGCATACACGATGGTCTCGCTGCTCGACGAAAAGCTGCTCGTGCTACCGGATACGGTGGTGGTTTTCTGCGGCAGATACGGGATCTTGCGACCATCGAACAAGGTCGCTGGTGTGTGGTTCACCGCCACGATCGACGGCTGCGTGACCACGCGAACATCCGTGACCTGCTCCAACGCAGAGAGCACACCCGAGATCGAATTCGTCGTGAGTGTGCCTGTAAGCGCTGCCGTGCCGGTGACCGCACTGGTCGTGTCCAAGGCGATGCTGGAGCCGTTCGCGCGCAGAATCTTGTCCCACTTGATTCCGTACTGCATCTCCTGGCCAAGCGTCACATCCACGATGCTGGCCTGCAACTGGACTTGGCGCATTTCGTCCCGCGCGAAGATTTTAAGAAAATCGTGGATTCGCTTTAAGGCAATTGCATTGCCACGGGCGAAGATGAAACCCGTCGCCTTGTTGATCGCGACTTGCACGTTTTCCCCGCCCACACGCTCCAAATAGGTGGTCATCGTGTCGCCGGGTGTCGACGTTTCCGAGGTAATCACAAACGACGCGGTGAGGCTCGCGCCTTGCGAGCCGCCGGACGAGCCAGTGCTACTCGATGACTGTCCCGCCGACGAGCCCCCACCCGAACCGGAGCTGGACGAGCCGGACCCGGAATTAGACGGATCGCCACCGACGGTGCCAGCGGAGGACAATCGCTGCAGCAGAACTGTCGGCACTCGAAAAGTGTAAGTGCCAACCTTGGCGAAGGTCACCGTGCGACTATCGTCATTGATAACGGCCACGTACCCGGCCACCATACCTATCTGCCTGAGCGCTTCATCAAACGTCAGACCCGAGAAATCGACATTGACTGACGCTTGCGTGTCGACTTCCTTCATCGCCGAGACGGCATATCCGCGCGACTTCGCGATCGTGCTGGCGAGATCGAAAAAACGCGCATTGCTCACGCGCAAGGAGAACGTCTTGCTCGGGTCAGGGATTTGAGTTTCGTGAGCCAGAATGATGTGTTTTTGTCCGGTTACATCGTGCACCACGCCGCGGGCCGGACGGAATTGCTTGGCCCGCTCGATCGCAGGCTTGAGGGCTGCGTCGGTTTTGTCCTGGTTATAGGCGAGACTCGAGCAAGCCGACATGCCAACTGCCGCGAGCGCAACGGCTATTCGTTTCAAATAAAAGGGCATGGCTTATTCGGTCTGGTTGTTATCGTTACGCACGACAATTCGGCGGATCAATGCGGACGAGTCGACGTCGGCCGCAAAGCCATATCCAGCCAGAAGTGTTTGAAGCAAATCGCCCACGCTTGACGGGTGGAGGTTGTAGTCTTCATCGGAAACAAGATCGCGCAAACGACCGGGCGTGCCCGCCGTCGCGCTCCAATCCAGGTGCCAACCCTGCGGCTTGAGCCAGGCATCAAGCTTTGCCTGGATGTGATCGCCCTGATGAAGCACGAATGTAGGAATACCGCCGCTTGCCGACTGATCCGTCACCGATACCGACGAAGTTACGGCTCCATATGGCGAAACGTACGGTTTCGCAGCGGGCTGATCCTCCGGTCGAGGCGGCGCATTGGGCAAAATGACAGGCGGGCCGATCTTGCGATCCGCCGCAATCTGGGAATCAAGTGCGGACGGCTGCGCGGCGGATATTGGTGGCTGCGCCATTGCCGGTGCATCCAAGGATTGCCAACCTTTTCCCGCCGGCGGTGCAACGCTGCCCTGGTTCAGTTCCTGCGCGCTGGCATGCACGCTGAGCGCAAGCGCGACAGACAGGCTTGTAATCTGCAAAAGCTGAGCGATGTATTTATTGATTTGCATAGTTATTGGCCCGCACCCGTCAAACGGCGATAAATAGCCTTTGCGTAGATCATTTGTTTTTGGGGCGATCGCGCGTTGTACGCACCGACGGCACGCCACGATGGTCCAAATTCCCGGATATTCGCAGCGAGAATCCACGTTCCGACATACGCGTTCACGCAAGCGTTGAAAAGCTGTGCGCGACCGATGCCATAACGCGCAAGCGTCGGCAGCCAAGACGAATTGATCTGCATAAGCCCGATGTCCTCGCTCCCATCAGCGTTCACGTTCACCGCCCTCGCGTGCATCCCCGATTCGTGCTGCGCGATGGCCCGCACCAGAGCGGGACTGACGTGCTGAAACGCCGCTGCGTCATCGAGGCAGTCACCCCAAGCCGCATTGGCAGATATGAAACACATCGCAAATCCGATGAGCCGTCCTCTCACTTTGTGGCCTCCGGTTTGCGGTCGAAATAGCGCACGTCATGCCGACGCTTTACCGTCACCGACTGACCATCGCCGGTAGCGATGTAATCGGAGGCAATGCCATCGAATTTGTAGTACTGCCCCTTCTGCTCGCCGGTACCGGCGTGCGTAATATCTGTCACGCTTGCTTGAACGACGGTCGGGCCAAATTTGAAATAAGTCGCATTATCCTGGTCGAAAACCGCTTCCAGATGGGCCGCGTTATTGGGGGCGAAGTCATAGACCATGCCGTCCACGCGCGCCACTTCGACACTGTCGTGCTCATTGGATACGAAGAAGTCGGCGCTGCGATCAATCGTTAGCACCTTGGTGAGCTCATCCCATTTCGGATGGAGCGATCGGCCATCTTGGTCGAGCACTTTCGGCATCGGCTCCGGCTTGGCAGCGAACCGGATCTGCGTGTGGGTATCGTCACCATCGCGGATCGCTTGAGCACCAAAAACCGATGCAAGCAGCGAGTAATGGTTAGGGACCGCGAGCCCCGCCTCACCAGCGGTATTTACTTTTGCGGCAGCAGGTGGCACCGCGGTAGAACCTGCATAATTCACTGCATTGGACTTCGGAGGCAGCGCTGAAATCCTCACGTGCATCGCGTCGAAGTCGACACTCGCAAAGAGGTCCACGGCACCAAGAAGCCGATCGAGCGCATGAACCCAGTTCTCGCCCGCAGCAGAAGTAAACGTTCGCATTGCGCTCAGATCGACGCCACGCTCAGCGGAACCGCTCCATCCCTGTGGTACAAGGGTCTTCACGATAGCTGCCACCGGCAGCGTGAGCGTCAATGCACGCACGGTTTCGAGCTGCCCATGCGTGCCTATCAACGTCAGGTGATCAGAGAAACCCGTAAAGCCTGCGGGTTGGTCATCCTTCGCCACACCGGACGGGCCTCTTTGGCCGGCGAATTGATTCAAGCGATTCCAGTGTGCAGACGCCGGTTTCCCATTCACATCGAAGGAAAGGTCCATCGGCGTGCCGGCCAGGACCAAGTACGGACCTTGGACCTCGGCACCGGACGCCTTGATCGTTTGTCCCGCACGCGGTTGTAGATAGGTGCTGCGGCCATCGTTGAACACGAGAGCCGGGCGCGACGCCATATCGCCTGCGAGCGTATAGTCGAAGTCAAGCGGATCGGTGTCAGCGGCATACGCTGCCCGCAGGAGTGGCACGACAAGCAAGGCCAGGAGGCGTGTGGTACGCATTTATCGTCCGTTCTCGATCTGGGCGAGGTGTGTCACAAAACTAGCGAGATATGCTTGGCCAGGACCGGGGTTGGCGGAGTGGTAGTAGGCAATTGCTTTTGCAATGGAGTGCGTACGCGCGAAGTTTTCGTTGAGAATGTCTTCGGCAACGCGGACATTTGTCTGCGGATCAAGTGCATCCCACGCCGACGTAAATCGTTGTCCCTGATAGCACCAATTGATTTGCATAATGCCAACGTCGAAATCGCACCGACCGACGCGGCGCAGAGCCTCGATCGCTGTGAATGCTTCCTCGCGGCTTCGAAAAAAAGCACTACGCCCTGCCACGTTTAAGGTCCAAGGCCAGGGACGCCCATGCCAAGCGCTCTCGTTGAGCGCGATGCCGGCCAATACCTTGGGATCAACGCGCGAGTGCAGTGCATCGAATATGGTGGCCGTTGTGGCACACGCCCAGCCACCGCGCCCCTCAGTCATGGCGCTTTGGGCAGCATCCGACAGCACGGGCGGGCGCAGCCAGCCGGCCTGCGCAAATAATTCCGAAATCTCGACTGGCTTACCATCGACGTTCACCGTGGCGCTGACCCCCTTGGATGCGAGGACGACCTGCCCGACAAGCTGCTGTGCCCAGTTGTTGAACGGGCGAGCCCCGCAATAAAAAACCGGTGTGCCTGGCAAAGCCAGCACAGCTCGGCTGCTCTCGCCCTCAATCACGATGGCCGTCGGGCTGATTACGGCGGCAATACGCGCCTGCGCCCGGCTTGGCGTGGCCGCGGCCCAAAGGGTCGCGCCGAGGATAAGCCATACCCATCTCACGCTATTCATAGTGATAGGGCTCCAGCACGAGGTCGTGCGTCACCTTCAGCATGAAATGCTGACCTGGCTTCACCGTAAGCGTGGGCTGCATGTTCTGGTAGCGCTGCAGGACGGATTGAGCCGTCTGGCCCGCTACCTGGCCTGCCGTGCTGCCAACTTGCTGCACACCATATGCGCCGGTGGTGGTGGATGTCGTAGACGATCCGTCAAACTTGTTGACCAGTACGGCCGTTAGGAAAGAGACACCAAATATCCGGAGGAAATGATTATTCACATGCGCCGAAAAGCCGTTGTACCCGTTAGGGTCCGCGCCCGGTGCACCGTCTAGCGGTACTTCCTTGCCATTTGGCAGGCGCATCTCGGTCGCGGCGACTAATAAGCTTTCTTGGCCAGGTGCGATATCGCTGCTGTATGGAGCGGTGATCGTCGTGCCGCGCGGAATCATCAGGCAATCGCCGTGCACGCTGTCGTACACGTCTTCATTGACCATCAGCGCGATCGTCCCCGGGCGGTCGGAATTGCCACCCTCCATGGTCAGGACGTCAATGTGATGAGGTGGCGCCAATGTGCAACCACGTTCTTGCCCGACGAAGGTCGAGGTTTTGAATCCCGCGCCCGATTTCGATAGCGTCGCGGTGTCGGCCAAGAATTTTGAGTCATCGGATTTGCCGCTCGGATGGTTCGCACTCGTGCTTTGACCGGATTGCGCGAGCTTTGCTGCCATCGCTGCAGCCTGCGTTGAAGCGTTTTCGACAGCGTCCTGCCCTGCTTGCTTTTGCGCGAGCGCCATCGCGCCTGGTGTCAAAGTCGCTGCGACGCCAGCAGCCGCAGCGGCGCCGCCGCCGCCCTCACCCTCTCGACCTTTTTTAAAGATCGGCGCGCTGTAGATGTCATCCTCTTTTCCGCCAGACGACGCTTGTCCGCGGTTTGCCGCTTCCTCGCGCACAAAGCCGTCTGCCGTCAGCTTAGGTTCGTCATTGATTGCAGTGACTGGCGTTCTCGCCTGCGCCTGCTGCTTGCGCTCCTGCGTTAAGGCATCGCCTTGCTGTTGACGGATGATAGAGTCGACATCGGTCTCCGTGGGACTCGCTGCTGTCGTCTCGGCAAGCTTGGCGTCACGCGCAGCCTCTTTTTTACGCGCAGCCTCGCTCGCGTCCTTTGTTTGCGAATAAAAGCCGAGGGCGGCAACGACGATGGCAACCATGACGCCGATAATGATGAGCACCTTGCGTGGCGGCTTGCCCTTTTTCAGGGCCTCATCGTCCAAATTAAATGGGTTCTCTGCCATGATGTATTCGCTCAGAAGAGCCCAAGTACCCGGTGCTTGCCGCGGTACACATGGATTTCCTCTTTGCCGGAGCGCAGCACCATCTCGCTCGCCAAGCGTTGCACGATCAGATAGTCGCCGTGGGTGATGCTGTTCGGCGTTACCCAATCACCGTCTTCTTTCACGAGCGCGACGGCAAAGGGAGCGTTCGAGGGCATGCGCAGCCAAATAGCGTGTCCATCGTCAAAGACGGTCAGGGGCTTGAAGTTCGCGCTGCCTTCAACGGTGTAATCGAAGTTCAACTGATCCGGCGAGGCGTTGACCGCATTCGGGTTGCCCGACCCCACGCGCGTGGGCGAATCAGATCCCGCATTTCGCTCACGGACTTTATCCATAAGGGACTGCGGGTAGTTGAAACGGACGACTTGGTAGTAGAAGCCACCGATCGGAGAGGACACGACGGTAAAGTCGTACTCTCGCTTGTTCGTCGTGATGTGAACGGTATTAACCAGGCCCGGCTTAGAAGGCTTGATATAGATGTGATTCGCGCCGTCCGTATCGATGTCCCATCGAACCGAGTCGCCCATTGCCGGCGGACTGGCAAGCTGCTCCCCCGTCGCAAGTTCGATCGTGGTCAACTTCAGCGGAGCCGTAACTAGCTTGAAGATTTGATCCCGACTGTAGGTAAAGACAGCGATGCGTGCATCGTTGGGCAAAGTTGTCGCGTCCGCACCGCCATTAAATGGATTCGTTGCATTCATGGGATCCGTCAACGCTTGCACCAGTGCACTCGTACTGTCGACCGATGCCGCTGCGGGTTTGGATTCGCGCGCGTAAGCACCGTGCAACATAGAGGCGATCAAGAGCGCGACGCAGACTCGAACGCGGTAATAGGTCCGATGGCTCATTGCGTCTTTTGCAAAGTAAAGTAAGGATAAAAAACACCGAACGGATTGGCGGTGAGCGCGTCGACGGACGTTGGCGGGACGATCTGATACCGAATCGTCAACGCGTAGCTTTGCGTGACAGGTGTGGCCGTCGGATTGTCGGAGGTCGACGTGGTGAACTGCACGACGGCCGTCGAGTCGTCCAGCAATGAGACATCCGTGACTTTCGGCTCGCGCACCAGACGTGGATTGAGCGTGATCGACGTGAACGGTGCGTCGTTTTTGATCCAGGTGCCGAACTGATTACGCGCGTTGTCGGTCATTTGCTTGCGGACCGCATTGATGTTCTTGGCCATCCGCGAATCGTTAAGCGATCGCGAGAGAACCGGCTCGATCGTGAACCAGCTCACAACGGTGTCATGCAGTGCTTTACGGATTTCCTGGTCGCTTGGCTTGTAGGTCACAAGCTCGCGTACAACTGCGTTGCCATTGGTATCGGCGCTAACGCCGAAGACCTTGACGAGCGACGGCGCCGGGTTGCGCGTCAAGATCGCGCCGCCCGCTACGAAAACGAGGATGAAGCAAAACGTCTTCCAGTGGTTGGCCTCGACGCGTAGGCGCGTGCTGGTGTCAAAGATGGCCTGCAGAGGCTCATCTTCGGAATATTTTCCAGGCAGCGGCGAAAGCGCTTCCTTCTTCTTGTTGCGAAATAAGCGAGGCATGAACGCGTGACCCAATGGGGAACGGCGTTCATTTGATCAGGGAATGCAGTGCTTAGAGGGGGCAAAAGAGATGGTATTTCGAGCACGATTCGCTCGCACACGCGGACGATTCGCTGGCAAGATTGGCCGATATCGGTAGCTCCGACTTGACGGGACGCACTTTAATGAGATTCTCACAGGGCAAACTGCGAAAGCTCACTGTTTTTGGTGATCATTCGC
>NZ_CP139168.1:0-206007 GCF_034047095.1 Robbsia andropogonis | reverse complement strand
AGTAGCCGTTGAATTCCGGTCGAATCGCGGTCTATTTTTTTGTTACGGTAACGGATTAATAGCAACCGTCCGGTGTGCGCGAAACGATTTTTGGCGCTCCATGTTCGACAGGGGGTTTTCTTTGCGCGGCCGTCCTCTCGGTCGTTTTACGTTACGCCGTCCAATAACGAAATATCGTCTGCGTGCTCTGGTACAGCTATGATCTTCTCCGCTGAGTCAGCATTCTTTACGTTACTGTAAGGTAAATATCCGGAATTTATACGGAAGCGACCGCAGAATGAGGCTGATGATCGAGGCGTTTAGGCACTAGTTCGTAACGCCCGGCGTTGACCCGATAGACGACATCATTTCAGTTACCCAAGAAAGCTGGCGAATAGCGTACACTTCAATACTGGTTATTTATACAGCACCAAGGTATCCGCATGGATCGTCGCTTTTACTGCAAGGCATGACGATGTCTCTTCTGTTCCCGTCTACCGCTGAGCAGAGCGCCGTGGTCGATGCGGCCCTGCAGGGCGGCGATCTCAAAGTGAAAGCCTATGCCGGCGCCGGGAAGACCTCCACGCTTGAGCTGCTCGCCAGCGCGATGGGCGAGCGGCGCTGCAGCTACCTCGCGTTCAATAAAACCATCGCCGAGCATGCACGCCATAAATTCCCGGCATCCGTGAACTGCCGGACCGTGCACTCGCTCGCCTTCGCGTCAGTCAACGCGGCACTTACCGCACGGCTCAATTTACCGGAAGAAGCACCTCATCAATTAGCCGCGCGTTATAAGATCCAGCCAATTCGGGTTCCATCGGTAACGGGACGAGATCTCGATCTCGAGCAATTCGATCTCGGAAGGATGATCATTGAAGGCTTGGGTCGGTTTTGTCGTTCAGCCGATGCTGTACCGCTCGCTGAGCACATCGTCGTCGACGAGAAGGTTGACGAGCGCGCGGCCGCCTGGCTGCGCTCCAATCTCGTGCCCCATGTGGTCCGACGGTGGCAAGAAAGCGTTGATCCGAAAGGACGCAGCGCCATCATCCCGGATGTCTATCTGAAAGTCTGGGCGCAATCCAACCCGAAGATCAACGCCGACGTCATCCTTTTTGACGAAGCGCAGGACAGCGATGGTGTCATGCTCTCTGTGCTCAGCCGTCAGAAGCATGCGCAAACGATTTACGTCGGTGACCCCTACCAGCAAATCTATGAATGGCGTGGTGCGATCAATGCGATGGCCGCGATCGAGGCGCCCGAGCGCCGGCTGACGCAGTCATTCAGATTTGGCTCACAGATTGCAATATTGGCGAGCGAGATTCTGCGCGTACTCGGTGAAAAAACACCGGTTCGGGGCAAAGAGAATCTCGGCTCATTCGTGGTCTACGATCCGTCCATCCAGCCTCCGGTTGATGCGGTTCTGTGCCGCAAAAACGTCACAGCCATATGGGAGCTTGCCTCGGGCGTGGTCGCCGGCAAAAAGCCCGCGATTCGGATGAGTGCGGCTGAAATACTCGCCTACGCGGACGGCGCCGATTCCCTGATGGCCGGCAAGCGAGCATTCCGTCCGGCTGCGTTCTCGCTTTTCGAGACATGGAAAGAGGCGCAGGATTATTCGCGCAGCGTCGCGGGCCGCGACACGCAACCGATTGTCGAGTTCATCGACGAATACGGTACGAACGGTTTGCGCAGCCTGGTGCCGATGATCACACCCGAGGAAAAAGCGGATTACGTCATCTCCACCGTTCACCGTGCCAAGGGCCTTGAATGGGGGCGCGTCAAGCTGATGAACGACTTCCGCTTTAGAAAGGAGGATGGCAAGACGGCCTTGGACGAGGATGAGCTACGATTGTTGTATGTCGCATGCACACGCGCAAAGCACGTCTTGGATATCACGGAGATCCAAAACGAATTGGCATGGGCTCTGATAAACGGGTCCAAGTAAGCGCCCCCTAGACGCTTGAATAAAACGTTACGCCGTAACAATTTATGATGTCACCGCATTTTTTACGGCGTAACGTGTTATTAAAGCGTCGAGCGTACGGAGTGTCCGCCGCTATGTCCCGCGGAGGTGGGGCGCAGCGACAAGGTGGTGAGTTGGCTGTTCCGTTTCTCCCCAGACCTCTACTCCCTATTCGACGTGGACAGGCTCGATATCAACACGGCCCCGCACGACGTTTTATGACCGCCGAAAGCGATTGCCTTCAGGCCGCTGCAACCGGTTTAGCGTACTTTGCAGTCCGTTTTCCGAGACGACCCCTACAGGTAAGAAAATTTTCAATATTCTTACCTATTTGCACCAGAACGCCTTAACCGGGCTCCGGTCTTTCCCGGAATCCGCACGAGTTACGCCTAGTGCACACCCGTTTAGACGTTCGGGTGTCAGGAAGTACGAGAGAACCAATTTGGCAGCGTGGGCACGGAACACGCTGGCTGTCGTGGCGAATCCACTCGATCGCCGGTGAGGTGTCGGCGTTTGCGGCGAGTTCGAGAGCAAACTGGCTTGGCCTTTCCGCTGAGACGAGTACCGTGCATCGGTAGCGAGCTCTTGTTAGCCCGACATAGAGCAGTCGGCGCTCTTCCTCAACTGGATCAGTAATCCGTGGCAGCACGAGGTCCCGAAGCCATTCCGCTGGCCGATCATCCGGGAAGCCCCGGAAGCCCGAGTCGAGACCCGGAATGATCACGAAGTCTGCCTCTAATCCCTTGGAGCCATGTACGCTCATCACAAGGATTGTCAGGCATTTCTTGTATCTTTCCTTGAGGTCGTCGAGAAATTCGTCGTCCAGGCCCTCAGGCGCGCTCGAATCGGTCTGAGTTCTGCGTAGGATCTGTACTAAGGAAATTTCGTTCTCGGCCGGCATCTTGCCATGTACCGCCGCGGCTGTGGCGCGAATGATGTCTTTTCCGGTTTGCGCGATGAGATCAAGCTCGCTGATGAGCGCTTGTCGCCGCTCAGATGCTGTGGCTCCGTGCTCCACAATCCGAACGGTGTCAGAGACCAACGGATAATGCGATTTCACATCTTTGTCGAACTGGTTCTCGTTGTGCATGACCAATCTTCGCGAAACGTCGGCAATACCCTGGGTGCACCGAAATGTTTTGCTCAGTTTGAGGAGTTCAACATGACGGCGGAAATATGCTTCGGCGCCTGTGAAGATGCTGACGTCTGAACCAGCGAACCGATTGATTGTTTGCCAGTCGTCGCCAACGCAGAATAAGATGGAATCATCCGGAGCCTGATCGAGGACTGCCTTCACCAAATTCGCTCGAAGGGCGGAAATGTCCTGGAATTCGTCCACCAGAATAAACCGGTACGGTACTTTCACCTTCTTTTGCGCGAGCAGGCGCTGGGCATCGCGGAGCATGTCCGCGTAGTCTATCCGCTCCGGCGTAGCACTGAGGCCATGCAGTGCACGTTCGTATTCATCGAATAGTCTGAATGCCACACGCAGAAAGAGCCGGGCCCGATGCGGGTTCTCGGAGTTTGTGCCAGCTTGTGTCACTTCATCCTTCGTCAGTCCCGATTCCTTGAAGCTAGTGACGAAGTCAGTCAGAAGTCGTTCGTGTTCGTTAGACTCCCGAAAGCTGGCAAGCGCTCTTGCTGCAATCTTCGGGCTCGGCGATCCAATCGTGATCCCTTGAGATTCCAAAGAGGTTCGAAGCTTGTCGAAGATGGTGCCATCGTACAGGTCGGCCGAGCGCGTTTCGAAAAAGTGGATCCCCTCACTGGTGGTGCTTGATGCTTCGCCGACCCACGCTTTATACATATTACGCTTGCCTTTTGCCTGCTCGACGTATCGCTTTCCGCCCAGCCATTCGGGAGCGTTGCCGCTCGAGTCGAGTGCAAAGTGTTCGTGGACGATCCGTACTGAACCAGGGCTGCCGTCCGGTAGCGTGCGCGTGGCGCGGTAGGTGAAATCTGGGGTGTACGGCGGTCTGCGACTCGTCGGCGTCTTCGGCCGTAGGCCTAGACGCTTTCCCCCCTCCCAATCCGCAGCCTCATACTCAAACGGAATTCCGTGCATCAGCAACCAGTTGGCGATGCTACGTTCCTGAAGCGATCGAACGTAAAGCTTGTCCGAAAATGTTGGAATCGTTGGCTCGTAGGGTTTTCTGGACGCGTTATTCTTCGACCGGATACGCTCACGGCAGCATTCCTCGTAACGCCGCTCGCACTCCTTGAGGTCTTCTGTTGACCCGAGCGGTTGCGGATCTTCGTAGCCGGCTGTCATCATCCACTCTACCAGTGCCGTCTGGAATGTGGGGTCGTTCGCGAGCAACCCGTCGATGGCAGCTTTGAGAACACGACCCTCCTCCTTGCCTTCTTCTTTCAGCACCCTGGGTTCGTAGTCCGCTCCGTAATGCTGCAGAAGAATCGACAATCCGAATCCATGAAATGTTTTCGACGCGACGTTCACGCGACGTCCAAGTACTGGCGCGAGCTTGCCATTCAACCGTTCCTGTAATTGTCTGGCTGCATCCTTGTTGAAGGCTAGGGCGAGGATCTGATCATCCCGGAACAGACCCGCTTTAAGGGCGAAGCCAATTTTACCGACAATGCACGAACTCTTTCCGGAACTGGCGGCGGCGACGACAATTGTGGCATCGTCAAACGTCAACGCGGCATCCACCTGTTCTTTCGTTAGTGGGCTGTTCTCGACGTTCCTAAAGTAGAGTTGCTCGTGGTGGGCATAGTGCGACACAAACATTTCATTATGCAAGTCGCGTGTCTTAGGCCAGTCCTTCAGATAAGGAAAGAGTGCGTCCATGCGAACACGGAGTGCGGCTACCCGCTCTCTCTGATTGACATTGAGCAGATGCCACGCCGTACACGTCGCTAGTCGTGAGCGAATGGACTCAGCACTCTTCAAATAAGATTCAGCGAGGCGCTGGCCTCGAGAGTGACGTACGTACGACAGTTCGGCGTACGTTTCGGATTTAGCCGCCTCGATAGCCGTCACCTGAGCGGTCAGTTTATCCACGAACTTTGTCATCGCAGTTCGGGCAGTCTCGATGATCGCTCGCTGAAGTTCAGTCGCACGGGCAGGCTTCGCAATCAGTCGGAAGGTAAAGACTTTGTGATCACTGACGACGTCGATCTGCAGTTGCGTCACCCGGAATATCGACACGGGAAACGGTGCCGGCTTCTCCTGAACATTGCGAACAGAGAGGAGATGATATGTTCCTTCGTTAAAGCAGATAGTTGCCGGCTCCAGTTTGATGGCCTTCCGTTTGCGAAATAACATCCACGCGAAACGGCGCTTCTCGGTAAATTTATAACTATTGTTCATTGGTCTTGGTCGTTGCTTTCGTCGGCCAGAGCAGAACCTAGTCGACGCCTTCGCGCTCCCGTCCCACTGATATTTCAATCGAGTGTCTATGCGTAATGCAAGTGGTTGGGAGTTTTCAGATCATAGGCCAGAAATGTCCGCCATACCGAGGGAAGTTCAAGCTTACATCTCTGCTGTAAGTCGTTTCGAGGCAAGGTCAGTTTATTAACTGACCTACTCTACAGCCGTTTCGGACTAGTACTGGAGCCGGTCAAACAATGAAATTCGGATCGCCTTCGATGATTAGAAGGTCGGTGATCAGTTAGTTAAGGCGGTCCGGCCGTACGATCGTCGGTCCCACGAAAATCAACTTACGCAGCGCTGCCTGCGGCCCATGCGGTTGCATCCGGAAGTGCGGTCGTCGCCAATGCCCTCGAACCTCGTGATGCTCTCCGTCTCCCCCAAGGGACGGTGCCAGCCCCACATCCAGGATCGCCGGGCCAACAATATGCCGGTCATAGAGTTGTTCGATCTCAGCCAGTCGCTCGGCGCGCCGGCGCTTGCCCAGCCCATTGAACTGACGCGGTGCCTTGGTATACGCCTGCTCGTGTACGATCTGCGCATCTCGCGCATTCAGGTACAGCAACATTTTGATGCTGTAATCCATGGCGCCGCGCCAGAGCGCAAGTGTCTCCCCATCCTCAGGGTCCCGTGAGTTGCGAAAGGATTCATCGAGCAGCGCATGAATGGTTTTATCTGGATCGTCCAACGACAAGCTGATGACGTCCATCGCGCCGGTCGTCGCGCTATCCTGGCATGTCCACGCAACCAGGTCGAGCGTCTGTTCGGTGCGAAAAATGGCGATCGCCTCGACATCACCGGCCTTCTTCCACCGCGACGGTTCAGGAATAATGCACACCGTGTCGGCAGGCAGCGTGATCATTCCGACCGGCACGTCGTCAGCAATGTAAGAGTCGTCGAGCAGGCGGTGCAATGGGGGTGTCGGCTCATAGAACACACCATGACGCACCTCAAATGCAAGCCAGATGATGCTGTATTGCGCGATCATCCGGACCTGCATGGCGTTGAATCCGTCTGCCCCGTTAGGCAGTATGTCCCGGATGAACGGATCGATGAATCGCATCAGCGCAAGCACCCCTTTTGTCCTTAGCGCCTGAGTGAAGCTCTGCGAGTCCACCGCGTCTAACGCGTCCCGTGCAGCGTGCCACGCTTTCATTGCGCCACTCACACGATACCGCACGAGGCCCGGCAAGCGAGCGAGCTTCGGGTTGGCTGTATCACTACTGCGGCTGATCGCCTCGATGAGCAAGGCGCGAATCGTTGCTTGCTGCTGACGGGTTTCTTCTTCCGGCGTGGGCGCTCGCTCCACCAGTGGCTGCGAGCGGCGACGTTTGCGGTACTGGGCGATTGCCTCTGGCGCGTGCCGCACCTCAATCTCCATGGCGCCGGCCTGTCCACGATGCCGATCGTCCCACCCGGCTTCGAGGCGCAAATCACGGAACGCCATCTTTACGGCTGCGGGCGACGCGGGCACGCCCAACCACTCGATGAGTCTAGGGCGGATCTTCTGCCAGATGTAGTCAAGCAGTTCATCTGGGTCTTCGCCGTCCATCGGACGCACGTGACCCGCGCTCAACCATAGCGTGACCCCTGGTAAGAAACCGGCGCACCGTAGAGGTTGGCCATCCAGCGCCATCGAGCCAGACAGTACCACCTTGAAAAGGTCGCCGGAGGCAAGCATTGCCCCATCAGAAAGCACAACGTGCTTCCCGAGCGCAAAGCGTAGCGATTCAATTTCAACTTCCAGCATGCTTGCGTCGGAAGTCAATGGCGGTCGATTCATGATCATGTAATGCAAGAATGTGGAGAACGAGACTTATCTTGAAAAACCTTGCACCTCGATCCAGCCGTCGCTCGCCAGCAGCGCGGCCGATGTTCAGCGATCGCCCCAAATGGCTGGTCAAGGCCTGCTGTACTTTCTCCGATTGCGCCAAGTCCAGCGCGTTGACCTTGATAAACGTGTAGAGATGAAAGGTTTACGTAAAGCTGACGGGCAGCCTGCATCAGCACTGGTTTTTATGTGGCTTTCCTCGCACGGACACGCCATAGCCAGTAACGCTCACCGCACAGACACACGAACATCTGGTCCAGATGCCAAGTGTTCGCCTTGCGCCCGGTGACCTTCACTTGTCAGGCAAAGTGATCGCCGAATTTATCGCACCATCGTCGGATCGATTCGTAGCTCACCACGACGCTGCGCTCGAGCAACAATTCTTCGATATCAAGAAAGGTCAGCGAGAAGCGAAAATACCAGCGCACCGCGAGGCTGATGATGGCAGGCGGAAAGCAATGGCCGCGGTAAATAGACGAGGTTGTCATGCGTCAAGCTTACTCTACCGCTTCGACAACGTGACAATGCTTTCCATCGTTCCCCGGCCCTCTCTGACGAAACTGTGTGGCATTTTGGTCCAATATTTTATAAATCATGAAATGACTAATCGTTAAGAATGCTTAGCTGACGAAAGTCGTGTTGGCACTTTTCTAGGGCGGGCGGGTAATTCGTTTACGTCAACAAGTTGCCACCTATCGCCTCGACGTCTTATTATGTTGCAGCATAGTGCCCGTTTTCTCTAGAATGCGAAACGCGCAGTATAAGAATAAAATGTGAACGGAGCACGCGATGTCGCAATCCCTTAGCCAGCTACTTCAGGGCGGCTACTCGCAATTCCAACGCATTATCAAACTCGATACTCCCGCCGGACCCGACCGACTGGTTCCCCTCTGGGTGAAAGGTTCGGGCCACCTCGGGAGAGACTACGAATTCGTCGTCGAAGCGGCTGCCCTGCGCACCGGAAGTCCAATCGATGCTACCACTCTGCTCGGCAACGAAATCGCATTGTGGATCCAGCAAGCTGACGGTTCGTACATGCCGATCCACGGCTATGTGCACGACCTCACGGAACTTGGTGGGGATGGTTCTTGCGTTTTCTACCAACTACGATTTTCGTCGTGGCTGTACTTTCTGCGCCTGCGACGTGATCAACGCGACTGGCAAGAAGTCACCGGTGAACGTATCTTGTCGGACGTTTTTTGTCAGCACCCTCAGGCAAGAAGCAAGGGTTTCAGGTTTGCACTGCGCCAGGCAATGCCGTCATACTCCTATCGCATGCAAAGCGAGTTCGATCTGAATTTCGTCTACCGGAGCATGGAGGAGGCTGGCGTCTTTGGTCGTTTTGAGTTCGCCGATGATGGTCGCTCCCACACCCTCGTGATTATGGACGATGTGTTCAATGTGCCTGCGCTTTCAGAGAGCACCGTTAAGCTCGGGCGCGCGGGCGGCAATGAGGATTTTCACGGGTTTGTGTCGTGGCGCCAGCGGCTGCAACTGCACAGCGCGGGGCTGACAGCCGCTACGTTCGACTACAAGCGACCGACTGTCGAGCAGCGCGTGCAGGTGGCTACCTTGGCGCCGGATTCGGTGCCCGTCGACGGTGAGGTCTACGACTACACGGGCGCGTACACCTGGGGCGAGCGAAAGGACGGTGAGCGGCAGGCCCGCACGCGTGTGGAAGCATGGCAGTCGCAGATCCAGCGCTTTGATGCCATCGGCGGCCTTCGATCAGCGATGCCCGGCTATCGCTTCACTCTCGACATTAGCGGCGCGAGCGCCAGCCCATCATCGCGGGAGAACGAGTATGTGATCCTTGGCGTGAAATGGGCCATCCGTAACAACGTGCCAGGCATGAACGCGTATCCGTTGTTTGACGATAGTCTGCGTCACGAAATGGAGGCGATGGCCTCCAGCGAGTCGGGGGCGACCGTTACCCATTCGGACGGTAGCAAGGGATTCTTCCAAGTACGCGTCGAGGCTCAACGCCGTAGCACGCCATTCCGGTTGCCTCGGGAGCACCACAAGCCGCAAATGGCGCTGATGAACGCAATGGTCGTTGCCAATGGCAGTGAGGAGGTCCAGACCGATCGCCTGAACCGCGCCAGACTTCACTTTCCGTGGTATCTCAATGCACAGTCCTCCTGCTGGGTCCGCACGGCGTTTGCCGACGCGGGTGGCCAGCGCGGCGCTGTTCATCCGCTGCGTGCCGGCGACGAGGTATTGGTGGACTTCGTCGGGGGGGACTGTGACCGGCCAGTCATTGTCTCCCGTGTGTTCGGAGGTTCAACGCAGCCGACTTGGCACACGAATGGCCTGCTCTCCGGGCTTCTCTCGAAAGAATATAGTGGGAGCGGATATAACCAGCTGGTCCTGGATGACTCCACTGCCCAGAATCGCGTGCATCTCTATTCGAGCAGCTACCAGAGCCATCTGCATCTGGGCTATCTCATCCAGCAAAACAACAACGCGCGAGGCGCTTTTCTGGGCAGCGGTTTTGATCTGAAGTCTGATGCGTACGGTGCCGTACGTGCGGGCCAGGGGCTCTTCGTTTCCACCCATCCTACTTCGGCCTCGCAGCCGCTTGACACCAGTGCAGCGTTCGAACAGCTTGCAGGCGCGAAGCAGGTTGTTGACACCGCGTCCCAGGCCAGCACAGCAAACCAAGCTGAAGGCCTGGAAGACGGATTGGAATCACTCGATAAGTTCGCCCAAGCAACGCGCTACAGCCGATCTGGCAGCACGGCAAGCGGACGCACTGCGGGCGGTGGCACGGGCACCGCAAACGGCTTCGGCACGCCAGTCATGTTGCTAGCAAGCCCGGCCAGCATGGGGCTGTCGACGCAGGACTCACTGCAGGCGACGGCGAGTCAGCATGTGAACATCGTGAGCGGTCAGAACACGAACATTGCCACGGGCAAGTCGCTGCTTGTTGGTGCCATGGAAAAGTTCAGCCTGTTTGTACAAAACGCCGGCATGAAACTGTTCGCCGCAAAGGGGAAAGTGGAAATCCAAGCGCAGGGCAACGCCATGTCGCTGTCT
Source organism: Robbsia andropogonis (assembly GCF_034047095.1). Lineage (NCBI taxonomy): Bacteria > Pseudomonadati > Pseudomonadota > Betaproteobacteria > Burkholderiales > Burkholderiaceae > Robbsia > Robbsia andropogonis. The sequence goes on along the minus strand of NZ_CP139168.1, from coordinate 195,804 downwards.
GCACTGAAGGACCTAACGATCACAAGCTCGACGGGTCGGGTAGTCATCTCGGCCGACAAGGAAATCTGGATCGGCGCAGGGGGCTCGTACATCAAGATCACGGCCGAGGCAATCGAGAACGGCACGACGGGCTCCATCTTGGAAAAGTGCGCGAGCTGGGACAAACCCGGCGCTGCGTCTATGCGGGTGCCGGCAACGCTCACAAGCGTCGACAAGGGCTGCTCATGGAAAGCTGCTGGTGCGGCCGCTGATAGCGCATCGGTTATGGAGCTGGATTGATATGATCGAGAATAGGTCGCATTCTAGCGAAGCCGCAGTGGTGGAAACAACTGTACTCGCGCTGCGGGACTACTTTACCCGGCATCGTGCAATGCACTGCCTTGTGCTCGTCGATCCGCAGCCGCGTGCATTGCAGCAGCCGGCAAAAGGCAAGCCCTCACTTGCAGCGCTTCCGCGCGCAACGATAGCGATCAAGCATGAAGCATTTCCGGCCGACCACCAGCCCTATCTGCTATCTCTAGACCCGACGAAACCACACTTCGGCTGGCTTTTGGGCGAGAGCGTGCGCGTTGCGCTTGCGGATCGCCGTCCGGACGCGGTGAGCCGCGGGCCGGGACAGCGGATTGGCGGCTGGCTGGCGACTGCCTCGAGCGCTGATGAGATTGCGGTACACCTCTCACAGCACGCGCTACAAACCGACGATCGCGGCAAGACGTGCGTACTTCGGTTTCAAGACTCGCGCGCGTTTGGGCTGCTGTGGCCTTGCCTGACTTTGATGCAGCGTGAAACGCTACTCGGGCCGGTCAAGACCTGGCATGCACTCGACGCAGGCGCACGCCTAACGGCGTACACTGGCCTATACGACGCGATGGTGAAGGACCTGATGCTCAAGCCGGAACAGTGGGCAGCGATCCGGCGGCATGGCATCGTCAACCGCGCGATCGCACTTCATATGAATGCCACCGACCGGCAACCGACGCCCGAAGAGATCGGGGTCGCTGTGGCAGCAGCCGGGCGTGCACATTTGTACGGACTCGATCGCGCCGATGCACTGTTTTTCATTGACCAGGCACTCACCTGGCATCCGCATTTTGACTCGCATCCGCGGATCCTGAAGGCGCTCGGTGAGGTTTCGCGCGACTATTTCTATGCGGCCGCGGCAGGTGAACTGTCAGAGCAGGAAATAGATGAGATAAAAGGCGGGGCTTGGTACGTCAATAACAATATTGGTACATTCACTGCATGACCGACCAGACTCCATGTGAAAACTGCCAGAAGAGTGGCCTGCCAATCTTGCCCGTACGCTATGCCGTACTCCCGAAAAATGCCGACGTGAAGCTGCCAGGCGGCATCACCGGCAACGGCATGACCGATATCGCATTGCAGGACCACGAGTACGGCCTGCGCACGCTGCGCGCAGGATGGTTGTTCCTGTTCTACGAGAAGGGCGCGCGCGGGCGTAACTACTGGCAAGCCTACCGGGTGACACCGGATGGGCGGCTGTGGAAGCAGGACCAGCCGCCGCCGCTGCCGCGCGAGCCGCGTACGGATCTTGCCTGCGCGAAGAAGGGCATCGCTGTGCAGATGGACATGATCGCCATCGAGCAGCCGAAAAAATGCGGCAAGGTGTGGCTCGCCTTCTCCGAGCACGCCTGGCACGACGACATCTTCACGCAATATGCGAAAAACGAGAGTCTGCGTCAGCAGCGTATGCAACTGATCGAGCCAGCCCAGTGGATCGAAGCGCAAACGGATTCAAGTGGGCATGCGGTGCTGGCCACGCAGTCGTCGATCGATGATGTGGTCGAATATATGCCGGGATTCGATCCAAAAGTCTTGAATCCGCCATCGGTCCCGCTGTCCGACGACACCGGCCGCTATCAATCGGCGCTGCTAGCCCGCGAAGCAACGCGTTATCCTTTGTCGATCCGTCAGGCGACTCCCAGCTCCGCCAGTACAGAACTGCTGAAGCTGATGAAGAACGTCGGCGACACTGGTAAGGATAAGTCACATCCGCCGATGCTACTGGCGCTTTGGGATGGCATTGGCGCAGTGCATGAACTCAACGGATTTCGCAATGACGCCGCGAGCATGCTGTCGATTTATGTGAACGAACGCGCAGCCCAAATTGACGCCCTGCAGTCGATCGATGAGGCAGAGGTGATCGTGCGAAACGGAGCTGTCACGTCCAAAAGCCGGATGCGTTCTGCCCTTCAGGCTGGATGGGAAGCCCTCAAGGCTAATCCGTACGCCGGCGATGGCGTGGTTCCGATCACTCCCTTGCAGTCTCCAGAGGAGCAGGCCGCGGCGGATCATCGAATTGAGGCGGCCGGAGATATCAGCCCAGCGGAAGCACGACGTATTGGTGACGAAGCCTGGCCGAGTTATTACAAAAAGCTTAACGCGACGAAGCTTGGCAACTTTCGCTCAAGCTTCGAGCAACTCCAAAAAGATATCGAGCAATTGCAAGCGAAGCGAGCTGCCGATGTGGATGCCTGGCTGAAAGCGCCAGTGCTGCTTGCAACCCTGCACGATTATAGCGAGAACGATATCGGCGACGGTCTCGCTTTCGATGGCGTGGTGGCCGAGGCCATCACTGGCCTGCCGTCCGAGGCAAACGGCGAGAAGATCGTCGAAAAACTGGTCAATCAAACGGACCCGACGCAGCCCACGAGCCTTGTCTGGCGTGCCTATGCTTACAACCAGCGCGAGCCGAAAGCTGAGATCAAGGAACTGCTCGCGCAAGCGACGACGTATCAACCGACAGTGCGTGAGCAGCTCTTTGAAATTGCAGAGTCGATCGGCAAAAAGCTCGAAAAGCTGAAGGCATTTCCCGAGCTTTGCGAGAAAATCGGCGAGGTGGACGAGCACACGAATCCCGTCTCGGCGACCGAAGCGGCGCTCAAGAAATATCACACCGACCGATTGGTCGTCACGACCGGCAACGCGCTGTTCAAATGGACCGGCATAGGCCAAATTGGCGGTGGCACCGGCGAGTACCTAATCCGCGCCGTTTTGATGATGCGCGTGGGCATTAGCAAGGACGATACAGTCAAGATTGTGAAGGAAGCGGTGAAGGCAGAACCTGCGCTGCGAGACGCGTTCGAACGTGGCTACCTTGCGCTCAGGCAAGCTGGCGTTCCCGCGAGAGACGCGTTCGCACGGGCGATGCGGGATCTGGCGGCCGACGAGCGCGGCAAAGTCATGCGAGCGCATTGGGACGCGGTGAAGCTCACCCATGAAGGAGAGGAAGCGGCGGCAGGCATCCGGATCGCCGGCGTGCTGGCAATCATCGAGGTGTTCTGCTTCGGGGCCGCGTTGCTCAAGCCCGACAAGAGCAGCGAGGAATACGCGCTGCTCGTGGCGAGCGGCTTATCGGCCACGTCAGCCTGCCTCACGGCGTCGACTAAGGCGATGACTGCCATGGCAGAGCACGCCGCGCAGACGTTGGCGAATCTTAAGGCGATCACGGGGTATTTGGGTGGGGTATCGGCGCTGATCGGCGCAGTCGTGGACGCAGGCAAAGTATCTGACAACTTCAAAAATCGAAAATATTCGCTCGGGGTGGTCTACGTGTTCAAAGTAGCCTTGGGATTGGGAACCGTATCCGCCAATCTCTTGACAGCATTGTCGTCGTCGGCCCCGCTGATCGCGCGCGTCGGGGGCGGGAAAGTGGCTTGGCTTGGCAAGGTCGGTGCAGGAATTGAAGGGGCGACAGCGCGATCGGAGGCTTTGGCTGCGGGCAAGGCTGTCGACGTCGCAGTGACCAGGGCTATGAACGCCGCGGCTGAGGAAGCCGGAATCGTCATTGGCGAACGTGCTGGGCTGCTGTTTCTGGGCCGTATCGTGCTTTTCCTATCAGGGTGGGAAATCGCAATCGTTATTACGGTAATTCAATTGCTGGTTGCATGGTGGGAAGATGACGACCTGCAGTCGTGGCTTGAGAAATGTGCGTTCGGCAAATCGCCCAATTCACCGCCCTGGTCCGCCGGGAAGCAACATGAAGGATTCGAAAAAGCGCTGAAGGCTGTTGGTCTTCAGGCAGAGGGAGCAAAGGAATGACGACGGAAGTTACGCAGGGTGCCGCACAACTGTTGCGTGGTCGCATCCATAACTTGCGCAAGACGCGTTGCCGCCAGGATTTCGTCTTCACGGCGCGTGACCGCACAAACATGGGCGCAACGGCAATCGCGGCGGGCTTGGCTGGCCTTGGCGGTGTCGCGGCAGGCTTGGGCGCGATGGCGATGGACACGACAGAGGAGGCAGACCTTCTCGAATTTGAACTCGACGGCACGCCTGTTAAGGCCTGGGTGTGGGTGTCCGTGTTTCAGGAAGGAGACGAAGTCGAGGTCGTAGCCGAACCCGGCAGCGACGGTTGGATCGGATACGGCATCCGCCGAGTCAATGACCGCATCGTCGCACTGCATCCCCATTGCAGCCGGGGACGCTACGCGCACTATAAAGCATCGTTTTCGTGGTTCTGTAAGCTAGTCGGGGGATTACTTCTCGCCACTTGGATGTTGATAGCAATAGTCGCCTATTTTAAATCAGTTTCTGCAACAGACATTGTTCCTTTCATATTGGTTTGTCTTGCAGGAGGCCTGCTTGCCGCACTGACCTACGGCATCATAGCCTATCGAATCGCCAGGCGGTTCATGGGCTTTGTACATCTAGCAGAAGGTATCTTCCAAGTGTTCGGCTGGCCGAACGTCAAACACATCGACCTGCCCGCGATCACGAAAAAGACCAAGACGCCGAGCGATCCTGGCGCGCTTGGTGTATTGTATTTCCGATACTAGGTGAACTTGCTATCTATGATGAACCTGATACGCCTCGACGATGATACGGATCATGGCGGAAAGGTAGTTACCGCTTCCGCAACAATGCGGTTCGACGGTCGCTATGTCGCGCGCAAAGGGGACGAGGTTTCCTGTCCCAAGCATCCCGATGTGAAGCCAAACTTAATTCTGGACGGCGATGAGTCGATGACAGATGACGGAATTCCGATCGCGCGGCATGGAGACAAGGCAACGTGCGGATGCCACCTAATTTCGAGTTTGCGCTAAACCATTTTGCTATGCGGCCACGCCGCAAGAGGTCTTTGATCGAACGCCGGGACAGCCTCAACCGACCCGAGAGCGGGAGCGCCGCATGCGCGGCTTAAGAGATTTGCGACAAGCACAGCGCTTCCTTTCGAACTTCGGCCCGATTCGACAGCATTTTGCTCTAAAACGACACCTGATTTGTGCAGCCGAACATCGTCGCGAGCTTACGCTCCGATTGGAATCGTGGCGTCACTTGACGCTCCAGGGCCAAAATCCGTCTGCGTTTTAAACAATGGCCGTAAAGCGCCTCTTTTTCGCTAAATCATCATCAACGTGACAATGCCCCCATTTGAACTCGCTGCTGGACAATGTGTTGTCCTTGCGTGCGGTTTTATCCCAGACCGGAACATGTGGTGCAATTTCCTTCTCTTGGATCATCCAGGCAAGCATCGCCGCTGAGCCATACGCGGTGTCGCCTGCAAGACGTCGAGGTTTGAGATCATGCCGCCGCTCAACGCGGTCAATCATCGTTCTGGTTGATTCCACTTCGTGCGTCCGGTTCGCGGGCGTCGCCTCGACGTCCACGATGATCCCCGCCTGCAGGTCAATCAGATAATTGGTCGAGTAGGCGAAGAACGGCAAGCCACCCTTCGCGGCTGTCCAGCTCGCGGCGGGATCCGTCAGAGATAGCCTCTTTGGAGGCGTCAATGTCTCTTCCTTCTCTGCCACTTCGGTGTTTGCCGAATTGGCTTTTTCCAATGCTTCCAGATACTCCCGCACTGCACGGCTTTGGCCGTTGACGCAGTCCCCGTCGATGGGATCAGAACCCGGAACAGCGCGTACAGAGCTCGCATCGGCTCTAATGATGCTCGCGTCAATCGCGAATCCTTCTCCCTTGACAAGCCCTTCGGACATGCATCGACCCACTACCGACTCGAACACATGGCGTAGCACATCGCTATCGCGGAAGCGACCGTGGCGGTTCTTGGAGAATGTCGAGTGTGCGTATTTCGGCGAACGTGATCACCCATTTCGTAAGCGTCGACCGGAGGCATCTTGTCAGCCGCGTATTTCATGTGGCCGGGTATCGAATGGCGGCATGCCGGTAGTGCCCATTTAGGGGGTGTAAGCCCGACAATGGCATTCGGTTAAGCGCTATGCTAGTTTTCTCAAAAAATCGAGCAAGGTTCCTCTTCCCGATGCCTCATGAAGAAATATCAGTGTTTTGGACAAAAGCCGGCGAACTGTTTGAGCAAACCTGTCAAGCCATGGATCCAATCTGGCGAAAACGTAAGCGCGTGATCGATACCCGGCTGCTGGTCGTATTCATCCTGAAGCTGGTTTTGAGTAGAAACCGGCAGGGCTATGGCAGCAGTCTGTGCGCACTCTGGGAGTCCTGTTCGGACAAAGGGATCACTCTGCCCCGTACCGATGCTGTTGCGGCTTCGTCGCTGTGTGAGGCCCGGCAAAAGCTTCCAGAAGCCATTTTTAAAACGCTCAACAACGAACTGATTTCACTGTGGCATGCTCACCGGGATACCCCGAACTGGAAAGGGCATCGCGTTTTCGCCATAGACGGCTCGAAAATCAATGCGCCCCGCGGCCTGCTGGAATACGGCTATAAAACTCCGCGGGAGACGACCCGGCATTACCCTTGCGGCATGGTGAGCGGCTTGTACAACCTGCAGGAACAACTGATCTACGATTTCGTACTGGTACCCCACAACGATGAACGCCGCTGTGTGCCTGACCATCTGGCAAAACTGGAGGAGGGAGATCTGGTCATTTTCGACCGGGGCTACTTCAGCTACCTGATGCTGCATCAGGTTCTGGCCAGCGGACAATACGCGGTGTTCCGCCTGCAGCAGGGGACCACCAATTCGCAAGTGGCCGCGTTCTGGGGGAGTGAGCGCAGGGACGCCATTATCGAGTACGTCCCGTCGCCCGCAGTGAAACATGGGCTCAAAAAACGCGGACACACCGTGGGTCCTCAGCCGCTTTCAGTCAGGCTGGTGAAGTGCCGTATCGAGGATGAAACCCACGTGTATGCCACGACCCTGATGGATCAGGCCGGTTATCCTGCAGACTGTTTTCCGGATCTGTATCACGGGCGCTGGGGCATCGAAGAGCTGTACAAGATTTCGAAAGAGATCATCGGCATGGAGGACTTTCATTCGCAAACGGAGCGCGGTGTAAAGCATGAGATCTATGGGCATTTCCTGCTGATCAACCTTGCCCGACTGTTTGAAATAGATACCCGCAACCGGCTACCTTCCAATGGCCGGCCAGAGGAATCCTGCCGCACGATCTCATGGCCTCAATCCGGCAAGACGTTGAAGATCAATTTCAAGCATTGCCTGTCTGTTGTCGGACGCCACCTGGAAAATCTTGTTCTGATGGCAGGGCGTACTGTTGCGGACTGGCTGGATAAGGCGATGGCGGCAGTGGCCCGAATCAGGCAACGCAATCGCCCGGGGCGGCGCTACCCGCGACGCTCCTTCAAGCCCCGCACGCGATGGAATTCGTTTGGTGCCGCGCCGAAGCCTTAACCGAATGCCATTGTTGGGCTTACACCCCCATGTTGCTGGCTCTGTGGGATGGCATTGGCGCGGTGCACGAACTGAATGGCTTCCGCAACGACGCCGGAAGCATGCTTCCGCTCTACGTCAAGGAGCGGGCTGTGCAGGTCGACGCCATGCAGTCGATTGAAGAGGCCGAAATTATCGTACGCAACGGCGCGGTGGCATTCAAGAGCCGGATGCACTCGGCCCTGCAGGCGGGCTGGGAAGCGATGAAGGCGAACCCCTACGCTGGCGACGGGGTGGTGCCGATCACGCCTATCCTCTCGCCCGCCGAGCAGGCTGCATCGGAACAGCGCATCGAAGCGGCCGGCGAGATCAGTCCGGCCGAGGCGCAGCGCATCGGGAACGCAGCCTGGCCGAAGTACCGCGAAAAGCTCAACACCACGAAGCTGGACCACTTCCGGTCGCGGTTCGAGGCGCTCCAGCACGACATCGAAACGTTGCAGGCCAAGCGCGCCGACGACGTCGATGCCTGGCTGAAGGCGCCGGTGCTCCTTGCGACGCTTCACGACTACAGCGAAACCGACATCGGCGACGGCATCGCGTTCGATGGCGTGGTGGCCGAGGCGATCACCGGCCTGCCCTCCGAGGAAAAAGGCGAGAAGATAGTCGAAACCCTGGTCAATCAAACGGACCCGACGCAGGCCACGAGCCTCGTCTGGCGTGCCTATGCGTACAACCAACGCGAGCCGAAAGCCGAGATCAAGGAACTGCTCGCGCAAGCGACCACCTACCGCGCGCCGCTAGGCGAGCAGCTCGCAGAGTGGTCGGAGAAAATAGCCAAGGCGTTGGAAAAGCTGAAAACCTTCTCGGAGCTCCGAGAAAAGATTGGGGAGGTGGATGAGCACGCGACGCCAGTCTCCGCGACCGAAGCGGCGCTCAAGAAATATCACACCGACCGGTTGGTCGTCGCCACTGGCAACGCGCTCTTCAAATGGACCGGCATCGGCAAGACTGGCGATTGCGCCGGCGAGTACCTGATCCGCGCCGTGCTGATGATGCGCGTGGGCATCAGCAAGGACGATACGGTCAAGATCGTGAAGGAAGCGGTGAAGGCGGAGCCAGCACTGCGGGAAGCGTTCGAACAGGGCTATCAAGCGCTTCGGCGGGCCGGCATACCAGCACAACGGGCTTTCACGGAAACGATGCGAGATCTGGCGGCGGATAAGCGCGGGCAGATCATGCGTGCTCAGTGGAACGCCGTGCGACTCACGAAGGAAGGCGAGGAAGCGGCCACTGGCATACGAATCGCCGGCGTGCTGGCGATCATCGAGGTGTTCTGCTTTGCGGCCGCGCTGACCAAGGTAGACAAGAGCGGTCAGGATAAGGCACTACTGGTTGCCAGCGGCCTATCCGCCACGTCGGCGTGCCTCAATGCGTCGACGAAGGCGATGACTGCCATGGCAGAGCAGGCCGGGAATACACTGGCAAATCTCAAGGCGATCACGGGTTACTTTGGTGGCGTATCGGCATTGATCGGTGTTGTGGTCGATGCAGAGAAGGTTGTGAGCAACGCACGCGACGGCAAGGCATCCTTTGTCGCTGCCTATATCATCAAAGGTTTTCTTGGTTTTGCCGCCGCAAGCGCGAATCTTCTGACGGCGATGTCATCCTCCGCGCCGTTGATAGCTCGTATCGCTGGCGGAAAAGTGGCTTGGGTCGGTAAGGCGGGCGTAGGTATTGAAGGTGCGATGGCACGGACAGAAGCACTGGCCGCTGGCAAGGCCGTTGATGTCGCAGTGACAGCAGCCATGAATACCGCCGCAGAGGAAGCCGGTGTTGTATTGGGTGAACGCACTATTTTATTATTGCTCGGACGTGCCGTGCTATTCCTATCGGGATGGGAGATCGCCATCGTCATCACGGTGATCCAGCTGTTGATCTCTTATATGGAAGACGATGACCTGCAAGCGTGGCTTGAGAAGTGCACGTTCGGCAAATCGCCGAATTCGCCCCCTTGGTCTGCGGGCAAGCAACACGAAGGATTCGAAACGGCATTGAAGGCCATCGGCCTCCAAGCGGAGGGATCAGAGAAATGACTTCGGATATCAATACGAGCACTGTGCAGTTGCTACGCGGTCGCATCAAGAACTTACGCAAGACGCGCTGCCGCAGGGACTTCGTCTTTACGGCGAGTGACCGCACGAGTATGGGCGCAACGGCCATTGCGGCGGGTTTGGCAGGCCTCGGCGGTGTCGCGGCCGGGTTGGGCGCAATGGCGATCGACACTACCGAGGAAGCAGACCTTCTCGAATTCGAACTCGACGGCACGCCGGTCAAAGCCTGGGTGTGGGTGTCGGTCTTCGAAGAGGGAGACGAGGTCGAAGTGGTGGCCGAACATGATAGCGACGGTTGGCTAGGCTACGGCATCCGTCGCATCAGCGATCGTATCGTCGCCCTGCATCCGCATTGCAGCCGAGGACGGTACGCACACTTCCGTGCATCCGTGCGCTGGTGGATAAGGATTTCAGCTGGGATTTTGTTCTTTATTTACGGCCTCGTCGCCGTGATAGCGCTGCTGCAGTCATTGCCATTGCAAAACTGGACGACGCTTGTTATTGGTTGTGCGTTGGGTGGAGCGGGCTCAGTTCTCATATTGGGGCTCGTCGCTTATCGAGTGTCGAGTAAATTCTCCGGCTTCACTCGTCTGGCCGAAGGCATATTCGAGGTGTTCGGATGGAAGAACGTGCGCGACATTGACCTGCCTGCAATCACGAAGAAGACGAAAACACCTGGGGACCCGGGCGCGCTTGGCATACTGTACTTCCGCTACTGAACAGAATGACAAAGCAACCCACGCAGGGTGCCGCGCAATTGTTACGCGGCCGCATCCAGAACCTGCGCAAGATGCGATGCCGTCGCGACTTCGTCTTTACTGCAAGTGACCGCACGAACATGGGCGCGACGGCGATCGCAGCCGGGTTGGCCGGCCTCGGCGGCGTCGCGGCCGGGTTGGGCGCAATGGCAATCGACACGACCGAGGAGGCCGATCTTCTAGAGTTCGAACTCGACGGCAGGCCGGTCAAGGCTTGGGTGTGGATATCGGTGTTCAAGGAGGGTGACGAGGTCGAGGTCGTGGCCGAGCCCGATGGCGACGGCTGGCTAGGCTACGGCATCCGTCGAATCAGCGATCGGATTATTGCCCTGCACCCGCATTGCAGCCGGGGGCGCTATGCCCACTATCGGGCGTCGTTTTGGTGGTTTCTCAAGCTCGTTGGATGCCTCTTACTCGCGCTTTATCTACTATTTGCCGCGATCTCATACTTCTCTGGGGATTCGTTACAGGAATTTGGAGCGCTTGCTCTAGAAGTGATACCGGGTGCGCTTATTTCCGCAGCCATATTTGGCGTAATCGCCTACAGGATTTCGAGGAAATATCTAGGATTCGTGCGCCTTGCAGAAGGTATTTTCAGCGTTTTTGGCTGGGCGAGTGTCAAACATATCGACCTACCAGCAATCACCAAAAAGACCAAACTGCCTAATGATCCAGGCGCGCTTGGTGTGCTGTATTTTCGCTATTGAACGGCCGATCTCCATGATGAATCTGGTTCGCCTCGGCGACGACACCGACCACGGCGGGAAAGTCATTACCGCTTCGACCAAAATGCGCTTCGACGGGATATTTGTGGCCCGTAAGGGTGACGAAGTGTCGTGCCCACGGCATCCCGACGTAAAGCCCAATGTCATCGTCGAGGGCGACACCTCGATGACCGATGACGGGGTGCCGATCGCACGGCATGGAGACAAGGCAACGTGCGGATGCCACCTGATTTCGAGTTTGTGCTAAGCCATTTTGCTATGCGGCCACGCCACAAGAGGTCTTTGATCGAACCCGGGGACAGCCATAACCGATCCGAGAGCGGGAGCGCCGGATGGCGCGGACTCAGGGATCTGCGACGAGCCCAGCGTTTCCTCTCGAACTTCGGCCCGATTCGACAGCATTTTGCTCTGAAACGACACCTGATTTGTGCAGCCGAACATCGTCGCGAGCTTGGAACCCCAAGCGATTACCGCCCGTCGCACAACTAGGCAGCCATCATGCGAAAGGGGCTCCCTTCAACAGGTCCTCGCTCTGCAAAACCACCGCACACCACCGCCGCGCCCGAGTGATGGCGTTGTACAGCAAGCGCCGCTTGTGCTCGTCATCGCCTCCAACTTGGTAAGGCCAGAGCACCACCACGCCGTCGAACTCTCGATTCTTCGCTTGCTGTACGGTCATAGCGGAGAACGTTGCGCGGTCTGCCGCGTATCGCTGGCGACGAAGCTGGACCTGCCGGGCGATGGCCTTCTCGACCTCCTGGTGCCCAAAAGACGTGGTAGCGCCGGTTCGCGCTTGGCGCCTTACCCAGGAAATCACTTCTCGAACTGCGCCGCTGCGGGGAAGGCGTTGCAAGGCAGTCACCGCTTCCACGGCCGTAACATCATTAGCCAACTCAAGCATCTCAATCAGCTTAGCGACCTCGTCCGAATCACTTTGCTCCCATCTGATCGTGTAAGGGCCGTTCTGGTGTTTGCCGCAAGGGCCTTGCCCCACCTGGGCCACCACCTTCTGTGCGAAGCCGCCTTTCAGCGACGGGGTGATAACCGCGGCATTTCCACCCTTGCGCCATGCGAGCGCGTTCGCGAGATAGGTGCCAGCCATTGGCATGCCTTTAGCAGCAAGCACCTTGAACCCTTGGCCATTCTGAGCCACGCCCCCACCCCGAATCGTCGCTGCCGCGGTCAGCAGTGCCTGCACATCGGTGCGTCGAATCTCGGTTAGAACAACGGGCTTGCACGCTGCACGCAGCCACGTGACGCACGGGTTGGGCCGCAATTCTTGGCTCAAACATTGAAATTCGTCGGCAGCGACCAGGAGGGAAACCGACTCCGCAAGGGCTGATACCATCCGAAGACGCTCCGGTTTTAGGTCTTGGGACTCATCCACCAAGACAACCGGAAAGCTAATCGCAACCCACGCCCTCACCTCAGGGCACTCCAAAAGAGCGCCGGCCCAGTCGCACTGTTCATCGTACTGATCGGGTTGCAACGGAGGCATTCCAAGTGCCCGGGCCAAGCCTCGCCAGCGTCGCAGGAGACGCTGCGCAAAACTGTCGACGGTTACACACTCGACACGCCCCCTCACCGCTTCAATCCCTCGAAGCTTCTCGTTGAGGCGGCGCCGAGCTCCATGCATGAAGGTCAACGCCAAGACCCGCTGGCCCTCAAGGAGGGGCGATTCCTCGATAGTCTGGGACACCAACTCCATCAGCCTCACGGTCTTACCGCATCCGGCGGCCCCTTCCACGGCAATCAAGGTCATGGTTGGAAGGTTCTTATGGCCGGCGCACCGGGTGCCGCGACAAAGCGCGGAGAATCGCCTCCCAGAGAGACGTCGTTGATCGCGTTTAGTAACTCGCGGGCGCGGTTGCAGCACCGCTCTGTGGTGCCGATTACGTCAGCAACAACCTCGTATGCAATCTGGTCCTGCTTTAGCCCCCCTTTGGCGCGATCGTCCGACTTGAGCTTCGCGACCAGAGCTGGAACTGATTGGAGAGCCGGATCCATTACGCAGGCTACCGCCGTGATCGCGGCGGCAGCATCACCAGCAAGGACCCACCCCACCACATCCTCTATCGTCCAGTCATCCGGCCACCGCATGATTATCGTTGGCCCCTGCGCGGCCGCCGCCATGGCCTGCGCATAAGCACGTCCGGCTGCATCGCCATCAACCAATGCGGTAATGCGAGGATGCAGTCGAACGAGCGCGCCGACAGTCGCTTCTACGGCAGCATCGTGAGTGGGAACCAAGCCGATGTAAGCGCCGAATTTACTCTCCTGTCCCTCGTCCCATCCCTGTCTGAGATCGACTGCCCGCACAAGAAGCTTGAACCATTCATAGTCGATTCGCCCTTCCGGAACCAGGACCGCATCGTGCATCAGCGCAGCAATTGTGTCCGCTCTGTTGAGCTGGAAGAGCTTGCGTACGCCGTTGGAAGCCTCCGGAGGCAACGTCTCTGGAAGTAAGGGTACCGAAGACAAGACGCCGTCGTCGTTACGCAATACGAGGACAGACAACGGGTCCGACATCGCTGCGATCATGGGCGAGTGAGTCGAGACAAAGGTCTGGCTGGATAGTGCCTGTATCCGATGAACCAGCCGTCGTTGCAGCGGCGGTGGCACGTGCAATTCAGGTTCCTCGAGAGCCATCCAGAACCCTTCCTGCGCCTGCGCTCGTTGCCGCCCAAATTGAAGCAAGAGAAGCAGGTGCTGAAGCGAGATCAATCCACTGCCATGGCGCCTCGCAGGTAAAGCGAGAGGAGCTCCTGCATGAAGGTAGTGTGGTACGACGGTCTCCAACAAGCCGTCGCTATCGGTGGCCGTCACCCTGAGCTGTAGGGTTGGTTTGCTGCGAAAAAAACCAGCGAGTTCCGTGTTAAGTTGCGTGGTAATTGGCTCGAGATTTTCGTCGGCTTCCAACGGCTGGTCTGGAGCGCGTAGTCGATCACGCTCTTTCAAGACCGACGTGGCCGGTTGACCACCCGCAGAGGCGACGACGCGCCGAAACAGTTCTGATCCGAACGACACGATACGATCCCACGACCTACTCGCCGGCACCAAAAAGAACCCGATATCTCGAATGAGTCGGCCGGGCACCGCAACAGGAGCTTCGTCCGCGAACACATCGCCGACGACGTCATCGTCATGGAAATAGCGGGCCGTTTCAACCTCGAGCTCGGGTTGGTCGAACCGTGCGCAAAATCCGATTTGGCAGGCCAAGGACCAATTGGGCTCATCTTTCGTCGCGGAAGCGGCACAGCGGTCGGGATTCCACCACTTCGGAACGCCGCGATCGTCCCGAAACCAGTCGACGTGTTCCGCAGGATCATCTCCATCGAATCCCACGATCGTGGCAATGAGTTGGATCCGGTCCGCAGGTTGCGGGTTGCTACCGAAGAAATCATGTTCGGTCAGGCTTCGCACCATGCGATCTCGACCGAACAAGAGGGCCAACGCTTCGATGATTGTGGTTTTGCCGCAGTTGTTCGCGCCAACCAAGACGGTATGCCGCCCAAGGCGGACGTGTGCTTCTCGGATCCCGCGGAAGTTCTTAATTTTTAGATCAACGACGCGCAGCATTTTCGCTCCCCCGTGTCGCGAAATTTGGATTATATCGGTATAGCCCGGTACAAACGGACCAGTCAGCGCTTTACCTGTCGCTAGACGGCCAGTATTTTCTCGGGCTGCATAGGCAGACCGTCAGACCGGAAATAACCCCGGTTGACGTTTCCGGGCAGAGCCAGCGACAAAGCACTGATGCCTCTTTGAGGCCGTTCTGCCGGCGGGGCAGGCCCCGACGGAACGAAGAAAAACCTGCGAGGAAAACCATCGAAAAATCAACGGATCGATGGCGAGTACCGACTCGATGTACAGATGCGCGCGCGGACGCTTCCCTGAGAGGATAGCTGCAAGGAGACCGGAACGAACACACAGCGACATCAATACATACCCTTGGGCGCGGGGGCACCGTTGACGAATACGTACGTTTCCTTTTGCCACCAGACCCGTACGGCAAGCGATGGGCCGATTGCAGAGGGCGTACGTCCATGCAACGCTCCAAACCTCTGTCCGCTGCCAGCCATGCTGGCACCTCGCTCGCATATCTATTGTCGCTGTATCCGCCCGCCCTGTGCGAAGTACAGGTAGGGGTAGTGACCACATAGCGGCCAAAAGTGCCCGTCAGTTCACCGCGGCATTTGGGGGCGTTTGACGAAAGGGGCGACAAAGTACGCTAAGCCGACAGCTGGCTGCCGGAGTCAGCCTGAGCGCCGGGCGGTTTTTCGCGGGCCGAATGCTTCGGTAATCTGTAAGCGTCAACCCAAGGCATCTTTCGTATTGACCTGAACGTGCTCATGCTGTCGGATTTTTTGACGGATGCAGACGATGGAAGGTAAGCAAGTGGTACCCGTGACGCCGCGCACTGCGCGACGCAGTTTCACCAAGGAATTCAAGCGAGAGCTGGTGCGCCAAGCGATGCTGCCGGAGGTTTCTCGTGCAGCTCTGGCCTTGGCCAACGGCGTCAACGCCAATCAACTGGCACGCTGGTGTCGCGAGCATCAGCGTGCCGATCACGTCACCTTCGTGCCCGTCGTCAGCGCCGCATCCACTGCTTCAGAATACGCTCGTGCTGCGCTAGCCACAGTTCCCCCGACTGAGCTCGAGTGGCTGCATGGCCAGACCAGGATCGTCATTCGGGGGAACGTCGAAGTCGAGATTCTGCGCACGATCATCTCGCAAACCTTGGCATCAACAAGCGCCGCATGATCGGGCTACCTCCCGGCACGCAAGTGTGGCTTGTCGCAGGCGTAACCGATATGCGGCGTGGCTTCGACGGTTTGGCCGCTGTCGTGCAAACTAAACTTGCCAACAACCCGTACGGCGGCCAGGTGTTCGTCTTCCGAGGTCGGCGCGGCGACCGAATCAAGGTGCTCTGGTGGGACGGACAGGGTCTGTGTTTGCTCTGCAAACGCCTTGAACACGGTTACTTCGTCTGGCCGCAGGCCGATTCCGGTAGCGTGCATTTGAGCGCTGCGCAGTTGTCCATGTTGCTTGAAGGCATCGACTGGCGCCGACCACAGCGCACCGCCACACCCCGTGCAGCGTAGTCGTAGCAGTTGTATACGTGGCCTGAAATGCGTAAACTGTCGCCATGGCCGAATCCCCTAACAGTGCGCTCCCCACCGACGTCGAAGCGCTTCAGTGCATGGTCGCGGATCTGGCCGGCCAGGTGCGCAAACTCCAATCGAATCTGAGCGCACGCGAACTGCTCATCGAGCATTTACAGATTCAGATCGCGGCGCTTCGCCGCCAGATGTACGGCCGCAAGTCCGAGAAGCTGGAGACCGAGATCGGTCAGCTCGAGCTCAAGCTCGAGGAATTGCTGCTCGACAACGGGGAAGATCCGCCGCCCGCCACACCTGTCGAACAAGAACGTAAAAACCGCTCTCGCAAGCCGCTGCCGGAGGATCTGCCGCGCGACACGCTCGCGCATCTGCCCTCAGGCAATGACTGCCCGGACTGCGGCGGTGCGCTCAAGCCAATCGGTGAGGATGTCGCCGAGCAGCTCGAGTACGTGCCCGGGAGCTGGCGTGTCATTCGACACGTGCGTCCCAAATTCAGTTGCGCATGCTGTCAGACACTCGTTCAAGCGAGCGCGCCGTCACGACCCATTGCCCGAGGGTTAGCCGGTCCCGGTTTGCTTGCACACGTCATGATCGGCAAATATGCCGATCACCTGCCGCTTTACCGACAGTCGCAAATCTATGCACGTGACGGACTGGACTTAGATCGCTCGACGCTGAGTGAATGGGTCGGCGGTGTCACACGACTGCTGCGCCCATTGGTAGAGGCGCTGCGCCGATATGTAATGGCGGGGCCGAGCGTGCACGCTGATGACACGCCCGTGCCGATGCTGGCACCGGGCAAAGGCAAGACTGTCACGGGTCGGCTGTGGGCGTATGTGCGTGACGAACGCCCAGCGGGCTCGGCAAATGCCCCCGCATTATGGATGGCGTTCACGCCCGATCGGCGCGGCGAACAACCTCAGCGCCATCTCGGCGAGTTCAGCGGCATCATCCACGCCGACGGATTTGCAGGATATGACGCGCTGTATGGCGACGCGCGAACGCAGGCGGCCTGCTGGGCGCATGCCAGACGAAAATTCTACGAACTCACGAAGTCGCATCCGTCACCGGCGGCAGGCGAAGCCGTGCGCCGCATCGCGGCACTGTATGCAATTGAAGAGCAGATCAGGGGGGAGCCGCCGGACAAGCGTTTGCAAGTGCGAACCGAACACAGCAAGCCGCTGCTCGGTAGTATGCGAGCGTGGTTGGACTCGCTGATCCCAACGCTATCGACCAAATCGGCGCTCGCCGGTGCGATCCAGTACGCGCTCAATCGATGGGAGGCGTTGAACACGTTCGTCCAGGATGGTCGGGGCGAGATCGACAATAACGCCGTCGAACGCGCGTTGCGCGCCGTGGCAACGGGGCGTTCATTGTGCACCTCCTTCTGAAACCTGGATAAACATTGGGATCTGGCCTTCGACATCGTTGCGACACGGGCGATACTTGCGCGCCAGTGCTGCGGTAACCGCTTCGCTGTGCAGATCGATCGTCCGAATCTGCCATGGGGCATCAGGCACGACCTGCTCGGCAGGCAGAATCCGATCGTTGATCAAACGCCGGATCATGTAGTGAGTGACACCAAGCTCCTTCGCTGCCTCAGACATCGTCAGCCAGTCGCCATCCTTATCTGCCGACTTGTAGGCGTGGATATCGCGGACATGCCGTACAGAGCTGACACGATGTGCGGTCCAGGTCTTGCCCTGTCCTGTGCGTATTCCCATGCGGTTCAGTGATGCAGCAATGTCCTCGTCGGACCATCGGGTTACCATGCTGCGAATAACCGCGAGCGCTTCGTCTGACGTACTGCAGCCATGCTCGCCAGTTCGCGGCCTGCGAATCCGTAGCCGGGAATGTTGACCGCCTTGCCAGTGGATCGTCAGAATGATTTCGCGTGTAGCCTCGTCGACGTCGGCAACGATATCGACGATGAGCGCGCGAACAAGCTGTTGACGTGTGCGCATGGCGACGCTCGGTGCATTCCACGCAGCATGAAGATCTTCGGCGAGCTTCGTAAAGTCAGGCAGGGGAGCCTGCGCCTTTGGTGCAGTCACCGTCTCCACGCGCGTCTGGCAGGCCTGTACACGACGTAATGCCGCTTCCCAGTTCTTCTCCAGCTGCGCGGCAATCAGGCGGTTCTCGGGATCACAGGCGGCGTAGCGCCGCTCAGCCAGCGTGGCCTCGTACTGGGCCTGCTGCAGTTCGAGTTCCACGATCTGTTGCTGCTCGTTCAGGGTATCCATGTGCATTTGCTCAGCCTGTTGTGCCGCTTCGATCGCCAATGGCTCCACGACGCGCAGAAGCTCCTTGCTGACAGTCGCATCGATACGGGAACCACCGAACCTCATACATCGCGCTGACGTGTCGAAGCGGTCACACCGGTACACGGCCTGCGGGATACGTCCAGCGTAGGCCACCGACAGGCGACGTCCACAGCGTGCGCAGGCAAGCAGGCCAGCGAGCAGCGCGCGGCCACCACGACCGGATTTTACGTCGCCCGCCTTGCCGTAAGCATTTGTCGCGAGCTTCTTCTGGTTGCGTTCAAACTCCGCCCAGTCGATGTAGCCTTCGTGGTGTTCCCGGAGCATGACGTCCCAGTTCTCAAACGGCTTGCGGTGCTTGTAGCTCTTGCGTGCCCGGCCTTCGACGATCGTCATCTGCTTGCCGCTCTTGCCATACGCGTAGACACCAGCATAGAACGGATTCTTGAGCACCGAAATCACGTTACGGTAGCGTATTGGAGTCCAGTCGACCCGCGTCAGCGTCCGGCCGTCAGAGGGGCGCGGGAAGTGGACCTGTTCAGCGTTCATCGACAGCAGAACCTGCCGCGCGCTGCCCAGTTGCCGGAAACGAGTAAAAATCAGGCGTATGACTTCCTGCAACCGTGCGTCTGGATCGAAACCCAGACCAACATCACGATGCCAGATATAGCCGACCGGCACGCTGATACGTAATTCACCACGGTGTGCCTTCTCTCGTTTGGCGTCGTGCATGCGCGTTCGAAGCACGTTGAGTTCGAATTCGCTGATGCTGCCCTTCATGCCAAGTAATAGCCGGTCATTTGCCCGGCAAGGATCGTACACACCGTCAAGGTCGATTACCCGCGCTTGAACGAGACCACAGAGCTCGAGCAGATGATGCCAGTCGCGTCCATTGCGGGCAAGGCGTGAGGCGTCCAGGCAAAGCACTGCGCCGACATCGCCTGCACACAATAACGCGACCAGACGATCAAAGCCCGGTCTCGCAACTGTGCCGCTCGCCGAGCGTCCCTGGTCGTCGTCGATGACTTCGACGTCGCGAAATCCATGTCGCTTTGCTTCCTGCACGAGGTCATACTGCCGGCGCCGGCTCTCGAGGTTCAGTTGGACCTGCGTTCGGCTGGACTGTCGGACATAAACTACCGCCTTGCGTTTAAGAAGATCTGCGGGCAAACGATCATCATTCGTCATCGTTACGCCCCTTCGCAGTCGGGATGCCCGCCGCCTGCATCAACAGGCATGCGAGATGCCTGAGCGTGTTTGCCCGTTGCACCGCGTTCATCCCCTGAAGCTCGACCGCGTCGAACATCAGGTTCATCTGGGGCGGCATCGACCGCGATAACTGTTGACCTGCTGGAACGACGTTTGGCAGATTGCCCATTGCGTTTCTCCCGGACGTTGGTGGAACCGTCCGGAGAGTTTCCCCGCAAATGCAGATCGACCAGCAATTGATGCAGATTATGCAGTGTCGCTACGGTAACTCTCGGTTCGCCGAGAACCATCGCTGAACAAATCGCGGCATCGAGCATCCATCCCGCGATCATCCTGATTACACCGGGGTCCGCCTCCACATGGACGACCTGACCTCCGCCGCGACGCTCGATGTCTTTAACCTTGACGCGACGCCCATACAGCGGATGCCAACGATAATGAATCTCGACTTCCTGCCCGATATGGGCAGAATGAACGGGAAATTGCACTGGGCCGCAAGAATTATCTATTCGCTGGCTCCGAGTCCGGCGGCGACAGGGCTGCTGCCATGTACAGCCTGATCGGTACGGCCAAACTGAACGGCATCGAGCCCGAAGCGTATCTGCGCGAAGTGCTCACGCGCATAGCCGACCACCCGGTCAACCAGATCGACGATCTGCTGCCGTGGAACATCGCTTCCAGCAAACTCCACGAGGCTTAAAAAGCTTATTGGAGTGCCCATTTATAAATAAATGGGCACTACCGGCATGCCGCCATTCGATACCCGGCCACATGAAATACGCGGCTGACAAGATGCCTTCGGTCGACGCTTACGGTACTTCCGCTTTCAACTGAGCTTGCGCGACATCGAAGAATTGCTTTTCGAGCGCGGTGTCGTTGTGACCTACGAGACGATTCGATGTTGGTGCGACAAGTTCGGTACGGGTTTGGCTCGCAGAGTGAAAGCCGCCCGGCCCACGCCCGGAAGTATGTGGCACCTCGACGAGATGTTTGTTACCCTGCGCGGCGAACCTTACTTGTTGTGGCGTGCGGTGGACGAGCATGGCGCCGAGCTCGACATCCTGGTGCAAAAGCGACGCGACAAGGCAGCTGCCAAACGTTTCTTCAAGCGTGTGTTGCGATCGAACCCGGTACCACGCAAGATCGTCACCGACCAACTGCGTAGCTATCCGGCAGCAAGAGCCGAGATCTCTGAACTGGCGAACGTCAAGCACGTGTTCGTGAACGCGGCTGCTCGCCTAAACAACCGAGCCGAGAACAGCCACCAACCGACTCGCGAACGCGAGCGACGCATGCGCGGTTTTCGCGACCCTGAAAGCACACAAAAATTCCTCTCATGCTTCGGGCCGATACGGCAACATTTCGCACTCAAGCGCCATCAGTTATGCGCGTCAGTTTATCGCTCACAACTCGCAGAGCAGTTCGAGGCGTGGCGCAAATTCACCAACATTACCCAAAATCCGTCTACCGGTTTGTGACCGGCACTCGCTCCCGACCTCGGGCTGTCCCATGTTCCGCAAGTGGACAATGCCCCAATTATCACCATTGGAGGGGCTTAAAATTCCTGAAAAACGCGGCTTTTATGCTCACCCGACTAATGTCGTGGAGCGCGGAGGTGAAAGCGAATGGGGAAGCCCCATCGGGGACGCAGGCAAAAGCGTCCGAGAGTCTACCAAAGCAGACGCTCGGTGTTTCCGCAAGAGATGACAAAAATGCGCTGCAAAGCGGACCGCTAAACGCGTGGCTAGGAACACCCGTCTATTTCGACCTGATGGACCCATGCATGGCTCTTACAAGCTGTGGTACGACGCTCATTTACATTGGCTTAACGCCGCGGGCGTGCGGCCTGCCAATTTGATTCCCGCGAGGCGTCGACGAAGAAAGCGAGATAGTCGATCGCGCTATCGGCCTCGCGGGTGCCAAGAAAAATCTGTTTAGCGATGCCTTCCTTGCCAAGCTTTACGCTGACGAGCGGCATGCGGTCAGCGTATTCCTCGGCTAGCCACTTCGGCAGCGCCCCCACGCCGCGGTTGCTGGCGACCATCTGCATCATGATGTCAGTGGTTTCAATCGTCTTGTGTCGCCGCGGCACAACGCCCGCCGGGCGGAGGAAATAGTTGTAGATGTCGAGGCGGTCTGTGTCAACGGGATAGGTGATGAGCGTTTCGTCGACAAGTTGTTCAGGCTTGACGTAGCGAACCTTGGCTAGCTTGTGATCTTCTGAGACTACTAACACCTGTTCGTAGTCGAACACCGGCTCGAAGCTTAAGCCAGGACGGTTGAGTGGATCGGGCGTCACGAGCACGTCAATATCGTAGCCAATTAGCGCGCCGATGCCGCCGAACTGGAAGCGCTGCTTCACGTCCACATCGACATCCGGCCATTGCGCGAGATAGGGTGACACCACTTTTAGCAGCCACTGATAGCAGGGTGCACACTCCATGCCGATGCGCAGCGTACCGCGCTCTCCCGCCGCATACTGCTTCATACGCTCTTCCGCCAATTCGAATTGAGGTAAAAGGCGCTCGGCGAGGGAGAGGAGATACTTTCCCGCTTGGGTCAAGCGCAGGCTGCGACCCTCGCGATCCCAGATCGGAGTACCGAGTTGTTGCTCGATCTTTTTGACTGTATGACTGAGTGCAGATTGCGTCAGAAAAAGCGCTGCTGCGGCCGCAGTGAGTGAGCCCTGGCGGTCGACTTCACGCACGATGACAAGATGAACGCGTTCGAGCATGATGAGGAGCTTCCAAACTATCAATGAAAAAATGTAATGGATAGATGAAATAATACCATTTTTATTCATCCTCAAATAGCGTTATTGTTCGGTGTGAGCCATGAACCCGTCATCCCGATGCAGGTTTGAATCATACAAACCATGATTAGCGATAGAGCGGAATGCCAGCCACTAATGCATGCGCTCGTGCCGGATGCGGAAGAATGCTGGTCACTTTATGAAGAAATCGGTCGCATCATGGTCTCCCATTTACTCGATCATGATCGAATTGCATTGAGTGACATCGTCGAGGCATGGGCAGCAAGCTTGAAAACGCAAGGCACGCTTGCTGATACGTGGCCAGACTCGCCTAGATATGCCCAAGTCCAGTCTGCTGCTGAAAGTTCTGACGCTAGGCTTTTCGCGCTTATCCGCAAAGCAGTGCTTACACAGAATTAGAAGATCGCAGCGCGTCATGTATCGCGCGATGCATTGAAAGATGAACATCACCTTGCTCGCTGCGTTCGCGCAGCGATGCGTTCCGCTATTTTTCCGCGCTTGTCCTGTGTATCCAGTACACGCAGTGTCGTCTACGGAGATACCATGACGCCAGACATTGATCGAAAGCCCCTGCCGTTGCCCGGCCGACACGGCAAGGTGCTCCTGCATTCGTGCTGCGCGCCTTGCTCGGGCGAAGTAATGGAGGCCATGCAGGCATCCGGTATCGACTTCACGATCTTCTTCTACAACCCGAATATTCACCCGCTGAAAGAATACGAATTGCGCAAACAGGAAAATATCCGGTTTGCCGAGCAATTTGGCATTCCCTTTGTCGATGCCGACTACGATCGGGACAACTGGTTCGCACGTGCCAAGGGCATGGAGAACGAGCCGGAGCGTGGCATCCGCTGCACCATTTGCTTTGATATGCGTTTCGAGCGCACGGCTTTGTACGCGCATGAACATGGTTTCCCAGTCGTTACCAGTTCCCTGGGTATCTCGCGGTGGAAGAACATGCAACAGACCAACGATTGTGGCGTTCGCGCAGCGTCACACTATCCGGGCATGTTGTATTGGGAATATAACTGGCGTAAAGGTGGCGGCTCGGCGCGCATGATCGAGATCAGCAAGCGAGAGAACTTCTATCAGCAGGAATATTGCGGTTGCGTCTATTCGTTGCGAGACACCAATCGACATCGCGTGGAAAACGGCCGGGAACGCATTCAGCTCGGCGTGAAGTTCTACGGCGATGAAGATACGTCAAACGAAGCTTGAACGGAACAGCAACTCCTTTTGTGGCGTCGCAGGGCCATCCGGGCCAGGAAAGCAAAAAAGTCCGTTTGAGCGCAGGTCGAATTCATGACGGTTTATAATGAATAAATGAAATTAATTCACTTTTTCTCATTTACGCTCCCGCATAAAATCCGTTTCAAATATTGTTCGGCCCGCTGGTATGTTCCCAGCAAGAAGCATCGCGCGGACGGTCGAAAAATACCGCGCCATCTCGAAATTTAGGGCATCAGTCAAAATGAGCACAGACTTCACTTTTGCGATCAACAGCATTAATTTCGACGAAGACTACCAACCCGCGAAGAGCACACGTGCGACCACCAACTTCGCGAATCTGGCGAGAGGCGCAAGTCGCCAGGAGAATCTGCGTAACACCTTCAAGATGATCGACAATCGTTTCAATGCTTTGGCGCATTGGGATAACCCGAAAGGAGATCGTTATACCGTCAAGCACGAGATCATTTCTGTCGAGATGCGTGTGGATGGAACAAGCAGTGCGAATTCATTGCCACTGATTGAGATATTGAAGACGAATATTCTTGATCAGAAGACTGGCGAGCGTACTGACGGCATCGTAGGAAACAACTTCTCATCCTACGTGAGGGACTATGACTTCAGCGTACTGCTACTAGAGCACAACAATCGTCAGTCTGACTTCAGCACGCCCGACGATTTCGGTTTGTTGCATGGAAATCTTTTCAAAAGTTTCGTCAATTCCAGCGCTTACCGAGAAAACTTCAAAAAGCAGCCGGTGATCTGCCTGAGCGTTTCGAGTACTAAAACGTACCAACGCTTGGCAAATCAGCATCCCGTGCTGGGTGTCGAATACCTTCAAGATGCCTATTCGCTCACTGACGAATACTTCGAGAAAATGGGGTTGAAGGTGCGGTACTTCATGCCACCGAATAGCGTCGCACCACTGGCTTTCTATTTTTCTGGCGACTTGATTGCGGATTACAGCAATCTTGAGCTTATTGGCACGATCAGCACGATGGATACGTTCCAGAAGATCTATCGACCAGAAATTTATAACGCGAATTCCGCAGCAGGCGAGACCTATCAGCCCAGCCTCAAGCATCAAGACTTTTCGCTTACCCGCATTGTCTACGATCGGGAAGAGCGTAGTCGTCTGGCAATTGAGCAGGGCAAGTTCGCCGAAGAACATTTCATCAAACCGTATCAAGCATTGCTGCAGCAATGGTCTGCTAGCTACGCACTCTGATCTATCAAAAACGCAAGGTTATCTATTGTGAAAAAATTATTGCCCACTTTGACGGCGGGTAGCCTGCCGAAGCCCTCCTGGCTCGCAGAACCCGAAAAACTGTGGTCGCCGTGGAAACTGCAAGACGACGGACTCGTCGAAGGCAAGCGAGATGCTTTGCTTTTGTCGCTGCAAGAGCAGCAACATGCCGGCCTCGACATCGTCGGCGATGGCGAACAGACGCGTCAGCATTTCGTGACGACGTTCATCGAGCATCTGGAAAACGTTGACTTCGAAAACCGCAAGACGGTGCGCATTCGTGATCGCTATGATGCAAGCGTGCCGACTGTGATAGGGCCGGTATCGCGCAAAAAGCCAGTGTTTGTCGAACACGCCAAATTCCTGCGTCAGCAAACAGACCAACCCATCAAATGGGCGCTACCCGGCCCGATGACGATGATTGACACGCTCTACGACGATCATTACAAAAGCCGTGAAAAGCTGGCATGGGAATTCGCTAAAATTCTGAACCAAGAAGCGAAGGAACTGGAAGCCGCTGGCGTGGACATCATCCAGTTTGATGAGCCAGCTTTCAACGTGTTTTTTGACGAAGTGGAAGAATGGGGCGTTGCTACACTTGAGCGCGCTATCGAAGGGCTTAAATGCGAGACAGCTGTCCACATCTGCTATGGCTACGGTATCAAGGCCAATACAGATTGGAAAAAGACGCTTGGCTCGGAGTGGCGCCAGTATGAGAAGATTTTTCCTAAGCTGCAAAAATCTAGTATCGGCATGGTCTCCTTGGAATGCCATAACTCGCATGTGCCGATGGAGCTCATCGAGCTGATTAGGGGCAAGAAGGTGATGGTCGGCGCCATTGACGTCGCGAGTGAGACCGTCGAAACACCTGAGGAAGTGGCGGCTACCTTGCGCAAAGCGCTTCAGTTTGTCGACGCAGATAAGCTGTATCCTTGCACAAACTGTGGCATGGCGCCTTTGTCTCGTGCAATTGCAAAGGGGAAGTTGGAAGCGTTAAACGCTGGTGCGGAAATCGTTCGCAATGAACTTGCCAGTTTGAGCTAAGTTTATGGCCGACGCGGTATGCGGTGTATCCACGTCCGGCGTGACAGTCGGACGTTTATCGAGCGGTGCCGTCGCACCGATTCAACCCTGTCCCGGCCGATGGCTGGCGAGAGTGCGGCTTGCTTGGAAGCCCTAGGCAAGGCTATTTCGAAAAACAACGACTTTGAGATGTTGACAATCAAAGGTCGCTGCCAGGCTCCGTAAGCCACGCAATTCCGTTTTGGGGCTCCATAGCAAACCGGCAATCAACTGCTGGTAGGGTGTGATACCAGATGCCGAGGTCGCTCGCGTGAAACATCCTATGGTTTTGTCCGAATTTATGCCCTAGGGGCTTGGCGAGCGGTCCGCGTGCCGAACTGCGAAGTAGATGAAGAGAATTTGACAACCGGGGGGACGCGCACAGGGCTAAAAAGCGATCTATGAGATCGGCCATTCATCACGATGTTTAGTTTAACCGTGAATTTGCAAAACAGTGCCTCGACGACCAGGCGTCGGAGGCGTACCAGACAGGGCCCGAGCGCCGGTCAAACGGCTGCTGAAAAAGCGCTTATCACACAACGGGGGCGAAATGAAACGGTTACTGATCATCGGGATTGGTGTTGGAAATCCGGAATATGTCACTATTCAGGCCGTCAGTGCACTCAACCAGGTCGATGTATTTTTTGTTATTGACAAGGGAGCCTCGAAAGAAAAGCTCGTTAAATTGCGTAAGGAGATCATTGAGCGGTATGCCACGCATCGTCGCTTTCGTATCGTCGATGTTGAACTGCCAGAGCGCATTAAAAACGACTTTCCCTATGTGTCGACTGTCGAAGAGTTGAATCGCAACAAGCAGCAGATTTTCGAGCGAATAATTTCTGAGGAGCTTGTTGACGGCCAATGCGGCGGCTTTCTTGTTTGGGGTGATCCGTCGCTATACGACAGCACTATGCGCATCATGGACGCCATCTCTCGCACAGGTCGCCACGGGTTCGAATACGAAGTCATACCAGGTATCACCAGTGTGCAAGCATTGGCTGCGAAGCACCGCGTTGCGCTGAATTCAATCGGACAATCGGTCCAAATTACAAATGGACGCGGGATTTTGGAAGGGTTTCCAAACAATGTGGAAAGCGTGGTCGTCATGCTTGACACACAGAACGCGTTCTCGAAGATCGCTGACGCGGATCTGGACATCTATTGGGGAGCTTATGTAGGAACGCCAGACGAAATACTTGTCGCTGGAAAACTTAGCGAGGTCGTCGGTGACATAGAACGAATCCGTGCAGACGCCCGTGAACGGACTGGATGGATTATGGACACTTACTTGCTTAAGAAACGGGCCGACGCGGACGAGTAGGCATGCATCCCCGCAATAACGGAATGAATGCGTCCTGCCGCTCTTGCTCGATGGCACCTAGACTGGCAGCAATAGTTACAGAATGCACCATAATTCGTCGCTGGTTTTTGTTTTGCCATGGCTGCAAGTTAATAGCCGGCTTGCTCACTTTCCAGTTGCGTTCGCGGCACTAAGTGCTCGTAATTTCAGCCCGTTCGATCACGCAATATTAACGCGTAAAATGACGAAGCTGGAAGTCGGAAAGCGACTGTACGTCGGGGCGGTCTCGCCACTGTAATTGGTTTAGTACATCACGAAAGCCAGGCCAAGTCACTTGTCTGGCTAATTATTATCTACCGGGGCGCATATCCCCTAGGAAAGTTCAAATGAATGATGCAGTTATGAACCCAAGTGCATTACCAACCCCCATACCCCTGCGCGAGTTCGCGGTCGAGCATTTCGTAGAGGTCTAGGCCATCCATGCAATTGAGGTTCTGGTGCAAATAGGCGATGCGAATCGGTTAAAGTATTGAGCCTAACAATCAGGTTATCGCTGATGAGCAAGCCAAAAGGTCAGAGCGGGCTGTTTGATGGTCGACATTTTGATCGCGAAATCATCGTTCTGTGCGTGCGCTGGTATCTTCGCTACAAGCTCAGTCTACGCGATCTGGTGGAAATGGCTCTGGTGCAAATAAGCTCGGTGGATCGGTTAAAGTAACGACTGGATGAATCTGGTAGCCGGTGATGAGCAAACGAAAGCGACCCGAAGGTATGTTCGACGGTCGTCATTTTGACTGGGAAATCATCGTTTTATGTGTGCGTTGGTACCTGCGCTATAAGCTGAGCCTGCGTGATCTGGTCGAGATGATGGCCGAGCGGGGACTGTCACTGGCCCACACGACGATCATGCGGTGGGTCAGGCGCTATACCCCTGAATTCGTCAAACGCTGGAATCGTTTTGGCATACCCGTAGGGCGATCATGGCGTGTTGACGAAACCTATATAAAGGTTCGTGGCAAATGGGTTTATCTGTACCGGGCGGTGGATCGAAGCAGCCAGACGGTGGACTTCTTGCTCAGAGCCAAACGCGATGTGGCCGCAGCGAAAGCCTTCTTCAGCAAGGCCATCCGGCATCAGGGGCCGGTGCCCGAAACGATTACGCTGGATGGCTATGCGGCCTCGCACCGGGCTGTGCGCGAGATGAAGGCCGACGGCTTGCTGCCAGCTGAGACCGAAGTCAGATCGTCGAAGTATCTGAATAACCTGATCGAGCAAGATCATCGGAACATCAAGTCGAGGACAAAGGTCATGCTGGGCTTTAAGCGGCTCAGGAGTGCCGCGACGACGATTTCAGGTATCGAGTTGATGCATCGCATCCGCAAGGGCCAGTTTGATTTCAGCGCGCTCGGGCTCAAAGACAACGATACGCCAACGCTCTGGAACGCGGTTCTGTTCAGTTAATAAGGCATACTTATCTTATCTAAAGAACAATTTTAGCCCGACTAGATATTTGCACCAGAACCCTTTTACTCACCCTCTCAGTTGGTTCAGGACGCAAGACGCCATGGCGTCACCGTCTTGCCGGTGGATATCACCGCGAGCGACTGGGATAGCACCTTGGAAGGCGATATGGAACGCCCGGCCGTGCGCCTCGGCCTATCCCGAATTAACGGTCTACGACAAGAGGCTGGCTGGCGTATCGAGGCCTCGCGCGCAATGCGGCCCTTCAAGGATGTCGCAGACCTCGGGCGGCGCGCCGATCTCAACCGCCGCGACTTACAGATCCTGGCTACGGCCGACGCCCTGCGGTCAATCGCCGGGCACCGGCGCGAAGCCCTGTGGCAAGCGATCGCATCGGTACCGGAAAAATCGCTGCTTCGCGACGCTGGCCAGGACGATCACACACCGAGCCTGGCCGCGCCACGAGAAGCCGAATCGATCGTCGCGGACTACCAAAGCACGGGCCTTACCCTTGGGCGCCACCCCGTCGCGCTCTTACGCACACACCTCGACAAACTCGGACTGGTGAATGCCCAGACGCTGGCCACTTATAAAAACGGGCGCGTCACACGCGGTTGCGGCATCGTCACCGTGCGACAGCGCCCTGGCACGGCCAAGGGCGTGCTGTTCATGACCCTTGAGGACGAAAGCGGGTCGATAAATGTCATAGTTTGGCCATCGCTCCTGGAGCGGTACCGTAAGGAAGCGCTTGGCGCCACGCTGCTCGGCGTGCATGGCGCCTGGCAAACTGACGGCAAGGTCAAGCACTTGGTCGCCAGGCGGCTTTTTGATATGACGGCCCTGCTCGGCGATCTCACAACGACGAGTCGTGACTTTTGCTAAACGGCGGTAGGCAGTTTTTTACAATGCGTTGACTAAAGATCGCGCTGTACCGTTTCAAGATGGCTGAACTGGGATTCCCGACAACGCAAAAGTCCAAACTCAAAAATGTGAAGATCCAGCCGATCTACCGAGATCCAGAGACTGGCTGGACGTGGTCCGGTCGCGGCAAGCCGCCGAAGTGGATTGCCGGAAGGGATTACGATCAATTCTTGATCCAACGCACATCGTAACGGGCGAGCCTGAGCGCTTTCGCTTAGCCTGACGAAGCATCAGATTGCCCTAAGGTCCTCCGTGTCTTGCATCGATAGGCATTACCGCCTCCATGGCTTTTCAGCGCGCGTCGTCTTCATCTGACCAGGCTCGGTTTGGCCTATGAATTCCTGGAAGAGTCAGACAAGGCCGGGCTCAGCCAGGGTGGCATTGACGTCCGCGAATCAAACGAGTTTGTCGCTCATTCAGATATCCGAGTAGCATGGCAGCAGGTCCTGATCGACCAGGCGGATCTCGATGCGGTTGGCAATCTCGACGTGCTCAGGGTTGTCCACAGAAAACACAGCGTCGGTCACGCTCACGATGATAGTGCCGGTTTGTTTGCTGCCGGCTTCGGGAACGGGAATCAGTGCGCGCGCTTCCGGCACCTGCTGCACGGTGAGGATCTTCGGAAGGTAGAGCATCCAACCCACGCCGGGCTTGTCGTCAAACACCTGCCTTGCTGCATATTTACGTGGCGCTACCGTCACATATGCAGGAGCGTACACTTCAGCAATTGTGGCCACGACTTCCGCGACAGACTCGAAGTTGCCGAGTCGCGACGACTCAGCGTTTTCTTCGCCAATCGACAGATCAAAGTCGCGCGGCATCGAACCATTGTCGAATGCGAGCGAAAGTGCCGCTCCGTCTTTCTTTGCGGTCTGCCCGTTCCAGATGCTAATAGATTTCGCT
This sequence comes from Robbsia andropogonis, assembly GCF_034047095.1. Classification (NCBI taxonomy): domain Bacteria; kingdom Pseudomonadati; phylum Pseudomonadota; class Betaproteobacteria; order Burkholderiales; family Burkholderiaceae; genus Robbsia; species Robbsia andropogonis. The sequence goes on along the minus strand of NZ_CP139168.1, from coordinate 165,154 downwards.
AGGTGATCTTCGCCACGATACTCTTCTTTGAGCACTGCGACGGCGGCCGTCGAAGGCGTGTCCGCAGTTTCGTAGACTGGATAAAGGAGAGCATCCGCCTGCGTATTTCCTGTCAGAAACCATTCCGACAGACGACTATCTTTCGAAGCGAGCACTTCGATGACCAGCCATAGTCGCTTTAGATGGAAAGCGTAATCGGCCTGACCGACGTCGAGCGTCTCGCGAAATTGAGCTATGAGTTGCATGGCTTCACGGTTGATAGACAGAGGAGACGCGCGCCCGACGCAGATCGGGCAAGAGATACTCGCGCGCGTGCGGTGTCATGAAATACCACATGAGGCGCGCGGGCGGATTAGCATTTACTACGACCGCCTGCCGATTCAACTGATCACGCACGCCCTTGAAGCCCCTGTACCAGAAAAGTGGCTCCTCATCATCGTCAAGAAATTGATCGTAATCGCCCTTGGTCTCCTGCAGAAGGCACTCGCCGGGCTGAAAGCCATCGAAATCGATGGTAAGCCATTTCCACTCTTCGCTCCAGCGGCATTCCTCAGCATCGAATGCGAAACCAGTTATCCGCGCTTGGTAACGGTAGGATATCCAGTTCACGCCGTGATTCTGGCGAATTTTCGCGCCGGATTCCGGCGGGCACTTCTTGCAGCTCTCGCCGGTGCGCGGCAGCGTGCGCGCAGCGGGCGAAGCCTTGCTGTCGTCCTTTGCGGTGTCGCCCGAGAGGCTAGCTGTTCCCGCCGTTGCCGCTCCGCCCAATAAGGCTGCGCCAGCGCGCGCCAAGACTGGCCCAAGCTCGGCTACTGCGGCCTCCAGTCCGGTCAACAATATTCCCGCCATTTATCACTCCCCCTACAAACTCAGGATGTTGGATCTTCCAGCGCATGACGCGCAGATAATCATGGAGCCTTTCGTCTGCCGAGCGGCCAGGGCGTGTCAGCCGGGTGCGTGTGGCCGGCTTGTCGTAAAAACCCGGCGCGTAAGCTTCCAAACGCAGGAACGCGACGAGGTTGTCATCATCCCGAATACCAAACGCCCTTGCGGCCTTGAACGCGCGCCAGAGCCTCGGCGACAACGCTGAATCCTCGGCGAGCCGTGGGTCTGCCTTCACGAGATCTTCTCGCACCCGTTCCACAAAACCCTTGGCGTCGACCTCGGCAAGGGCGGCTACCTGTTCGGCAGTCAACTCAAGCATGTGGATGCACCCTGAACAAATCGCCGTTGATCTGGACCAGCCAGTCGAACGTCGGCACAAAAAATTCTGCCCGCTGGGAAAACGACAGCAACCCGGCGATTTGGCCAATGACCCGTGCATCGTAAAAACGCAGCAGCGCCGTACGCCCATCCGGCATCCGGACATCCAGCCGCTCGCGCAGCTCGTGGGCGAGCCCCCGAAATGGGTACGCGCTAATGAGCCACGACACTCCCTCTACGCCGGCGGCAAGCGCGAGCAGCGTGCGCTTGATATCAACCGACGCGTCAGCGACATCGATCAGCCACGGGCCAGCATCGGCCAGCGAGGCGTCGGCGGTTCCATCAAACAAGGCGACAATGCCTGTTGATCGCTCGAGCGCGGTTGCACCAGGCGCTCGCGCATAGAGCAATGCATCGACGAGGGCGTAGAGCCGAACAGGCAGTGAAATTTCAAGCTGGCGTTGCGCAAAATACAGGTCGATCTTCGACGGCTCCACCGGCTACTCCCGCATCACAGTCGTTGCGCCGCTCTCGGCTGCCGCTTTGAGGCATTCCAGGCAAAGCGTTGGGCTGGGTGAAAGCGCTTGGCCCGTCGATGCGGCTGACGCCACTGCGGCGGCACCGGTGTATGAGTCAGCCTCGCCATCATCCGTGATTGTCGACGATGACTGCGATGCGATCAGAACAGCGCCACATGCCGTGCGCATGCCTTCAACGGCCGTATCTCGGCCGTTTATGCGATGTGGGTAACGTCGGCCCAACAGGTCCGGCAAAATCGCAAAGACGCCTTTGCAGCGCGGGCAGGAAACCTGATGTCCGACGCCCGCGATGCATCTGCCGTCAATCTTGCCTGCGGGACTTCCTTCGATTACCGTGCCGCCATGCGACGTGGTATCGCCTTCGCAAATGATGGCGCGTTTTACCAATTGGCCCTCTCTAGGATGTTCTTTAGTATGAATTTACCACGCGCGACGATACATCCCTGCGCGCGCCTGTACCGCAGCAGGTGAGTTTACATTTGCTTTACGGATTGTCACAACAACTCGCCTCCTTGATTGTCCGCCTCAGGTCGATTACTCGAACCGTTCGGCTTCGCTGGATTTTGATCCTTGAGATCGGCAAACTTGGCCGCCATCGCCGGATTGCCCCGCGTCAATCTCTTGATCGTCACGTCCTGCGCCTTGTCGTTAGCCAGGCGCAGGTTCCCACTTCGTCAGCAGCCGCGACAGAATCGCCGAGTTGTAGAAGATGATCACGTTGGCGATCAGCCGGGCGCACTGGTTACTGATTTCGATGTCGGTGCGGCCGGTCAATTCCTTCTTGCGTCGATCTCGACCACTTCGATCTACCAGCACACCGATGATGTCAAGCGTGCGCGGCAGTTCGGGCAGGCATTTACTGACTGAATGACTCCTCCGTCACCTCAGGCAACAAGCCGATTGATGTTCACAATGTGGAACGGGGCTAAAAGTGCCCAACGCCCATAAATGGAAAATCCATCCGTAACCCTTGTCAGATGAGGCTTTGGGGAGGGCGGGCGAGTCGTTACGCGGGCGAGCGTCGCGTGAAGACATGCTCGATCTGTTGCGTGCGCCGCACCTCGTCGTCGTCGAGATAGACCGAGGTCGTGGAAATCGATGCGTGCCGCAGGTTATCGCGCACGGTCGTGAGCGTTGCCCCACCGGCCAGTGCGTGTGTCGCGTGCGAGTGTCTCATCCAGTGCGGCGTGGCCTGTCGCAGTTTGTCTGCGAGAGGTGGATGGTCGGCTTCGATGGCATCGGCCGCGTCGCTAAAGAACCGGCGCAGCATCTGCCTCAGGCGCGGCGTGGTGATGCCGCACGGCTCGCCGAGGTGACCCAGTATCGGCGTATCAGGTGCCCATCGGGACGGCGTGACGGGCAAACCGCGTTGTGCCAGATACTGGTCCAGCGCGAAGCTTGCGAGTGACGGCAGGACCACCTTGCCGGGTTTCGCTCCCTTACCCGTGAGGTGAAGCCAGCGCTCACCGCGTGCGCCATGCTCGATGCCGCCGAGTGTCACACCAACCAGTTCGGCGGCCCGCAGGCCGGTCGCGTAACCGAAGTCGAGCAGAAATCGCAGGCGCTGTGCAGCCGGCACTGCCCAGCCATACGACCACTCGAGCCCGTCGGCGATCGTGCGTACCAGCTCCCATTCGCCAGTCGTAAAGGCCCGGGATCTGTCCAGTTTGCCCTTGCGGCGCGCACCACGCACCTTGAGACCCGCGAACGGATTGGCCAGCACATAACGTTGCTCGATCAGCCAGCGGAACATGGCGCCGAGCACCGACAGCGCATAGGCGATGGAATCCGACGACAGTGCCCCCGTAAACGGCCGCCATTCGGGCGACGATCGTGGCCGCGCGGGTGCAACCCAGCGAGCGCGGGGCGCGGGGTGGCGCAGGAAGGCACGCCAGGCCGCCGCATCCTCGCTGGTCAGTGACGATAACGCCTTGCCGCGTTCGACAATGCCCCACAACAGCAGCCGTTCTGCCTCGCGGCGGTAGGCGCGCTGCGTGTCACGGGCTTCGTGCCGTTCGAGCCACGCGTTGATGGCCTGCCAGTCGTTATCGGCCTCGAGCGCGCACATGGATTTCGGCGCACGAAAAAGGCCGCGCGAACCATCGACTTCGCGTGGTACGAGGATGTTTTCCCACGGCACCACACCCTCGGGGGATGTAACGGCAACCAGTGCGCGCGCCCGCTCGGTGAGCGCGGGATGAGCCGCAAAGAATGCTTCGATACAGCGTGCGCTGCGCTCGCCGAGTCCGGCCACCGGAAGCCACCAGCGCCGCCGGCGGGGGATGCGTACGGTCAGATCGGCGAGCGTATGGATACCGTGCCGATGCAGGACTGCTACAACCCGTGCCGGTAGCCAGACGTCGACCTGGTCAGAGACCTGAGGTTGTGGGATCTGCAGCGATGGCAGTATATCAAGCGCCCGGCTGGCCGCCTTGCGATAAGACTCACGTTCATCCGCGGGACACTGGAAGAGTCTGGCCACATCCTCGCGATGCCGACTGAGGGCAAATTCGACGATCTGCCGGCGAATGCGGCCGATTACGCCGCGTGCTGACGTACCGTCCCCGAGCGCTTCAGGTTGATAGCGCTCGACAGCCTCACGCGAACCCATGCCAGCGTACCACGCGCGCAGCACGGATAACGACGGGGTATCGGGAAATGTGAAGGATGGGTCTATGTTCGGCATCTTTCGATTATAGATACGACAGCGCGATGGTGTGCCAGCCAGGTGAGACGCGTTTTGCAAAACGGAAGTTTTAGTATAAAACAGAAGTCTATCGCTAATAAGCCTTAGCGATAGACATTCGAGAGCGCTCACCTCCATGTGACCGACGGACCGATTCAGACGCTGTGCCGTCGGGTAAAATGTGCGCAGCGATTGCCTTCCATTGTCTTCAGCGAAAATCTCCTCATGACCAGCACATCGCGGTCCATCAGCATTGCGCACGACCACACTCCGTCAGCACTGTCAAAAGCCCGGAAGACATTCAACTCACTGATCGGGCAGATAGGCAAACGACGCAAGCGCCTGCGCGACTGGGAAACGGTGACGCCAGTCTTCCAGAAGCAATATGTCGATGAAATTCTGCCCCTCGATAAAACGTCGGCACAGTTGCAGGCACCGGATGGCGCGCCGTCTCGACCAGGCCCATGACCAGTTGACCCAGGCTGAACGCCGCAAGGTGGCGCTCGTGATTGTCGATCTGGCGGGCGAGCTGATAGGCGGCGAAGACGACGAAGGGCAGATGAAGATCATCCACGACAGATACAGTCCAGAGAGCTACGACAGTCAGGTGGCCGCTGAGGTCGACGGGATGAAGAGCATGATCGAGACGATGTTCGGCGTTGACCTGGGAGACGATGAAGACCTGAATTCCCCGGAAGATCTGCTGCAGCGTGCGCAGGTCCATCTCCAGCAGGCCCAGGCGCAATGGGAAAGCGAGAATGTGCAACGCGATACCCGGCGTGCGAAACGGAAAAAATCATCCAGACAGCAGGCCGCCGAGGCGCGGGCACAGGAGCAGCAGGCGCAGGTCAACCTGTCCCTGCGCGAGGTTTACCGCAAACTGGCCAGCGCGTTGCATCCTGATCGTGAAACCGACCCTCAGGAGCGGGAGCGCAAGACCTGTCTGATGCAGCGTGTGAACGAGGTCTACCAGAAAAACAATCTGCTGCAGTTACTGGAACTGCAGCTTGAACTCGAGCACATTGACCAGCACGCGCTCAACGGCCTGAGTGAGGAGCGGCTGAAGCACTACAACACGATCCTGCGGGGTCAGGTGCGCGAACTCGATCAGGAAATCCTTCACGTCGAATCGGCCTTCCGGGATGCGTATGGGATGGATCCGTTCGGCCCGATATCACCCGATACGGTCCTGCGTGATCTTGCCAGCGAGATCGGGGAATTCCAGAACAACATCTGGACTCTCGAGCAGGACCTTGCAGCGTTCGAAGATGTCAGGAACCTGAAACGCTGCAAGCTCGTACGCGCCAGGCCAGAGTTCGAATTTGCACCGTTTTGATGTGGAAGGAGACGCCTGTGCTTGACTATCAGTTGCTGAAAAATCATGCCGGCATTTTGCTCGTCGGCGACTACCATTCGCTCATCGAGCTGCACGAGGTCGTCCATGACGTCAATGAACGCTCTCCCTTGATCCCGCAGGAAGAAGGGCCATTTCTAGGCCTCGCGTATGATGTGCGCAAGGTTTATGAGCAGCAGCGGGAAATCCTGCAACCGCCCGAAGGCTACGAGGAAATGGGCGTGCGCTACGGTGTGGAGATTCTCTGGCCCGTTCTCCTCGTGCAGCATCGGATGCTTCGGGTCTCACTCGGATACCTTGACCATTCCAGGCGGCATCAGGCCATCACCTACTCGCTGGAAGCGGTCATCGAGGCGGCATTGCGGGAAGACTTTGGTGCGCAGGGGCAAGCGATGGTCGATCACTGGCTACGAATCGATCCCACTGCGGACATCTTCGAAAAACTCGACAGCCGGGGCGCCATGTTCTGTTCCTGGTCGAAGGCCGAGCGGGCGGGTCGCCTGGCTTCGCTGCTGCTGAGCTTCGACTTTATGTACGACCGTTATTCCACGCCTGCGAACGGACGGCACACCCCGGAATCGATATCACCTCGCGAACTAAAGCGATGGGAAGGCGTTGAATGGCCTGACCCGAACTGGTAACCAGAAACCGCCCATGCATGCACCGGAGCGCTCGCACCGTCTGTCGATCCTCACCCGGCAGGAGATCGACGATCTCTATGGCGTGCCGCGCTTTACCGGCGAGGAGCGTCAGACGTATTTTGAACTCGACGAACCGGAGTCGCGTGCGGTCCACTCCCGCACGACACCTGTTGCCGTTCACCTGACGCTGCAGCTTGGGTACTTCCGGGCGAAGCGGCAGTTCTTCGATTACAGCCTGGAGGCGGTGCGGGAGGATCTGGACTATGTCGTGCGGCGGCACTTTCCCGAGGTAGATCCGGCTACTATCAGTCTGCCGTCCCGTCCCACACGGCGAGCCCTGAGGGACACCATTCTCGATCTGTCCGGATATCGCCTGTGCGACAGCGTAGCGCGCGAGGACCTTGAACGTCGCGCACAGCGTATCGCCATGCGCTCGACGCAACCTGTCTACCTCCTGCGCGAGATGTTGCAGTACCTGAGCCAGCAACACATCGTCGCCCCGGCCTACGCCATCCTGCAGGACATGACCGGTCGGGTCGTGACCAGCGAGCGCCAGCGCATCACTGCACTGCTGGATGAGGCGCTCACGCCAGACATCGCACACCAGATTGACGCGCTGCTGCAGGCCGACGAATCCGCCTACCGGATCACGCTTCTGAAGCGCGAACCGCGGGATTTCAGCTGGCGTGAACTGCGCGAGGAAGTGGCCCGCCGACAGTCCTTCGCCTGCCTGCACGAATTTGCCCGAAGCTTTCTCGAGCTCGCCGGCATCTCAACCGAGAGTGGCCGGTATTACGCGTCGCTCGTCCGGTACTACACCGTCTACAAGCTCGGACGCATGCCGGCGCGGGTCGCGAGACTTTATCTGCTGTGCTTTGCGTTTCACCGGTTCCGGCAGATCAACGACAACCTGATCGATGCATTCATCCATCTTGTTCGCCAGTACGAGAAGTGGGCTCGCGCTGCAGCCCAGGAGGCCATGCTCAAGGCGCAGTCTGATGCGGGTTCGCGCCTTCAGGCCGCGGGCAAGGTGCTGGGCCTGTTCGTCGACGAGACGATTGCGGATAGCACGCCGTTCTCGAAAGTTCGAAAGCAGGCCTTTGCGCTACTCGAGCGCGAGCAGTTCGAGCCGGTGTCGGGCTATCTGCGCAACGTCGCCTTTGATCGCGCCGGCTTCGAGTGGGCGCACTACGCAACGCTGTCAGCGAAAATCAAGCGCAACCTGCGGCACCTGTTCTGTGAACTTGAGTTCTCCGGTCGCATCGAGGATGCGCCGCTCCTAGAGGCCATCGCATTCCTGCATGATCTGCTGCGCAATGGCCGCTCGCTGCGGCAGGTGAAACCGGCCACGTTTCCCGTGGCGCTGATCCCGAAGAACCTGCAGCGTTATCTTTATACATCGGAGCCGGGCCGGAAGAAACAGCTCGATGTCGACCGTTATGAATTCCTCGTCTATCGGCTCCTGCGCAATGCGCTTGAAGCGGGTGACGTGTACGGCGAGGACAGCACGGAGTATCGCCGGTTCGAGGACGATCTGATCAGCGATGTCCGTTGGGAACAGAAGGACGCGCTGCTCAGGGACATCGGCGCGCCGGTTCTGCTCGCGCCCATCGAACAGACCCTGACGATGTTCCACGATGCAATCGACGCCAGCTTCAAACGCGTCAACGAGCGTATCGACAGCGGCGAGAACACGCACATCAACATCGGCCAGCGCAAGGGCGTGCGCCGGTGGACGCTGCTCTACCCTGAAATCGACGAAACGGTCAACGGATCGTTTTACGGCCAGTTGCCAGGCGTGAGCATCGCCAATCTGTTGTGGTTCGTCGCGGGCCGTACGGATTTCCTGAAGGCATTCACTCATGTGCTCGAACGTAACGCACGCCAGGATGCCGATCCACGTGAAATACTCGCCTGCGTGGTCGCCATGGGCACGAACATGGGGCTGCGCCGGATGGCCGAAGTCTCGGGCCTGAGCTACGCGAGCCTGCTCACCGCCGCCAGGAACTACCTGCGCCCGGAAACCCTGCATGGGGCCAACGATGCGATCAGCAACGCCACGGCCAGCCTGCCGGCGTTCCGGCTGTTCGACATCCGCGACGAGATTCATTCGAGCAGCGATGGACAGCGTTTCGAAACGCAGATCGACACGTTCAACGCCCGATACTCGCCAAAGTACTTCGGTCTGGACAAGGGCGTGAGCGCCAGCACGCTGGTCGCCAATCATGTACCGGCCAATGCGACCATCATCGGCACACACGAGCACGAATCCCATTACGTATTCGACCTGCTCTACAACAACACGTCCGACATCCAGCCCGATCGCCACTCGACCGACACGCATGGCACGAATCAGGTCAATTTCTTCACGCTGTTCACGTTCGGCTACCAGTTCGCGCCGCGCTATCGCAATCTGCACAAAAAGATCGATCGCCTGGTCGCCCGTCACCCGCCGGGTCATTACAATGAAGACTGGCTGATCCGGCCGTCGCGCAGGTCCGACGACGAACTGATTATCCGCGAGTGGCCCAACATCCAGCGCATCATGGCCTCGCTCGCGCAGAAGAATGTGACGCAGGCAACCATCGTACGCAAGCTCAGCAATTATGCCCGCCAGAACCAGACAAAGAAGGCGCTGTGGGAACTCGACAATCTGTGCCGCACGCTCTACATTCTGGAATTCATCGATGATGTCGGGTTGCGCCAGAGTGTGCAGAAAGCCCTGAACCGCGGCGAAGCCTATCACCGCCTGCGCCGTGCGATTGCCTTCGTCAACGCTGGCAGGTTTCGCGTGCAGACAGAGGCTGAACAGCAGATCTGGAATGAATGCTCGCGGTTGATTGCCAATGCGATCATTCACTACAACACGGCATTGCTTTCGCGGGTGTACGAGCAGAAGCGCGCCGCGAGCGACGATGCCGCAATGGCGCTGATCGCCAGCATGTCGCCCGTCGCCTGGCAGCACATCAACCTGTTCGGGGCATTCGAGTTCACGCCGGGCGGTGCCAACGTCGACATCGATGCGCTGGCCGCGTTCTATGCCGATCCAGCGTGGTGGAGCAGGATTGCCCGGCCGGGGCAGACACGGCCGGACGTATAGCTGCCATGCGCAGCATTCGCCCCACGGGAAGTCCGGCGGACCGATCACGGAGAATCGCATGGGTGAGGCAAAACGCCGGGCAAACGAGGCTGCTGCATCGATTACACCGCAACAGCGGGAGCTCGCTGAGCGCATCGACGCGCAGATGCAACGTTTCCAGGCCGCAGGGCTGGACGAAGCGGAGATCATGGCGGCAATGGTCGACCATATGCCTGACTTCCATCGCCTGATGACGGAGCTGGAAAACGCCGCCATCAATCTTCTGGCGCGTGAGTTTGCCGGCTTCTATCGCTATGCGAAAATCGTTGAAACGGTTGCCTCAGGTATTGCAACGGGGCAGATTCAGGTGCCCGGCAAGGAGCGAAGATTTGCCGACGAGCACCGGATCGCCGCCGCGATCGACCAGCGCGTGCGTCAACTTGAAGCAAACGGCATCCGCGGCGCAGCCCTGCTTGCGCATATGGCTGCCTATACGCCCGAGCTGCAACGGCTCTGGAACACCACCTCCAACGAACTGCTCGTGTCGCTGTGCCAGACGTACCCAGGCCTGTACCGCTATGGCGAGCTCTTCGAGCAGGCATGGCTCAAGGATGCCGGCAGGACAAAGTCCGGACAGGAGCTGCCTGATTCCATCAAGCCCACCGTCCTGCGCCTTCTCTCGGACGGCGCGACGCTCGAGCGCGAGTTCCAGACGATTCTCGATGCCCGTCCGCAGCGCGATCTCTGGGTGAAGGCCGAACTGCTGGAGCACACCTGGCAGCAGTGGACCACCTTGCTTGCGCAATTGCCTGCCCTGTTGCTGCAGGCCGATGTCCCGGAAGTCTCCCGGGAAACGATGCGCGCCATCTTTGAGCCCATGGCGCTGCGGATCGAAAACCTTCGCACCCAGGTTCAGCGCCCGTAAACCCGATACGTCCTCCCGAAAGCCTTGTCTGGCAGGAGGTACAGGGGGATTTTCCATTTATGGGCGTTGGGCACTTTTAGCCTATGTGGAAGCGCGATCACGACGTGGACGTGCACCGTCCGCGCCTCTTAGTCGGGGCGTTCGGTGAGGCTTGAGCCGCGTGAGTTGGAAACTCTCACGCACGGTTCTTAGAGGCGGGATCGGCGGTAACGCCGATCTCCTACTCGGCATCAAAGCCGAGGATGGCAAAAAGCAACCGTATCTGCTACGTCCAAAGGACCAGAAGCCGCTTTTACTCGCTGGGATGACGAACGTGACGGTCGAAGCGGATTCAGGAATGCGATCGCCTGAGGCCGGCGCGCTCGTCGACGGCGTGGTCATTGTGACGGATGCATCCGACCAAGGCATGGTGGACATTCACGATAGACATCCCGTCGCGCTGAACGAACAGGACGCCAATACTTGGCTGGATTCGCAGACGCCGCTCGAGCTGGCCGCTGAAATCGCACGCCACGGCAGTCGCGCAGTGAACGAATTCGAATGGTATGAGGTCAGCCGCGAGCTCAATAATGCGCGGCATGACAGTCCCGAACTGGTCAAGCGAAACGTTTGACCCCATCGAATGCTAAACGATGCCGCATCACTGCCCTTGCCTGCATCGTGGATGACGTAATTCACCTCTTTTCGGTGCTCGCGTCATACATGTGGTCAAGACAATAGATGTTTGCTTTTTAGCCTGAAATGGCATTGCGCATCGAAGCATCGCTCGGCGAGCGCAGCGGCCGGGCCGACGTCTGGCTGGCCCGTCAGGCTACTTATGACCTCTGGTAGGCACGCCGGACGAGCTCGCTACACGTCGAACGGGCGCGACTAGAACAAGGGGCGCGTTCGAACGAGGCGCGGTCGAGGTCGCCCGCCGCGTGCCGATCGGCGCGCCCATTCGAGTTGGTCGAGCAATAGGGTGTAGCAGGCTTGTAATTCCCAGGGCGCAAAAACCTCGGAAAGTGCGGGTACGCGGTTCGTTCGAGCATAGCCATGGGAGCCACTCGTCCGACTACGGCAGACCCCGCTTGGATTAGCATCGCTTCGGCGGTATGCTTATCTGCAATACTTCCACACTTGCGCAAATAAAACGGGTTTTCCAAATCGGTTGTTACGAGGCACATATAATGACGAACATCGACGCAGCCAAGCTAACATTCGATCGCCTCTGCTCTGAGTGGGAAGAGCAACGCACCGAAATCGAGACCGAGCAAGACGCCCGATTTCGGATCATAAACGTTCTGCTCACGGACGTTCTTGGATGGCCACATAATCACGTACGGACTGAAAAACACGTAGATGATGGTTACGTCGACTATCTGATGATCGAGGGTGCCCGGAATCGGCTGGCAGTAGAAGCGAAAAGGCAGAGCGTTTTGTTGATCGATACTCGTCTTCCGGGCAGGCAGGCATATAAAATCAAGGGTCCCGCCTTAAAAAGTGCTCGTGACGGCATTAACCAGGTCGCGGCGTATTGTTCCGAGACAGGGGCGCCATTTTGCGCCTTGACTAACGGCTTCGAATGGATCGGACATTGGCCTTTTCGCGGAGATGGGCGACCGGCCTCGGACTACTCTGCAATCGTGTTTCCGAGTCTTGAGGCTATTGCTCAAGACTTCGCTGAGTTTTACGATCTTTTTTCGCGAGAAGGCGTGGCCCGAGATCTTTTCAAGCTGCGAATAAATGCAGCAGAAGGCCTAGCTATAGCCCACCATGAACCGCTGCGGCCGTTGAGGGACGCGAAATTTCTGCGCCGCCTTGAAAAGAACCCCCTCGCTCGCGACTTAAGCGACGTGTTAAGAGGTTTTTTTAGCTCAATGAACGGCGAGGACGATCCTGAGATGCTTGCGTACTGTTTCGTGGAAAGTACGGAGAGCAGAGAGGCAGAATCAAATTTGCAGAAAATAGCTCAGAACATATTGCACAACATCGAACTCGTTAGCAATGATAGTGCGGAAAACCTTCAGGACGAAATAAGAGGTGCAGTTGAACTCGAGCGCAAAGAGTTTGTTCTCATTGTCGGCAATAAAGGTTCCGGCAAGTCTACATTTGTTGACCGGTTCTTCGGGCTTACACTAGATAGATCGCTCCGGGGCAAATGCACTCTACTGACAGTGGATTTACGGGACAGCGATGGTCAAATCGAATCGATCCAACGCTGGCTTACCGAGCAGTTAATTATCAAAATTGAAAAAGCACTTTTCCCCGGTGCCAATCTCAGCTATGAGCAATTGCAGGGAGTATTTCACAAACAATATACACGATGGGCCCAAGGAGAGTTTCGACATTTGCATGAATCCGACAAAATCGCATTTAAAATAAAATTTGGCGAATATGTCCACGAGCTAAGAAGAAATTATTCGGTCGAGTATCTTCAAGCATTTCTCGCTCATACTGTGTTTGCAAGGCAACAAATGCCCTGCTTGGTATTCGATAATACAGACCATTTCAATCAAGAATTCCAAGAGGCGGTTTTTCAGTATGCGCAATCAATTTACAGGGCAATTTATTCGTTTATAATTTGCCCTGTTACTGATAGGACGATATGGCAGCTTTCCAAGCATGGGCCAATGCAGTCATATGAAACCAAATCGTTTTACCTCCCCGTACCGTCGACGAAGGACGTACTCCAAAGAAGAGTCTCATTCTTAAAAGAAAAGCTTCTTTCTCCGTCAAAACAAAGGGATCAATATTTTTTATCTAAAGGCATAAGACTTTCGGTTAAAGACATGAGCGCGTTTGCGGCATGCGTTGAAGAAGTCTTTATTAATACTGAGTATATTTCTAGGACTGTCAGTTGGTTATGCAACTATGATATTCGACGAGGATTGCAACTTTCAGAGAAAATCTTGACATCACCACAAATCCCTATTGATGATCTGGTAAAAACATACGTTTCTGGGCGGAGACTTACAATTCCAGAATTTAGGGTTAGGAAGGCGCTGTTTTTAGGTGATTACAATCAATTTAGACAGGAGGATAGCGGGTTCATTTTGGATGTATTCACTATGTTTCCGGATGCCATCGGGACGCCGTTTGCAAAACTCAGCATAATACAGGTGCTAAAGGATAAGCAGGCTCAGGCGGACTCCCCCGCGGATGCATACATGGAGATCGGAGATGTTGCCGCGTATTTGGAACCGATGGGCATGCCGCCGGCGACTACGCTACGTCATTTCCAATCTCTGATGGACTATCGTCTTGTTGAGCCCTACGACCCAACCGTCAACACTTCTGATTACTCTGTTCCGGTGAAAGTAACCCCGAGTGGGCTCATCCACCTGGAGTTCGCGTTGGCCGATGCGGCATATCTTGAGCATGTGGGATTAACGACCTCGGTGAGGGAGGATAAAAGCGCGGACGAGATCCGGAACATTATGGCAAAGAAATGGAACCCCAATGAGGCAGCCGAGCTTTGGGACGAGCTAAAGAAGACCTTTGCTGAATATATGCTTGAAGAGGACCTGCGCTACTGCGTTGTACCGGAACAGTTCGACGGGCAGCGCCTTCTTCGGTCTTCCTTCCGCTCAAAATGGGTTGACATGTTTATTTCCACTCGTAACGAAATAAACTCGTCAATTCGCATAAGTCCGCATTAAATTTGTCAATTCATGTTCTTGGGAAAGTCTGCACAAATGCGAACAAAAAGTGCTTGCCTGACTGGGCAGGGGCCTCAACGGGAGCTGCCGAATGTTCCTGGATCTCCGCACGCACGAATTATCAAAAACTCAATGCTTGCTTTTCATCGATATTTTCGTATCAGCGTAATTTACGCCGATTTCTACACGACGGTTGACTGCATTGCTGCGCTTCATATGATGTGGTCGAGGAGTCTTTAGGGCAGGCCACCTTCGGCTCGCGATTACCGGCGCGTTCTGATGGCATCAGTTGCGTGAGGTGGCGAGTGGTAGCCCCAGTAGAATACGAAGCGTTACGTTTTCCAGAGACATTGAATGAACGACAGCGGAAGCACTCCTGTGGACTGGACGAAGCTCTACGACTGGTACCGGCACAATACGGAAGCGCTTGAAGAGCAGGTTGAAGCGATTACCGACTACTTGCCCAAGGTGAGGGAAGAAGTTGCGGCTGCACGAAAAAGCGCACAGTCCATGGCCCAGACGGCCGAGACAATTCGATCTCAGGTCAGGCTGGCGCAAGAAGCCTGGGACAAGGCTGAGGACATCGCGAATACCGTTGGCCTCACTGCCGCGTCTTCCGCAACATCAGCAGTGGCGACCGCGACGAATGGCATGGTGTCGTCCTTGGAGCAGGCCACGAAGCATGCGGGAGAGGTCGCTGCGGCCTTGAAGAGAACCGTCTCTCTTAGTCGTGCGACCTTCATCGCATATTTGCTGTTGTTGATCATCGCCTGCATCGCGTGCTCTTACCTGGCTTATAGAAAGGGCGTCAGCGACGAAATGGCGCGTAATACAGAGCCGTCGGCGGAACGCAGCGCGACGCTGCTGCACGAGGGTGTGGCGCTCGAAAAGATGTATCAGGAAGGGTCAGCAAACGACAGGAAGAAACTCGAGCAGCTCTATAACCGGGCCACGAAGTTGCCATCGTGATACATCAGAAACGCATGCCAAAGTGCTCGATGCTGCGGTCTCGTTCTAATTCAGGAACTTCCTTCTGGACGGCCTGCGCAGGCAATTCCCTGCCGAGGGTAAGCGAGAATAGTTGCTCCAGGCCGCGGAACCGAACCGAGCAAAGCTCCGCAGGGCGAAGATCTTCCTTTGGGATATACACATAGACAGAGCCTTCGATTGATTTGAGTTCATCTCCCGAGCAGGAACCGGCAATTGTGAAAAGCAAAGCCAGGTACTTCTCAAATTTGGCTGCGCTTGAGCCGAGCAGTTTGCTTTCGAGAAACATCTCGATGAATTTATCTGCATTGATTTGTGTCACCGGTGCCTGAACAGGAATGCCAAATAGCGGGCAGATAGTGCCGGGATAATTTGCGAATGCGATTGATTCGACCTCCGCCGTGCCGATCCCGGGAAGCGACTTGGAGGTCTTGGTTCCCCAGCCTATAAAGTGCGTGGATCGCGCCCAACGCAGTGGATTCATCTGACCCGAGAGTATCTTGCAAAGTGCAACGCGCAACTCCTTACGCGCTTCCGACCGAAAAGCTGCTTCGTTCGCCTTGAATTCAACGAGACAGTAGCGGCCGCGTCGCGCAACGATATAGTCAGCCAACGCCTTATCTTGGCCACCGAGCGCGGTCGCACTGAGCGCATCGGGGATTTGAGGCTGTCCCGCGTAAAGTGCGGAAAAGCGCCGGTCGAGTTGCGTAGAAAATCGAGCAACAACGTCGGACTCCAGAGCCCGGGCGGCGGTTTTGCCTAGTTCATGCGTCGTCAGGGGGTCCTCCCGATTGAGCTGTTAACCACTGTTTGACGGATCATAGCCGAACCGCATCGTCTTGCGTCAGAGACGCAATAACGTAAGCGCCCACCCAAGGCATCTTTCGTCGTGACATGAACGTCATCATGCTGTCGGATTTTCGACGGATACAGACGATGGAAGGTAAGCAAGTGGTACCTGTCACGCCGCGCACAGCGCGACGCCGTTTCACCAAGGAATTCAAGCGCGAGCTGGTGCGCGAAGCGATGCTGCCGGACGTGTCGCGTGCAGCGCTAGCGTTGGGCAATGGCGTCAACGCCAATCAATATGTGATGACACGCCCGTGCCGACGCTGGCACTGGATAAAGGCACGATGGTGACGGGTCGCCTGTGGGCGTCTGGGCGTGACGAACGCGACGGGCATCATGTGCGGTTATCGTACCAAGATCAGTCATGGCACGTTAGATCTATCTCTAACAATGAATAATTATTAAAAGACCTGCTTCGATCGCTTTCAATAAAGATCGCGACGGGTGGTCCTCCGGCGCGTGCAGCATAAATATTGCTTGTCGCGAAAAGGGCAGGCAATAAATACCCCTTAATCGAAGGTTGCCGTCATTCGCTCGCCATTGTCTTCAAAACAATATTGAACTGTCTGGTAGTAGCCGGTACTATTACCGTTTAGTATTAACGACTTACTTAAAAGGATTAGTCATTTCGATTTTGGATTATCCATCTTGTTTGCACTTGCAATGCGATCATGTGTTTCGGTTCGTGCTTGTTCGACCAGCTTTTTTGTAGCCGAGAGACGCGTGCCATGCTCCGGCGGCTGTCGTGCCGTTACGTGTGCGGTAGACGGCGCTACTCGCTGTTCCACTAAGCCAAGCCGGCTTTAATGAAATCGATGACCAACAGCGCGTAACCGCGCTATGAAACGAACTCAAAAATCATGGATGCCTACGAGCAGATCCAGTCCAGTAACCCGCGGGGGGTACAGAACAACCGGCCGCTGAAGCTCGATACGCCGGCGGGCAAGGATGTATTGATGCCGTTGCGCGCGGTGGGGCACTCACGCATCGGTCGCGGTTACAGCTTCACGGTCGACATGGTGTCAACGTCGCGCAAGCTCGAACTCAAGCAGTTGATTGCACAGCCCGTCACGCTTTGGATACGCCAGAACGACAAAACGTACAAGCCGCATCATGGTTACGTGCATACAGTGCGTCGCCTTGGCATGGACGGTGGGCTCGTCCATACGCAGCTGGAATTTGCGTCCTGGCTTCACTTCCTGCGCTTTCGTAAGGATGCCAGGATCTGGCAAGGTAAGACGGTCATCGACATACTGACTGACGTGTTTAATGCGCATCCTCAGGCACGGGGCAGATTTAAGTTCAAGCTGTTCGGGGAACTGCGCGATCCCTTGCCGCAACGCTCGTTCTGCATGCAGTACGAGGACGACTGGAACTTCGTGCACCGGCTTCTGGAGTCGGAGGGATTGTGGTTCTACTTCGAGCAGTCGCCGGATGGGCAGTCCCACACGATGATCATCACGGACTACAACTACTACTGCGACGAACTGCAGCCCGGTCAGATCGATTTCTCCCGTGCACAGATGGATGCCGAGGTGGAAGGATTTTCGCATTGGTCCGGCACCCGCAGGCTGCAGAGCACGCGCTATACCGGTGTCACCGGCGACTACAAGTCCCCGGGCTCAAGCAACGCGCGCAGCAAGGATACCCTACCCAACCAGGGCGATTTGCCGCAGCAGAACGAAGTCTACGAATACACCGGCAAATATACGTGGCCCGACTATAAGCGTGGCGACCATCTGGCTACCTTGCGGATGGAGGAGATGGAGTCACGGGCCAAGCGGTTTCATGGCGCGGGCAGTATCCGCCGGATGGACGCGGGCCGATATTTCGAGTTGCGAAATCATCCGGACCATCAGAATGATGGGCAGCAGGAACGTGAGTTTCTCGCCATCGACGTGCGGTGGTTTATCGCAAATAACTTGTCAACGGGTAACACCCGACCATTGCCCGGGAGCCTGGAGACCGAAGTAGCCGATGCACGTGCAGACTACCTCGGTGACCAACTGGGGGCTGAGAAGACCGGGAGCGCAAAACTGAGTGCGTCCGCGCGCGGTGGGAGCGCCGGCTTCTTCCTGACGCTGGTTGAAGCGCAGCGCATGAGTGTGCCGTACCGCAGCCCGTTCGAGCACAGGAAGCCGCAGATGCGGATTCAGACGGCGACCGTGACGGGACCTGCGGGCTCGGAGGTCTACACGGATTCGCTGAACCGCATCAAGGGCAAATTCGAGTGGGACCGGCTGAACAGCGGAGACGAAAATGCCTCGTGCTGGCTACGGGTGGCGATGTCGGATACGGGTGGAAGTTACGGCGGCGTGCACGTGCCCCGTGTGGGCGAAGAAATCTTGGTAGATTGGGTTGACGGGGATTGTGACAGGCCGATTGTGACGGGGCGCGTATACAACGGTTCGAAGACGCCAAATTGGCATTCGAACGGACTGCTGTCGGGTTATCGGTCAAAGGAATACGGCGGCAGCGGGTATAGCCAGATGGTACTGGATGACTCGACGTCCCAGCCACGTATGCAACTTTACAGCTCAAGTGCGAATTCTCAGCTCCACCTGGGGTATCTGGTTGCGCACAACGGCAACACGCGCGGGGCTTACCTGGGCAGCGGCTTCGACCTGAAATCGGACGCGTATGGTGCAATTCGCGCGGGCCAGGGACTGTATGTCTCGACCCATCCGGCAAACGCTGCCCAGCCGATGAACGTCACGGCGGCAAGCGAGCAACTGGCGAGCGCGGAAAGTGTCACCGAGCTCGCGTCGCAGGCCAGCACATCAAATCAGGCTGAAAGCCTGCAGGACGGCTTGGACGCACTCAAGAAGCTTACCGATGCGACGCAATATAACGTGGCGGGCAACAGCGGCGGTGTCGGTGGTAACACGGGGGGCGGGGGCACGGGTAACGCAAATGGCTTCTCGACCCCAATCATGCTGATTGCAAGCCCTGCGGGCGCTGGCCTGTCCACGCAGGACTCGGCTCATATCACTGCGAACCAGCAAGTCAATATTGTCAGTGGCAAGAGCACGAACGTGGCAGCGGGTAAATCGCTCATCGCCAGCGTGATGGAGAAGATCAGCCTGTTTGCGCAGAATGCGGGGATCAAGCTTTTTGCCAGCAAGGGCAAGGTCGAGATCCAGGCGCAGAGCGATGAGATGAAGCTCGCCGCGCTCAACGACGTGACGATTACCAGTTCGAGCGGCAAGGTCGTGATCTCCGCGGATAAGGAAATTTGGATCGGCGCGGGCGGTTCATACATCAAGATCACATCTGAGCTCATCGAAAACGGGACAAGCGGACAGATCTTGGAAAAAGGCGCGTCTTGGAGCAAGCAGGGGGCATCGTCAATGCGCTTGCCCACGCCGATCACAAGCGTTACGAAGGGATGTTCCTGGAAAACCGCGACCGCATCCGCTAATAGCGCGTCAAGCGTACCGCTGGAGTAGGCATGGTCGAATCTACGCAGACACACGGGCGCGACGATCGCCCTTATCCAGCCACTGTTGATCTCGGTGCACCTCAGGTCCGGGAGCAGGTGGCGGCTCTCAAGAGTTGGTTTCGTCGACACCCAGATATGCGTTGCCTGCTCATTATCGATCCGACTCAAAATGATCCCGCCGCCGACGGTAGCCAATTGCTAGCAAGTCTCTCCAGGATTGACTTGACGATCGATCATGAGGCAGTGTCGCCAGCGCATTACCCTTATCTTCTTGAGCTGGATCTTGAAAGTACCGCGGGGGCCGATGCGCTTGCGCAAAGCGTGGAATTGGCATTTGACGATCGTCGGCCGCAGGCGATGGCTGAAGGCATGGGGCAACGCATCGGTGGTTGGCTCGCGACTACGGCGGCACCGCAAGAGGTTGCGTCGCATTGCTCTCGCATGATGCTTCAACGTGACGATCGAGATCGTCTTTGCCTGTTGAGGTTTTACGACCCACGAGCATTTGCGCTTCTATGGCACGTGCTGTCGCCGGTACAGCAACAGTCCCTGTTGGGACCGATCCAGGCATGGCACACGCTCGACTCGAGTGCGATGCCAGTGAGCCGATTGAATACCATGGGCCGTCGGGACGAGTTCGAGCTCGACGCCGCGCAGTGGCAGGCGATTCATCGCCACGGCATCGTGAACCGTGCGCTTGCGCTGCATGCTTACGACCAGGATCGTCAACCGCACCAGCATGAAGTCGACGTGGCGGTCGCGGCGGCCGCGCGAGCGCGCCAATACGGCTTGATTGACGAGGAAGATGAGGTGACGTTTGTTAGTCACGCACTAGCATGGCACCCAGAGTTTGATATGCATCCCAAGGTTTTACAGATTCTTGGTCGTAAAGCAGACGATGAGTTTTATGCTGAACAAATCGAACAACTCACGCCGGAAGAAATCGAGGAAATTTGTGAAGGGGTTTGGCATGAGCGCCTGAGAACCTCGAATAACGCGGGTGGTCGTACCTGAACATCACGATAAGATCATGGAAAACGCTGCTTCAACCTCTACCGAAAATTGCCCAAATTGTGATAAATCCGGACTTGCGATTTTGCCGGTTCGGTACACGGTCGTGCCGCAAACGATATCGAGTGCCATGCCTGCGGACATC
Organism: Robbsia andropogonis; assembly: GCF_034047095.1. NCBI lineage: Bacteria > Pseudomonadati > Pseudomonadota > Betaproteobacteria > Burkholderiales > Burkholderiaceae > Robbsia > Robbsia andropogonis. Next base: position 144,652 of record NZ_CP139168.1, on the reverse strand, counting down.
ATCGGGCTCGGTGTGATGGATGTTCCGCTGAGCGCACATCACTACAGCTTGCGAACCTTGCGTGAAGGCTGGCTTTATCTTTTCTACGAAAAAGGTGCGAGAGGCAGCAACTACTGGGAAGCCTACCGAGTAACGGAAGACGGGCGGCTCTGGAACCACAAAACGCCTGTGCCTTCGGAGCGCAAAGCGCATGCTGCCTGCGGGAAGCGCGGTAGCGCAGTTCCTATGGAGGTGATTGCCATCGAGAAACCTGAAAAGGCAACAAAGGTGTTCATCGCGTTTTCAGAGTATCCGTGGAACAAAAACGTTTTCGAGAAGTACGCGTCCAACGCACAGTTGCGTAGCGATCGCATGCAGGTGATCATGCCGTCCACGTGGATTCAGACGGGCAGTGGTATGTTCGGCATGAGGAAAGGTGAGGCTGGGCATGCGACGGCAGCCACTCAGGCCAGCATCGACCAGATCGTCGAGTACCAACCGGGTTTGAAATCCGACCTGCTAGCGCCTCCTGCTAAGCCGATCACGACGGATGCCGATGGCCGAGCTACCGACGATAGCCTGTGGGCGCAGGAAGCAACGCGTTATCCATTGTATATTCGTCAAACCTCTCCGTCCGGTTCAGCCAGCAAGGACCTGGTCAAACTCATGGAAGAGATCGGCAAGAATGAGGGCGGTACCCCGCACAAGCCGATGCTCCTAGCGCTTTGGGATGGGGTAGGCATCGCCCACGAGCTCGCGGGATTCCACAACGACCCAGCGGGTGCGCTGATGCGCTATACCAGTGCGCAGACAATGCGGGTTGACGCGGCTCAATCCATCGATTCGGCTGAAGCGGCCGTTCGCAGTGGTGCAGCCTTGAGTGAAAGTGCCTGGCGCCAGTCCCTCATGAGTAGTGCTCTGGGCGGCTATGAAGGAATGGGACTCATGATGCCTGGCACACAAGAGCAGATCGACAAGGCCGGGCAGCTCACGCCCGAAGAAAAGCAGGCTGCGGGGGATAAGGCTTGGAAGAAATACCAGGCGAGCCTCAAAGGGGGCAGGTGGCCGAACAGCTTTAGTAAGTGGTTTGATCAAGTGACTGACAAATGCGAGCAGTTGCAGAAGCAGCGTGTTCCTGATCGCGATGCTTGGCTATCCGCTGATACCTTCCGCCACGCACTGAATGACTATGATCCGAACGATGCGGGCGACGGAATGGCGTTTACCGGCGTGATCGACGAGGCGTTTGCCGGATTGCCAGCCACCGATGCGGGTTTGCATATTGTTGAAAAGGTGATCAACAACATGGACCCGATGGACGAGCGTAGCTACTTTTGGCGGGCGTTCGCTTATAACCAGACGGATATTCGTCAAGATTTAAAGACGTTCCTGGCTGGGGTAAAGGCGAAGAAAAGTGAATCAACGCTGGACCAGGTGGCGTCGTGGTACGAAGACAGGCAAGCGGACATTTCCAGCTATCTCGGCTATCTTAAGTCGTTTACGAAATTTTACGAGAAGATGGATGAAGTGTTCAAGCGTGAGCGCGCGGGATCGGCAACCGAGCAGCCGCTCAAGGCGCTGCAGGTCGATCGGCTGACGATGTGGTCCGGGCGTGCATTGGTCAACGTATTTGGTCCGATTTCACGCAGTATCGGAGGGGCTTTGATCAAGGGAGCCTTGATGGTTCGCGGAGGAATCGCACTTGAAGATGCCAAGCGCATCACGGTCAAGCTTGCGGCGTGGGAAGGGCAGATGGACTCGTTGGTGAGACTGAAGGTTAGCGAGTTCAAGGCTCAGAATCCAGAAATGAGTCCGCTGCAGCTTCGTGCGAAAGCATATGAGGCGTTAGCGAACGATGAGCGGGGAGCACTTGTACGTAGGCTCTACGCGGATGTGCAGGTGACATCGAATGCGACTCGGGATAAGGCGATCGCTTCTGTGAAGCTGTCCGGCGCATTATTCGTTATCGAATTGATGAATTATTTCCTGTTGTGGACCAAGCCAAATAAGACGACGGATGATGATTTGGCGATTGTGAGCGGGACATTTTCACTGGCGGGCGCCGCACTCAACGTGCAAACCAAGTGGCTGGGATCTTTTGCAAAGTCCGCTGCCAGCCTTACGCTTTCGAACATGAAAGTGGCGGCTAGCTGTCTGGGGGGGATTTCGTCTTTTATATCGCTTTGGACTGATTCAGGAAAAGCAATGGCTGGTAAAAGATCCGGAAATACAAGGCAAAGTGTCTTTTACGTTTTTAAAGCCATGCTTGATCTCGCCTCTGGCACAGTATCAGTTCTAACGGCACTGAGTTCGTCCGCGCCGTTACTGATGAAATCTGTCTCGCCGAGTAAGCTGAAATTTCTAGGGAAACTCTCTGCGCGCGTGGCGGGTGCCCAGGCCCAGATAGACGGAAGAGCAGCTGGTCTGACAGAGGAGGCTCTAGAAGCAGCAGTGAAGCGCGCAGCATGGAAGGCCGCGGGGACTATTACGGGCGAAACGGTTGCTGCCGGGATCGCATCGGAAGTTTCGGCAGGCGGATGGCTATTGATCAGCGGGCGCTTGATCCTGATCGCAACCGGCTGGGAAGTTGCGTTAATCCTGACGGTCATTACCCTGGTATACAACTATTTCCAGCCGGACGATCTAGAAAACTGGCTCGCAAACTGTCCTTTTGGGACGGCGCCAAAATCTGAATGGACGCTGGAAAAACAGCGTGAAGCATTTGAGTCGGCCTTGGCCGCGACGGGATATAACTGACGATGGAAAATCAACAGAGTGCGGGCCCAGTACTTCTGCGCGGAAGCATTACTGGATTGACGAAGCGCCGAGCGTCCTATAGAACCGCCTTTACGGAATCAGACAAGCAAGCCATGGAGCGTACTGCGCTCGTTGCGGCGCTTGCTGGCCTTAACGATGTTGCATTGAATCTGAGTGCTTCGACCGAGTTCACGGACACGGTAGCCGATCTTGTAACGTTTAATCTGAACGGTGAGGTGGTCCGCGCGTGGATCTGGCTGTCGGTCTTCGAAAATGGGGATGAGGTAGAAGTCGTGGCCGAGCGCGCAGGCGAGGACTGGATAGGGTATGCGATCAGGCGATGCTCGGACGGCGTTCTGTCCGTTCATCCGCACTGTGAGCGGGGGAGCAAAGCGAACTTCAAGTTCTTTCTCAAATGGTCAGTTTCATTTTGGAGCGGATGTGCATTGGTTGTAACCATCCTACTACTACTCAGGTCTTTAGACGATATGGACATGTGGTTTGGCTTACTTAATAGTATCGCGATAGCCACGTTGATGGTAGAAGCTCTGGCAGTTTTTATCGCATATAGAATCAGTCGGCGTTTCAAGAGACAGCTGCCGATGGCAAACAAGATATTCGCGACCTTTGGCTGGTCGGACCCGCCCAACGTCGATTTGCCAAAAGCTTCGAAAAAACTAAGACAACCAGAGGATACCTGGGAGATGGGGAAGCTGATTTTCCGCTACGGTAAGGTATGACTTGTGCAAGATAAATGTGGATGCTCATAGCGATATGCAAACTCGTCCCTATGGCGACCTATGGCATTCGCTCGGGCGGCTCAGGTGCCCTGACAAGATGACGGATGGTCCACTCAACACGGCCACCGTACTTCTGCGTGGAAGCATTACTGGATTGACGAAGCGCCGCGCGTCCTACGAAACTGTCTTCACGGAATCAGACAAGCAAGCCATGGAGCGTACTGCGCTCGTGGCGGCGCTTGCTGGCCTTAACGATGTTGCACTGAATCTGAGTGCTTCGACCGAATTCACGGACACGGTAGCTGATCTTGTGACGTTTAACCTGAACGGCGAAACGGTCCGCGCGTGGATCTGGCTGTCGGTCTTCGAAAATGGGGATGAGGTAGAGGTCGTGGCCGAGCGCGCGGGCGAGGACTGGATAGGATATGCGATCAGGCGATGCTCGGACGGCATTCTGTGCGTTCATCCGCACTGTGAGCGGGGTAGTCGGGCGCTTACAAAATTCTTTATGAAATGGTCACTGACATTTTGGAGTGGATGCGCTTTAGCCCCAACACTTTTTTTAGTATTGCCGCCACCTGATAGTTACGAGGAGTGGGTATTTGTTGGAAGGGTCTTATTCGTTATTTGGTTAGTCATTGAAGTAATGGCGGTTTTTATCGCATATAGAATTAGCTGGCGTTTCAAGAAACAGCTACCGATGGCAAACAAGATATTCGCGACCTTCGGCTGGTCTGACCCACCCAACGTCGATTTGCCAAAAGCTTCGAAAAAACTAAGACAACCAGAGGATACCTGGGAGATGGGTAAGCTGATCTTTCGCTATGACGTAAAGTAAAAACCAATCGAACGCTAGATCTTCATTTGAGAGACGATGAGTAAAGAACTCGTGTGTGATGGCGACGCGACTACTACAGGCGGCCATGTCATCGCGGCAGTTTCAAGCATGTACGACGGCGAGAGGCGCGTCGCGTTGGATGGTGAAATGGCGACGTGCGGCAATTGTCCGGGAGAGCATCCGATCCAGGGCTCTGGCACCGATATGCAAGAAGACGGACGCGCTTGCGTGCTTGATGGCGATCTTGTTCTTTGCCCCTGCGAGAAAAACCACGTAAAGGCCAGTGCTGATGCAGGCTGCAAGTCTGCTTAACGCAGATCTTTCTTCTCTATACGTTCAGCCAGGTCGACGTGCCGGACTTGGTAAAGTTTGAGAAGTACTGCTGGTCTTGACCAGCCGTTTGGGACGATCGCTGAGCATAGGCGGCATCGCCGCCCGGCTGGCGAGCAACGGCTGGATCGAGGTGTAAGGTTTTTCAAGATAAGGCGCGTTCTCCACATTCCCGCATTACATGATCATGAATCGACCGACATTGACTTCCGACGAAAGCATTCCGGAAGTTGACATTGAATCGCTACGCTTTGCGCTCGGGAAGCACGTCTTGCTTTCTGATGGCGCAATGCTTGCCTCCGGCGACCTTTTCAAGGTGGTGCTGTCTGGCTCGATGGCGCTGGATGGCCAACCTCTACGGTGCGCTGGTTTCTTACCAGGGGTCACGCTATGGTTGAGCGCGGGTCACGTGCGTCCGATGGACGGCGAAGACCCAGATGAACTGCTTGACTACATCTGGCAGAAGATCCGCCCGAGACTCATCGAGTGGTTGGGCGTGCCCGCGTCGCCCGCAGCCGTAAAAATGGCGTTCCGTGATTTGCGCCTCGAAGCCGGGTGGGACGATCGGCATCGTGGGCAGGCCGGCGCCATGGAGATTGAGGTGCGGCACGCGCCAGAGGCAATCGCCCAGTACCGCAAACGTCGCCGCTCGCAGCCACTTGTAGAGCGAGCGCCCACACGGGAAGAAGAAACCCGTCAGCAGCACGCAACGATTCGTGCCTTGCTCATCGAAGCAATCAGCCGCAGTAGCGATACAGCCAACCCGAAGCTCGCTCGCTTGCCGGGCCTCGTGCGGTATCGTGTGAGTGGCGCAATGAAAGCGTGGCAGGCCGCCCGGGACGCGTTAGACGCGGTGGACTCGCAGAGCTTCACTCAGGCGCTAAGGACAAAAGGGGTGCTTACGCTGATGCGATTCATCGATCCGTTCATCCGGGACATACTGCCTAACGGGGCAGACGGATTCAACGCCATGCAGGTCCGGATGATCGCGCAATACAGCATCATCTGGCTTGCATTCGAGGTGCGTCATGGTGTGTTCTATGAGCCGACCCCCCCCTTGCACCGACTGCTCGACGACTCTTACATTGCTGACGACGTGCCGGTCGGAATGATCACGCTGCCAGCCGACACGGTGTGCATTATTCCCGAACCGTCGCGGTGGAAGAAGGCGGGGGATGTCGAGGCGATCGCCATTTTTCGCACCGAACAGACGCTCGACCTGGTTGCGTGGACATGCCAGGATAGCGCGACGACCGGCGCGATGGACGTCATCAGCTTGTCGTTGGACGATCCGGATAAAACCATTCATGCGCTGCTCGATGAATCCTTTCGCAACTCACGGGACCCTGAGGATGCGGAGACACTTGCGCTCTGGCGCGGCGCCATGGATTACAGCATCAAAATGTTGCTGTACCTGAATGCGCGAGATGCGCAGATCGTACACGAGCAGGCGTATACCAAGGCACCGCGTCAGTTCAATGGTCTGGGCAAGCGCCGGCGCGCTGAACGACTGGCTGAGATCGAACAGCTCTATGACCGACATATTGTCGGTCCGGCGATTCTGGATGCGGGGCTGGCACCGTCACTTGGTGGAGACGGAGACCATCACGAGGTTCGAGGACATTGGCGGCGACCGCACTTCCGGATGCAGCCGCATGGGCCGCAGGCAGCGCTGCGCAAGTTGATTTTCGTGGGACCGACGATCGTACGGCCGGACCGTCTTAACTGATCATTGACCTTCTAATCGTCGAAGGCAATCCGAATTTCATTGTTGATGGGAAGGCGGTTGCTCTCGATGGGCATAAAACGTGCTGTGGGGCCGTGTTGATATCGCGCCTGTCCACGGAAATAAAACCGTATGAGTGGTGCCGCGGCGGGTGTTCTGAATAGTCCGACTTATGTGCTCCGGGCGAGTGATCAGCGTCTTTTCTCGAAAAGTTAAAAATGATGCGCCAAATAATTATTTGCGTCGTGAAGTGTTTTTTCGGCAAGCATCAGTGGCAACAACACAGGGACTATGGATATCTCCTTCACGGCATGGGCATTCATACCTATCGATGCAAGACATGCAGGACGATAGAAGAATTTGGTGCCCCGCCGGGTTAATGGAAGACGCTCAGGCTTGCGCGTGATCATGGGCGTTAGATCAAGGATTGGCCATGATCTTTGTCGACAATCGACTGCGGCCGCTTGCCGCGACCGGACCAGGTCCGGCCAGTCTCTAGATCTCGATATATCGGCTGGACTTTTGCGTTTTCGGGACGCCCAGTTCAGCCATCGTGAAACGGTACAGCGCGATCTTTAGTCAACACATTGTAAAAAACTGCCTACCGCCGTTTAGCAAAAGTTGCGACTCGTCGTTGTGAGATCGCCGAGCAGGGCAGTCATATCAAAAAGCCGCCTGGCGACCAAGTGCTTGACCTTGCCGTCAGTTTGCCAGATGCCATGCACGCCGAGCAGCGTGGCGCCAAGCGCTTCCTTACGGTACCGCTCCAGGAGCGATGGCCAAACTATGACATTTACCGACCCGCTTTCGTCCTCAAGGGTCATGAACAGCACGCCCTTGGCCGTGCCAGGGCGCTGCCGTACGGTGACGATGCCGCAACCGCGGGTGACGCGTCCGTTTTTATAAGTGGCCAGCGTTTGGGCATTCACCAGTCCGAGTTTGTCGAGGTGTGTGCGTAAGAGCGCGACGGGGTGGCGCCCAAGGGTAAGGCCCGTGCTTTGGTAGTCCGCGACGATCGATTCGGCTTCTCGTGGCGCGGCCAGGCTCGGTGTGTCATCGTCCTGGCCAGCGTCACGAAGCAGCGATTTTTCCGGTACCGATGCGATCGCTTGCCACAGGGCTTCGCGCCGGTGCCCGGCGATTGACCGCAGGGCGTCGGCCGTAGCCAGGATCTGTAAGTCGCGGCGGTTGAGATCGGCGCGCCGCCCGAGGTCTGCGACATCCTTGAAGGGCCGCATTGCGCGCGAGGCCTCGATACGCCAGCCAGCCTCTTGTCGTAGACCAGTAATTCGCGATAAGCCGAGGCGCACGGCCGGGCGCTCCATATCGCCTTCCAAGGTGCTATCCCAGTCGCTCGCGGTGATATCCACCGGCAAGACGGTGACGCCATGGCGTCTTGCGTCCTGAACCAACTGAGAGGGTGAATAAAAGCCCATTGGCTGACTGTTAAGCATGGCGCAGAGGAAGGCGGCCGGATAGTGGCACTTCAGCCAGCTACTCGCGTAGACGAGCAGCGCGAAGCTTGCCGCATGGCTTTCCGGAAAGCCATACTCGCCAAACCCCTCGATTTGTGCAAACAAGGCATCCGCGAATGCCTTTTGGTATCCGCGCTCAAGCATTCCGTTGACGATGCTGTCGTAATAGTGGCCAAGTCCGCCCTTGCGCTTCCATGCTGCCATCGCGCGGCGCAGCTGGTCGGCCTCGCCGGCGCTGAAGCCGGCGGCCACCATGGCGATTTGCATCACCTGTTCCTGGAAGATCGGCACACCCAGGGTGCGCTCAAGCGCGCCTCGCACCTCGTCGCTCGGATAGGAGATTTTCTCCAGGCCTTGCCGGCGCCGCAAGTACGGATGCACCATGCCACCCTGCACGGGGCCTGGGCGCACGATGGCAACCTCGATGATCAGGTCGTAGAATGTGCGCGGTTGCAGACGCGGCAGCATGCTCATCTGCGCGCGTGATTCAATCTGGAATACGCCGATCGTGTCCGCCTGGCAGATCATGTCGTACGTCGCGCTGTCCTCAGGCGGGATATCCTGCAGTTCAAAAAACTCACCGCGTTGCTCCGACACCAGATCGAGCGTGCGGCGAATCGCGGTGAGCATGCCGAGGGCGAGCACGTCGATTTTAAGCAGGCCAACGGCGTCGAGATCGTCTTTGTCCCACTGGATCACACTACGATCGGGCATCGCGGCGTTTTCGATGGGCACCATGCGCGATAGCTTGCCCGCGCTGATGACGAAACCACCGGAGTGCTGCGATAAATGCCGGGGAAAACCCAGCAGTTGGATGGCCAGCCTCGCCCACTGCTGAATCATGGGCGTATCGGCATCCAGGCCGCTTTCCACAAAGCGCGCAAGCAAATCCTCTTTCGAGTCGAACCAGTGGTGGGACTTGGCGACCTTGTCGATGATTGACGGATCGACACCGAGCGCACGGCCTGCGTCGCGAAGCGCGCTTTTCGGTCGGTACGTGGCCACCGCCGCGGCAAGTGCTGCGCGATGACGGCCGTACTTTCGATAGATGTACTGGATCACCTCCTCACGCCGCTGATGCTCGAAGTCGACATCGATGTCAGGGGGCTCGTTACGCTCCTTGCTGATAAAGCGCTCAAACAGCATATTGCCGCGCTGTGGATCGACCTCGGTGACGCCCAGGCAATAGCAGATAGCCGAGTTGGCGGCGGAGCCGCGGCCCTGACAAAGAATGCCTTCCTCGCGGGCAAATCGGACGATGTCGTAGACAGTGAGAAAGTAGGGCTCGTATTTCAGATCCGCGATGAGTTGCAATTCGTGTTCGATCTGCGCCTGTACGACATAGGGAATGCCGTTGCGATAGCGGCGACACGCGCCGATATACGTTTCCTGGCGCAGATAGGCAGCGGGGGTGACGCCGGGGGGAGCCAATTCGTCCGGATATTCATAGCGCAGCGTCTCGAGCGAGAAAGCGCATTGCGCGGCGACGTCGAGCGTTGCTGCAAGCATCGCCGGCGCATACACGTTAGCCAGGCGCAGACGCGCACGCAGGTGCCGCTCGGCGTTGGGCTCCAGCGCATAGCCGCACTCGGCGATCGACTTGCGCAGTCGCGTAGCCGTGAGCGTGTCTTGAAGCGGCTTTCGGGAGCGCACGTGCATGTACACCCCGCCAAGCGCGACGATCTTCACACCGTACGCTGCGGCGGCGCTCTCGGCGCGCTCGCGCAGTAAATCGTCGTCTGGTCCGCCATGCAGTGCCAAGCCGATCCACAGTCGCGCGCCGAACGTGTCAAGGGCCCAAGCGACTTGCGCCAAAAACGCCTGGTCCACCTCTGCGGCACCAGGCGGAGTGCCGATGATCACGGTGCAGTCGGGAAGGGCGCGCAGATGGCCATAAGGGCGTGCGGGCCGTGCGAAGTCGTCCCGGCCAACCTGGTAGGTGCCTTTGTTCGCGCGCGTGCGCGCCATCGTGATGAATTCTGAGAGGTTGCCGTAACCCTCCCGGTTGCGGGCAAGGATCGTGAGTGAGGCATCGGGTTGACCATCCGGCCCGCTCAGTTGGAAATAGGCTCCGATCAACAGCGGCATCCCTGCCGCTTTCGCTTGCGCATGCGCGCGAACCACCCCCGCGAGCGAACACTCGTCCGTGATGGCCAAGGCCGTATAACCGAGTGCCTTGGCGCGCGTTACCAGTTCCTCGGCGTGCGATGCGCCGCGCAAGAACGAGAAATTCGTGAAGCATTGAAGCTCCGCGTAGGCGGGTAGGAAGACGGATGCGAGCATGGCGTTTTACCCGAACAGTCCGTGCAGGAACCAGCGTGGGTCGGTATCGTCGGAGAGACTGCCGCGTTCCCGATAGATCCAATAGCAGCGATGGTCGGCGCCCTGCGCGACGAAGTAGTCGCGCGCGGCGAATGGTTCGCTCCACCAGCCAGCCTCGATGCGCTCAGGCGCGGATGCCAAACGCAGCGCACTTCCGTAGAAGGGGCGGTGATTGCGGGTTTTAAGCTCGATCGGCTTGTCCAATAACCAAAGCGGGCGACGCAAGTGTTTCGCGGGCGCGATTGTCCCTGGGCGATGATAGGGAACCCACCGGTTGGCGACCTCTGGTCGATGATCGGCAATCGGTGCGGGCCTGCGCAACCGCTCCTCGCCAAGGCGCGCGGCGAGCAGCTCGATCAGGCGCGCGTGATCGGCGGGAGTGCCGCCGGGCTCAGGAAAGAGCGAGTCGCTCAATTGCTCGGCAGCTCGAACATCGTCAACGCGCAAGCGCAATATAATCGTAAGCGGCTGGTTATCCCATCTGGCATTCGGTATGAGCGCGTAAGAGCATACGTTTCCACGATCATGGATGCGGACACGTGTACCCTATAGAAGAGCAGTCCCGTAAAGGACGAACCCATCGTACCTATTCCCCTGAATTTCGCGCCGACTTGGTCGCTCAAAGTCAGCAACTCGGCATGTCGTGCTCCGCCCTTGCGATCTCCCACGGCATGAATCCCAATGTGCTGCGTCGTTGGATCAAGGAGGCTGGCCAGAAACCCGCACCGAAGATGGCAATGCAGCACATCGATACGGTGCCGGCATTCATCCCGTTGCCAATGGCAGTAACGTCACCTGCGCCCGAGAGCCCCGCGGTGCCGGTGCGCATCGAAGTGCAGCGCAACGGCATCACGATTGCCATTGATTGGCCTGCTGAGCGCCTGAACGACAGCGCCGCCTGGGTGCGGGAGATTTTACGGTGATCCGTATCGACGCCATCTGGCTCGCCATCGAGCCCATGGACATGCGTGCCGGCACCGAGACCGCACTGGCACGCGTGGTCAAGGTCTTCGGCGCCGCACACCCGCACCATGCCTATGTGTTCGCCAATGGCCGAGCCAATCGGATCAAGGTGCTTGTGCATGATGGATTTGGCGTGTGGCTGGCAGCCAGGCGTTTGAACACGGGCCGCTTCGTCTGGCCGCAACGTGGCGTCGGGCAACCATTGCCACTGTCCTCGGAACAACTCGCAGCACTGGTGCTCGGCCTGCCTTGGCAACGCCTGGGAGACAGTGCCGTCGTGCGTGTCACCTGAAGGGCAATCGGCACGTGCGCCAATAGGCGAGGCCGTCTTGCCCTGGCACAATAGCGCCTATGATCGATCCGACACAACTCCAGTCCATGAGCGCAGAAGAACTGCGTGCACTGGCCGTGCAGTTGATATCGGATGTGCGTCACAAAGAGGCCGTCAACGCGAAGCTCACCCACGAGATCGCGGTACTGCGGCGTTTGCAGTTCGCCGCCAAGAGCGAGAAGTTGCCACCCGAGCAGCGTAGCTTGCTGGACGAGGCAATCGATGCCGACCTGATTGCCGTCGAACACGAACTCGCGCACATGTCCGGGCAGCCGCCGCGCGAGACCAAGCCGAACAAACCGCGTCGCGCGGCGCTCCCAGCAGCATTGCCGCGCGTCGTTTTACACCACGAACCCGAATCAACGCTGTGCCAATGCGGCTGCCAACTCAAACGCATTGGCGAGGATGTCAGCGAGAAGCTGGACTATACGCCGGGCGTGTTCACGGTCGAGCGACACATCCGGGGCAAGTGGGCGTGTGCGAAGTGCGAGACGCTGATCCAAGCCCCCGTCGACGCGCACGTCATCGATAAAGGCATTCCTACGGCGGGGCTGTTGGCCCACGTATTGGTCGCGAAATACAGCGATCATCGTGTGTTACGAACACAGCCTCCATAGCAGGAAGGAGAACTGTGGTGCTTTATTGAAGATGAGGGTGGGCCCCTCGGAGTCGGTTTGCAGGAGCAGGCTCCAAACCACCTCAAGCTGCTGGGGTAAAGAGCTCTGGTGGTGAGCGTTGAGGAAAAGGCGCAGCAATGACTGCGTCAGGTGCGGTACAGAGAGACGAATGAAAATGAACCGTCGATGTGGTGTCGAAACGTATATAGATGGCGTCGAAACCGGGCCTTGGTGGTTAGCCCGGGATGAAGGTCGAGGGAAGCCTGCCGACTGCTCGACCGGCGCCCGGCATGAAGGCGGCGTGACTCTGTATCAGGCTTCAGTAAGGAACGTAAGAACCTGTCGTCCCGATGTTAAGGGAGAAGTTCAAGTGGTGAATCGCCCCGGGTATCGAGTTGGCCGGTTGGGTTAAGTTAAAACAGCTTCCTGGGACTCGTGGGCGATTTTACGCCAGTAATTTGCTTCAGCTTCTGCCGGTGGGATGTACCCGATAGGTTCGAGCAGTCGAATATGGTTGAACCAGTGCACCCATTGCAGCGTAGCCAGCTCTAGCGATTCCCTCGTTTTCCACGGCGCTCGACGGTGAATCAGTTCCGTTTTGTACAAGCCGTTGATGGTCTCGGCGAGCGCATTATCGTAACTGTCGCCGCGACTGCCAACCGACGGTTCGATGCCAGCCTCAGCGAGGCGCTCGGTGTATCGAATGGATACGTATTGGGACCCCCTATCCGAATGATGTATGAGAGCATCCGACGCAGCAGGCTGACGGTCATATAACGCTTGCTCCAAGGCATCAAGAACGAAGTCTGTGCGCATCGTGCGGCTCAATCGCCAACCGACGATGCGCCGCGCGAAGACATCGATGACGAATGCGACATACACCCATCCTTGCCACGTCGAGACATAGGTAAAGTCCGACACCCATAGCTGGTTCGGGCGCTGCGCTCTGAACACGCGTTGAACCCGGTCAAACGGGCATGATGCTGATGTGTCTGGCGTCGTGGTACGCACCGTCTTGCCACGTCGCGCGCCTTGCAAACCTCGACGCTTCATCAGCCGTTCGACCGTACAGCGCGCAACACGGATGCCTTCGCGGTTCATCTGCTTCCAGACCTTGTCGGCACCATAAACCTGCCAATTCGCGTTCCAGACTCGCTCAATCTCTGCCATGAGCACGTCGTCGCGCTGAGCCCGCTCGCACCGCAGCGCCGGGTTGCGCTGCCGAGCAGCATGGCGTCTATAGCACGACGGGGCAATCTGCAAGACTTTGCAAATGGGCTCGACCCCGTATGCATCGCGATGCCGGTCTATATACGCCTTCACGACTTCAAGCGGCGGTCGAGCTCCGCCTGCGCGAAAAACGCGCTGGCCGTCTTCAAAATATCGTTGGCGCGGCGCAGTTCCTTGACCTCGCGTTCCAGCGCCTTCAGGCGCTCCCGTTCGTCGCTGGACAGACCTTCACGCTGCCCTTTGTCGACCTCGTCGCGCTTCACCCAATCCAACAACGTCTGCGGCACGCAGCCTATCTTCGGCGCGATGGACTCGACTGCTGCCCACAACGACGGGTATTCGCCACGGTGCTCCTGCACCATGCGCACCGCGCGCTCGCGCATCTCTGGGGAAAATTTGTTTGTCTTGGTCATGGCACTATTCTCTCAAGAATTGGTGCCAACTCAAAACCCGGGGCGATTCATGGAAAGCCTCTGCGAGAACGAGAGTACCGATGCGGGGCACAGGGACGGAGATGCTCGTAGTAGGGTAGAAGGCTCTGTAATGGAGCTGGACCGAAGGGGCGTCGTCGTTCGGTCTCAGCATGGACACAACCTGCAAGGGGATGACGTTCATGTCTGAGGCAAAGTCGTTTGATATTACCAAGCGTGAAGTTTGGGACGCGTACAAGCGCGTCAAAGCGAATCGTGGCGCGGCCGGAGTTGACGGGGTCGGTATCATCGAGTTCGATCGAGATCTAAGCAGGAATCTTTACCGGATCTGGAATCGAATGGCCTCGGGCAGCTACTTCCCGTCACCGGTCAAGCGAGTTGACATTCCGAAGGGGGATGGCAAAACGCGACCGCTGGGTATTCCCACGGTTGCTGATCGGATTGCACAGATGGTCGTTCGGCGACGGCTTGAGCCGTTGCTGGAGCCGGTATTCCATAAGGATTCTTATGGCTATCGACCGGGGCGCTCGGCACACGATGCCTTGCGCGTTGCCAGAAGTCGTTGCTGGCAACGTCCCTGGGTGCTTGACCTTGATATCAAGGGGTTCTTCGATAACATCGATCACGCCCTATTGATGAAAGCTGTGCAGCGGCATACCGACTGCCGGTGGGCTGCGCTGTATGTTAGGCGCTGGCTGAGCGCGGATGTGGTGATGCCGGACGGAACACGGCAAATGCGCGATAGAGGCACGCCGCAAGGGGGTGTTATTAGTCCCTTGTTGGCAAACCTCTTCCTGCATTACGCGTTCGACAAATGGATGGAGCGACATCATCCTACGGTGTCGTTTGAACGCTATGCGGATGACGTCATCTGCCATTGTGAAAGCGAAGCGGAGGCGCAGTCGTTATTGACTGATCTTAAAGCTCGTATGGCACAGTGTCAGTTGGAATTGCATCCAGAGAAAACTCAGGTCGTATATTGCGTCGATGCGAATCGGCGTGGTGACTTTGCTGTGAAGCGGTTCGACTTCCTTGGTTATACGTTTAAGCCAAGACAGGCGATGAATCGGCGAGGGGAGTTGTTCACAAGCTTCTCGCCGGCCGTGAGCGACAAAGCGGCGAAAGCTATGCGGCAGGAGATGCGTGATTGGGGCCTATCTCGCCTGAGCCGATATGATTTGGGGGAGCTGCTAGCGCGGCTTCGACCGAAGATTGTTGGTTGGGTACGGTATTACGGGCTCTTCCATCCGTCGACCTTGCAACGTTCCCTGAAGGCACTGGACTTCCATCTAGTGCGATGGGCGCGACGCAAGTACAAGAAGCTTCGCGGCCATATCTCGAGGGCCTGGGATTGGCTGTCTGATCTTCAACATCGCGCTCCGACGCTATGTCCGCATTGGGGCGCGGCAATACAAGCGACTGGACGATAGGAGCCGGATGAGTCGAGAGATTCACGTCCGGTTCTGGGAGAGCGCAGGGGTGAGATTCCCCTGCGCCACTCACCTCCCGCTTTACCGTCAAGAGAGTATCTTCGAGCGCGCGGGCTTCGCCATCCCTCGCTCCACCATGGGCGCGTGGATTGGCGCATGCGGGGTGCAGTTGCAGCCGTTAGTTGACGCCCTGCGTGCGCAAATTGTTCAGCACCGCGTGCTGCAAGCGGACGAAACACCGGTCTCGATGCTGGTGCCAGGCAAACATAAGACGCACCGATCCTATCTCTGGACTTACTGTCCTGGGGCGTTCGAGTCAATGAAGGGCGTGGTCTACGACTTCGCTGAGAGCCGTGCGGGAGAACATGCTCGTGCCTTCCTCGGCAACTGGCAGGGCAAGCTCGTTTGCGACGACTTCAGCGGATACAAAGCCTCATTCGCCCAGGGCGTGACGGAAATCGGCTGCATGGCGCATGCACGGCGCAAGTTCTACGAGTTGCACGCGAGCAATAAAAGCCAGATTGCCGAAGAGGCACTGCAACACATTGGGCAGCTCTACGAAATCGAGCGCGAAGTACAAAATCTAGAACCCGATGAGCGTCACGAACGACGGCAGCGACGAAGTCGACCGATTGCCGATGCGCTCCATACATGGATGCTACTGCAACGTCAGCAGGTAAGCGAAGGGTCCGCAATCGCTAAGGCGCTCGACTACAGCCTACGTCGCTGGGAAGCGCTCACGCGATTCTTGGACGATAGCCAATTGCCCATTGATAATAACTGGGCAGAAAATCAAATTCGCCCGATCGCAACGGGGCGTTCATTGTGCACCTCCTTCTGAAACCTGGATAAACATTGGGATCTGGCCTTCGACATCGTTGCGACACGGGCGATACTTGCGCGCCAGTGCTGCGGTAACCGCTTCGCTGTGCAGATCGATCGTCCGAATCTGCCATGGGGCATCAGGCACGACCTGCTCGGCAGGCAGAATCCGATCGTTGATCAAACGCCGGATCATGTAGTGAGTGACACCAAGCTCCTTCGCTGCCTCAGACATCGTCAGCCAGTCGCCATCCTTATCTGCCGACTTGTAGGCGTGGATATCGCGGACATGCCGTACAGAGCTGACACGATGTGCGGTCCAGGTCTTGCCCTGTCCTGTGCGTATTCCCATGCGGTTCAGTGATGCAGCAATGTCCTCGTCGGACCATCGGGTTACCATGCTGCGAATAACCGCGAGCGCTTCGTCTGACGTACTGCAGCCATGCTCGCCAGTTCGCGGCCTGCGAATCCGTAGCCGGGAATGTTGACCGCCTTGCCAGTGGATCGTCAGAATGATTTCGCGTGTAGCCTCGTCGACGTCGGCAACGATATCGACGATGAGCGCGCGAACAAGCTGTTGACGTGTGCGCATGGCGACGCTCGGTGCATTCCACGCAGCATGAAGATCTTCGGCGAGCTTCGTAAAGTCAGGCAGGGGAGCCTGCGCCTTTGGTGCAGTCACCGTCTCCACGCGCGTCTGGCAGGCCTGTACACGACGTAATGCCGCTTCCCAGTTCTTCTCCAGCTGCGCGGCAATCAGGCGGTTCTCGGGATCACAGGCGGCGTAGCGCCGCTCAGCCAGCGTGGCCTCGTACTGGGCCTGCTGCAGTTCGAGTTCCACGATCTGTTGCTGCTCGTTCAGGGTATCCATGTGCATTTGCTCAGCCTGTTGTGCCGCTTCGATCGCCAATGGCTCCACGACGCGCAGAAGCTCCTTGCTGACAGTCGCATCGATACGGGAACCACCGAACCTCATACATCGCGCTGACGTGTCGAAGCGGTCACACCGGTACACGGCCTGCGGGATACGTCCAGCGTAGGCCACCGACAGGCGACGTCCACAGCGTGCGCAGGCAAGCAGGCCAGCGAGCAGCGCGCGGCCACCACGACCGGATTTTACGTCGCCCGCCTTGCCGTAAGCATTTGTCGCGAGCTTCTTCTGGTTGCGTTCAAACTCCGCCCAGTCGATGTAGCCTTCGTGGTGTTCCCGGAGCATGACGTCCCAGTTCTCAAACGGCTTGCGGTGCTTGTAGCTCTTGCGTGCCCGGCCTTCGACGATCGTCATCTGCTTGCCGCTCTTGCCATACGCGTAGACACCAGCATAGAACGGATTCTTGAGCACCGAAATCACGTTACGGTAGCGTATTGGAGTCCAGTCGACCCGCGTCAGCGTCCGGCCGTCAGAGGGGCGCGGGAAGTGGACCTGTTCAGCGTTCATCGACAGCAGAACCTGCCGCGCGCTGCCCAGTTGCCGGAAACGAGTAAAAATCAGGCGTATGACTTCCTGCAACCGTGCGTCTGGATCGAAACCCAGACCAACATCACGATGCCAGATATAGCCGACCGGCACGCTGATACGTAATTCACCACGGTGTGCCTTCTCTCGTTTGGCGTCGTGCATGCGCGTTCGAAGCACGTTGAGTTCGAATTCGCTGATGCTGCCCTTCATGCCAAGTAATAGCCGGTCATTTGCCCGGCAAGGATCGTACACACCGTCAAGGTCGATTACCCGCGCTTGAACGAGACCACAGAGCTCGAGCAGATGATGCCAGTCGCGTCCATTGCGGGCAAGGCGTGAGGCGTCCAGGCAAAGCACTGCGCCGACATCGCCTGCACACAATAACGCGACCAGACGATCAAAGCCCGGTCTCGCAACTGTGCCGCTCGCCGAGCGTCCCTGGTCGTCGTCGATGACTTCGACGTCGCGAAATCCATGTCGCTTTGCTTCCTGCACGAGGTCATACTGCCGGCGCCGGCTCTCGAGGTTCAGTTGGACCTGCGTTCGGCTGGACTGTCGGACATAAACTACCGCCTTGCGTTTAAGAAGATCTGCGGGCAAACGATCATCATTCGTCATCGTTACGCCCCTTCGCAGTCGGGATGCCCGCCGCCTGCATCAACAGGCATGCGAGATGCCTGAGCGTGTTTGCCCGTTGCACCGCGTTCATCCCCTGAAGCTCGACCGCGTCGAACATCAGGTTCATCTGGGGCGGCATCGACCGCGATAACTGTTGACCTGCTGGAACGACGTTTGGCAGATTGCCCATTGCGTTTCTCCCGGACGTTGGTGGAACCGTCCGGAGAGTTTCCCCGCAAATGCAGATCGACCAGCAATTGATGCAGATTATGCAGTGTCGCTACGGTAACTCTCGGTTCGCCGAGAACCATCGCTGAACAAATCGCGGCATCGAGCATCCATCCCGCGATCATCCTGATTACACCGGGGTCCGCCTCCACATGGACGACCTGACCTCCGCCGCGACGCTCGATGTCTTTAACCTTGACGCGACGCCCATACAGCGGATGCCAACGATAATGAATCTCGACTTCCTGCCCGATATGGGCAGAATGAACGGGAAATTGCGCTGGGCCGCAAGAATTATCTATTTGCTGGCTCGGAGTCAGGGGGCGAACGTGCGGCCGCCATGTACAGCCTAATCGGTACGGCCAAACTGAACGGCATCGAGCCCGAAGCGTATCTGCGCGATGTGCTCACGCGCATCGCCGACCACCCGGTTAACCAGATCGACGACCTGCTGCCGTGGAACATTGCTTCCAGCAAACCCCGCTAAGCTTAAAAGGCTTATTAAAGTGCCCATTTATTTTTAAATGGGCACTACCGGCATGCCGCCATTCGATACCCGGCCACATGAAATACGCGGCTAACAAGATGCCTTCGGTCGACGCTTACACTGATCGCAAGCTCTCAGGCGCAGCTCATCCGTGCGGCACGCAACAACAACGACGCGATCCTCGGCACCGTGAAGGGTCCTGAAGCGCAGGAGGCGGAAGTCGACAGCTTCCTTCGGGACGTCGACGTGCTGAACGCCGGCTTTGCTGACCGCGCAGCCTGGCGTGCCTCGGTCGTTGCAACGCATGACTGGCGGCGCGCGGCAGCCCAGATCGGCCGCGAACAAACCAACCGCCTGCATTGGCACCAGCCGCATCAGACGTCGACGGAGGTCTTACTGAAGCTGGTGGAACTGCTTGACCGGCATGGCTTCACGCCGTCTGAACGTCGAGATGTCCTGACGCACGTGCGCACCAGCACCCCGTGGCGCGCGTAACTGGGATTCCCGCTTAGAACCCCGAATTCGTTTGGTGCCGCGCCGAAGCCTTAACCGAATGCCATTGGTAGCGCTATGCAGGAACGGTCCCTAACGAAAAGCCGAATTCCTCATACAAGGATGGCTTTCCTTGCAAAAACTCCTCCCATGTCGGCGTTTTCGTCTCTGCTGTAGGAACTCGGAATCCATGAAAAGGGACTGAAAATGTTCGTCTCAGCGGGATCTTCGAAGTAAGTGATAGCTCAACGAGACGTTGATACCGGCCATAAATTTCTGGCGGTACAACTAGCTCGATATGAACGGAGTCCTCGCCTTGTGTTTCGCGACCTGGATACATGAAGATACCAACGTGCAAACCATTCGGTTTGGAACGTACCTGTTCTAATAGTCCCGCATTGTTGCCGTCAATATTTACGTCCGGAACATCGCATGCGTTCAAGCTCCAGCTAAGCTTCGCTTCTTTCAGACGCTCAACAGGGAAATTCCCAGTCACAGAGTTTGGAAAAAACAGGCTGGCACACTCACCCTGCATTCCATGTGCGCTATTTTCATAAATGGTAAAAGTAATCGGATGGGAGTCGTCAATCTGAAAGAGCCAAGTCATCTTCAATCTCTTCAAATGGCAAGAATTTGGAACAGACTAGAAGCATCTAGTCGTTTACGGAGGCGTTCGACGAAATGTTCGCCAAAGTACGCTAAGCCGATGACGGCGGCCGAAATGGCCTGAAGAACGATCACCCAAAAGTCGTCTCAGAAAACGGAAAAAATCGTACGCTAAGCATGCGTTGAAGCTGGCACCCAGCGGTACAGCGTCGGAATGGACACGCCGAGGTTCTTGGCCACGTCCTTGGGCTGGACGCCGTTTGCCAGCAGCTTCTTGGCCAACGCTATCTTGCTGTCGTTCAGGTTGGGAGCACATCAGCCTGTCCGATGATCACCTCTGGCGCAGCGGCGCAAAGATCGGCGCGGGCAAGTTCAGGCCGCTGCCGCCACTGCAACCGGCTTAGCGTACGATTTTTTCCGTTTTCTGAAGCGCCCCCTGAAAAGCCGACTCAGTTTGTCAGTTGGCTGCGCCTCACCGCTTTTTTGCTTGCTGTAATTCAATCTCTGTTAGCTGACTCAAATGAAGGTAAGCGCCTGGTACGGGTGGAACCGAAACTAAATGTGGTATTTTGCCTGCCTTCGATTGTTCTGCACCAAACGCACCGACAAGACCGATGATTTCGCCATCTTCTTTCATTCCCCATGCAGCTAAATTCCATACGATAGGTGGATCAGTGTCCCGCACTTGCTTATGCGCAAAATACCAGTCAGATGCAGGAATAATTGACTTATACATGTCAAGCCTCAAGAAAAATAAATAGCCGATTTTGGAGTTCAAGTGCCTGTCACTCGCTAGACATCTAGCACGAGAACGTCGGTATTTGATAAATCGAACGTCCCATCAGGCCGGCATTTCCCCGACCGACAGGAAGTCTCCCTGATCATCATCGCTCAAACTTACATATTCCAGCCTCCACTGGTCCACACGCCTTAAGTCGGCCAGAGTGATAACCGTGTCAGCAATAGCCTCGCAGGCATCGAGCGCGATTTCGGTCGCGGTGTCGGGCTTTCCGTAAGCATGCCAAAAAAGATTGCGTAAATTGTCTGCAACCTTTTCTGCAGACTGCCGCGCCTGCATACCGCCCTCGTTAGCGTCGTATACCACTGATACCGATAGCGCGTAAGGCTCACCAACCGGAACTTCCTGCGACCGCTGTTCCCCCAGATCGAAGAACAAGCCGAGCAGGTGCTTCGCTTCAGGCGCGAGGATTTTCCCAATCTGCCGCTCAACCCTATTTTTCTTTTCTATAGGTTTCCTCAGCCGATCCTCAAAAGCACTGGGAAACGCAGGCCGGCCATAGCGAGCAGCGAGCCACTGCTTCAGCGCGCGTTTTGCATCAACAGACAACAAGGCACTGTCATCTTTAGCCGCATGCGCTAGAAACTCATCTTTAGGGATGGTATGCCGTTCCGCGTGCCTAAGTTCGACAACGATCGACTCGACGCCGTGCAACGAGTAATTTAGATGAAGCGTACGCGGGTGTTTTGCGTAGGTGTACTGCGCATTAGCTGTGGCGGCCACATTGGCGATGATGATTTCGACTGAGGTCTCCCCTTCGTTTTGAAGGTCACAGTCATGCGTAATGACGACGATGCGATGGTTTTCGTCAACCACGCCCTTCAGTGTCGTTAATTTGGTAGCTGATTCCTGAGAAAGAAGATCACCTTGGCGCCATTCCGTATCAAGCGGCAGCATCGATCATCGTCCGAAGTATCAGTCGGGGGAGCCGGGGATGGACAACTCTGCGAGCCAATCGTCAGACTGCGCAGCCTTTGACTTTGCCAAACCCGAACGACTGTAAGCTGCATCCATCGCCTGTGCCTCGGTAATCAGCATCTGAGTGTGTTCGGGCAAAAGCTGCCCAGCAGCAACCAAATCCAGAAGGGAGCGGCCTTCAAACGCTTTCATCTTCAGTAAGGACGAGGCGCGAGTCACTTCAGCTTGCTTGAAAGCGTCAGCGGCAGCGCTTAACAAGCCGATACGCTCCAGGTTTTCAGGTTCGGGCGTTGTGTCGCCTCCGATCCACTTGTATATGGCTTGACGCGAAACGCCGAACACCATAGCTAAGTCCGCAATGGCTGGATTCAGCACCTGCCGAATATTCGCAAGATGCTCTGCAGCGGATCGGATGTCCAAACGCACGGGATCCGGATCTGCCGTCTGGACATCGAAATATGGAACACGACTATCCACCATCTTGCTCCAATCCTTAACATGGGAAAGAGCAAACACGCTGCCAGTACCGCCAATCATGCAGGCGATCACCATGGCTTTGCTAACGGATTTATTAGTTACAAAACCGCGAGTGGAATAAGCGTCGGTGTACATGGTGTCTCGATCTTATGCTGTGTCAAGCCCACGCCTTATGCGCGTGATCCGTTGTCGTTGCAAAAAATACTGATTTAATCGTAGAGTGCAGTGAACGCAACTGCTCGTGCAATTTTTGCATCTCCACAGGCATCCGGCCTTGGACATAGTGATCGGTGTCAATGATCGCGTGTTCCCGTACTTCTGTGGATTTAAACTGTGGAGCGATATCCAATCCCGCTGGAATCATGTCCGGCGGGAAACCCGGGGGGGCGACCACCCTATATACCCTGACAACCAGCGTTCCCTTCGACATAAGCGGACCGGTATCGGTGGCGAATACGGATTCTGTCATTGCATGCTGACGGGTAGCTTTAAAATCAATACCATGCAACCCCCCTACGAGATATTGCTCCGCGGTTTCTCCCGCGCGAGGTAAGACGGCATCGAGATAGCGCAAACCCACTCGACTTACATGGTCAAGCGAAGCCACCGTATGCACAATGCTCAGGCCTTTCAACAACTCTGGAATGAATTCCTGGTGCGTCTGATAGTGCGTAGTGTGATACGTGATAGCGGAAGGTCCGAGGATGAACCCCGCCGTCCGGTCACTGCGTGTCATTAGCCACGATTGTGCCTGCTGAATCTGTGGTTCTTGCTGCGCTTGCCCCGCCCCCGGCACGACCAGTTGCATGGTCTGCTGCGGCTCATACAGAGGATACCCCTGCCGCCGCAGTAGATCCTGGATACGATCGACATACGTTGCCATAGCAGCAACGGGATTGAAGTGTGCCTGCACCAGCGCATAGTAGACAGGCGCATTCGACATCTTTTCAATCACAGTTCGCTCCGATTCTCTTGCTCTTGCGGTTGACATATCCGTTGTCAGTTTACACCGAAGTTTACACTATTGCCAGCAGCAAGGGGCGCGTAGGACCCGAGGCGAATCAAAACGCCTCCTCAAACCCCGGATGCGACGATCTAATTCCGTTGTTACTATCAGCTTGAACGCCAGTACCAATGAGCAACGCCTCCAGAGGCTGCGGATGCCGTCAAGGGGCAATTTGCAATCGGAGCGAATGCGATGTCATACACTGATCAATTTTTTGCACTGGCAGGAATCGTCCGTCCAGTTTGATGGACATAGCGCCGCTCCAGGGGGTGAAAGCCGAAACCGCCCAAAATTCCCACGACTCTGGCGTACTCCCCCAGTCGATAGCCAGAATTCCCAGGTCCGCCCCTGAATGATGGCGTCGAGGTCGATTGCCTGCCCGCCACCGAGTCAGAAATCGGCCTTGCAAAAACGGGGGTGACCATAGATTAGTTGAAATATAGCTACAACATTAGTTGCGTAAGCGAATAGCGCCGGCGCAACTAATGTTGTAGAGAAATAAGCGTTTTCAACAAAACTTGTAGCTTTCTCTACGTCGCCTTGTGTTACTGACAAAAGGCCACTATCGACCCAAATCGGCCCACCATGCCGGGGGGCTACAACCGAGCCTGCTTGGACTTCGGGGTACGATACCCGCTCTGCCTTTGCTTCCCCCACGGGTGGCTTGTTGGAGGCTGCCCCAAACGATCGTAAGTTATGGACCCGCTTCATCCCTACTTGTTCGATGTGTTTGCCTTGTCGCTGCCGAAAGGACTAGATTTTGGCGAGGATCCCCCGGTAAGCGCTTGGGTCGGCAGCGGTCAACTAACCGTCGGCGCGCTGACGCAGAACCGCCATAGCGGAAAGCACGGTGTTCTCGTCATGCGGCGTCGAGAGGACGACGTATGGGCGGTGTTGCGTAGGGACACAGATTCCTTCAGCGAAGAAGATGCTATGGCGATCATCCGTCAGGCATGCGATGAGCCCGCTTGCCCTGTTCTCGTGCCCTCCGGTGACCGTAGACGCGCACCTCTATGGGATCTCAATGACAGTGAGTCCAGCGGCATCTTCAAGCTACTCGGACACCCCTGTCGAGAGCGTGGGGCATGGATGCTCAACCAGCTGTACCTCGCCATGCCAAATCCAGATGTCAACTAGGCCCGGGACTGTCAGACTGACAATTTCCACACCAGGATGTGGGAAGCCCAGCTTCTTGCAAGCTTCCGAGAGCAAGGGCTGTTGGTGACTCAGGAATACCCATCGCCAGACTTTCACGTGACGAATCGCAAGGGTGGAGATGCTTGGGTGGAAGCGGTTACCGCCAACCCGCCAGTGCGCTACGACCATGCCTGCGCCGGGACAAATCTGTTTCCTATGGACCGACGCGAACGCATGTTCGGAGCGGCGGCTGAGCGTTATGCCAGGACCTTGCGGAACAAATTATGCAAGGGCTACACCAACATGGGGGTGTAAGCCCGACAATGGCATTCGGTTAAGGCTTCGGCGCGGCACCAAACGAATTCCATCGCGTGCGGGGCTTGAAGGAGCGTCGCGGGTAGCGCCGCCCCGGGCGATTGCGTTGCCTGATTCGGGCCACTGCCGCCATCGCCTTATCCAGCCAGTCCGCAACAGTACGCCCTGCCATCAGAACAAGATTTTCCAGGTGGCGTCCGACAACAGACAGGCAATGCTTGAAATTGATCTTCAACGTCTTGCCGGATTGAGGCCATGAGATCGTGCGGCAGGATTCCTCTGGCCGGCCATTGGAAGGTAGCCGGTTGCGGGTATCTATTTCAAACAGTCGGGCAAGGTTGATCAGCAGGAAATGCCCATAGATCTCATGCTTTACACCGCGCTCCGTTTGCGAATGAAAGTCCTCCATGCCGATGATCTCTTTCGAAATCTTGTACAGCTCTTCGATGCCCCAGCGCCCGTGATACAGATCCGGAAAACAGTCTGCAGGATAACCGGCCTGATCCATCAGGGTCGTGGCATACACGTGGGTTTCATCCTCGATACGGCACTTCACCAGCCTGACTGAAAGCGGCTGAGGACCCACGGTGTGTCCGCGTTTTTTGAGCCCATGTTTCACTGCGGGCGACGGGACGTACTCGATAATGGCGTCCCTGCGCTCACTCCCCCAGAACGCGGCCACTTGCGAATTGGTGGTCCCCTGCTGCAGGCGGAACACCGCGTATTGTCCGCTGGCCAGAACCTGATGCAGCATCAGGTAGCTGAAGTAGCCCCGGTCGAAAATGACCAGATCTCCCTCCTCCAGTTTTGCCAGATGGTCAGGCACACAGCGGCGTTCATCGTTGTGGGGTACCAGTACGAAATCGTAGATCAGTTGTTCCTGCAGGTTGTACAAGCCGCTCACCATGCCGCAAGGGTAATGCCGGGTCGTCTCCCGCGGAGTTTTATAGCCGTATTCCAGCAGGCCGCGGGGCGCATTGATTTTCGAGCCGTCTATGGCGAAAACGCGATGCCCTTTCCAGTTCGGGGTATCCCGGTGAGCATGCCACAGTGAAATCAGTTCGTTGTTGAGCGTTTTAAAAATGGCTTCTGGAAGCTTTTGCCGGGCCTCACACAGCGACGAAGCCGCAACAGCATCGGTACGGGGCAGAGTGATCCCTTTGTCCGAACAGGACTCCCAGAGTGCGCACAGACTGCTGCCATAGCCCTGCCGGTTTCTACTCAAAACCAGCTTCAGGATGAATACGACCAGCAGCCGGGTATCGATCACGCGCTTACGTTTTCGCCAGATTGGATCCATGGCTTGACAGGTTTGCTCAAACAGTTCGCCGGCTTTTGTCCAAAACACTGATATTTCTTCATGAGGCATCGGGAAGAGGAACCTTGCTCGATTTTTTGAGAAAACTAGCATAGCGCTTAACCGAATGCCATTGGTAAGCCCGAACCGCCGAAATTTCCCGCTGCGCTGGTGTCAAACGAACTAAACATGGAACCTTGATCTGGACTGAAACCCGCGCCAGACAGGCAACTCTCCGGTCTGGGTTCCAATTTTGTGTCAATTTTGATTGACTTAAAGTTGGAACTTCGAATGAAATTGAACTAAAGTTGAAGCATTCTGGACGTTCCAACTTTATGTCATGACCAGCCCGGTTCCCTTGCCCATTCGGCGCCTTCCCAGACAGACCCTCCATCATGCCTGGGCGCCAAAACTGCAACGTCCGATTCTTTTCTCCTCGGTAATGCAGCTTCGCCTGTGGATCATTCTTGAGGCAAATCCCGGGGTATCGAGCTACTGTGAGCGGCCTGCACTATCCGTCGAGGCCGTGACGGAGCCGTTAGCTGACTTCTGGATCATGCGTGACGGCAGGGAGCGGTGGCTGAGCGTTGATGATAGTGCCGACGCACAGGACGAAGCACACAAACCGCAACCCGCCGCGCTAACCGGCCGGTCCGCGCCAGATGTCGAAATCATTTCCACGAAGGAAATCGAACGTCATCGCATCTGGATCCAGAACTGGATGCTATTGCTTCCCTATCTGGCGACAGGTGCACATTTGATCGAACCTACATTGCTCGCGAAGGCACTGTCAGGTTGATGGGAAGGCGGCGGTAGAATGAAGTGATGAATAAGAGACCGTTTCAAAAAGACTGCTCGGCACGTCTGAAGATGTTCCAGCAGACGAGCGCGCAACCAAGTTTAAGGAATGCCTCGTGAATGTCGGCTCGACGCTCGAAGCGAATGCGAAGACGACGAAAATTGTGCAGCCATGCATGCGTACGCTCGACTACCCAGCGGAATTTGCCGAGTCCGCTGCCGTGTTCGGTACGGCGCCTAGCGATCACCGGTTCGATATCGCGCGCACGAAGCCGCTCGCGATGCGGCTCGGAGTCGTATCCACGATCTGCGTAGATGACTTTGGGCTTGCGAAGCGGTCGACCGCGTACGCCGCGAATGGGCGGGATCGCGTCGATGAGCGGCAGCAACTGGGTAACGTCGTTGCGATTCGCGCCAGTCAGGATGGCACTGACGGGGACGCCATTGGCATCGACGAGGATGTGATGCTTCGAACCTGGTCGCGAACGATCGGTGGGGTTCGGGCCAGTTTTTCGCCCGCCCCAACGGCTCGCGCCGAAGATGAATCGACCGCCGCTCGTGAGAAATCGAGTTCGCCGAGTTCGCGTAACTTCGCCAGCAGCAGTGCGTGCAACGCGCTCCACACGCCGGCCCTTTGCCAGTCGCGCAAACGCCTCCAGCAGGTCGGCCCAGAGCCGAATCCGAGTTTGGTCGAGAGGTCGCACCAGCGCATCCCGGTCTTGAATACGAACAAGATGCCGTTCAGTGCAGCCCGGTTGGAAACCGGGAGCCGTCCTGGGTATTTCTTGCGGCGTGGCTTGGGCAGGGGCAGCAAAGGTTCTATCAATGCCCACAGTTCGTCATCAATGATCGGTGCACCCATCCCCTTGGTTCCAGTTGTTCAGACGACCAAGGTTAACAGTTTGCCGAAAAGGTTAACAGCCCCCTGGCGGTCTTTTTGAAACGGCCTCTAAAACGAAATCGCTTTATCACGGTCACCGCTTCCCTGCTATCGTCATCAGCTGCGCGGTTCGGTGGTATTTCAGGTTCAGCCTGAGCCTGCGCGACGTCGAGGAGTTGTTGCTCGAGCGTGGTGTCGTAGTCACGTACGAAACGATCCGTTGCTGGTGCGACAAATTTGGCGCCAAATTCGCCCGGAGCGCCAAACCCCCTGTGTCAGACTAGTTGGAACATGAATCGCTGTTAGAGTTTGAACCGTGACAGGGGGCAGAGGGAAGAATCCAATGAAGTACTCCGAAGAGCGCAAAGAAGCGATTCTGAAGAAGCTGTTGGCGCCACATAATCGTAGCGTTGTTGAGGTGTCGCGTGAAGAAGGCATTAGCGAGGCGACGATCTACAACTGGCGCAAAGCTGCGCGGGATCGTGGCCGCTTGCTACCGGCCAACGCGACCGACAGCGAGGGCTGGAGTTCGCAAGACAAGTTCAACGCGGTGTTGGAATGTGCGGCATTATCCGAAGTGGAGTTAGCCGAATATTGCCGCCGTCGGGGTTTATATCCGGAGCAATTGCGACGTTGGCGTGAGAGCTGTGAAGGAGCCAACGCGCGCAGTGAACAAAGCATTCGCCAGGACAGCGAGGCGCTCAAAAGCGAGCGCAAACGTAACAAGGAGTTGGAGCGCGAGCTGCGGCGTAAGGATGCGGCCTTGGCGGAAACGGCGGCCCTGCTGACGCTGAGAAAAAAAGCGCGGGCGATCTGGGGGGGCGAGGAAGAATGACCAATGCCCGAGATCGCCGTCATGCGGTGGAATTGGTCAACGCGGCGTGGTGTGACGGTGCGCGCCTCGAACGGGCATGCGCCGAGATGCGTATAGGGCTCAATACGTATCGGCGCTGGAGCGCTGGGGGCGAGGATGGCCGAGCGAATGCGGTGCATGGCAAGCCGTCGCACGCGCTGAGCCAGGCCGAACGCGATGCGGTCCTTCAGACATGTCTGCGGCCTGAATTTGCAAGCTTGCCGCCATCGCAAATCGTGGTTCGCTTGCTCGACGAAGAGGCGCGCTATCTGGCCTCGGAGTCGACGTTTTACCGGGTGCTGCGTGAGGCCAATGTACAGCATCGCCGCGGGCGAGCGGGCGCACCGCGTCATGTTAGTCCTCCCCGTAGACACCGTGCCGACGGTCCAAACCAGCTATGGAGTTGGGACGTGACCTATTTAAATACGCGCGTGCGCGGCCAGTTTTATTACTTGTATCTGATCGTGGATATCTACAGCCGCAAGATTGTGGGGGTGGAAGTATTCGAGGCGGAAAACATGGTCAATAGCAGCACGGTGATTCAACGCGCAGTACTGCGTGAGCAGAACCTGCGCGCGTCGCTGGTGCTGCATGCGGACAACGGCAGCGCGATGAAGGGTTCGACACTGCAAATCACGTTGGAAAAGCTAGGTATTACCGCCTCGCATAGCCGTGCAAGAGTATCGAACGATAATGCCTTCTCCGAAGCCCTGTTCCGTACCTGCAAGTACCGACCGAGCTATCCGCCGGAGGGCTTCGACAGCCTTCAGGATGCCCGTGTGTGGGTGCATCAGTTTGTGCGTTGGTACAACCACGAGCATCGTCATAGCGCGATCCGATTCGTCGCGCCGGCCCATCGGCATGCCGGGCAGGAGCCAGAGATATTGAAGAAACGCCATGCGCTGTATCAGCGTGCTCAAGAACTGAATCCGGGGCGATGGTCCGGTAAGCTACGCAACTGGCAACCGATTGGCTGTGTCTGGCTTAACCCGCAAACACATCATCAAACGCAACATGTGCAAGAAGTGGTAGAGGCCGCATAACTCACGTTCCAACTACCTTGACAGTCACCGCAAAGCAGCGAGGCCAAGGCCGGGCAGCATATGGCATCTGGACGAGATGTTCGTGACGCTGCGCGGCGAGCCGTATCTGTTGTGGCGAGCAGTCGACGAGCACGGCACCGAGCTTGATGTGCTGTTGCAAAAGCGGCGCGATAAGGCTGCGGCAAAGCGCTTCTTCCGAAGGGTGCTGCGCTCAAACCCGGTGCCGAGCAAGATCGTGACCGACCAGTTGCGCAGCTATCCGGCGGCGAAGGCTGACATTCCCGAACTCGCTCATGTGAAGCACGTGTTCGTCAAGGCGGCTGCACGTGTGAACAACCGCGCCGAGAACAGCCACCAGCCGACGCGCAGGCGCGAACGCCAGATGTGTGGCTTTCGCGATGCACGTCGCGCGCAAGCATTTCTCTCATGTTTTGGCCCGATCCGGCAGCACTTCGCGCTGCTCAGACATCAAATGAACGCGGCATGTCATCGTGCCGTACTCCAGGAACGTTTCGCCACATGGCATGGTTGGACTGTGACTGCCACATCTCATAAAGCTATCGAATAAGGATAACTACGTTTGTGATAAGCAGATGGTCTCTAGCCGTCAACTTGACAAAGCCCGACAGAACCACTTGGGGCACGTCCTTCACGTATGGCTTACTTTGCACCAGAGCCAGAATCACTTCGTCCAGGGTGTCGTCATTTCGCACGCAAGTCTCGCCAGAGCGTACACTTCATTCACCATCAGCAAGCCGATCGGTCAAGCAGTTGAGAAACAACTGCGCGCCGCACGAATCTGACCAAGCTTTTTGAAACCGCCTCTTAATAACTCGGCAGTTAACAGTAAATATATGAAAATCGGACTTGGGACACTCCTTCGAGGCCAAACGGCCAACTCGGTAAGGCCGAGCGTTGAGGTCGGGAACACGGGCGCAAAATCAACACTCAGCAAAGCACGTAGTAAGCTCGGTCCGCGGAATTCGGCGAAAAATGCGTCTAATCCACCGCGCAGCGCCTGCGTGAAACCGCCGTCTGGAACAGGATCTGGGGAGGAGGGAGAAGCAACAGGGCGCGTTGCCACCTTGTTAAAAGGCGCAGCCGCGGTGATCGGTATGGCTTATGTACATGACAAGGTTGCGAACCACTTCTTCTTGTCCACGACATCGCTGCATGATGGTAAAGGCGGGTTCACTAGCAACGAACGACTTAACCAAGCCTTTAAGGATGCCAAGGTTTATCGCCAAC
Organism: Robbsia andropogonis; assembly: GCF_034047095.1. Lineage (NCBI taxonomy): Bacteria > Pseudomonadati > Pseudomonadota > Betaproteobacteria > Burkholderiales > Burkholderiaceae > Robbsia > Robbsia andropogonis. The sequence continues at coordinate 114,000 of NZ_CP139168.1, read as the reverse complement.
GCTACTATGATGTAACTCCTGAACTACGTGCCCAGAAAACCAGCCCTCCATCTCTTATAAAGCGGGTAGGCAATAACGAGTTTGTCACCATGACCGACTTTCGGGCGGCCACCAAGCTTCATGTCTCTGATTCAGAAAATACGCCGGAAGCACGCAATTCCATCCTGATCAGTGTAGCGTGTTTTACTGGCCAGCGCATCAAGCCCGAATTGGTTGCCAAATATAAGCCAGCGCATGTGCCTGCGGTCTTCGATCTAACAAAAAGTGCAGCATTTAATGAGAAGAACAAGTACGCTCTTGCTGGCGTTCCTAATGACAAGACAGGTGCTAGTGGATACGTTTCCCGCTCAGCGACTCAGCCTTTTGTGAATAAAGGATGGAAACACTATAGGGAGGAATCCAAAGAAAGAGGTAAATCAGCTGCGCAATGCATGCAGGCATTAGAAACCGTGCTAGGAGACGATAATAAATTCAGTCTAAAGGCACAATTGGCGGCAGGGCAACTCATTCTGAATTTGCGACAAATTTTCGCCCGTGACGACCACTGGGGGCATGCCGAGCGAGTTGTGCTGCCAGCTCTAAGAAAACTGGGACTCTCTTCTCAAGAGGAAGCCGATAAAATAGACTCGACTTTGCTATTTGAAGATCCATCGAAAAATATGCTTAAACGCAATAAAAGCGTCGCCGGTCCGATGCTGCATAAACTCGAAACGGCCATGCAGAGTCACCTTCTGAGGGGCAATCCCGATGCAGTTGAAGATATTCAGGCCATGGGCAAAGAAAAGAACCTTGAAGGACTGCCCATTGCGCATTTCAAGGTTAATGAAGGAGGAAATGGATTCGAGGATTGCTCGGGACTTGGTGATTCTTTCACCTGCCTGAATGCTGTTGCGTGCATGAACTACGCGAGGTTGATGAGTGGTGAGCCGCGCCTCTCAAAAGACGACGTGAAGGTGATTATCGCCTGTCTTAATGCAGTTTACGACGACGCTAGCAGCGTCAGGCATACATTGCATGAAGTAGCACGAGGTTGTTTTGTCGGTGCAGGCTACACCATTCTCGACGCCGATGACTACTATGCGGACGTGTGCAAACAGGCTAGCGACGAGTTCTATCGGGGAAAGAAATTGGGTTCTGTGAACCACGCCAGGATTCGTGTATGAATCGCTTCGGATTTGATCTGACCCCGAAAGTTGGACGGTTTAAAGTCAGCAGATTTCCGCGCGCATTCGATAGTCAACAGAACTCAAGCCACCAAGCTTGTCCTTGATACGTTGCCGATTGTAATAGTCAATATAGTCTTTCAAACCCGCGAGTAACGCATTGATGTCTGCGAATTTGTGGTTCTGTCGCAATAAGGCGATCTGTTATTCTAGGGGGTGCAAGCCCAAACCGCCGAAAATTCTCACGAATCCGGTGTACGCCCCCAGCCGATAGGCGGAAAGCATCTTACAAGGCTCTTTCCGTCATTCCCAGGTCAGCCCCTGAATGATGGCGTCCAGGTCGATGGCCTGCCCGCCACCGAGGAAGGTGTAGTGGCCGCCCATATGGATATGCCGCCAGGCTGCCGGCGATGTCGATTTCACGAGTTCCAGCACGTTCTCATTGCCCTCGCCCTTTTCCAATAGCCGGCTGAGAATAGCCGAGTTGTAAAAGATGATCGCGTTGGCTATCAATCGCCCGCACTGGTTACTGATTGCGATCTCGAGATCGGTCCGGCCTGTCAGTTCCTTCTTGCCGCCGACCTTGGCGATTGCGGCACGCAACTGGTGATACGATTCGATCCGGTTTTGCGAGCGGTGCAAGGTGCGTTGCAGTTTCGGATCACGCAGGTAGCGCAGCGTGTAGACGCTCCGCACGAGCCGGTCGAACTCGAAGATCGCGCGACGCGTTGGGTTCGTTTCCGTGTAGGTGCAGAGCTTTCGGATCAGCGTGCCCTGGGTCCTCTCCTTCAACCCCAGCGTGGCGATGATGCGTGCGATGTTCTCCTTTTCGTCGAGGATCGCCTGCAGGTCGATCTGACCGGCCGGCACGATGAGGAAGTCCTCGTAGCGTGCTGGGTCGGTGGCACAATAGATCTCGCTGAGTTGTTTGTCGAGGTAGGTGAACCTCGGCTCGAAGCGCCGACCGAACCAGTACAGGATTGCGAAATTGGCTTTGTTTACGCTGTGCATGTCACCGGTGATCGCGTCGGGCATGATTTCGCTGGTGTTGCGATACCAGACGTCGAACACGTAATGGGCCTCGTATTCGTGCGCGCCGATCATCCAGCCCTGCAACGGCACGTGATTGCACAGCAGCGTGTAGGCGACGACGCCTTTGCCGCGGCCAAAGTACTTGCGCGAGTGCCGCGCCTTGATAGTAGGTCGCTCGACGCCGAATTTCTGGCCATCCACGGCGCCGTATAGCGTCTTGAGATCGAACGAGTAATACGGGAAGACCAGCAGCTCAGCAATGGCGTTGCTGATGCGGTCGTTGGCCTCCTGCAGCGTGGCCAGCCGCAGGTATTGCTGGTAGGTGGTCTCCAGAACGTGATACGGAATGTCGCTGGTGCGCGACATGAGCAAGTTACCGAGGTTCATCGCCTGCGCGACGATGGTTGCGATCAGACTATCCTCGTCGGCGACCCGTTTGGCGTATCGCGGCTGCAGTGGCGCGAACGCCCGAAGGAATCCGGTGCGGCGATTGACGAAGCGCAAGACGTCGGTGACGTCGCAGAACGGCAACTTCTCGTAAAAAGCGTTCTGCTGATCGTCGTCGTACTCTGCCTCGGGTGGGTGCCAGGTCAACTGACGGGTGTCGACATCATAGGTCAGATGGAGTAGCGCGCCTTCGCGTAATTCACGGTCGAACGCCAGCCACTGCTCATGCAGTTCGGTGCTCAATGCCGAGATCTGTTCCTCCAGCGGCCGGGATACCCATGGGATGTCCAGCTGCTCGATGGTCTGTGCCTGCCTTTCCGGGTCGACGAGTTCTGCACTCAGGTGCCGGTACTGATGACTGTCGTCTACGTACAGATCGCCGGACTTCAGACGCTTGCGTAACTGGCGATAGATCCAGAACTCGTAGCGGTCGGCATGAATGCTGGTGGCTATACCGTCGGCGTCTAACGTCATCAGGTACGGGCGCAGGTGTTGCGGCACGGTGTGCCTCGGACATTCGTCGACCGGCCGGTGCGACAGTCGCTGCTGTTTTGCGAAGACGCTCTTCATCCACGTGAGTGCCTTCAGCCACGGGCTGTCTGGTTCGATGCTCTCGGGCTCCAATGCATCGAACAGCGGGCGCAGGTGGCGCCGCGTGCGTACCGCCAGCTTGTCGATCGCCTCCCAGCGCAGTGCGAGCTTACCGCGCGGTTTGGTGCTCAGCCGTTGACCGGCGATTTGCAACTGCTCGCGTGGCATGATCTTGAACGCGCGCTGGCGCACGGTGCCGAAGGGCGTTGCGTCGGCGACCGCGTTGTCGACGTACAGTAGCAGCACGCGTCCGATTCGCGGCGATTCCTGCTGACGCTTGACCTGCTGTTCGACGAATGCTTCGTTGGTCAACTGATTGCTTTCATCTTCGAGCTTCTTCATGTGATAGGCAACCGCGTCGACCAGGTTGTCAGTGAGTTGCCGGTAGCGCAGCCATGCATAGCACAGCAGGTACAGGTTTGCCTGCCCGGGCTTCATGCGTCGCAGGTCGTAGACGGTGTAGAAATTTGCCAGACTCGCGTAGTGGTGAAGGTTTTTCTGCGAGATGGCCAGCTGTGGCAGCAAGTGTTTTGCTGCATGATATAGGGGCTGCAGGCGGGTGCGCTTGTTGCGCTCGCGCGCCATCTGCCGCCAGCCGAAGTCCCGGGCGTCCTGCTTCAGCACGGCCAGCTCGGACAAGGTATCGTCTCGCACCAGCAGTTCGGCCAGCGACGCCCTGGTCGGCTCGTCCAGCGCGGCGGACAGTATCCCGGTCAATCGCTGGCGCTCGGCCGACAATGCCTGACTGATCACGGTCTGCAAAGTCGTATAGCCGGGCCGCTCGACCTTGTGTTCGTTGAGATAGGCGACGAGTTCAGCGACGATGAAACCGGGGGTGATGTCGCGGAGCACGAGCTGCTGTGCGTGCCCGGCCAGTTGTCCGAGGAAATCACTGGACCAGAGGCGGTAGTCGAATAGTCGGGTGATCAGGGCGCGCTGCGTGTAGTGCTCACGCCTGGAGACGCGCAGCGGCTCGAAGGCCTGCCCGGGAAAGTAGCGGCTGAGCACGAAGGCGAGATCGTCTGGTACCTCGTCCCAGGTGAAGCGGGAAAAGGTCTGTTTGGCCTTGAAGTAGCCGATCTGCAGCACGCACCACACCTGGTGATGCAGGCCGTTGCGGCTGCAAGCGAGCGTCAGCTGTGACTCGCTCAGGCCCAGGTAGTCCAGACGTTGCGCGTCGTCAAAATCGGGTAACCCGTACAGGGCTTCCTGTTCGGCCACCGACAGCACGGCCAGGCGCTCGCTCTTGCTTGTTGTCATTGTCAATCCAGGGCGGGTAAAAACGCCATGGATAGGGGCGTAAGCACCGGGGTTTTGGAAGATTTTATGGGCGCGAGTGTCTCGCGAGACGATTCTACAAACATAATGAATGTTCTCGCACCAGTTCTGTTTAATCGATAAACCTGCTCTTGTGAAAACACATGAGTCTGTAACAGTCGACGAGGTCAACGTGGATGCATTACCCGATACCGACGCACTGGCTGCCTTGCGCGCCTGGTACGAAGGTCTGGACTCCCGGGCTGCGGTTGAGCGCTATCTGGGCGAGTGGCGTGCTGCGGGTGAATCCTCTCGCGGCCTTCTGGGCCGCCTGCGCCGCCAGGTGGCACGCTTCGCCCATAGCCGCCATCGCGCTGATCTCGCTGCACTATTTGAGCACTCAGGGGCACGCGGTCCCAGGCGCGCGGCTGCCGTCGCGAATGCACTGGACACCCTGGCGGTACTGCCGGCGCCGCAGCCGCAGATCGGCGACAAGGTCGAGACCTGGCTCTCCCCCCCGGGCCGCCACCGCACTGCGAACTGCCGGGATCCGAACGCTGGCCGATCTGACCGTGCGCGTGCCGCGCCGGCGCCGTTGGTGGGCGCGCATTCCCGGCCTGGGTGTGGCCAGTGCGCGTCGGATCGAACGCTTTTTTGCAGAGCACCCCGCGTTGACCGAGCGTGCGCATGCGCTGGTCGTGACTGTCCCGCAGCAGGACGTGACGCCGTGGGAGCGTCTCGCCGTACCGCAAGACGTGGACGGCTCGCGGGGTAAGTTCCGGGCCCCGCGAGCGGCCTGCGTGCTGCGCGCCAGCAACGACTATGAGGCCGTACAGGCTTGCTCTCGCTGCACGAATCGACCGGTACGCAACGCGCCTACCGCAAGGAAGCCGAGCGCCTGATGCTGTGGGCGATCGTCGAACGTGGCTGTGCGCTGTCGTCGCTCACCACCGAGGACTCGGTGGCTTACCGGGCATTTCTGCGCCGACCCTCACCGCGATCGCGCTGGGTAAGTCCGCCGCGGCCGCGAACCTCCCCCGAGTGGCGGCCGTTCGCGGGCGGGTTGTCAGCGCGCTCTGCCGCTCACAGCCTGTCAGTGCTTGGCGCCCTGTTCCGATGGTTGATCGAGCAGCGCTACGTGTTCGCCAATCCGTTCGCGGGCCTCAAAGTGCGCGGGGCGGCTCCCGCGTTGCTCGATACCTCACGCGCATTCTCCGAGGGGGAATGGGCGCTGGTGCGTACCGTGGCTGATGGGCTGGAGTGGTCATACGGCTGGGAGCCTGCGGCTGCGCAGCGGCTACGTTTCGTACTCGATTTCGCCTACGCTACTGGTCTGCGCGCCAGCGAGCTGGTCCATGCGACGCTAGGCGCCATCAAGATCGATGCCAGTGACGAGCGCTGGCTGCACGTCATCGGCAAGGGTGCCCGGGCTGGCCGGGTAACGCTACCGCCGCTGGCGCGCGTGGCGCTGGATCGCTACCTGATGCAGCGGGGTTTGCCGACGACGCCAGCAAAGTGGGAGCCGCTCACCCCGCTGGTTGCCAGCCTTGCTGGAGAGGCCGGTATCAACCGGGCACGCCTGTGGGTCGTGATGAAGCGTTTCTTCGCCACGGCCGCCGAGGTGATCGGCGAGGGCAGCCCTGCCGTTGCCGAGACGCTGCGACGTGCCAGCCCACATTTGATGAGGCACACCCATGCGACTCATGCCCTGCAGGGCGGCGCTGAACTCACCGCTGTCCGCGACAACCTGAGGCATGCGTCGCTGTCGACAACCTCGATGTATCTCCATTCCGACGACGTGAAGCGGGCCCGTCAGATGGCGTCAGTGTTCGGTACCCCGACACGTTGAGATCAAGGCGGTGTGTGTGAACTGAGGCACACCCACCCAGCGCAGCGGGAAATTTCGGCGGTTCGGGCTTACCAATGGCATTCGGTTAAGGCTTCGGCGCGGCACCAAACGAATTCCATCGCGTGCGGGGCTTGAAGGAGCGTCGCGGGTAGCGCCGCCCCGGGCGATTGCGTTGCCTGATTCGGGCCACTGCCGCCATCGCCTTATCCAGCCAGTCCGCAACAGTACGCCCTGCCATCAGAACAAGATTTTCCAGGTGGCGTCCGACAACAGACAGGCAATGCTTGAAATTGATCTTCAACGTCTTGCCGGATTGAGGCCATGAGATCGTGCGGCAGGATTCCTCTGGCCGGCCATTGGAAGGTAGCCGGTTGCGGGTATCTATTTCAAACAGTCGGGCAAGGTTGATCAGCAGGAAATGCCCATAGATCTCATGCTTTACACCGCGCTCCGTTTGCGAATGAAAGTCCTCCATGCCGATGATCTCTTTCGAAATCTTGTACAGCTCTTCGATGCCCCAGCGCCCGTGATACAGATCCGGAAAACAGTCTGCAGGATAACCGGCCTGATCCATCAGGGTCGTGGCATACACGTGGGTTTCATCCTCGATACGGCACTTCACCAGCCTGACTGAAAGCGGCTGAGGACCCACGGTGTGTCCGCGTTTTTTGAGCCCATGTTTCACTGCGGGCGACGGGACGTACTCGATAATGGCGTCCCTGCGCTCACTCCCCCAGAACGCGGCCACTTGCGAATTGGTGGTCCCCTGCTGCAGGCGGAACACCGCGTATTGTCCGCTGGCCAGAACCTGATGCAGCATCAGGTAGCTGAAGTAGCCCCGGTCGAAAATGACCAGATCTCCCTCCTCCAGTTTTGCCAGATGGTCAGGCACACAGCGGCGTTCATCGTTGTGGGGTACCAGTACGAAATCGTAGATCAGTTGTTCCTGCAGGTTGTACAAGCCGCTCACCATGCCGCAAGGGTAATGCCGGGTCGTCTCCCGCGGAGTTTTATAGCCGTATTCCAGCAGGCCGCGGGGCGCATTGATTTTCGAGCCGTCTATGGCGAAAACGCGATGCCCTTTCCAGTTCGGGGTATCCCGGTGAGCATGCCACAGTGAAATCAGTTCGTTGTTGAGCGTTTTAAAAATGGCTTCTGGAAGCTTTTGCCGGGCCTCACACAGCGACGAAGCCGCAACAGCATCGGTACGGGGCAGAGTGATCCCTTTGTCCGAACAGGACTCCCAGAGTGCGCACAGACTGCTGCCATAGCCCTGCCGGTTTCTACTCAAAACCAGCTTCAGGATGAATACGACCAGCAGCCGGGTATCGATCACGCGCTTACGTTTTCGCCAGATTGGATCCATGGCTTGACAGGTTTGCTCAAACAGTTCGCCGGCTTTTGTCCAAAACACTGATATTTCTTCATGAGGCATCGGGAAGAGGAACCTTGCTCGATTTTTTGAGAAAACTAGCATAGCGCTTAACCGAATGCCATTGTCGGGCTTACACCCCCCAGTTGCGCATGCTGTCAGACACTCGTTCAAGCGAGCGCGCCGTCACGACCCATTGCCCGAGGGTTAGCCGGTCCCGGTTTGCTCGCACACGTCATGATCGGCAAATATGCCGATCATCGTGTGTTACGAACACAGCCTCCATAGCAGGAAGGAGAACTGTGGTGCTTTATTGAAGATGAGGGTGGGCCCCTCGGAGTCGGTTTGCAGGAGCAGGCTCCAAACCACCTCAAGCTGCTGGGGTAAAGAGCTCTGGTGGTGAGCGTTGAGGAAAAGGCGCAGCAATGACTGCGTCAGGTGCGGTACAGAGAGACGAATGAAAATGAACTGGGTATTCCGGTCGATCGTGACCGGTCATTCCGGTATCGTGACCGACGGTTCCGTTTCAACGTGACCGGTCAATATGATTGAACGTGACCGATTTGGGTGAGTGGCCGGAATGACCGGTCACGATACCGGAATCGTCGGTCACGTTGCCGGACCGGCGTCATACAGCATCAGAATGGTGTTACGCGACTAACCTTATTTCGCGAGGGTACGCTTTCCAGATTTCGTCTGGAGTAGCATGCCCGCGCCAAGGATTACGATGCGTAAGATCAAGGACGTATTGCGGCTCAAGCTCGACGCTGGGCTGTCGCACGAACAGATTGCCGCTGCCTTGCGGCTCTCCAAGGGCGTTGTCACCAAGTACGTGGGGCTGGCCGCCGCTGCCGGGCTCGACTGGCCCACGGTGCAGGCCTGTGACGAGGTCGAACTCGAACGGCGTATTCTGGTCGGCCCGAATTGCCAGCGCGAACGCGTGCAGCCGGACTATGGCCGTTTGCACCAAGAACTGCGGCGCAAAGGCATGACGATGATGTTGCTCTGGGAGGAGTACCGCCAGGCGCATCCAGGCGAGCCCACCTATCAATACTCGCAGTTTTGCGTCAATTTGAAGTGCTTCGCCAAGCGGCTCAAGCGTTCGATGCGGCAAATCCACCGCGCAGGCGAGAAGCTGTTCATCGACTTCGCCGGACCAACCATCGCATTGGCAGACGGCACCCGCGCGCATGTCTTCGTCGCCGCGCTGGGCGCGTCTTCCTACACCTTCGCGTGGGCCACACCGCGTGAGAGCATGGCAGACTGGTTGGAAGGCACGACGCGGGCGTTGCATTTCATTGGCGGCGTGCCGCAATTGATTATCCCCGACAACCCGAAGGCGATGATCACCGACCCCGACCGGTACGAGCCACGGGCGGCCGACATGGTGTTCGACTTTGCCCGCCACTACGGCACCTCGGTGCTGCCAGCGCGGCCCTATCACCCGCAGGACAAGGCGAAGGTCGAGTCTGCGGTGCAGGTCGTCGAGCGCTGGATCATGATGCGCCTGCGCCATCAAGCCTTTACGAGCGTCGCCGAGGTCAACGTCGCCATCGCGCCGTTACTGGCACAACTCAATGCCAAATTATTCCAGAAGCTACCAGGGAGTCGATCCAGCACCTTTGAGGCGATAGACCGTCCAGCGTTGCTGCCGTTGCCGATGCAGCGTTACGAGCTGGCCCACTTCAAGCACGTGCGCGTGCCGGTGGATTACCACGTCAGCATCGACGATCATCGCTACAGCGTGCCGCACGCGCTGGTGGGATTGGTGCTGGAGGCGCGCATGACAGCAGCGGGGATCGAGCTGCTGCATCGTGGGCAACGCGTTGCAAGCCATGTCCGCTCTAGCGTCGCGGGTGGCATCACAACCGTGCCGGAGCACCTTCCGGCGGCCCATCGCGCGCACCTGGAATGGACGCCGAAGCGCCTGTTGCATTGGGGTGAGGAGATCGGCGTTGCCACCGGCACCGTCATCACTCGATTGCTGGAGAAGCACCGTCATCCCGAGCATGGCTACCGGGCGTGTCTGGGCTTGCTGTCCTTGGCTCGGCGCTACGGTAAATCACGTCTGGAGACGGCCTGCGCATTAGCGATCCAACTCGGCACATGTCATTACCGACATGTGCGCGACATCTTGGTGAACAAGCGCGATCAGACAAGCGTCGCTACCTATGGCACGCCACCGAGTGATTGGGTCAGTCCGCATCACGCGCATGTGCGCGGCCCGTCTTACTACCAATAAAGCAAAGGATACGGATCATGATGATGCACACCACACTGACGCAGTTGCGTGCCTTAAAGCTTGATGGCCTGGCCGATGCACTACAGGACCAGATGACCCAGCCGGGCATGACGGACATGAGCTTCGAGGAGCGTATGGCCTTATTGGTCGATCGCGAGATCCACGCACGCAATGACCGCAAACTGGCACGCTTACTGAAACAGGCGCGGCTGAAGTACGGCCAAGCCACCATTGAAGATATCGACAGCCGTCCGAGCAAAGGCGTGGATCGCCGCGCGGTGCTCAGCCTGGCGCTGGGCGATTGGGTCAGCGCCGGGCACAGCGTGTTGATTACTGGGGCGACAGGAGCAGGCAAATCCTGGCTCGCCTGTGCGCTTGCGCAGTACGCGTGTCGACGCGGGTACTCGGCGCTCTATCAACGTGTGCCGCGCTTACAGGAAGAACTGCGCATCCGTCACGGCAGCGGCGTCTTCGGCAAATGGCTGTTGCAACTCGCCAAGACCGACGTTCTGCTCCTCGATGACTGGGGCATGGGGACGATCGACAGTGCCACACGCTCGGACTTGCTGGAGATCATCGACGATCGTGCCGGCACCCGCGCCACCATCATCACCAGCCAACTTCCCATCGAACACTGGCACGCCTGGATTGGTGACGCGACCATTGCAGACGCCATACTTGACCGCATCATGCAGCGAAATCATCGCTTCACTCTCAGCGGCGACTCGCTGCGCCAGGGCGCCGTCAAAACACCTGAAAAGGAGATAAATATCGACCCATCGTGACCGCTACCTCTACAATCTGAACGCGTAACACCATTCCATGCGCAATCGGTCACGATAACGGAATCAGCGGTCACGTTCGCCGGAATACGCAATGAACCGTCGATGTGGTGTCGAAACGTATATAGATGGCGTCGAAACCGGGCCTTGGTGGTTAGCCCGGGATGAAGGTCGAGGGAAGCCTGCCGACTGCTCGACCGGCGCCCGGCATGAAGGCGGCGTGACTCTGTATCAGGCTTCAGTAAGGAACGTAAGAACCTGTCGTCCCGATGTTAAGGGAGAAGTTCAAGTGGAAAGCCTCTGCGAGAACGAGAGTACCGATGCGGGGCACAGGGACGGAGATGCTCGTAGTAGGGTAGAAGGCTCTGTAATGGAGCTGGACCGAAGGGGCGTCGTCGTTCGGTCTCAGCATGGACACAACCTGCAAGGGGATGACGTTCATGTCTGAGGCAAAGTCGTTTGATATTACCAAGCGTGAAGTTTGGGACGCGTACAAGCGCGTCAAAGCGAATCGTGGCGCGGCCGGAGTTGACGGGGTCGGTATCATCGAGTTCGATCGAGATCTAAGCAGGAATCTTTACCGGATCTGGAATCGAATGGCCTCGGGCAGCTACTTCCCGTCACCGGTCAAGCGAGTTGACATTCCGAAGGGGGATGGCAAAACGCGACCGCTGGGTATTCCCACGGTTGCTGATCGGATTGCACAGATGGTCGTTCGGCGACGGCTTGAGCCGTTGCTGGAGCCGGTATTCCATAAGGATTCTTATGGCTATCGACCGGGGCGCTCGGCACACGATGCCTTGCGCGTTGCCAGAAGTCGTTGCTGGCAACGTCCCTGGGTGCTTGACCTTGATATCAAGGGGTTCTTCGATAACATCGATCACGCCCTATTGATGAAAGCTGTGCAGCGGCATACCGACTGCCGGTGGGCTGCGCTGTATGTTAGGCGCTGGCTGAGCGCGGATGTGGTGATGCCGGACGGAACACGGCAAATGCGCGATAGAGGCACGCCGCAAGGGGGTGTTATTAGTCCCTTGTTGGCAAACCTCTTCCTGCATTACGCGTTCGACAAATGGATGGAGCGACATCATCCTACGGTGTCGTTTGAACGCTATGCGGATGACGTCATCTGCCATTGTGAAAGCGAAGCGGAGGCGCAGTCGTTATTGACTGATCTTAAAGCTCGTATGGCACAGTGTCAGTTGGAATTGCATCCAGAGAAAACTCAGGTCGTATATTGCGTCGATGCGAATCGGCGTGGTGACTTTGCTGTGAAGCGGTTCGACTTCCTTGGTTATACGTTTAAGCCAAGACAGGCGATGAATCGGCGAGGGGAGTTGTTCACAAGCTTCTCGCCGGCCGTGAGCGACAAAGCGGCGAAAGCTATGCGGCAGGAGATGCGTGATTGGGGCCTATCTCGCCTGAGCCGATATGATTTGGGGGAGCTGCTAGCGCGGCTTCGACCGAAGATTGTTGGTTGGGTACGGTATTACGGGCTCTTCCATCCGTCGACCTTGCAACGTTCCCTGAAGGCACTGGACTTCCATCTAGTGCGATGGGCGCGACGCAAGTACAAGAAGCTTCGCGGCCATATCTCGAGGGCCTGGGATTGGCTGTCTGATCTTCAACATCGCGCTCCGACGCTATGTCCGCATTGGGGCGCGGCAATACAAGCGACTGGACGATAGGAGCCGGATGAGTCGAGAGATTCACGTCCGGTTCTGGGAGAGCGCAGGGGTGAGATTCCCCTGCGCCACTCACCTCCCGCTTTACCGTCAAGAGAGTATCTTCGAGCGCGCGGGCTTCGCCATCCCTCGCTCCACCATGGGCGCGTGGATTGGCGCATGCGGGGTGCAGTTGCAGCCGTTAGTTGACGCCCTGCGTGCGCAAATTGTTCAGCACCGCGTGCTGCAAGCGGACGAAACACCGGTCTCGATGCTGGTGCCAGGCAAACATAAGACGCACCGATCCTATCTCTGGACTTACTGTCCTGGGGCGTTCGAGTCAATGAAGGGCGTGGTCTACGACTTCGCTGAGAGCCGTGCGGGAGAACATGCTCGTGCCTTCCTCGGCAACTGGCAGGGCAAGCTCGTTTGCGACGACTTCAGCGGATACAAAGCCTCATTCGCCCAGGGCGTGACGGAAATCGGCTGCATGGCGCATGCACGGCGCAAGTTCTACGAGTTGCACGCGAGCAATAAAAGCCAGATTGCCGAAGAGGCACTGCAACACATTGGGCAGCTCTACGAAATCGAGCGCGAAGTACAAAATCTAGAACCCGATGAGCGTCACGAACGACGGCAGCGACGAAGTCGACCGATTGCCGATGCGCTCCATACATGGATGCTACTGCAACGTCAGCAGGTAAGCGAAGGGTCCGCAATCGCTAAGGCGCTCGACTACAGCCTACGTCGCTGGGAAGCGCTCACGCGATTCTTGGACGATAGCCAATTGCCCATTGATAATAACTGGGCAGAAAATCAAATTCGCCCGATCGCAACGGGGCGTTCATTGTGCACCTCCTTCTGAAACCTGGATAAACATTGGGATCTGGCCTTCGACATCGTTGCGACACGGGCGATACTTGCGCGCCAGTGCTGCGGTAACCGCTTCGCTGTGCAGATCGATCGTCCGAATCTGCCATGGGGCATCAGGCACGACCTGCTCGGCAGGCAGAATCCGATCGTTGATCAAACGCCGGATCATGTAGTGAGTGACACCAAGCTCCTTCGCTGCCTCAGACATCGTCAGCCAGTCGCCATCCTTATCTGCCGACTTGTAGGCGTGGATATCGCGGACATGCCGTACAGAGCTGACACGATGTGCGGTCCAGGTCTTGCCCTGTCCTGTGCGTATTCCCATGCGGTTCAGTGATGCAGCAATGTCCTCGTCGGACCATCGGGTTACCATGCTGCGAATAACCGCGAGCGCTTCGTCTGACGTACTGCAGCCATGCTCGCCAGTTCGCGGCCTGCGAATCCGTAGCCGGGAATGTTGACCGCCTTGCCAGTGGATCGTCAGAATGATTTCGCGTGTAGCCTCGTCGACGTCGGCAACGATATCGACGATGAGCGCGCGAACAAGCTGTTGACGTGTGCGCATGGCGACGCTCGGTGCATTCCACGCAGCATGAAGATCTTCGGCGAGCTTCGTAAAGTCAGGCAGGGGAGCCTGCGCCTTTGGTGCAGTCACCGTCTCCACGCGCGTCTGGCAGGCCTGTACACGACGTAATGCCGCTTCCCAGTTCTTCTCCAGCTGCGCGGCAATCAGGCGGTTCTCGGGATCACAGGCGGCGTAGCGCCGCTCAGCCAGCGTGGCCTCGTACTGGGCCTGCTGCAGTTCGAGTTCCACGATCTGTTGCTGCTCGTTCAGGGTATCCATGTGCATTTGCTCAGCCTGTTGTGCCGCTTCGATCGCCAATGGCTCCACGACGCGCAGAAGCTCCTTGCTGACAGTCGCATCGATACGGGAACCACCGAACCTCATACATCGCGCTGACGTGTCGAAGCGGTCACACCGGTACACGGCCTGCGGGATACGTCCAGCGTAGGCCACCGACAGGCGACGTCCACAGCGTGCGCAGGCAAGCAGGCCAGCGAGCAGCGCGCGGCCACCACGACCGGATTTTACGTCGCCCGCCTTGCCGTAAGCATTTGTCGCGAGCTTCTTCTGGTTGCGTTCAAACTCCGCCCAGTCGATGTAGCCTTCGTGGTGTTCCCGGAGCATGACGTCCCAGTTCTCAAACGGCTTGCGGTGCTTGTAGCTCTTGCGTGCCCGGCCTTCGACGATCGTCATCTGCTTGCCGCTCTTGCCATACGCGTAGACACCAGCATAGAACGGATTCTTGAGCACCGAAATCACGTTACGGTAGCGTATTGGAGTCCAGTCGACCCGCGTCAGCGTCCGGCCGTCAGAGGGGCGCGGGAAGTGGACCTGTTCAGCGTTCATCGACAGCAGAACCTGCCGCGCGCTGCCCAGTTGCCGGAAACGAGTAAAAATCAGGCGTATGACTTCCTGCAACCGTGCGTCTGGATCGAAACCCAGACCAACATCACGATGCCAGATATAGCCGACCGGCACGCTGATACGTAATTCACCACGGTGTGCCTTCTCTCGTTTGGCGTCGTGCATGCGCGTTCGAAGCACGTTGAGTTCGAATTCGCTGATGCTGCCCTTCATGCCAAGTAATAGCCGGTCATTTGCCCGGCAAGGATCGTACACACCGTCAAGGTCGATTACCCGCGCTTGAACGAGACCACAGAGCTCGAGCAGATGATGCCAGTCGCGTCCATTGCGGGCAAGGCGTGAGGCGTCCAGGCAAAGCACTGCGCCGACATCGCCTGCACACAATAACGCGACCAGACGATCAAAGCCCGGTCTCGCAACTGTGCCGCTCGCCGAGCGTCCCTGGTCGTCGTCGATGACTTCGACGTCGCGAAATCCATGTCGCTTTGCTTCCTGCACGAGGTCATACTGCCGGCGCCGGCTCTCGAGGTTCAGTTGGACCTGCGTTCGGCTGGACTGTCGGACATAAACTACCGCCTTGCGTTTAAGAAGATCTGCGGGCAAACGATCATCATTCGTCATCGTTACGCCCCTTCGCAGTCGGGATGCCCGCCGCCTGCATCAACAGGCATGCGAGATGCCTGAGCGTGTTTGCCCGTTGCACCGCGTTCATCCCCTGAAGCTCGACCGCGTCGAACATCAGGTTCATCTGGGGCGGCATCGACCGCGATAACTGTTGACCTGCTGGAACGACGTTTGGCAGATTGCCCATTGCGTTTCTCCCGGACGTTGGTGGAACCGTCCGGAGAGTTTCCCCGCAAATGCAGATCGACCAGCAATTGATGCAGATTATGCAGTGTCGCTACGGTAACTCTCGGTTCGCCGAGAACCATCGCTGAACAAATCGCGGCATCGAGCATCCATCCCGCGATCATCCTGATTACACCGGGGTCCGCCTCCACATGGACGACCTGACCTCCGCCGCGACGCTCGATGTCTTTAACCTTGACGCGACGCCCATACAGCGGATGCCAACGATAATGAATCTCGACTTCCTGCCCGATATGGGCAGAATGAACGGGAAATTGCGCTGGGCAGGAAGAATTGGCTGTTCGCGGGTTCATTGCGGGCAGGCAAACGCGCGGCGGCGATCATGAGTCTCGTTCAGTCGGCCAAGCTCAATGGCCATGATCCGTACGCCTATCTCAAAGACGTACTAAATCGATTGCCAACCCATCCGGCACGGCAGATCGATGATCTCTTGCCGCACAACTGGCAGCCCACGGCAACCTAACCCGTCATCCACCATCGTCAAGATGGGATATCCAGCCGCTTACCCTTGGCCGCTCTGTCAAGCAACTAGTTGATCTGGTCGGCGAGTTGCACAAGCAAGGCGTCCAGTTCAGGAGCCTCACCGATTCCATCGACACCGGCACGCCGTCCGGGCGCTTTTTCTTTCACGTCATGGCGAGCCTGGCCGAAATAGAGCGCGAACTGACTGTCGAGCGCACTCGCGCCGGGCTGGAGGTTGCCAAGCAGCTTGGCCGCAAGGGCGGTCGCAAGCCCAAGATGACCGACAGCAAGATCGAGTCGGCCAAGAAGCTGCTGGCCAGCGGCGTGCCGCCCAAGGACGTGGCCAAGAACCTCGGCGTGTCTATTCCAACGCTCTACCGCTGGGTGCCAGCCTCCGCGCACGCTTAGCGTACGATTTTTTCCGTTTTCTGAGACGCCCCCAACTAGTCATCAAGGTGGCCAGCCAACGAAGAATCGCGTGTTCGAGGCTGGTACTGCAGGCCAGTAGAGTCAGCGCGCACAAGCCGATGTTTTCGTGGAGAAGGGTAATACCAAGCCTAGTATCGTATAAGATATGAAAACATTAAAAGTTGTGCTTTTAAACCAGAACACGCATTAATCGGAGGCAGCACATGGAGGTCGTATTTCATGAAATACGTGCATGGCTATTTAGACAGCCAGATTGGCTCCAGGATGCAGCGGAACGAATATTAAAAAATGGAGCGTTGCGTGAAGCCGACTGCGTGGCGCTTGCTGCTCTTATAAAGACACCTGAAGGTCAGCGGGTAACGACGCAAAGAAAATTCGATGAGCTGGTAAAACCTGACCAGATTAACCAGACAATACGGATTTTGAGCATTGGGCCTGTCGTCGGAATTGAGAATTTGGCCCCACGGAAACCGTTAGCGATAGGAAAAGGAAATCTCACAGTCATATATGGCCACAACGGGTCTGGCAAGTCGAGCTACACGCGGATTCTCAAATGCGCTGCAGGTAAGCCAAGGGCGACACTGCTAAAGTCGAATGTATTCGTCGATGCACCAGTGGGGCAATCTTGTACCATTTGCATCTCGGTATCTGACCAGCCAAAGCTATGTGAATGGTTGACGGGCGGTGGGGTCGTTGAAGAGCTTCGGTCTATCGATGTGTTCGATAGCGATGAAGCAACTCATTATTTGAAAAGCGAAAGCGCTGCTTCTTATACACCTCCCGTTGTCTCGCTTTTCGAGTCGTTGGCAACGGGCTGCGATAGTATCAAGCGTAGATTGCAGTCAGAGCAAGACAAGTTAGTTTCAGGATTGCCTATCCTGCCGAATCAGTACGATTTAACAATTTCTGGAAAAGCGTATAAAGGGCTGAAATTCAATACGACCAAGCAGGTGCTGGCTGACATCGCCACCTGGACGGCTGAACACGACGCCAGCCTGGCGGCCATCACCGAGCGGCTCAAAGTGGTTGACCACGCCGGGCTTGCCAGAGCGAAGCGGGCGAAAAAGCGAGAAATTGAAAGAGTCGTATCCGCTCTACAGGGCTCTGCTAAGGCGTACGGTGCTGAAAATATCGTACTCGTTCGAGGTCTTCGCGCTGATGCTATTGCAAAGCGGCGTATTGCAGAGCAAGGAGCAAAAGTAACCACATCCAAATTCGATGGTGTTGGGACGCATACTTGGAAAGCACTGTGGGAGGCCGCTCGTGCATATTCACAAACGGCGTATCCCGGGCGTGATTTCCCCGTGGTAGACGACGCACGATGTGTGCTGTGCCATCAAGAATTAACTCAGGATGCGCAGCATAGATTGAGAGAGTTTGAGTCGTTCGTCGTAGGAGCATTGGAAACTGATGCTAGAACGGCCGAACGTGTCCTTAGTGATGCGTTGACCGCGCTTCCTCTCATTCCAACTAAAGCTAATATTTTGACTCAGTGTCAAGCTGCCGAATTAGGCGATGACTGGATTCAGTATCTGGAGCGTTTCTGGGCATCCGCTGATGAAGTCAAAAAACGTCTTGTGGCCCAAGAACTGCAGAATGAAGTTCAAGCGGTCGATGATGTATCTGAGGCTACTCGTACGTTACAAGAGTATTGGGCGCGTTTAGAAGTGGATGCCGTTTCACACGATAACGACGCGTTGGCTTTCGACAGAGCAAAGGCGACTAAGGAAAAATTGGAGCTCGAAGCAAAGCGGTGGGTCGCGCAACAAATTGTAGCTGTGACTACGGAAATCGAGCGTTTGAAGGCAGTGAAAGACTATGAGGGATGGAAGTCACTTGCGAACTCTCGCGTTCTTTCCAACAAGGCAAACGAAATATCTGCGAAGGTAATCACTGATGCATATGTGAGTCGCTTTAACCGCGAATTGACGCTGCTTGGCGCCGACCGGCTACGCGTTGAACTGGTAAAGTCCAAAATAGAGAAAGGCCGAATTCTGCATCGTGTTCAACTAAGAGGCCGTTTCAAAAAGACCGCCAGGGGGCTGTTAACCTTTTCGGCAAACTGTTAACCTTGGTCGTCTGAACAACTGGAACCAAGGGGATGGGTGCACCGATCATTGATGACGAACTGTGGGCATTGATAGAACCTTTGCTGCCCCTGCCCAAGCCACGCCGCAAGAAATACCCAGGACGGCTCCCGGTTTCCAACCGGGCTGCACTGAACGGCATCTTGTTCGTATTCAAGACCGGGATGCGCTGGTGCGACCTCTCGACCAAACTCGGATTCGGCTCTGGGCCGACCTGCTGGAGGCGTTTGCGCGACTGGCAAAGAGCCGGCGTGTGGAGCGCGTTGCACGCACTGCTGCTGGCGAAGTTGCGTATTCCGGCGAACGTGACCGCTGATTCCGTTATCGTGACCGATTGCGCATGGAATGGTGTTACGCGTTCAGATTGTAGAGGTAGCGGTCACGATGGGTCGATATTTATCTCCTTTTCAGGTGTTTTGACGGCGCCCTGGCGCAGCGAGTCGCCGCTGAGAGTGAAGCGATGATTTCGCTGCATGATGCGGTCAAGTATGGCGTCTGCAATGGTCGCGTCACCAATCCAGGCGTGCCAGTGTTCGATGGGAAGTTGGCTGGTGATGATGGTGGCGCGGGTGCCGGCACGATCGTCGATGATCTCCAGCAAGTCCGAGCGTGTGGCACTGTCGATCGTCCCCATGCCCCAGTCATCGAGGAGCAGAACGTCGGTCTTGGCGAGTTGCAACAGCCATTTGCCGAAGACGCCGCTGCCGTGACGGATGCGCAGTTCTTCCTGTAAGCGCGGCACACGTTGATAGAGCGCCGAGTACCCGCGTCGACACGCGTACTGCGCAAGCGCACAGGCGAGCCAGGATTTGCCTGCTCCTGTCGCCCCAGTAATCAACACGCTGTGCCCGGCGCTGACCCAATCGCCCAGCGCCAGGCTGAGCACCGCGCGGCGATCCACGCCTTTGCTCGGACGGCTGTCGATATCTTCAATGGTGGCTTGGCCGTACTTCAGCCGCGCCTGTTTCAGTAAGCGTGCCAGTTTGCGGTCATTGCGTGCGTGGATCTCGCGATCGACCAATAAGGCCATACGCTCCTCGAAGCTCATGTCCGTCATGCCCGGCTGGGTCATCTGGTCCTGTAGTGCATCGGCCAGGCCATCAAGCTTTAAGGCACGCAACTGCGTCAGTGTGGTGTGCATCATCATGATCCGTATCCTTTGCTTTATTGGTAGTAAGACGGGCCGCGCACATGCGCGTGATGCGGACTGACCCAATCACTCGGTGGCGTGCCATAGGTAGCGACGCTTGTCTGATCGCGCTTGTTCACCAAGATGTCGCGCACATGTCGGTAATGACATGTGCCGAGTTGGATCGCTAATGCGCAGGCCGTCTCCAGACGTGATTTACCGTAGCGCCGAGCCAAGGACAGCAAGCCCAGACACGCCCGGTAGCCATGCTCGGGATGACGGTGCTTCTCCAGCAATCGAGTGATGACGGTGCCGGTGGCAACGCCGATCTCCTCACCCCAATGCAACAGGCGCTTCGGCGTCCATTCCAGGTGCGCGCGATGGGCCGCCGGAAGGTGCTCCGGCACGGTTGTGATGCCACCCGCGACGCTAGAGCGGACATGGCTTGCAACGCGTTGCCCACGATGCAGCAGCTCGATCCCCGCTGCTGTCATGCGCGCCTCCAGCACCAATCCCACCAGCGCGTGCGGCACGCTGTAGCGATGATCGTCGATGCTGACGTGGTAATCCACCGGCACGCGCACGTGCTTGAAGTGGGCCAGCTCGTAACGCTGCATCGGCAACGGCAGCAACGCTGGACGGTCTATCGCCTCAAAGGTGCTGGATCGACTCCCTGGTAGCTTCTGGAATAATTTGGCATTGAGTTGTGCCAGTAACGGCGCGATGGCGACGTTGACCTCGGCGACGCTCGTAAAGGCTTGATGGCGCAGGCGCATCATGATCCAGCGCTCGACGACCTGCACCGCAGACTCGACCTTCGCCTTGTCCTGCGGGTGATAGGGCCGCGCTGGCAGCACCGAGGTGCCGTAGTGGCGGGCAAAGTCGAACACCATGTCGGCCGCCCGTGGCTCGTACCGGTCGGGGTCGGTGATCATCGCCTTCGGGTTGTCGGGGATAATCAATTGCGGCACGCCGCCAATGAAATGCAACGCCCGCGTCGTGCCTTCCAACCAGTCTGCCATGCTCTCACGCGGTGTGGCCCACGCGAAGGTGTAGGAAGACGCGCCCAGCGCGGCGACGAAGACATGCGCGCGGGTGCCGTCTGCCAATGCGATGGTTGGTCCGGCGAAGTCGATGAACAGCTTCTCGCCTGCGCGGTGGATTTGCCGCATCGAACGCTTGAGCCGCTTGGCGAAGCACTTCAAATTGACGCAAAACTGCGAGTATTGATAGGTGGGCTCGCCTGGATGCGCCTGGCGGTACTCCTCCCAGAGCAACATCATCGTCATGCCTTTGCGCCGCAGTTCTTGGTGCAAACGGCCATAGTCCGGCTGCACGCGTTCGCGCTGGCAATTCGGGCCGACCAGAATACGCCGTTCGAGTTCGACCTCGTCACAGGCCTGCACCGTGGGCCAGTCGAGCCCGGCAGCGGCGGCCAGCCCCACGTACTTGGTGACAACGCCCTTGGAGAGCCGCAAGGCAGCGGCAATCTGTTCGTGCGACAGCCCAGCGTCGAGCTTGAGCCGCAATACGTCCTTGATCTTACGCATCGTAATCCTTGGCGCGGGCATGCTACTCCAGACGAAATCTGGAAAGCGTACCCTCGCGAAATAAGGTTAGTCGCGTAACACCATTCTGATGCTGTATGACGCCGGTCCGGCAACGTGACCGACGATTCCGGTATCGTGACCGGTCATTCCGGCCACTCACCCAAATCGGTCACGTTCAATCATATTGACCGGTCACGTTGAAACGGAACCGTCGGTCACGATACCGGAATGACCGGTCACGATCGACCGGAATACCCAGTATGCAGCGTTACGAGGGATTCTGGGAATATAACGCCCTCGGCTACGTCTCACTGCTGGACAGCTACGTCAGCCACAATCCACCGAAGAAAGCGGTTAGGCCACCACGTCCCGACAAGATGCGGGAGTTACACGACGTACTGGACAGGTTCGCCCCGCCGCTTGATCAAAAGGTGCTTACGGACGTGCTGGATGCCGTCCGCAATACATTTTCCTATGCTCAAGAGGCAAAGTTTCCGGAAAAATATACCGCAGCGATCGCTTCGACAGACGCAGATATCGTTAAAATCATTAACCTTTCGGATGAAAATTTCCGACTGGTCAAGAAAATGCGGGACAAGGTCGCGCATGCGGACGCCCTCGAACTGGATGTGGGCGAACTCCAGCAGATCCATATCGTGGTCAGCAAAATTGAGCTGCTGCTAACCTACTGGGCATACCTCGACTTCGGCCTTTCAAAGGATGATTTCTTGAAGGGGATACGGAGTCCGTTCACACGCCTGCGCCGCCATGCGCAGATAAACGAGATGCATCTTGCACGTGTGACGGGTTCAGCCGAGTTCTTTTCGGTCGGCGCCGCTTCGTTTGAGGACCTGTCTTCGCGCAACCCATCCGCCGTATTCACGTGCTTTACGATAGGGCCGGACCGTGAAATTGCTTTTTCCGACTATTTCACGCAAATGCACAAAGACTGGCACTTGGGACGCCACAAAGGAAAGTTCACCGCAGATCAGATTTTCGGCGTTACTCCCGATGCTGTCCGACATGTCGGTCATATGTACATCGAGTGTGGAGAGCGAACTTTAGAGTTTCACTCTGCGTACCTGTTCGACGCGTCAATGCTTGGTGACACTACGCCGCCAACAGATCCCGTTGGTAAAGCATCGCATTGATTTTATGTAGATAAGATTTCGCGTGATATAGAGTGCTTGGGCTTAAATGGTAAATGATCAGCGGCCCAAACGTCTGTACCGCAATTAGGCCACACCCATAGCTGCGGATTCAACCGATCGCCTCACCGGCGATCCGCGACCGGCTCAAACCGACCCTGAGCAGCCATCCACGCCGCTTGAAAGCCGCCCTTCGAGGCGGTCAGCGTTGCACTTTGCACACTTTATGTTTTAACCACGCCAGGATGTTCTGATCTGTGACCGCTTTGGGATGCGTATCATTGAGCGTCAGATACCCGTAGAATCCGCCATTTTGGTCAACGACTACCGGCGGATCAGCCGCTATGTCATTGCAAGGGCTTTCTGAAGATATGCCTGATCCGTACTGGCCTATGTCATTGAAGATGCTCTGCGGCAAAATGTCTGACCCGTATTGGCCGATATCATTGTGAACTGAGTCGGGTGCCACAGCTGAACAGTTCAGACAGCCTAAATAGACATCATGACTCGTGCCCCCGAACAACATGAGTTTGACCTGTGCCTGTGCCACGCCGGAAGCTATTGCCAGCAAGATTAGCAATATTATCTTTCTAACATTCATTTCCGGGCTCCTTCTTGGTTATCGATCGCGCCGTCGGCCGAGTTTGACTGCGGATTCAACCGGTCGATGTGACAAGGTTGATCCATCCGCGTGTTCATTCTTTTAGATAACTTGCATCACCAGCGGCCGCCTTTACTGGGTGAAGTTTTGCCTGCACGTACTATGCATAGATCACCCGTTTACCCTCGCTCTACCTAGTGCGGCTATCGGCGCTTGCCAGCACGTATCTCTTCGGAAATGCGATCCATCTCCGCGACAGCCGCGCGATGGTCTGCATCTGCGGCGTCAAGTTCTTCTAGGTCCGCATCTGCGGGTGCCCCATTGCCTTGTGGCGCGAACTGTTGATGGACCTTGATGAATGCTCGTTGACGTCGCTCAAACGCACGCCGTTCGTTATCAATTGCTGCCCGTTCTTCTGCCCGCTGCTCTTCGACACTTGTCATTGCCACCTCCAATTAAACCGAAACAGATGGCTACAGTAGCCCTTTAATTGAGGACACGATGCCTATCGCACCGAAAAGCAACGTGAAAACCGTCCAAAGCCAATGCTCTTTCGCAAGCTCAACGATCGCAACAGGATGCAGACCACGCGCCTCCCACCATGTGGCTGTGGTTTTCAGCGATCCATCCAGCACGCGTTCCAAGATGTTGGACATCACGTCCACTTTGCGCAGTGTCGATTGATGAAGGGCCACGAACTGATTGTCATCGAACGCGCGGGCTTCCTCTTTGCCGTTCATAGCGTCTTTGGCCGTGATCTTGTTCAGGTCCATAAGACTGAATAAGCGACCATGTTCCCCGTGAGGCGTATAGCCGGGACCATAGATCGCGATTAGCTCTTTGGCCATGTCGAACTTGCGGCCGTCGTCAATCACAAAAGGATCGCCCTTCAGCACCTTCAGTCGGTGTTCTATAGCTTGGAAGCCGTAGTTGATATCCCGCATGTTCCAGTGGATAAAGTTGAAGCCACCTTGAGAGCGCACGAATGCAAAGTACTCATCCAGCATCATCCGTTCTAAATTATCGTAGCTATCCGGAATGTCAGTCGCGCTTGCGCCGCTTTGCTCCGCGCATTTGTGAATCGAAAACGAGTGCGTTTGACCCGAAACGAAATTCCGGACGGCAATCGAAGTGATGCGTGGTGTTCGTCCGTCCTTAATGTCATAGAACGATTCACAAGAGTAGTGGACGATCAGATACGCGTCGCGCTTCTGGTTGATATTTTCGAATCGTCTTCTTGCGGCACTACTACGTTGCATCTTGATCAGTTGTGCGCCCACGTGCCGCCCCCGGAAATCTTTGGTGTTTTGTGGCGCTATCCTACCGCGCACGAAGAATCAACCGCATTGTACGAGATGCTCAAGTTGTTGACGATCTAGGCAACCCGGTCGGATGACCGCTACTGGCCGTCCGGCGACACCCCGGCAATCACATGCATTATGCAGAATTCACCGCGCAGCACAATTACGAGTCAACCGATAAACTTGGATACGCTGTCGATGTGATATACATACGACTAACATACTGAATTTATAGAAATATTATATCTTTAGCTAGCAAAATCCGGCCGCAGGACGTTCGCGACCAGACTAATCGCGAACGGAACCCCCTATGAGGTCGTGCAGCAGCTATTAGGGCATGCACATATGGACCAACTCCGGCCTACGTGGCCGTGTCCATGCGAGAAATAAGAGACGCAATTGCGGCGATTCACCTTGCGAACTAACCGGCAAAATCATATACTCGATGAGTATATTTGAAGGAGCTTCCGCCCATATGGGTACGCCGACTACACAACAAGAGTTTTTGCGGCATGCAATGACTCAATTGGATATGACTCGCGAACAGTTCGCGGAACGCATTGGAACGAAGAAACGCACCCTGGACAACTGGCTGTTGTCCACTGAATCGGCCGAATACCGCAGCATGCCGGATATGGCTTGGAAGTTTGTTCGCGAGATTTTGGAGAATCTTTAAAAACCGCTTGAAATATACTCAATGAGTATATACGATTGACTCTCGCTGTTACGATTCAACACGGTGAAAGGGATGAGAAATGATGACGAAAAAAAATTACGGTATTGACGTCAAGAAACGCACAGGCTCGCTACGCCCTGTCGAAATGAAATTGACGGGTAGCGAAGGAAGTCGTGTCGTGCTCAGTGCCGCAAAGCGGGTCATTGCCACGCACGACAAAGTAATTAAGGCGCTCGCAAAAAGATGACGAGCCAGAACGTCATTGATGCGCATCAGGTCATCGAGATTCATGACCTGATCCTTCGGCAAGAGCCAGGATTAGCCGGGGGGCATGGTGTAGGTCCGTTGGAAGGGGCATTAGCGCGGATTGATAGCCGCATTCTCTATGAACAACTAGACGATGTTTTTGAGATTGCCGCTATGTATGCCGTCGCTTTGGCAAGAGGTCATGTATTTAACGACGCTAACAAAAGGACAGCCCTTGTTACGGCCTTAACCTATCTCGCTATACAGGGGTATGACGTGCCTCGCTCTGATGAGCTTGAAGACATCATGGTTGATGTGGCGGAAGGAACGCTTAACGAAAAAGAGCTTGCTGACCTGCTGTTCTCAATCGCTATTGAGTAAAACGGAAATAAATCATAAAAGCAGTATTGGCCATGCACAAGGAATCCACATGTCGTATCGAATGATCGGTCTCACCCTCGCTCTTACCGTTGGTATGTGTCCGGTCATCAACGCGAAGCCCTTGCAAGGCATCGAAAGCAAATGCGATGGCACAGAGACTTTCGTCTTTATTCCTGCCGGTGTTGATAAATATAGGTTTTTGGCTCAATACGAGCAAGAACATAAGGGTCCGTCAGATGCAGAACTGGAGCGATGTGGCCTCACACGCGACCAGTGGCGAGCATCGGTACTTAAGGAACATTAGGCATAGGAAAAGAACATAATGGTATTTCCTGCCGAATTGAGCGACGCTTTAGCGCTGGTGCTCGCAAACTGCAAGGGCGCGAATGCGCACCTGACGGCGGAGAATCCAGGGCATCCAGACGATGTGCAGGACGTTCGTGCCGTTCAGGCTGCGATGGCAAGCTTAGGTGTTTCGCTGACCTACGGTGAGGCGTACAACTTGTGGGGTCTGGTATCTTTGGACGCCCAGGAGAGTTGGTCAAGCTGCTCTGAGATTCCCGAAGAGAACCTGATGAGCGTGAAAATCCTGTGCGAGCATGTCGCTAACGGTGAAGACTACGCTGGCATTTCGCAGTCGAGGATCTAGGAAAAGCCGAGAAAGCGCGTAGGTGCCGCGAGCGCGCCTGATGCTGCTTCCTAATGGATAGGAACACACGGAGCGCAAATATGAAATTGAAGTACCTATTCTTAAGAGGCCGTTTCAAAAAGACTGCTCGGCACGTCTGAAGATGTTCCAGCAGACGAGCGCGCAACCAAGTTTAAGGAATGCCTCGTGAATGTCGGCTCGACGCTCGAAGCGAATGCGAAGACGACGAAAATTGTGCAGCCATGCATGCGTACGCTCGACTACCCAGCGGAATTTGCCGAGTCCGCTGCCGTGTTCCGTACGGCGCCTAGCGATCACCGGTTCGATATCGCGCGCACGAAGCCGCTCGCGATGCGGCTCAGAGTCGTATCCACGATCTGCGTAGATGACTTTGGGCTTGCGAAGCGGTCGACCGCGTACGCCGCGAATAGGCGGGATCGCGTCGATGAGCGGCAGCAACTGGGTAACGTCGTTGCGATTCGCGCCAGTCAGGATGGCACTGACGGGGACGCCAGTGGCATCGACGAGGATGTGATGCTTCGAGCCCGGTCGCGAGCGATCGGTGGGGTTCGGGCCAGTTTTTCGCCCGCCCCAACGGCTCGCACCGAAGATGAATCGGCCACCGCCCGTGAGAAATCGAGTTCGCCGACCTCGCGTAACTTCGCGAGCAGCAGTGCGTGCAACGCGCCCCACACGCCGACCCTTTGCCAGTCGCGCAAACGCCTCCAGCAGGTCGGCCCGGAGCCGAATCCGAGTTTGGTCGAGAGGTCACACCAGCGTATCCCGGTCTTGAATACGAACAAGATGCCGTTCAGTGCAGCCCGGTTGGAAACCGGGAGTCGTCCTGGGTATTTCTTGCGGCGTGGCTTTGGCGGAGGCAGCAAAGGTTCTATCAATGCCCACAGTTCGTCATCAATGATCGGTGCACCCATCACCTTGGTTCCAGTTGTTCAGATGACCAAGGTTAGCAGTTTGACGAAAAGGTTAACAGCCCCCCTCGCGGTCTTTTTGAAACGGTCTCTAACAAGAATAGTTGCCGCGGTGTTATCAGTGTGGTGGAACTGGATTGGGTGGATGATTCTGCCGATAACGCTTGGCTTTGAGCTCTACGATTCGATGCTAAAGACTAAGTCCGAAGATTGATCTGAAAACAGTCATCAAATAATTAGCAACTGCAAAATCGAGTGCGTATATGAATAGATATGGACTTTTCCTGCCTCTTGTCCTGCTCGCTTTTTTTATGAGCTGAAAAACTCGTCGCTTAGCTTCTTTGATGTGATCTGGCGAGCGGTTATCGATGCCGCTGGAGTGTGGTTATTCATACAAGTCATCGTTGCTATTTTTCTGCTATTAAAGGCGGCAGGAACCGCGTTCACCGGTTGGCTCGAACGCGGGCCGACTAGTAAAGTAGAAGTGCCGCCGAAGCCGAAGCCTATGCCGCCGGTCCAGAAAACACCGCGTGAGCATGCGTTGACAGGGCACTGTCAGGTTGATGGGAAGGCGGCGGTAGAATGAAGTGATGAAGAAAACGAAATCGCTTTATCACGGTCACCGCTTCCCTGCTATCGTCATCAGCTGCGCGGTTCGGTGGTATTTCAGGTTCAGCCTGAGCCTGCGCGACGTCGAGGAGTTGTTGCTCGAGCGTGGTGTCGTAGTCACGTACGAAACGATCCGTTGCTGGTGCGACAAATTTGGCGCCAAATTCGCCCGGAGCGCCAAAGCAGCGAGGCCAAGGCCGGGCAGCATATGGCATCTGGACGAGATGTTCGTGACGCTGCGCGGCGAGCCGTATCTGTTGTGGCGAGCAGTCGACGAGCACGGCACCGAGCTTGATGTGCTGTTGCAAAAGCGGCGCGATAAGGCTGCGGCAAAGCGCTTCTTCCGAAGGGTGCTGCGCTCAAACCCGGTGCCGAGCAAGATCGTGACCGACCAGTTGCGCAGCTATCCGGCGGCGAAGGCTGACATTCCCGAACTCGCTCATGTGAAGCACGTGTTCGTCAAGGCGGCTGCACGTGTGAACAACCGCGCCGAGAACAGCCACCAGCCGACCCGCAGGCGCGAACGCCAGATGTGTGGCTTTCGCGATGCACGTCGCGCGCAAGCATTTCTCTCATGTTTTGGCCCGATCCGGCAGCACTTCGCGCTGCCCAGACATCAAATGAACGCGGCATGTCATCGTGCCGTACTCCAGGAACGTTTCGCCACATGGCATGGTTGGACTGTGACTGCCGCATCTCATAAAGCTATCTAATAAGGATAACTACGTTTGTGATAAGCAGCTGGCCTCTAGCCGTCAACTTGACAAAGCCCTGCTGACGGGTTTCTTCGTCCGGCGTGGGCGCTCGCTCTACAAGTGGCTGCGAGCGACGACGTTTGCGGTACTGGGCGATTGCCTCTGGCGCGTGCCGTACCTCAATCTCCATGGCGCCGGCCTGTCCACGGTGCCGATCGTCCCACCCGGCTTCGAGACGCAAGTCACGGAACGCCATCTTTACGGCTGCGGGCGACGCGGGCACGCCCAACCACTCGATGAGTCTCGGGCGGATCTTCTGCCAGATGTAGTCAAGCAGTTCATCTGGGTCTTCGCCGTCCATCGGACGCACGTGACCCGCGCTCAACCATAGCGTGACCCCTGGTAAGAAACCAGCGCACCGTAGAGGTTGGCCATCCAGCGCCATCGAGCCAGACAGCACCACCTTGAAAAGGTCGCCGGAGGCAAGCATTGCGCCATCGGAAAGCACGACGTGCTTCCCGAGCGCAAAGCGTAGCGATTCAATGTCAACTTCCAGAATGCTTGCGTCGGAAGTCAATGGCGGTCGATTCATGATCATGTAATGCGGGAATGTGGAGAACGCGCCTTATCTTGAAAAACCTTACACCTCGATCCAGCCGTTGCTCGCCAGCCGGGCGGCGATGCCGCCTATGCTCAGCGATCGTCCCACATGGCTGGTCAAGACCAGCAGTACTTCTCAAACTTCACCAAGTCCGGCACGTCGACCTTGCTGAACGTATAGAGAAGAAAGATCTGCGTTAAGCCGACTTGCAGCCTGCATCAGCACTGGCCTTTACGTGGTTTTTCTCGCAGGGGCAAAGAACAAGATCGCCATCAAGCACGCAAGCGCGCCCGTCTTCTTGCATATCGGTGCCAGAGCCCTGGATCGGATGCTCTCCCGGACACTTGCCGCACGTCGCCATTTCACGATCCAACGCGACGCGCCTCTCGCCGTCGTACATGCTTGAAACTGCCGCGATGACATGCCCGCCTGTAGTTGTCGCGTCGCCATCACACACGAGTTCTTTACTCATCGTCTCTCAAATGAAGATCTAGCGTTCGATTGGTTTTTACTTTACGTCATAGCGAAAGATCAGCTTACCCATCTGCCATGTGTCGTCTGGCTGTTTTAGTTTTTTGGAAGCTTTTGGCAAATCGACGTTGGGTGGGTCAGACCAGCCGAAGGTCGCGAATATCTTGTTTGCCATAGGTAACTGTTTCTTGAAACGCCGGCTAATTCTATATGCGATAAAAACCGCTGTAGCTTCCCATACTGCCCATCCGGTTAAAATAACTTCAGCAAATAACTCCCACCGATTCGAAATGCCATCGGATATAGCTATCGCCGTCAGGATTAACGTTGGCACAGCTCCACATGCACTCCAGAGCAGCACTGACCATTTGAGGAAGAACTTGAAGTTCGCTTTGCTCCCCCGCTCACAATGCGGGTGAACGGATAGAACACCGTCCGAGCATCGCCTGATCGCATATCCTATCCAGTCCTCTCCCGCGCGCTCGGCTACAACTTCTACCTCATCCCCATTTTCGAAGACCGATAGCCAGATCCACGCGCGGACCGTTTCGCCGTTCAGGTTAAACGTCACAAGATCAGCTACCGTGTCCGTGAATTCGGTCGAAGCACTCAGATTCAGTGCAACATCGTTAAGGCCAGCAAGCGCCGCCACGAGCGCAGTACGCTCCATGGCTTGCTTGTCTGATTCCGTGAAGACAGTTTCGTAGGACGCGCGGCGCTTCGTCAATCCAGTAATGCTTCCACGCAGAAGTACGGTGGCCGTGTTGAGTGGACCATCCGTCATCTTGTCAGGGCACCTGAGCCGCCCGAGCGAATGCCATAGGTCGCCATAGGGACGAGTTTGCATATCGCTATGAGCATCCACATTTGTCTTCCACAAGTCACACCTTACCGTAGCGGAAAATCAGCTTTCCCATTTCCCAGGTATCCCCTGGTTGTCTTAGTTTTTTCGAAGCTTTTGGCAAATCGACGTTCGGAGGGTCCGTCCAGCCAAAGGTCGCGAATATCTTGTTTGCCATAGGTAACTGTTTCTTGAAACGCCGACTGATTCTATATGCGATAAAAACTGCCATTATTTCAATGACTAACCAAATAAACAATAAGGTCTGTCCAATTAATATCCACTCCCTGTGACTATGAGGTAGCGACAATACTAGAAAAAGTGTTGGGACTAAAGCGCATCCACTCCAAAATGTAAGTGACCATTTCATAAAGAATTTTGTAAGCGCCCGACTACCCCGCTCACAGTGCGGATGAACAGACAGAATGCCGTCCGAGCATCGCCTGACCGCATATCCTATCCAGTCCTCGCCCGCGCGCTCGGCCACGACCTCTACCTCATCCCCATTTTCGAAGACCGACAGCCAGATCCACGCGCGGACCACTTCGCCGTTCAGATTAAACGTCACAAGATCAGCTACCGTGTCCGTGAATTCGGTCGAAGCACTTAGGTTCAATGCAACATCGTTAAGGCCAGCAAGCGCCGCCACGAGCGCAGTACGCTCCATGGCTTGCTTGTCTGATTCCGTAAAGACAGTTTCATAGGACGCTCGGCGCTTCGTCAATCCAGTAATGCTCCCGCGCAGAAGTACTGGGCCCGTACTCTGTTGATTTTCCATCGTCAGTTATATCCCGTGGCGGCCAGGGCCGACTCAAATGCTTCACGCTGTTTTTCCATCGTCCAGTCAGATTTTGGCGCCGTCCCAAAAGGACAGTTTGCGAGCCAGTTTTCCAGATCGTCCGGCTGGAAATAGTTGTATACGAGGGTAATGACCGTCAGAATTAACGCAACTTCCCAGCCGGTTGCTATCAGGATCAAGCGCCCGCTGATCAATAGCCACCCGCCTGCCGAAACTTCCGATGCGATCCCGGCAGCAACCGTTTCGCCCGTAATAGTCCCCGCTGCCTTCCATGCGGCGCGCTTCACAGCTGCTTGTAGAGCCTCCCCTGTCAGACCAGCTGCTCTTCCGTCTAATTGGGCCTGGGCACCCGCCACGCGCGCGGAGAGCTTCCCTAGGAATTTCAGCTTACTCGGCGAGACGGATTTCATCAGTAATGGCGCGGACGAACTCAGTGCCGTCAGGACTGACACCATACCCGATGCGGAGTCGAGCGCAGCTTTCAATCCATAAAACATAGCCTGTTTGCGATTACCCGATCTAATGCCAGCGGATGCTTTATCCAAATCAGTCCACACAGATATAAACGACGATAGCCCCCCCAGGCAGCTAGCCCCCACTTTCATGTTCGAAAGCGTAAGGCTGGCTGCGGACTTTGCGAAAGACCCCAGCCACTTGGTTTGCACGTTGAGTGCCGCGCCCGCCAGTGAGAATGTCCCGCTCACAATCGCCAAATCATCATCCGTCGTCTTATTCGCCTTGGTCCATAGCAGGAAATAGTTCATCAATTCGATAACGAATAATGCGCCGGACAGCTTCACCGATGCAATCGCCTTATCCCGAGTCGCATTCGATGTCACCTGCGCATCCGCGTAGAGCCTACGTACAAGTGCTCCCCGCTCATCGTTCGCTAACGCCTCATATGCTTTCGCACGAAGCTGCAGCGGACTCATTTCTGGATTCTGAGCCTTGAACTCGCTAACCTTCAGTCTCACCAGCGAGTCCATCTGCCCTTCCCACGCCGCAAGCTTGACCGTGATGCGCTTGGCATCTTCAAGTGCGATTCCTCCGCGAACCATCAAGGCCCCCTTGATCAAAGCCCCTCCGATACTGCGTGAAATCGGACCAAATACGTTGACCAATGCACGCCCGGACCACATTGTCAGCCGATCGACCTGCAGCGCCTTGAGCGGCTGCTCGGTTGCCGATCCCGCGCGCTCACGCTTGAACACTTCATCCATCTTCTCGTAAAATTTCGTAAACGACTTAAAATAGCCGAGATAGCTGGAAATGTCCGCTTGCCTGTCTTCGTACCACGACGCCACCTGGTCCAGCGTTGATTCACT
This sequence comes from Robbsia andropogonis, assembly GCF_034047095.1. Lineage (NCBI taxonomy): Bacteria > Pseudomonadati > Pseudomonadota > Betaproteobacteria > Burkholderiales > Burkholderiaceae > Robbsia > Robbsia andropogonis. The sequence goes on along the minus strand of NZ_CP139168.1, from coordinate 81,500 downwards.
TTTCTTCGCCTGTACCCCAGCCAGGAACGTCTTTAAATCTTGACGAATATCCGTCTGGTTATAAGCGAACGCCCGCCAAAAGTAGCTACGCTCGTCCATCGGGTCCATGTTGTTGATTACCTTTTCAACAATACGCAAACCCGTATCGGTGGCTGGCAATCCGGCAAACGCCTCGTCGATCACGCCGGTAAACGCCATTCCATCGCCCGCATCGTTCGGATCATAGTCATTCAGTGCGTGCCGAAAGGTATCAGCGGATAGCCAAGCATCGCGATCAGGAACACGCTGCTTCTGCAACTGCTCGCATTTGTCAGTCACTTGATCAAACCACTTACTAAAGCTGTTCGGCCACCTGCCCCCTTTGAGGCTCGCCTGGTATTTCTTCCAAGCCTTATCCCCCGCAGCCTGCTTTTCTTCAGGCGTGAGTTGCCCGGCCTTGTCGATCTGCTCTTGTGTGCCAGGCATCATGAGTCCCATTCCTTCATAGCCGCCCAGAGCACTACTCATGAGGGACTGGCGCCAGGCACTTTCACTCAACGCTGCACCACTGCGAACGGCCGCTTCAGCCGAATCGATGGATTGAGCCGCGTCAACCCGCACTGTCTGCGCACTGGTATAGCGCATCAGCGCACCCGCTGGGTCGTTGTGGAATCCCGCGAGCTCGTGGGCGATGCCTACCCCATCCCAAAGCGCTAGGAGCATCGGCTTGTGCGGGGTACCGCCCTCATTCTTGCCGATCTCTTCCATGAGTTTGACCAGGTCCTTGCTGGCTGAACCGGACGGAGAGGTTTGACGAATATACAATGGATAACGCGTTGCTTCCTGCGCCCACAGGCTATCGTCGGTAGCTCGGCCATCGGCATCCGTCGTGATCGGCTTAGCAGGAGGCGCTAGCAGGTCGGATTTCAAACCCGGTTGGTACTCGACGATCTGGTCGATGCTGGCCTGAGTGGCTGCCGTCGCATGCCCAGCCTCACCTTTCCTCATGCCGAACATACCACTGCCCGTCTGAATCCACGTCGACGGCATGATCACCTGCATGCGATCGCTACGCAACTGTGCGTTGGACGCGTACTTCTCGAATACGTTTTTGTTCCACGGATACTCTGAAAACGCGATGAACACCTTTGTTGCCTTTTCAGGTTTCTCGATGGCAATCACCTCCATAGGAACTGCGCTACCGCGCTTCCCGCAGGCAGCATGCGCTTTGCGCTCCGAAGGCACAGGCGTTTTGTGGTTCCAGAGCCGCCCGTCTTCCGTTACTCGGTAGGCTTCCCAGTAGTTGCTGCCTCTCGCACCTTTTTCGTAGAAAAGATAAAGCCAGCCTTCACGCAAAGTTCGCAAGCTGTAGTGATGTGCGCTCAGCGGAACATCCATCACACCGAGCCCGATGATGTCCGCAGGCATGGCACTCGATATCGTTTGCGGCACGACCGTGTACCGAACCGGCAAAATCGCAAGTCCGGATTTATCACAATTTGGGCAATTTTCGGTAGAGGTTGAAGCAGCGTTTTCCATGATCTTATCGTGATGTTCAGGTACGACCACCCGCGTTATTCGAGGTTCTCAGGCGCTCATGCCAAACCCCTTCACAAATTTCCTCGATTTCTTCCGGCGTGAGTTGTTCGATTTGTTCAGCATAAAACTCATCGTCTGCTTTACGACCAAGAATCTGTAAAACCTTGGGATGCAGATCAAACTCTGGGTGCCATGCTAGTGCGTGACTAACAAACTTCACCTCATCTTCCTCGTCAATCAAGCCGTATTGGCGCGCTCGCGCGGCCGCCGCGACCGCCACGTCGACTTCATGCTGGTGCGGTTGACGATCCTGGTCGTAAGCATGCAGCGCAAGCGCACGGTTCACGATGCCGTGGCGATGAATCGCCTGCCACTGCGCGGCGTCGAGCTCGAACTCGTCCCGACGGCCCATGGTATTCAATCGGCTCACTGGCATGGCACTCGCGTCGAGCGTGTGCCATGCCTGGATCGGTCCCAACAGGGACTGTTGCTGTACCGGCGACAGCACGTGCCATAGAAGCGCAAATGCTCGTGGGTCGTAAAACCTCAACAGGCAAAGACGATCTCGATCGTCACGTTGAAGCATCATGCGAGAGCAATGCGACGCAACCTCTTGCGGTGCCGCCGTAGTCGCGAGCCAACCACCGATGCGTTGCCCCATGCCTTCAGCCATCGCCTGCGGCCGACGATCGTCAAATGCCAATTCCACGCTTTGCGCAAGCGCATCGGCCCCCGCGGTACTTTCAAGATCCAGCTCAAGAAGATAAGGGTAATGCGCTGGCGACACTGCCTCATGATCGATCGTCAAGTCAATCCTGGAGAGACTTGCTAGCAATTGGCTGCCGTCGGCGGCGGGATCATTTTGAGTCGGATCGATAATGAGCAGGCAACGCATATCTGGGTGTCGACGAAACCAACTCTTGAGAGCCGCCACCTGCTCCCGGACCTGAGGTGCACCGAGATCAACAGTGGCTGGATAAGGGCGATCGTCGCGCCCGTGTGTCTGCGTAGATTCGACCATGCCTACTCCAGCGGTACGCTTGACGCGCTATTAGCGGATGCGGTCGCGGTTTTCCAGGAACATCCCTTCGTAACGCTTGTGATCGGCGTGGGCAAGCGCATTGACGATGCCCCCTGCTTGCTCCAAGACGCGCCTTTTTCCAAGATCTGTCCGCTTGTCCCGTTTTCGATGAGCTCAGATGTGATCTTGATGTATGAACCGCCCGCGCCGATCCAAATTTCCTTATCCGCGGAGATCACGACCTTGCCGCTCGAACTGGTAATCGTCACGTCGTTGAGCGCGGCGAGCTTCATCTCATCGCTCTGCGCCTGGATCTCGACCTTGCCCTTGCTGGCAAAAAGCTTGATCCCCGCATTCTGTGCAAACAGGCTGATCTTCTCCATCACGCTGGCGATGAGCGATTTACCCGCTGCCACGTTTGTGCTCTTGCCACTGACAATATTGACTTGCTGGTTCGCCGTGATATGAGCCGAGTCCTGCGTCGACAGGCCAGCGCCCGCGGGGCTTGCAATAAGCATGATTGGGGTCGAGAAGCCATTTGCGTTACCCGTGCCCCCGCCCCCCGTGTTACCGCCAACACCACCACTGTTGCCCGCCACGTTATATTGCGTCGCATCGGTAAGCTTCTTGAGTGCGTCCAAGCCGTCCTGCAGGCTTTCAGCCTGATTTGATGTGCTGGCCTGCGACGCGAGCTCGGTGACACTTTCCGCGCTCGCCAGTTGCTCGCTTGCCGCCGTGACGTTCATCGGCTGGGCAGCGTTTGCAGGATGGGTCGAGACATACAGTCCCTGGCCCGCGCGAATTGCGCCATACGCGTCCGATTTCAGGTCGAAGCCGCTGCCCAGGTAAGCCCCGCGCGTGTTGCCGTTCTGCGCAACCAGATACCCCAGGTGGAGCTGAGAATTCGCACTTGAGCTGTAAAGTTGCATACGTGGCTGGGACGTCGAGTCATCCAGTACCATCTGGCTATACCCGCTGCCGCCGTATTCCTTTGACCGATAACCCGACAGCAGTCCATTCGAATGCCAATTTGGCGTCTTCGAGCCGTTGTATACGCGCCCCGTCACAATCGGCCTGTCACAATCCCCGTCGACCCAATCCACCAAGATTTCTTCGCCCACACGGGGCACGTGCACACCGCCGTAACTGCCACCCGTATCCGACATCGCCACCCGTAGCCAGCACGAGGCATTCTCGTCTCCGCTATTCAGCCGGTCCCACTCGAACTTGCCCTTGATGCGGTTCAGCGAATCCGTGTAGACCTCCGAGCCTGCAGGTCCCGTCACGGTCGCCGTCTGAATCCGCATCTGCGGCTTCCTGTGCTCGAACGGGCTGCGGTACGGCACACTCATGCGCTGCGCTTCAACCAGCGTCAAGAAGAAGCCAGCACTCCCACCGCTCGCGGACGCACTCAGTTTTGCGCTCCCGGTCTTCTCAGCCCCCAGTTGGTCACCGAGGTAGTCTGCACGCGCATCGGCTACTTCGGTCTCCAGGCTCCCGGGCAATGGTCGGGTGTTGCCCGTCGACAAGTTATTTGCGATAAACCACCGCACGTCGATGGCGAGAAACTCACGTTCCTGCTGCACATCATTCTGGTGGTCCGGGTGATTGCGCAACTCGAAATATCGGCCCGCGTCCATCCGGCGGATACTGCCCGCGCCATGAAACCGCTTGGCCCGTGACTCCATCTCCTCCATCCGCAAGGTAGCCAGATGGTCGCCACGCTTATAGTCGGGCCACGTATATTTGCCGGTGTATTCGTAGACTTCGGTCTGCTGCGGCAAATCGCCCTGGTTAGGTAGGGTATCCTTGCTGCGCGCCTTGCTTGAGCCCGGGGATTTGTAGTCGCCGGTGACACCGGTATAGCGCGTGCTCTGCAGTGTGCGGGTTCCCGACCAATGCGAAAATCCTTCCACCTCGGCGTCCATCTGTGCACGGGAGAAATCGATCTGACCGGGCTGCAGTTCGTCGCAGTAGTAGTTGTAGTCCGTGATGATCATCGTGTGGGACTGCCCATCCGGCGACTGCTCGAAGTAGAACCACAATCCCTCCGACTCCAGGATCCGGTGCACGAAGTTCCAGTCGTCCTCGTACTGCATGCAGAACGAGCGTTGCGGCAAGGGATCGCGCAGTTCCCCGAACAGCTTGAACTTGAATCTGCCCCGTGCCTGAGGATGCGCATTAAACACGTCGGTCAGTATGTCGATGACTGTTGTATCTTGCCAGATCCTGGCATCCTTACGAAAGCGCAGGAAGTGAAGCCAGGACGCAAATTCCAGTTGCGTATGGACGAGCCCACCGTCCATGCCAAGGCGACGCACCGTATGCACGTAACCATGATGCGGCTTGTACGTTTTGTCGTTCTGGCGTATCCAAAGCGTGACGGGCTGTGCGATCAACTGCTTGAGTTCGAGCTTGCGCGACGTTGACACCATGTCGACCGTGAAGCTGTAACCGCGACCGATGCGTGAGTGCCCTACCGCGCGCAATGGCATCAATACATCCTTTCCCGCCGGGGTATCGAGCTTCAGCGGCCGGTTGTTCTGTACCCCCAGCGGGTTACTGGACTGGATCTGCTCGTAGGCATCCATGATTTTTTTCAGTTCGTTTCACAGCGCGGTTACGCGCTGTTGGTCATCGTTTTCATTAAAGCCGGCTTGGCTTAGTGGAACAGCAGGTAGCGCCGTCTACTGTCTACCGTCTACCGCACAAGTCACGGCACGACGGCCGCCTGAGCATGGCACGCGTCTCTCGGCTACAAAAAAGCTGGTCGAACAAACACAAATCGAAACGCATGATCGCATCGCCCGTGCACACAAGATGGATAATCCAACACCGAAATGACTAGTCCGTTTAACTAAGTCGGTAAGACTAAAAGGTAATAGTACCGGCCACTACCAGACAGTTCAATATTGTTTTGAAGACAATGGCGAGCGAATAACGGCAACCTTCGATTGAGGAGCATTTATTTCCTGCCTCTCTCGCGCTAAGCAATATTTACGCTGCTCGCGCCGGAGGCCGACCCGTCGCGATTTTTATTTAAAGCGATCGAAGGATATCTTTTAACAATTATTCATTGCTAGATATCGGTTCTAGATGCCATGACTATCTTGGTACGACAACCCCGCATGATGCCCGTCGCGCTCGTGATTTTCACCGTCGGACAGATATTAGCCGAGCAGCGCTTTCCGTTTTTCTAACGTCATATGGCAGAAATTCGGCCGAAGCGGTCGTTTGGGCAATGTCACAAAGACAGTTGCAGGTTGGGACGGCGGGAGTTGCATAGGTTAGGCAGACTTCAGGTTGTGGTCAACGGTTTTGTTCGTAGAGCGATGCAAGGCTTCGGAGAGAATCCAGAGATCCTTCACGCCGCTGATCTTGCGGAAGTGCTTTTCGGCTTCCAGAAACCCGGCCGCTGTCCAGCGTAGCGCCATATCAGCATCACGATAGCGCGTCACACGACGCGTGACGCGACGCACCGCGCCGTTCGGATTTTCAATGATATTGGTCGTCGGCAGGCAGCGCATCAGCGCAGGCGTCAACCCCAGTTCGTTGACCGTGAACGTTTCCTCCAGTCCCTCGAGCAGCGAGGCCGCCGCGTCCGGGTAGTCTTTCGCCAGCCAGGCGGCCTGCGTCTTGATCCGGGCAAGTCCCTTTTCCGCTGGCAGCTTGTAGGCTGCCTTCATGACGGCGGCGACCTGCGAAGCGACTTCCCGGGGCAGCCGCTCAATGACATTACGCACCTTGTGCGTGCGGCAACGCTGCACATGGGCACGCTCTCCGAAGACAGCCTCAATGGCGCAGCGCAGCGCCTTGGACCCATCAACAACAAACAGGTACTCACGATCGGTGGGCAAGCCGCGATCGGTGAGGCCTCGCAGCAGGTCCTTGACGAGCTCCGCATTCTCACTCGACCCGCTCGCAAGCCCCATCAGGTGCTTGTCGCCCTCGCTGTCAACGCCAATGGCCGCAAGGATATGTCGCTGGTCGACGATGATGCCGTCCATGTAGATCGCGAGAATGTCCTTCTCGTCCAGGCGCCGCTCCATCAACTCGGAAAGCGCCTTCTCGCTGGCCTTGACGAACTCGCGCGAGATGCTGCTCTTCGAAATGCCCACGGAGCTGGCCATCTCCGGAAGAACCTTCGCGTACTTGCGGGTCGACACGCCAGTGACCATGATGTCGTGCACGCGCTTGCCAAGGCGCGGATTCTGGCTCAACTGCTCGTAGGCCGGAATCCCCACTTCGGCCCCGGCCTTGTTGCGCAGGCGCGGGCGTTTGACGTTCAGCTTGCGCTCATCCATCACGGACCCGTCCTTGCTGAGCGAACATCACCCGCTGCGCGCCCGGGATGCTTGTCACCCGCGACTTCCATCGCGGAGAGGACAAGCAGCTGCTCGATGAGGCTGCGTCCGGCGTCATGCATCAGTTCGTTGATGCTCGTCCGGGTGTTCTGGACCAGATCGAGCAACGGTAGCAGCATCTGACTGTTTTGCGCAAAACAGGCTTTCAGCGCGTCCTCATTCTGCTTCTCAACGACGCTGAACGGCACGCTGGCTGTTTCACGATTCTTCTTGGTATGCTTCAGTTCGGCGGTTCTCCTGTCCGTGGAGTTGGTCCTGGAAACCCGATTCTCTCGGATTCCCAGAGGGAACCGCCGCCTTCAACCTTCAACTATGGCTGGGACATTACCGCGAGCGGGAACCGTATCGATAACGTCCCGACACAGGATATGTGCCCTCGACGGAAACGTAAAACCCTACTGATGCGACCAAGACAGCCGTAGAATGTCACTCATCCATTAAAGCGCGCGGATTTTATGACAACGATAGTTTTTGTGGTGAGTCACTTGGGCGCGGTGCATGGGGGTATCAACGTTTTCAACGCGGAAATGCTCCCGGTTCTAGCAACCTATGACGACCTACGTACCATTTGCCTGGTGCCCAGCACGCAATGCGTGGACAAATCACTTTCACACCTCACACGCGTTCTTCCTTTAAGGAGTACCGGTGACAAATTTTTGCTGCCCATCGACGATGCCGCGCAAGCCGTCACTTTGTTGAAGGACGTTGGGCGGATCGATGCAGTAGTGGGACACGATGTAGTTACAGGGGATTTGGCTATCGAGATTGCTGATAAACTAGGTGCAAAAAAGATTTTGATTCATCACATGGCATACGGGCGCTACATCGCATTAATGCGCGACCCGGAAGCGGCGAGGGCTAAGGAGAAACATCAACAACGGCTTTTTCCTAAAGCTAATCGGTGCTTTGCGGTTGGACCGCTGCTTTTAGATAGCCTGAAGGATATCAGGCGTTTATCTGAGGAGATGCCTGAACCGAAGCTTTTACTTCCGCCGTTGCTCAGCATCAAGCCCTCCTTGACGCCGCGCAGTGCTCCCAGGATCCTTTACTCGGGCCGAATTGAAGCCAGCAACGATGCGGTCAAACAGGGAACGCTAGCGGTACGAGCCATCGGACGAGCATTGCGCCACTTGGCGGAAGATGTGCAAGACGCAAGCGTAGACATTTATGGGTTTGATCCAGACCAAGCTTTGATCGACGAGTTCAGAGAGCTTCTCGAACGGGAGGCCGGTTATCATGTACCCGTCAAGTGCTTGCAGTTCACAGACTCGCGCGCCGAGATGCTCAACGTAGTCAAGGATGCCAGCCTTTTTGTGATGCCATCCGTGCATGAAGGGTTTGGCCTTGTTGCATGGGAAGCCATGTGTTGCGGCGTCCCATTGGTCGTTTCAAAGAATTCAGGCTTCTACCGCTTTGTACAGTCACTCGGACAAGCGGCGTTTGTCGATGGTGTATCGGTGCTACATCACAACACCGACGACGCTGTTAATCAGCAGATTGACGAGGTAGCCAATCGAATTCGATCTCGAATTGAATATCCGTTGGATGCACATCAACGAGCCGAAAAATTGCTGACAGCGGTGCGAGCACAAGGCGGCGTGAGAGAAACGCTGGATGACTTTGTCGTTGAGTGTGGCTATCCGCTCAAAACGTCGAGCAGCCAACATGAGGCAAAGCCATCTAGCTTAAGCAACCTCGCCCCTTTGATTGAAGACCTTACGATCGATGTAGATGTTGGACTGGATGAACAGGATCACGTTGCGTTTCGTTGCATCACGACCGTCCGACGCATTCAGAGTGTATTTTATGCTCTCTGCAATGGGATTTCGGGAGCGAGTGTCAGGGTCAAATCGAGTTACTTAGACAGATTGCTTGAGATGGAGAGTTCTGATCCTGACGCAGACTTGCGCGTTGATGCAGCGCTTAGGTTCAGGGCAGATCAACCTAAGATTAAGAAACTAGAGGAATTTTTGAACGGAGCGTTGCTCTCGCTTGCGGCACCGGATTTCGCCGATCTCCCATTTCCCGAAGATCATTACCGCGCATTGGCGTTCGTACAGTTGATCGAAATTCTCGGCACGCCTACGTCCGAAGAGGAAAAGACGTACATCGACGCAGTGAGGTTCGAACCTTACAAGACTTTTAGTGTGCGGATTTCAACGAAATTGCTAGAGAGTAAGGATTTCTACGAGCCGCTATTCACGACAAATGATGGTGCCACGTTGGGAGATCTTTGGTTTGACTGCTGTAGTGATATCGCTGCGGCGTACCTTCGGGCTTTCTATGCCAAGTCAATTGAGGACGGTACGCAACCCCCGCCATTGGGGCGACTTTTAGAATGGCGAATTGGCTCACACTAGGAGCGTCGGCGTCCTATTAATCATTGCCTTGCCAGCACTAGCTGGCTCTGAACTCTTCCCGCAGAGGTCATTGTCACTCGAAGGAAAGATAGGAAGATGAGTCACTGTCCGATGCCCGAACCCTCGCCAACTAAAGAATGCTGAAAATACGGCGCATAGGGGGCAGCCTTGGCGCATTCAATGATTGCGGAGCAATATTCGACGGACGATTCATCGCGTCGTCCGTGGGAAAGCCAATAAAGTCTGCCGCGGTTACAACCGTGAGGAATGGGCGTCCAAGATTGCCGTCTCCATGAGGATAGGGGTATGTCGCTTCTCTGCCGTCTGTGCCCACTAACTCGCGCTAATCGCGCCGCTATGAAATCAGGGTGCGCCAGTCGACACCCCCCAACTGTCGAGCATCGGGCAGGTGTTGGAGCGGAGGCGCCGTTCCAGCGACCGTTGTAAGACGCACCCGAACGTCTCAAACTGGCCGATCTCGATCACCCGTCAACGGTCACGAAAGCCGTCATTCGTCGACCGCCGCCGATGAGGGCGCGCATTGGCACGGCAGCCCTTCCCCATCTTTACGCCCTCCGCGGAAACGCTCTACAAATTTAGTTGATATATAGCTACAAAATTACTTGTGTAGGCGGTAGAAACCGCGTTTTTCAGGAATTTTAGACCTATGCAATGGTGATAATTCATTCGATTACCGTGCCGCCATGCGACGTGGTATCGCCTTCGCAAATGATGGCGCGTTTTGCCAATTAGCCCTCTCTAGGATGTTCTTTGGTATAAATTTACCACGCGCGGTGATACATGCCGGCGGACGCCCGTCGAGTGGGCCAACCTATCCTACTGCGCTGCGCAGGCTGGCTCAGCCGCCCGCGGCACTCCAGGTGAGCGAGCGCGACGTGGTCTTTGCTCGCTTACGCGGCGTGCATTTGCCTCGCTGGTTGAAACGACAGCCGCAGACCGAGCGCACCCGCGATTTTCATGACGGTCGCGAAGCTCGGATTGCCTTCGCCGGACAGCGCCCAGTAAATGCCCTCGCGGCTCATGCCGGTGTCGGGAGCCAGCTTGCTGATGTTCCGTGCGCGCGCCACGTCGCCAAGCGCTGCCGCGATCAAGGCTGGGTCGACATCTTCCATGACCGCATCCAGATAGGCCGCAATCTCTTCCTCGGTCTTGAGGTAGCCGGCCGTATCGTATCGACTGAATTTGACTGCATCCATGCTTACTCCTTCCACTGATGTGGCGCGACGAAAACCCTTTTTTAGCAGCTTAAGATTTCATGTTGGCAACGATCGCTAAAGCATCTGCCATTGCAATCGTCGCATCCACGAGGTTACCAACGATAAAAGTAAGCAATTGGTCGGGGAAGCGTCGGAGAATACCGTCGTCAGCAATACGGTGACCTTTTTCGCTGTCTTTGACCCATTCTCTGATGTAGCTCGGTGTCGATTCTTTGATGCCCTTTAGCATGGGATCTCGATCGTCCGACCTATATATGCGCAGGCCGTGCTCCAACGTAGCAGCGAGTCGCCATTGGTTCGATGTCCAGCGAGTTGGCGAGTCAGCAGGGGCATCCGTAACGACGCTTGGATTCCGACTGAGCCAGTCTGCAAACATCCAAACCGCGATTGTGTAAGCTTGGGTACCAACAGATGGTGCGTACATTTTGTGTGTCGACGTCAAAATTTTGGTACAGGGGTGAAAATATTGCCTTGCTATCCGGGTAAGGCAGTTTCGATCGATGCAATATCGCTTTTATTGATTAACCGTGTATTTGCGCAATTGTTAGATCGCGCGGCATTCTTCTTTGAATAGACGTCGAGATATGACAGCGGTAAATGCTACTCCTTATTTTGAATCCGGCAATAGCAAAAACGGGACTGTAAGATTTTTTGTGCTCAGTTCGGTTGCGGCAAGCCGCGTTGCGGAGGGCAGCGATTCAGGATATCTCAGCCGCAGGGATGCGTGAGGCGCTCTTCGTACAGTATCGGGAATTGTTTCACGGCTCCTCTCCATTCGTGGGCTGCGCGCTTCCAGTCGGCCGTTATATTGCGCCGCGCCGACCATAGCGGTTTAGTTGCGGCTGGCCGCTAGGGAAGTGACCGCGCGTGCGGATGATTTTGCGTGGACTCGCGTTTGCGCTCTCATGGGCATTCGCCGCGTAGATTATCTTTCGCATTGCCTACGGGAACGTAAAGGGGGTTCCACGCCGGAACCGCCGAAAATTCCGTCAAACGGGCACAGGCAAAGTGCTCATCTGTCCGTGAAAGAATGTTCCTTAACCAGTGCAACCCCAAGAATGCTTGTGCGACAGTGGCAACGGGGGAATATTCGAGAAATGTTTCACGCGTGAGCCGTTTCGCTAACCGCCAGTTTTTCGGTCAAACACGGCTCCAGAGAGAAGAATACTTATCTCTGGAGTGCACTTTGAGGCAACGAGCATCGCGTGCCACGCCGCGACCGGAACCCCCTCCAACAAGGCGTTGCGGCCGAGAAATGGACATCGGCGACGGCGTTTCCTGAGCGCAGACCGGGCATGACGGAATTTTCGGCGGTTCCGGCGTGGACCCCCTAAAGAAGGGTATCACGCGCTCCCAAGCTCGTCGCCATGCTGCGGCCACTATCGGGTAGCTTCCCGCACGCCAGCGTCGGCCCGAAATCAGCTTAGCGCTCACGAATGGTGCACAGCGCTTGCACGGCAATACCTGGCGCCAATTGGTGATTGTTCGGTTTGGACACGAAACCTGTTACTGCCGTCCTCGAGCAGGCGCGCTGCCAAGTGTTGAACCTGGTGTAGGGGGATAAACAAGGTTCGGTCTTATGCTCTGCGGAGCATAAGACCGAACCTTGTTCGAGGCCCTTTTTGGGCCTCATCGGGGTCGGCGTGCTTCAGCAGGTACGTCGGTATTGTCACGTTGTCGAGGCGTTCGGGTAAGCTTGGCACATGAAAACCTCGTCTATTTACCGAGCCATTACGACATTCATTTTATCGCTTTGCGAAGTCGGGTCGCACATCTTCGATATCCAAAAGCCAAGCGCAATGCCTATCGCATCGCAAATGACTTGCCCCCATTCGATGTGACCCCGCGCGGGCAGGTGCCCGCCGATGGTAACGAATGGTTGTTGATATAGCTCATACCAAAAGGACACACATTGAAGTATTAACGCGAATGCGCCGTATACGTAGTGTGTCGTAATAGGCTTGCTCGGCTTGTCCCCTCTCTTGAGTATGCGCGCGTCGTACCACACGTTGAATTTTACGATAGCAAGTGCTAACGCGCATACTAAAAGCTGCGGCGCTATCGCATGACCGGCACCAATAAAGTAACGAAATCCGTGATGGTCAAGCCATTGCCGCGCGACGTAGGATGGCAGACACACAAACAAAGCAACCGCGCACAAACCCCCAAGCGGTTGCCATCCGATGCGGAACTGTTTAGCGCCTATCACGATCCCGGCGAAGTACATCGTCAATCCGGCGAAGCCGAACAAGTGCGCTAGTTCGGCGCGTCCGGGCCAGGGAATCAAGACATAAGCGCTTTCAAGTGCAATTCCCAACAAAACGGCTACGGTGCCGATATTGCTCAGGTACGTTTTATTGGTGGATTCGCTCATGTTTGAAAGGTCAAAGGCTTGTCTACAGGGAAAGGGATTACGGGCCTCCCGGCGCTACAGGCGATGGTTTCGGGTAGTTAAGCTGGGGCGCTTACTCATTCGGAGGTGTCGCCGTGCAAGCATTTTACGTCACGGTCGACATGGCCCAGAGTGCAAAAATTCATATATGTCGTGTGGGCGGCGTTGCCGATCGACCAATCAGGCTTACCCGCCACGTAGGAAAGGCCGACCGCCGCGCAATAAAAGATCAGCACGTGTGAACCAACAATAGTGTTTGACACACGGCACCGTTTTCAATCAAGGACATAGCGTCGCGGTCGCGCTGGGGCAACACGAATAAAGTTTGACACAACAGCCACCACGCACAAGATGCCATAGATACTGCGACAATAGTGTTTGACACAAACATCACCGCAGACGCCGATCCGACCTTGCTGCGCAGCTTGTTTGACACCGTGCCCAACGGGTTTCTGTGTCAAACACTATTGTTTTGTGTTTGACTTTATTGTTTTGCCACAGCACGGGAACCGCGAGCATGGCAACGAGTTTCATCCGCATTTTTCCTATCAAGCTAATCGCCGCTGCCCTACGTGCCAATATGACCTGCGTCACCTCTTGCTGTTAAATTAGTGAGCAACGAGGTACCTTATGCAAGTCAATCCTTCACGTGAGCGCGTTATGGCCGAAGCCCCCAAGTCGTCTGGCATCAAAGGACAAGCGTTGCCCGATGACGGCCCAAATAGCGCCCACTCGGAAGTCGTCCCGCGAGCCCCGCGTCGACGCTTTTCTCCGGCGGACAAGAAGCGAATCTTGGAGGCGGCGCAGCGCTGTACGAAACCTGGTGAGGTCGGCGCTTTGATGCGTCGCGAGGGCGTCTATTCTTCCTCTTTGAGCACTTGGCGCCGCCAACGCGAGAGCGCCGGACTCGAAGCGCTAGCGCCTAAGAAGCGCGGCCCTAAACGGGATGAGGCCCGAATCGAAGCACGTCAGCTCGCGCTTGTCACGCGTGAACGGGACCGCTTGCAAGAGCGCCTGGACAAGGCCTTGCTGGTGATCGACGTCCAAAAAAAACTGGCCGCCTTGCTGGGGATGCCTCTCGACGACCACGAAACGCCGTAATGGCCGCTGTGGCACAGCTCGCCCCGGTACTCGGCTTGGCCGCAGCATGCCGAGCATTGGATGTGCCACGCGGCTTGCCTGCGCGCGATCGCGCGTGCAGGCGCGGTCAGCTATTTGTCGGACCTATGCCACGTAAGGTATCGCGCAAGTCGCCTCCGTTGGCACTTAGCGCCCAGGAACGTGATGTATTGCGCGATGTGCTCAACAGCGAACGCTTCGTCGACACTGCACCTGCGGCGGTCCATGCCACGCTTCTCGACGAAGGGCGCTACTTGGGCTCGGTGCGTACGATGTATCGCCTTCTTGCCGCCGACGGCGCCTCTGGCGAGCGTCGGCCGCAACGCGTGCATCCCATTTACGCGAAACCCGAACTTCTTGCTGTTGCGCCAAATCAAGTCTGGTCTTGGGATATTACGAAACTCAAAGGGCCTATAAAATGGAGCTATTTCCATTTATACGTCATCATCGACATCTTCAGCCGTCACGTCGTCGGCTGGATGATTGCGCATCGCGAAAGCGCGCAACTCGCTGAGCAATTGATTGCCGAGAGCGTGTCGCGCCACGAGATCGCGCCGGGCACGTTGACGCTGCACGCCGATCGCGGCACGAGTATGCGATCGAAGGCCGTCGCCGAATTGCTCTCAGACTTGACGATCACGCGCAGCCACAGCCGCCCGCATGTGTCGGACGATAATCCCTTCTCCGAAGCACAATTCAAGACGTTGAAGTACCGCCCGGACTTCCCTGAGCGCTTCGGCTGTATCGAAGACGCTCGCGCACATTGCCAAGCATTCTTCACGTGGTACAACACGGTGCATCGTCATTCTGGTATCGGGTTTATGACGCCGCAGAGCGTTCATAATGGTCTCGCGCAAGGGCTACGCTTAACCCGGCAGACGAGCCTTGACGCCGCCTTCGCGGCAACACCGCACCGCTTCAAAGGCTGCCGTCCCCAGCCGCCGCAATTACCCACGGCGGCTTGGATTAACCCACCACCAAAGACGGGGGCATCAGCGCTGAATACAAGCGAGCTTTACGCAGTAAATTTATGAACCCAGGTGTCGCAAAGTCATTGACACGTTCCGTGGCGTTCGACCGATCTGTGCCCCGAGTCAACCCAACTTCCGCAACGACGATAGCCAAGGACGCGTGCGCCAGTAACCGTCATTGGCAAAGCTGTTCAAATCAGCAATCAGCTTTGCACCTCGGGAGTTCACCGTGTCGATTAGGGTCAAGCTATGAACGCATAACCTGGACATACTGGCGTGCGACATGTCCTCATAGTGAATCGTCATGTCCCGAAAGAGTGTCCGGAACGCGCGAATGTGTTCGTAGACGAACGCTACTTCGTGGGCAAGCGCAGGACCAAGCAAGCCGAGCTTCGACACGCTTGCGTCGAATACAGGACTAGCGGGCGGCAGGTATTCGTACAACGTTATTCTAGCTGCCTCGTCTTTGAGCGTATCCACAATGCTATGGAGCATGGTCTGCAACATGGGGACACCGGTCGCGTGCGACGCCAGTTCGCCAGCCAGTGCACCGGCAAGAGCCTGACCGTCGCGAAAGCGCTTGAAGTCTTCCCCAAAAAAGTTGTTCAGATAGCCACCTGCCAAAACACCGACAAGCGCAATCAGTGCTGAATTGGTGTCGCTCACGCACAAACTCTATAAAAACGTAGATTGCAACCGACTTCGCCGCCATTCATAATTTGACGGACCTCCGGGTTTCCCGGAAATGGAAAAAAAGGATTGAGAAAACCGGAAGCGTTTGTTGTCCCCTGTTGCTCGATGGCGTCTTGAACACCTTGCTGAATCTGGACCAGGGTCTGACTCACAAATTCGCGTAGTTCCATCCTCTCCTCCTATATGTGGTAAAGGACATTATCATATATAGGCGCGTGCCGAGATGCCTTGTGGGTGGCCGGTCAGGACAATTGCCCTGACCGGCCAAAACGCTGCCTATGTCGGCAACCCGCGCTCTTAGACGATGCGCAGTTGATTAGATATACGCACCCAAAATGGAGCAGTTCCAGCCGACCGCTTCAGTCAATATGTTTTTACAATAGGGACAGCGTTTCGCTATAACATTTAAGGCTTTCTTCAAGTGTTACCAAGCCAGCGTGGAGAAGCACCGAGCGCCCAAATTCACTATTGAACTCGTACATGCGCCACTCGTTCATGGCTTCTGCAATTGTACGTACCTGGGACTGGCTCTCGGCTCGATGCCACGGCCACCGACGCATCTTATTACTGGATGGTGCATTCACCTCCACGATACGCTCCCGGATCGCAATTTCCCAGATGCGTCCAGGGTGAAAGGTTTTATTATTGGGTTCCAGCATGAAGATACGTACGCAGCCAACAGGTAATGGCCCAAGCTGCTGGAAAAGCGGGTCCAGAAAGGCTTGCAAAATGTATGGCGATGTGTGAAAGCGGAGCTCGCTTTCACTGCAGTGCTGAACCATTATCGCCACACAGGTTTTGTCACCCTCCAAGGTCAAAAAGCTCGACTTCCAGAAAGCCGCGTGGGGCTTCCCGCTATCAGATGCGAAATAAAATGGCCGATACCCTTGCCGGTTAAACCGCATCGAGGTATCTCGCATGAAATGTGAGTGTGGCATCGAGCGCCATTGGCCGTCGATATCCAACACCTCGATGTCAGACCGCGCAATGCTTTCCTTTGACCACCTGTCCTCAGTATCTAATGGCCCGGATTTAAAGAATAGCCATGCCCAATCGGGGAGCGCGTCATCATCAATCCGATTGAAATTCCGAAAGAAGGGATGATCTTCCCGGACTCGTTGGAATACACACATCTCTGTCCAAGTCTGCCATCCCATATTAAGTTTGGCCGAGGCTAAATCTTTCCAAAAAGAAATCGCATAGATAGCCAGGCTCTCCGGCAGCGTAGATGCTACCTCTATAAGCGGAGCATGCTTCCAACCGCCTTCTGCGATACTCCAGCGGCGGGCGCGCAAGGCATTCCCCTTCATTCGGCGATGGGATAGCAGGGGATCGTATCGATATAAGTAGGTCATGTTGCCTAGTAGAGAGATATCTTTCCTATTAACGGCACTCACTTTGCAAAAATTAAGCAGCCGTTTCAAAAAGATCTGAAGGGACCGTTAACTTTATGGGCGTGCTAGGCGCTTCAGAAAACGATAAATAAAGCACGTTACGAAGCTCCCTTCGTCGGTTTCGTTTTGTGCCTTCGCAATCAGAACGCCTCCTCAAGCGCCCGGATGCGACGATCCAATTCCGTTGTGACATAGATGGAGGTCGTCGCCGGCGAGACATGGCCAAGGCTCTCCTGCACGATGTCTAGTGGCGTGCCCGCTTCGATGGCCCGGGTGCCAAATGTGTGCCGCAGCCAATGCGTCGACGCTTTTGCCAGGCGTGCGGCCGCGTGCGGATCTTCAAGAAGGGGGGCGTTCGACGAAAGGGGCGACAAAGTACGCTAAGCCGACAGCGGGCTGCCGGAGTCAGCCTGAGCGCCGGCCGGTTTTTCGCGGGCCGAATGCTTCGGTAATCTGACGGGCGCGTCTGGCGTCGTTTCCATGCAGATACATCGAGGTCGTTGCGATCGAGGCGTGGCGCAAATTGTCGCGCACGCTCGTGAGTTCCGCTGCGCGTGCAATGGCATGACTCGCGTGAGAATGCCTCATCCAGTGAGCACTCGCGCGGTGCAGCTTTTCGGTGAGCGCCGGATGATCGTCCTTAAGTACCTCGGCGGCCGTCAGGAAGAACCGCTGCATCATGTCGAGAAGGGCGGATTCCGGTCGCTACGCCCCTCCCGTCCGCCGGCTTAGCGTACTTTGATGCCCCTTTCGTCAAACGCCCCCTAGAAGCGCTCGACCTAAGTTGGGAGAGTTGTTCAGCACGTTTGCCGGAACCGTCTCTAGCTCCCACCGATGAGCACTGCAGTATTGTTCTCCCGGACGTAACCATTCCAGTTTCCATCGGGGTGCGGTCACGTCGGCATCGTTTAACACTAGACATTTGAAGCAATACGGAAGTCGTCGCCGCGGCGAGATCCACTCCGCTGACGTCTGAATTCGGTCTAGTCGATCACCATTCAATCGTGCGAGCGAAGACAATCGATCTCGGGCACTTTGTTCTACGCAAGGGAAGGGAATCCATCCTACCTTCTCAAGGTGAGGAGACGGTTGATCAACACTCATTTTCCATAGGGCAGTGACGCTGATCCAGTATTTCGTCGCGACGCGCCCTAACCAGCTTCCAAAGGCTTCTTCGTCGAAGGGCCTAGGAAAAAAAGGCCAGTGAAGCGGTGCGTTACTGCATGACCCGCGCAACATGTTCGAGATGCGGCATTTCGATGCATTCGTCCCCACTGCGACGACAGTTTCGCCGCATCGTTTAACAGCGTCGAAATCTATCCAGTGACACCACCGCTAGCGGTAAGGACAAACTGAACGATCTCCCGGCGAGCCAGATCCGAAGGCGTGCGTAATGCTAACACTCGTTCGAATGCTGCAAGCAGGCGACTCAGACTGTCGCTCTCTCTCCAGCGAGGCATTTCGAACGGCGTGTAGCGGCTAAGCAGCATCTGTGCATCGGTCTGCAGCGCGAGAACGCCCTCGCGCGTGCCAACTAGAACCATGCTGGTGCGCAAATCATTGGCTAGATATTTCAGGAGATTCAACGACGCGCGTTGCTCGGGTTGGTTCCTGCAAGCAAGTGATGAACCTCGTCCACCACGAGCATGCGCGGCGCCAATCGCCGCAGAATGTCTAGAGCTAGACGCTCCAGTGAGGCAAGGCCCGCACTAGCATTGTGCGGGGCACCTAACTCGAATAATAATCCCGAATAAAATCTGTGCTGATCCGGTGTGGGCGGCATCTGCATGGACACAACGTTACATTGCTCGACGCCGGTCTTGTCATCAAATCCGTTAGGATGTTTGCGTCGGAACTTCGCGGTTATCTTCGTTTTACCGATGTTCGAGTCGCCATCGGTGACTGTCAAGCAAGTTGGAACATCCGTTATGCTGCCTCTCACCCCTCGATTAAACGCTTATAAATACTGACGCTTTTGTCTCTCCGATGTTTACGTCGCTCTGATGCGCCTGTCAATCCAGCTGCAAATCGGCGGGCGCGCGGGTTCCCGAGGTGTCACGCTCGCGGCCGGCCGCGCCGAGAGTCCTGCCGTCGTGCGAATCGTCAGAACGCGTTATCCTGTTGCTCAAAAAATCCACCCAACCATCGCACGCGCCATGCATATTTTTGTGCCCGACACCAACTTCTTCCTTCAATGTCTTGATTATCAGACGCTCGACTGGTCGCTCGCAACGGAAGAACTTGTTATCACAATCGCGGTTCCGCGCACGGTACAGCGCGAAATCGATCGCCACAAGGACGGCGGTAACGCGCGTCGTGCAACTAGAGCGCGCAATGCCTGGAGCACTTTCGCGCAGGTGATCGATTCCAACGATAACCAGATTACCGTCACAGCTGGAAAGCGTACTATCAGCCTTGAACTGCTGATGCCCAAAATCAGGGCCGAGGATTTCCCCGACCTCGATCTGCAAAACCCAGATGACCAAATCGTGTCAGAAGTACTCTGGTTGCGACAGCAACGCAGCGAGGACGGGGTAACGTTCATTTCAAACGACACGGCTGCGCTCGCAACCGCAAAGTCACAGAAAATTCCCTTCCAGCGTCTGCCAGAGCAATGGATGCTGCCGCCCGAAAAGGACAACCGCGACAAGACGATCGAAGAGCTTCGTAAAAGCGTCGCACGCCTATCGTCCCAGCATCCCGAACTTGCTTTTAATTTGCACGATCAACCCGAAAAACAGGTCTCGGCGCAGGTAACGCTTTTTCCCGCATTGACAGCAACAGAGATTGACTCGCTGGCGCACGAATTTAGTGCTCAGTTTCCGATGACCACAGATTTCCCGCAGGAAGCCCCTTTGCGGAAAAACGGGAGCATATTCGATCTGGTGAGTAGAAGCCTGAACTCGCTGGAGCGGTGGCAACCTGCGGATGCCCGTGAGGTCAAGCATTATCAGGAGAAGGCGTATCCGGCGTGGTTGCAACAGATACGGTCTGATCTGGCAACGATCCACCATCGATTGAACGGTAATCTACTTTCAACGTTCGGGCTTGAACTTGCGAATACCGGCCAGCAGTCGGCGAACAATCTGCTTGTCACTTTCCAGGCCAAGGGTGAAATCATTTTCGGTGTGCCGTTGCGGCGCGGCGATGAAGAAGACACCGTTCAAGAAAAGCCCGCATTCACCCCGCCGCCAACGCCGCCGGCCGGCGCGTACGTAAATATTGCAGATCGCTTTCTAGCCATCAACGCTGCAAAAGACTACTTCGCGCGAAACTTTGAAAGCAATGCGGTCGATCTGACGCGCCTATGGAAGGAACAGCGCCATGATCCCAATGCTTTTTACTGGAAGCCGCATCGTCCGAAACAGAGAACGACGGAGTGGGTGCTGGAATGCGACGAATTTCGCCACCAGCACGAACCTTATGCCACAGATATAAGTTTTCTACCGACCACCGAGGCGGTAGGCAACGTGACCGGCGCAATACGGTGCCTGGCACACGCATCAAACCTCCCCGAGCGGGTTGAACTGGTCATCCCGGTACGCATCCAGATCTCGCGTGGGGACACGGTTGATCAGGTACGAAAAGAGCTATGGGGATGCGGACAAAATCTTGGACTACTTTCATTCGGAGCGTTCAATCGAACCGGTTGAATCAAATACGTTTTATCAACTTATATGGCTAAAAGTGCCCAACGCCCATAAATGGAAAATCCCCCTGTACCTCCTGCCAGACAAGGCTTTCGGGAGGACGTATCGGGTTTACGGGCGCTGAACCTGGGTGCGAAGGTTTTCGATCCGCAGCGCCATGGGCTCAAAGATGGCGCGCATCGTTTCCCGGGAGACTTCCGGGACATCGGCCTGCAGCAACAGGGCAGGCAATTGCGCAAGCAAGGTGGTCCACTGCTGCCAGGTGTGCTCCAGCAGTTCGGCCTTCACCCAGAGATCGCGCTGCGGACGGGCATCGAGAATCGTCTGGAACTCGCGCTCGAGCGTCGCGCCGTCCGAGAGAAGGCGCAGGACGGTGGGCTTGATGGAATCAGGCAGCTCCTGTCCGGACTTTGTCCTGCCGGCATCCTTGAGCCATGCCTGCTCGAAGAGCTCGCCATAGCGGTACAGGCCTGGGTACGTCTGGCACAGCGACACGAGCAGTTCGTTGGAGGTGGTGTTCCAGAGCCGTTGCAGCTCGGGCGTATAGGCAGCCATATGCGCAAGCAGGCTGCGCCGCGGATGCCGTTTGCTTCAAGTTGACGCACGCGCTGGTCGATCGCGGCGGCGATCCGGTGCTCGTCGGCAAATCTTCGCTCCTTGCCGGGCACCTGAATCTGCCCCGTTGCAATACCTGAGGCAACCGTTTCAACGATTTTCGCATAGCGATAGAAGCCGGCAAACTCACGCGCCAGAAGATTGATGGCGGCGTTTTCCAGCTCCGTCATCAGGCGATGGAAGTCAGGCATATGGTCGACCATTGCCGCCATGATCTCCGCTTCGTCCAGCCCTGCGGCCTGGAAACGTTGCATCTGCGCGTCGATGCGCTCAGCGAGCTCCCGCTGTTGCGGTGTAATCGATGCAGCAGCCTCGTTTGCCCGGCGTTTTGCCTCACCCATGCGATTCTCCGTGATCGGTCCGCCGGACTTCCCGTGGGGCGAATGCTGCGCATGGCAGCTATACGTCCGGCCGTGTCTGCCCCGGCCGGGCAATCCTGCTCCACCACGCTGGATCGGCATAGAACGCGGCCAGCGCATCGATGTCGACGTTGGCACCGCCCGGCGTGAACTCGAATGCCCCGAACAGGTTGATGTGCTGCCAGGCGACGGGCGACATGCTGGCGATCAGCGCCATTGCGGCATCGTCGCTCGCGGCGCGCTTCTGCTCGTACACCCGCGAAAGCAATGCCGTGTTGTAGTGAATGATCGCATTGGCAATCAACCGCGAGCATTCATTCCAGATCTGCTGTTCAGCCTCTGTCTGCACGCGAAACCTGCCAGCGTTGACGAAGGCAATCGCACGGCGCAGGCGGTGATAGGCTTCGCCGCGGTTCAGGGCTTTCTGCACACTCTGGCGCAACCCGACATCATCGATGAATTCCAGAATGTAGAGCGTGCGGCACAGATTGTCGAGTTCCCACAGCGCCTTCTTTGTCTGGTTCTGGCGGGCATAATTGCTGAGCTTGCGTACGATGGTTGCCTGCGTCACATTCTTCTGCGCGAGCGAGGCCATGATGCGCTGGATGTTGGGCCACTCGCGGATAATCAGTTCGTCGTCGGACCTGCGCGACGGCCGGATCAGCCAGTCTTCATTGTAATGACCCGGCGGGTGACGGGCGACCAGGCGATCGATCTTTTTGTGCAGATTGCGATAGCGCGGCGCGAACTGGTAGCCGAACGTGAACAGCGTGAAGAAATTGACCTGATTCGTGCCATGCGTGTCGGTCGAGTGGCGATCGGGCTGGATGTCGGACGTGTTGTTGTAGAGCAGGTCGAATACGTAATGGGATTCGTGCTCGTGTGTGCCGATGATGGTCGCATTGGCCGGTACATGATTGGCGACCAGCGTGCTGGCGCTCACGCCCTTGTCCAGACCGAAGTACTTTGGCGAGTATCGGGCGTTGAACGTGTCGATCTGCGTTTCGAAACGCTGTCCATCGCTGCTCGAATGAATCTCGTCGCGGATGTCGAACAGCCGGAACGCCGGCAGGCTGGCCGTGGCGTTGCTGATCGCATCGTTGGCCCCATGCAGGGTTTCCGGGCGCAGGTAGTTCCTGGCGGCGGTGAGCAGGCTCGCGTAGCTCAGGCCCGAGACTTCGGCCATCCGGCGCAGCCCCATGTTCGTGCCCATGGCGACCACGCAGGCGAGTATTTCACGTGGATCGGCATCCTGGCGTGCGTTACGTTCGAGCACATGAGTGAATGCCTTCAGGAAATCCGTACGGCCCGCGACGAACCACAACAGATTGGCGATGCTCACGCCTGGCAACTGGCCGTAAAACGATCCGTTGACCGTTTCGTCGATTTCAGGGTAGAGCAGCGTCCACCGGCGCACGCCCTTGCGCTGGCCGATGTTGATGTGCGTGTTCTCGCCGCTGTCGATACGCTCGTTGACGCGTTTGAAGCTGGCGTCGATTGCATCGTGGAACATCGTCAGGGTCTGTTCGATGGGCGCGAGCAGAACCGGCGCGCCGATGTCCCTGAGCAGCGCGTCCTTCTGTTCCCAACGGACATCGCTGATCAGATCGTCCTCGAACCGGCGATACTCCGTGCTGTCCTCGCCGTACACGTCACCCGCTTCAAGCGCATTGCGCAGGAGCCGATAGACGAGGAATTCATAACGGTCGACATCGAGCTGTTTCTTCCGGCCCGGCTCCGATGTATAAAGATAACGCTGCAGGTTCTTCGGGATCAGCGCCACGGGAAACGTGGCCGGTTTCACCTGCCGCAGCGAGCGGCCATTGCGCAGCAGATCATGCAGGAATGCGATGGCCTCTAGGAGCGGCGCATCCTCGATGCGACCGGAGAACTCAAGTTCACAGAACAGGTGCCGCAGGTTGCGCTTGATTTTCGCTGACAGCGTTGCGTAGTGCGCCCACTCGAAGCCGGCGCGATCAAAGGCGACGTTGCGCAGATAGCCCGACACCGGCTCGAACTGCTCGCGCTCGAGTAGCGCAAAGGCCTGCTTTCGAACTTTCGAGAACGGCGTGCTATCCGCAATCGTCTCGTCGACGAACAGGCCCAGCACCTTGCCCGCGGCCTGAAGGCGCGAACCCGCATCAGACTGCGCCTTGAGCATGGCCTCCTGGGCTGCAGCGCGAGCCCACTTCTCGTACTGGCGAACAAGATGGATGAATGCATCGATCAGGTTGTCGTTGATCTGCCGGAACCGGTGAAACGCAAAGCACAGCAGATAAAGTCTCGCGACCCGCGCCGGCATGCGTCCGAGCTTGTAGACGGTGTAGTACCGGACGAGCGACGCGTAATACCGGCCACTCTCGGTTGAGATGCCGGCGAGCTCGAGAAAGCTTCGGGCAAATTCGTGCAGGCAGGCGAAGGACTGTCGGCGGGCCACTTCCTCGCGCAGTTCACGCCAGCTGAAATCCCGCGGTTCGCGCTTCAGAAGCGTGATCCGGTAGGCGGATTCGTCGGCCTGCAGCAGCGCGTCAATCTGGTGTGCGATGTCTGGCGTGAGCGCCTCATCCAGCAGTGCAGTGATGCGCTGGCGCTCGCTGGTCACGACCCGACCGGTCATGTCCTGCAGGATGGCGTAGGCCGGGGCGACGATGTGTTGCTGGCTCAGGTACTGCAACATCTCGCGCAGGAGGTAGACAGGTTGCGTCGAGCGCATGGCGATACGCTGTGCGCGACGTTCAAGGTCCTCGCGCGCTACGCTGTCGCACAGGCGATATCCGGACAGATCGAGAATGGTGTCCCTCAGGGCTCGCCGTGTGGGACGGGACGGCAGACTGATAGTAGCCGGATCTACCTCGGGAAAGTGCCGCCGCACGACATAGTCCAGATCCTCCCGCACCGCCTCCAGGCTGTAATCGAAGAACTGCCGCTTCGCCCGGAAGTACCCAAGCTGCAGCGTCAGGTGAACGGCAACAGGTGTCGTGCGGGAGTGGACCGCACGCGACTCCGGTTCGTCGAGTTCAAAATACGTCTGACGCTCCTCGCCGGTAAAGCGCGGCACGCCATAGAGATCGTCGATCTCCTGCCGGGTGAGGATCGACAGACGGTGCGAGCGCTCCGGTGCATGCATGGGCGGTTTCTGGTTACCAGTTCGGGTCAGGCCATTCAACGCCTTCCCATCGCTTTAGTTCGCGAGGTGATATCGATTCCGGGGTGTGCCGTCCGTTCGCAGGCGTGGAATAACGGTCGTACATAAAGTCGAAGCTCAGCAGCAGCGAAGCCAGGCGACCCGCCCGCTCGGCCTTCGACCAGGAACAGAACATGGCGCCCCGGCTGTCGAGTTTTTCGAAGATGTCCGCAGTGGGATCGATTCGTAGCCAGTGATCGACCATCGCTTGCCCCTGCGCACCAAAGTCTTCCCGCAATGCCGCCTCGATGACCGCTTCCAGCGAGTAGGTGATGGCCTGATGCCGCCTGGAATGGTCAAGGTATCCGAGTGAGACCCGAAGCATCCGATGCTGCACGAGGAGAACGGGCCAGAGAATCTCCACACCGTAGCGCACGCCCATTTCCTCGTAGCCTTCGGGCGGTTGCAGGATTTCCCGCTGCTGCTCATAAACCTTGCGCACATCATACGCGAGGCCTAGAAATGGCCCTTCTTCCTGCGGGATCAAGGGAGAGCGTTCATTGACGTCATGGACGACCTCGTGCAGCTCGATGAGCGAATGGTAGTCGCCGACGAGCAAAATGCCGGCATGATTTTTCAGCAACTGATAGTCAAGCACAGGCGTCTCCTTCCACATCAAAACGGTGCAAATTCGAACTCTGGCCTGGCGCGTACGAGCTTGCAGCGTTTCAGGTTCCTGACATCTTCGAACGCTGCAAGGTCCTGCTCGAGAGTCCAGATGTTGTTCTGGAATTCCCCGATCTCGCTGGCAAGATCACGCAGGACCGTATCGGGTGATATCGGGCCGAACGGATCCATCCCATACGCATCCCGGAAGGCCGATTCGACGTGAAGGATTTCCTGATCGAGTTCGCGCACCTGACCCCGCAGGATCGTGTTGTAGTGCTTCAGCCGCTCCTCACTCAGGCCGTTGAGCGCGTGCTGGTCAATGTGCTCGAGTTCAAGCTGCAGTTCCAGTAACTGCAGCAGATTGTTTTTCTGGTAGACCTCGTTCACACGCTGCATCAGACAGGTCTTGCGCTCCCGCTCCTGAGGGTCGGTTTCACGATCAGGATGCAACGCGCTGGCCAGTTTGCGGTAAACCTCGCGCAGGGACAGGTTGACCTGCGCCTGCTGCTCCTGTGCCCGCGCCTCGGCGGCCTGCTGTCTGGATGATTTTTTCCGTTTCGCACGCCGGGTATCGCGTTGCACATTCTCGCTTTCCCATTGCGCCTGGGCCTGCTGGAGATGGACCTGCGCACGCTGCAGCAGATCTTCCGGGGAATTCAGGTCTTCATCGTCTCCCAGGTCAACGCCGAACATCGTCTCGATCATGCTCTTCATCCCGTCGACCTCAGCGGCCACCTGACTGTCGTAGCTCTCTGGACTGTATCTGTCGTGGATGATCTTCATCTGCCCTTCGTCGTCTTCGCCGCCTATCAGCTCGCCCGCCAGATCGACAATCACGAGCGCCACCTTGCGGCGTTCAGCCTGGGTCAACTGGTCATGGGCCTGGTCGAGACGGCGCGCCATCCGGTGCCTGCAACTGTGCCGACGTTTTATCGAGGGGCAGAATTTCATCGACATATTGCTTCTGGAAGACTGGCGTCACCGTTTCCCAGTCGCGCAGGCGCTTGCGTCGTTTGCCTATCTGCCCGATCAGTGAGTTGAATGTCTTCCGGGCTTTTGACAGTGCTGACGGAGTGTGGTCGTGCGCAATGCTGATGGACCGCGATGTGCTGGTCATGAGGAGATTTTCGCTGAAGACAATGGAAGGCAATCGCTGCGCACATTTTACCCGACGGCACAGCGTCTGAATCGGTCCGTCGGTCACATGGAGGTGAGCGCTCTCGAATGTCTATCGCTAAGGCTTATTAGCGATAGACTTCTGTTTTATACTAAAACTTCCGTTTTGCAAAACGCGTCTCACCTGGCTGGCACACCATCGCGCTGTCGTATCTATAATCGAAAGATGCCGAACATAGACCCATCCTTCACATTTCCCGATACCCCGTCGTTATCCGTGCTGCGCGCGTGGTACGCTGGCATGGGTTCGCGTGAGGCTGTCGAGCGCTATCAACCTGAAGCGCTCGGGGACGGTACGTCAGCACGCGGCGTAATCGGCCGCATTCGCCGGCAGATCGTCGAATTTGCCCTCAGTCGGCATCGCGAGGATGTGGCCAGACTCTTCCAGTGTCCCGCGGATGAACGTGAGTCTTATCGCAAGGCGGCCAGCCGGGCGCTTGATATACTGCCATCGCTGCAGATCCCACAACCTCAGGTCTCTGACCAGGTCGACGTCTGGCTACCGGCACGGGTTGTAGCAGTCCTGCATCGGCACGGTATCCATACGCTCGCCGATCTGACCGTACGCATCCCCCGCCGGCGGCGCTGGTGGCTTCCGGTGGCCGGACTCGGCGAGCGCAGCGCACGCTGTATCGAAGCATTCTTTGCGGCTCATCCCGCGCTCACCGAGCGGGCGCGCGCACTGGTTGCCGTTACATCCCCCGAGGGTGTGGTGCCGTGGGAAAACATCCTCGTACCACGCGAAGTCGATGGTTCGCGCGGCCTTTTTCGTGCGCCGAAATCCATGTGCGCGCTCGAGGCCGATAACGACTGGCAGGCCATCAACGCGTGGCTCGAACGGCACGAAGCCCGTGACACGCAGCGCGCCTACCGCCGCGAGGCAGAACGGCTGCTGTTGTGGGGCATTGTCGAACGCGGCAAGGCGTTATCGTCACTGACCAGCGAGGATGCGGCGGCCTGGCGTGCCTTCCTGCGCCACCCCGCGCCCCGCGCTCGCTGGGTTGCACCCGCGCGGCCACGATCGTCGCCCGAATGGCGGCCGTTTACGGGGGCACTGTTGTCAAACGAACTAAAGTTGGTACGAAATTGTACTAAAGTCGAGACTTTTTCGATTCGGCAACGCAATCGGAGGGAGTGAGCCTTATGTCACAACGGTTTTCGGTCAATTGACGTAAAGATGAAACTCTTCGGAACAATCGATGATCGCACGGAGCTCGTATGACTTCACTCCACGAGCCACTGGGATTCACTGGGTTCAGTTGGTCACGAGCCACAGCACTTCTTGTACTTCCTCCCCGATCCACATGGGCATGGATCGTTTCTGCCCATCTTCGGTTCGTTCTTCACGGGCACAAGGATGTGCTCGCCCGCCGTCTTCATGAACGTGTCGCGATGCGCGAAACACTCGAAACATCGCGGATGCTGCTGACAGAATGCGGCCCAGAGTTGGGCGAGATGCATAGCGGACGAAGTTCGAAGGCCGAGGAAAGATCATCATATTTGACGGTGACCATGACTTTGTCTTCATCTGGATGCTTTTGCTTTTTGCGGGGACCGCTGCGTCGCAGGCGAGCGTGTGGGCGATTTTTGCGAGGCGGTTGAGCGGATCGCTTTCGGCGTATCTCCACGCGCTTTGCCAGCCGGTTTTGTGGCAGCGATGGATTTGACTACCGCCCTGGGCGTCGCCTCTTTGCCTTTCGAGGTCGATTTTGCGCTCGATGCCGGTTTCTCTGGCGGCGATGGTTTGGCAACCCGGTCCGTTCGCGGGGCGGACTGCCTGCCTGTCCGTTTGCGGGTGACAGGTGGTGCGGCGAGCGGCCCGGTGTCAATCTCGATACCGAAGACGTCGCCCAGGGCCGCGTCCTTGAGGACCTTGCCCGACGCGGGCGCGGTTCCCGCTGCGGACAATCCGGCCCCCGTGCTGCTGATGAGATCGGTGGCATCCACACCCCGCAGCGTGAAGAGCAGTTCGGGCTGCTGGTCGAGCCGTGCGCCTACGCCATACAGCACTGCGGCAACATGCTTGCACATCGACGCCCAGTCCGGGCAGCCGCAATCGAACCGGATTTCTTTCGGTGTCGGAAACAGTCCCGTGCCTAGCTTGCAAATCCGTTCCATTACCGCACCCGAGAGCTTGCCCTGCAGCAGCTCGACCATGGAATCGATCGATGACGTACAGCCGTCGACCAGCGTACGCCAGTGTTGAGGGGTGCACGCGGCGACGTCGACATTGACCGTGTAGAGGCTCGAGCCCATGACCTGCGCATGGACTTTTCCTGAAGTGATCTGCAAATCGACCACCGATCCGTTGCGCACGTAGGTGCGCCCGCGCGGCAAGCGGTTACCGTAGTCGCTGTAGCCCTCCAGATTATCGCACCACGTCTTGCCCCAGAAGGTTTTCGCGATGGCGCCGCGATACGGCGGGATCGGCGACAGTGTCTTGCCGGCCTTGACGGTTTTCGCGACCAGCTTTGCAGCTTTTCGTCGGCGCTCAGCCACCGGAACGTAAGGTTTCCACCCACCGTAATAACCCATTGGACTCACTCTTTGTGATCAGTTTTCCTGAGCGGAATGTATATCGAGCCTGACGAGATCCAGCAACTCCCGATCGCTCATTTCAGTGAGCAGCAGCTCCGCTCCGCCTTCGAGCACATCCGTCACCAACTGTTGTTTCGTTTCGATCAACTGGTCGATCCGATCCTCAACGGTGCCCCGGCAGACGAACTTGTGCACCAGCACGTTGCGGCGCTGGCCGATGCGAAAGGCCCGGTCTGTCGCCTGATTTTCTACGGCCGGATTCCACCAGCGATCGAAATGAATCACGTGGGAAGCCGCAGTCAGATTCAGCCCCGCTCCCCCTGCCTTGAGCGACAGCACAAAGAAGGGCGTCAATTCGTCTTCCTGAAATTGCCTGACCAGTTCGCGCCGCTTGCCGACAGGGGTGCCGCCATGCAGGATCAAACCTTCGCGGCCAAACAGTGATCCCAAAAATGCGGCCAGGGGCTCGGTGGTTTCGCGAAACTGAGTGAATACCAGTACCTTCTCCTGCTTCGCGGCAATCACCTCGACCAGTTCCCGCAGACGCGCAAATTTACCACTGGCCTCAGGCTTCCATGCCGCATCGCCGAGCCACTGGGACGGATGGTTGCATATCTGCTTGAAACGCATCAGGTAGCTCAATACGAGCCCTTTGCGCTCAATGCCTTCTGCCCCGTCGAGCGCAGCGGCCAGGTCATTGACCGCGCGCTCGTACAGCGCGGCCTGAAACGGGCTCAGGTGGCACCAGGCCTTAAGCTCGGTTTTTTCAGGGAGATCGGCAATGACGTTCCTGTCCGTCTTCAGGCGGCGCAGGATGTATGGTCGCACAAGCGAGCGAAGCGGACCGAAGTGTCCGGCTTTCGCGAGACGCTTGCTGAATCCGGCAAAATCCTTCGCCGAGCCCAGCAGGCCCGGATGCGTGAAATCGAAGATGGACCACAAGTCCGAGAGGCGGTTTTCGACAGGGGTGCCGGTCAGGGCGATGCGCGCCTGAGCCTGAAGCTTCTTGACCTGCCGGGTTTGCCTAGCCGCGGGGTTCTTGATGGCCTGTGCTTCGTCGATGATCGCAAGACGCCAACGGATCCTCTCGAGCGCAGGCTGGCGAAGCAGCGCGCCGAAACTGGTGATGACGAGGTCGGTTTGGGCGAGCTTCGCCTCATCGAGGTCGCGCAGGACCTCGGTGGGCGTGACGGAGGGGTGGGCGACTAAGACACGCAGACCGGGCGCAAACCGTTCGGCTTCCCAGGCCCAGTTGGCCAGCAGGGAGGCCGGCGCGACGAGCAGGCTTGGCTGCGGAGCGGGCTGTTCGCGCTTCAGGATCAGGAGCAGCGCGAGGACCTGGATCGTTTTGCCGAGCCCCATGTCGTCTGCCAGACACGCGCCCAGTTCGAGGCGGCTGAGCAGGTAGAGCCACTGCACGCCCGCCTGCTGGTAAGGCCGAAGCTGCGTGCGCAGCCCGGGGCCGGGTTCGACGTGCGCCAGGCCTTGCGGCTGACGCAGGTTCTGAAGGGTTTCGGCCAGCCAGGATCCGGCGACGACTTGTGCCCAGTCGTGCTCTTCCTGCACATCGGCCTCATCGCCCGATACGCCGGCCAGCAGGCGTAGCGCGTCGTTGAATGGCAGCCCCGATTGTGCGGCCCGCCCGAGATCTTCGAAGCGTTGCAGAAGACGGCCGAGCCTATGGGTATCCACCTCGATCCAGCGTCCTCGGATCCACTGTAGACCGTCGGCACCCTTCAGCAGTGTCCGTACTTCGGCGGGGCTTAATAGTTCGCCCTCGAGCGAGACCGCGACGTTGAAATCAAGCAAGGCATCCTTGCCGACGAGCGACGGCGGTTTCGTGCCCACGCTGGCCGTGACGCCCGGCCTCGCGGGACGACCCGTCGTCCACGTACCGGGTAGCCGGACAATGATGCCGGCGGCCTCGAGTGCCGGCAAATCCTGGAGCAGGTGCCAGGCCTCGGTGGGCGTCCAGCGCAACGGATGATAGATCTCGCGCGACTCAAGCAACGCGCGCACCCAGTCGCAGCGTTCGGCCGCCTGCTGAACAGGACCCAGCAGCGAAAGAAGCTGTGCCTTGTTGCGCGCGCCGGAGAATTCCTCGAGCGAGCGCGACAGGGGCTGATGCTGGGTCTTGCCATGCGCCGAGACGCGCGTCGTATAGGTGGCCAGAAAGGCGAAGGGGGCGTCCGGGTCTTTCCGGTTCTCGGCAAGATTGAAGTGAACCCGGCCCACCAGATTCCAGGTGGGGTGACGCGATTTGAGAAATGCCTGAAGCGAGCCACCCGCGCTGGCCAGCTCCTGGCGCAGGGCGTTGCCGATCTCGCGCCACAGTGCCGCGAGCACTTCCGGCGTGAGATATTCGGCGCCCGTCATGGGCGGCGCATCCTCGATCATCTTTCCGATGTCCTTGGCGTTCGGTTCGATGACTGCGATGTTCCCGTCGGTGAGCGTCGTGCATAACACGGTGACGTAACGCATGGCAAAGTCCCGCCACCAGCCCCAGGCGGGGGGCAATGCCCGCCCGATTACTGTGCTGCCGAGATGGAGCAGGCCGTGGCCTGCTCCGGCCTGGAAAGCGCGGTCGAGCGCGATGTCTTCCGGCACGGGGGGCGCATCGGTTTGCGGCATAGCAAGAAGATGACCTGCGGGCGTAACGGTGGGAGCAAGATGATCCGTATTGATCGAAGACATGATGATCGAAGGGGCAGGTTTCACTGCAAATCAGACTGTGTCCGCGGTTTCCCGATGCAACGCCCGAAGGCCTCAGCGAACTGCCGGGAGCGCCTGAGGTCGTCTGCGCGCAGGTACATCGAGGTCGTTGAGATGGACGAATGGCGCAGGTTCTCACGTACGCTCGTCAGCTCCGCGCCGCGACCGAGTGCGTGAGTCGCATGCGTGTGGCGCATCCAGTGCGGACTCGCGCGGCGCAGTTTTTCTGCCAGGAGCGGATGCTCTCCCTCAAGTACGCCAGCGGCTTCCCTAAAAAACCGGCGCATGACGCGCCACAGATGCGCGCCCGTAATACCTGCGTCCTCATGCTCGCCAAGGCCGGCGAGGATTGGAGTGGCCGGGTTCCAGCGCTCCCGTGAGACCGGCAGGCTTCGTTCAAGCAGATATTGATCAAGCGCATCGGTGGCCAGCGGCGGTAACGTCACCCTGCCGGGTTTGCTGCCTTTGCCAATGAGGTGAAGCCAGGGGTCGCCGTGCCCGTCAGGACGGATGTCGCGCAGCACGGCACCGACGAGTTCGCTTGCTCGCAGGCCCGTCGCGTAGCCGAAGTCGAGCAGGAAGCGCAGCCTCCGTGCAGCAGGCGCGGACCAGCCATACGACCATTCGAGACCGTCTGCAATGGCCCGCAGCAGCAGCCACTCGCCTTCGGTGAAGCCGCGCGCAGTGTCGAGCTCGGGGCGCAGGGCTGTACCGCGCACCTTGATGCCGGCAAAGGGGTTGGCCAGTACGTAGCGCTGCTCGATGAGCCATCGATACAGCGCCGAGAGGACCGTGAGTGCGTAGGCGGTCGAGCGCGCCGACAGGCCGCCCGTGAAGGGGCGCCATTCGACAGAATCGCGCGGGCGCGGCGGACCAACCCACCGCTCACGTGGCGAGGGGCGCCGTACAAACGTCCGGTATGCAATCGCGTCATCAGTTGTTAGCGACGAGAACGCGCGGCCCCGCTCAACGAGGGCCCAGAGAATCAGGCGCTCGGCTTCCTTGCGGTAGGCGCGCTGCGTCGTGACGGTCTCGTGCAGCGCGAGCCACGCCTGCACGGCTTCGTAGTCGTTCGTGGCATTGAGCGTGCAGGTCTCGCGCGGGGCGCCGCGCAACGTGCCCTGCGAACCGTCGACTTCATGCGGCAGCCGTAGCTGCTCCCACGGCGCGATACCGGCTGGGTGCGTAAGCGTGATCAATGCGCGGGCACGCTCAGTCAAGGCTGGGCGCGCCGCGAAAAACGCTTCGATGGCCCGAGCGCTGCTCGCTCCGAGCCCCCTGATCCTGGTCCACCACTGGCGCCGGCGGGGAATGCGTACCGTCAGATCCGTGAGTGTGCGGATGCCGTGAGCATGCAGCGCCCGCACTGTGCGCGGCGCAAACCACAGCGCGACGTCGTCAGTCACTTGCGGTTGCGGCAAAGGCAACGAGCCAAGCATCCTGATCGTGCGCTCGACCGTGTCCGCCCGAGCGTGTCGTTGTGTGGTCGTATGCTCGAAGACGGCTGCCAGATCGGGGCGATGCCGGCTATGCGCAAAGGCAATCAGTTGCCGGCGGATGTCGCCTATGAGACCCCTCGACGATTCCCCTGCCGCCCTGCGCCCGCCCAGGTAGCGGGCCATGGCTGCGCGCGAGGACAGGCCTGCGTACCAGGCGCGAAGCATGGCGAGCTCGTCGACATCGGGGAAACCCTGCCCTGCGGGCTCCTGGGGGTGACGCGTTTCGATGGTGTTAACTTTTCATCCAAAAAATGAATAACGCGATAACGTGAATTATCTCACTACATCGATTTCTTCGAAATTTTTTCGAGTGTAACAGGATGGTGTACCGTCCTGAAAAGGCGAGTGCAGGCGCGCCAGTTCTGCCGGTCGCATGAGTAGCGCGTGAAACAGATATTTTTCTCGGGCACGCATGAACCGCACGATGCGCGTCCACGCGCGGGCGGATCTGGCCAGATCGTGCGCCAGCCACGCGGACATCTGCTCCCTCCACTGCTCAGGAGGACATTCAGCGGGACGGTGTGGTGCATGGGCCAGCCACCCGGTCAGGCCCATGGCCGGCATGTGGGGCTCGCGTTCTGGTGCGAATGTGCGCGAGAAGCCGTACCAACTGATTGACCAGCCCAGCGCCGTGGCCAGATCGGCATTCACGTCCTGGGTGTGGATGACCATCGCGCCGTAGCGGTCTGGCAGGGGTAGACGCGTCAGGGCAATCCGGCAGGTATCCCCAAAGAGGTCGCGACCGACATGCTTCAGAACCCGCTCGTATTCCCGAAAATCGTTATCAAAATGCGGCCAGTCGGCGCTGGCCCAGGCAATCACTTCCGCTCCGCTGCCTTCGCCTGGTGACGGAGCAGGTCGGATTTTTTCAACCATGTCGAGCTCGACGCGATACCGCCCGGATAGCTCCACAAGTGAGGGGGGCGGTACATCGTAAAGCCGGTTCAGCATCTGGATGCAGCGGGCTAGTCCTGTCATCCGGATCTCGATGCCTGCAGCCCGTTGACGCGCGACTTTTCCGGTGGCGGGAGCACATGACGGAAACGGCGTGGCGATGACCGGCATCATCGCATCGGCGAGATGGATCTGCCAACGTTTGAAGATTCGGGCCAGTCGGCCTTTGACGGGTACGCAGCGGCCGGCGGGACGATTGAGTTGCCGCACCCAGAACGTGCCGCAGTGGGAGCACGATAAAGGGTGCCTTGTCAGACTGCTGTCGAGCGCATACGGTATGACCGCCGCGCATTTGTGGCAGCCACTGCGCAAGCGGGACCCATGTGTCGGGCATCGTTCGACGAATCGCCACTGAAACCACGCCGCGTGAAACCCCTGTTCAAGACACCCGGGACAATAGCGCAATTCGGTGGCCGCCCATGTCAGTGCCGGGTGGGCCGAGGGCAGACAGAATCCGTTCGGCACGGCCGCCTCCGCAATCTCAAGCAGGCTACAAAGTCGGGAGGGAACAAACCGGTCGGCACGCCGAAAATCCACGCCCCCACTACTGGCTTCACTGGCGCGTACGGCAACGAGGCTTGCCAGCGCGTGCAGCGGCAGCCGGTTGAACAGCGAGAATTTCGACACCCGCATCCACATGGATTCGCCATCGCTGCTCCAGTCGGGACGGGTCGTATAGCGCGCCTGGTCAATATGCGTAGGCAACACCAGCGGTTGCCAGGCGTGATCGCTCCAGTCGGGCGGTATAGCGACCGTGGTAGTCATGACGCGAGGCTCAGCGCGGTGTGATGGCGGACAGTATCGGCCGACCTGCCTTTTGCCCCAGCACATAACGACTTTGTTCGACCATCTCGTTCCAGAAGAGCGTGTCGAACTTCAGGGTTTCGCTGTCGCGGGATGAACCGAGCAGGAGCGCGGCTTCGACCGAGGCGGTGAAGTATTTCATGGGCACATCCACCGGGCCTTCCAGATTCGCCTTGATGTGTGCGTCCTCGAATGCATCCCACAAACGGGTTGCAGATTCTGCCAGACGCAGCCCCGCTGCGTACGCCCTGGGAACGAAGAATCGCGCATAGCTCCAGCCCGAGTTCGCGGGACATTCGCCGCTGTCATAGGTCGCGAGAACGGCCGCACATTCGGCTGCACTGACAATACCCCGAAACGCGAGCTCCTCGACCATGAATCGCGCTACAATCTGCTGCTTGTCCTGCGCCTGGAAGACAGACTTCTGTGCGAGCAACTGCGGTTGCCCCACTAGAAAAGTGAACAGCCGCAACGCGTTGCTCTCCATCTCATCGTGCAGGTCACGCAGCCATTCGTATTCGATTTCACGCAGGTTCTGCGCTTCGTCTGCGAACAGGATGACACGATCGTCCCCCTTGTTCTCGGCCACCTGTCGCAGCTTGTGCAGCAGACGCCCACGCAGTGCCGCCCGGGACGCACCGCTTTGCGCGGGATGCTTGACGGCATGCAACAGTGCCGAAAAGAAGTTGTTCTCGGAGGCCGTTTGTGAGCGCGGGCAGCGCAACACATACACGGAGGTTTTCGGATATCGCCGTTCAAGATCCTGGCGCAGGAATTCGATGGCGTAAGTCTTCCCGATACGGGGGCGACCGTGAATCAGAGCCCCGGTGATGTAGAGAAACAGACATTCATCGATGAGCTTGCGAAAGGCAGCGATGGAGGGCGTGGGAACCCGATACTTGCGCCGGAAAAGCGGATGTTCGTCGTAGGCGATGGGACGGCGAATGTCGTCGGACATGCAGGTTCTCCCTGTCAGCGGTTTTGTACCTTCAGATCCCCCAGATCAACGGGCATTACCACGACATCTGCCTGGCGACAACGCGTGGGCGTCTGGGACGCAACCGCCGACGCGCTATCCGGCCCGTCATCTGCGGGCTGCTGCGAAAGTTGCATGATGGCAGTGGCCTGTTTGCGGCCGCGTTTTCTGATGTTACGCTGGGCTTCGGAGAACACCTGTACCGGATTCTGCTCGCCGGCAAACTTGAGCTTGCCCAGCCGCCGCTGTCGCAGGATATGCTTGCGCACCCGCATGGTATGCCGGCTGTAGCGCCAGCCCTCAAGAACGCTGAGATGGCCGAGCTCGGCACCGTTGGGCAAATAGGCCCACGCCTCGCGCATGTCGGCAGGATTCGGATAGACGCGAATTTTTTCACCGCTGAGCCCGGCCGTGCGCTGCAGGACCTCGTTGCTGTACCTCGCGCCGTAAAGGCTGATATAGGGCGCGACGCCACGTGCCACGCTGCCTCGTACCGCGCACAGATGAACCGGTTGCAATTGGTGCAGCCGGGCGCGCAGCAACTGGGGCAACGTACGCACGGCAGTCTGCTGATAGTCGATGGCCAGTTGCAGCGCTTCCAGCGGCGTGCGTCCGTTCAGGCCGTCGTGTGGCGTTGCGTGATAGTTCGCGATGGTCACATCCAGCAACTCCTCGAGCTCGGGCAGGGTGATCAGCTGTTCCACGGTTACGCGTCTGCCGCGCTTGCCCGCCGGATCCTCCGAGTTGCGACCGGTGGTGCCAACCACCTGTCTGGACATGCGGTCCGTCAGCGTCAGGAAAAAACGCTCGATGAAGGGTCGTGTCGTTGGTTGCCCGACAGGCCCGGCTTCCAGCCGGCAACCGATGAACCTGCAGGCCGGAAGGAAAGTTTCCTCGCTCAAGTGTGCCGCCGCGTTATCGACTTTCAGGACATCCCAGCATGCGCCGGCGACTTCCGGGCAGGCTTCCGACGCGAAACCGGCCCCCGGACGATAGGTCAGCCCGGTAATGAGTAGCTGGTCACGTTTGCGGCGTGGACGCAGTGCGTCCTGCATCGCCGCAAGTACATCGTGGTGGTTGTATTCGGGCGCGGGCACGACCTGCCAGCCTAGCACGATGCGGGTGCAGACATCGATCAGCGTAACTACAAACAAACGCTCCGTTTCAAGATCGACGCTGATGCCGGAGGGTTCAGTAAAACGAACCCTCAGCCGCAGGTCCAGCTTGTGGCCATCCAGTTCAACCACGGAAAACGGACGGATGGTGGTTTCCCAGGCGCACTCGCGACTGTCCATGCGTCGTACCGGTACCCTCGCTTCGAGGCGGCGTTTCACCCAGCGCGCCAATGACCGGTATCCCATCTCATCCTGGCTGAAGGGATAGGCCTGTGTGCCCAGACCGGCTTCCCGGCAGGCGGCGATCAGCTTTGACTGAATATTTCGTAGCCCATAGAGCCTTCCGTTCTTTGCAATACCTAGCGTACCAGCACCGACTTCGCGCTCCAGAATCTGGGCCAGTTGAGGCAGCCGTTCGAACAACTGCCCCAAGGCGCCAGTAAGACCCCCGCGCTGTGAGCGCCGAATCGCTGGCGCAATACGGCGGTAGCTTTTCGTTCGGGAATGCGGAATGAGCGCGCGAAAGCCCTGGATCCTGCCATCGGGATGGGGCGCAAGACACCGCTTCAGAAGCCGCGTCAGTGTGCTCCGGTTGATGTCGAACTGCCGCTTCAGCTCGGCAGGCGGCGTGCCACGCAGGTACGCCTGGATGGCACCTTCGCGTTTCTGGTAGACCAGTAGGCGAGCAGGATCAATTGCCGATGGATCGACCCCGGGCCACGCGCTGCAATCTGCCAGTTGTTCGGGAATGTCACTGCGCATCATGCGTTTGCTCACGATGATATCGGTTCACCCGTGTGTGCCGGCTGAACGCAAGCGTGACCAGATCTGGACTGATGAGCTGACCGCCATGCAGTCCGGCGATGACCGCCGTTCGGACAAGCACCGGGTCGATACGGGGAAAGCCCTGTTCCGCTTCATCCACTGTCGCGGAACGTTCAAAAAACTCGACGACGTTCGCGAGCAATGTAGGTTCGATCAAATGTGCACCTGTCGCCAGATAGGGAAGCAATAGCATCCAGTTTTGGATCCAGATGCGATGACGTTCGATTTCCTTCGTGGAAATGATTTCGACATCTGGCGCGGACCGGCCGGTTAGCGCGGCGGGTTGCGGTTTGTGTGCTTCGTCCTGTGCGTCGGCACTATCATCAACGCTCAGCCACCGCTCCCTGCCGTCACGCATGATCCAGAAGTCAGCTAACGGCTCCGTCACGGCCTCGACGGATAGTGCAGGCCGCTCACAGTAGCTCGATACCCCGGGATTTGCCTCAAGAATGATCCACAGGCGAAGCTGCATTACCGAGGAGAAAAGAATCGGACGTCGCAGTTTTGGTGCCCAGGCATGATGGAGGGTCTGTCTGGGAAGGCGCCGAATGGGCAAGGGAATCGGGCTGGTCATGACATAAAGTTGGAACGTCCAGAATGCTTCAACTTTAGTTCAATTTCATGCGAAGTTCCAACTTTAAGTCAATCAAAATTGACACAAAATTGGAACTCAGACCGGAGAGTTGCCTGTCTGGCGCGGGTTTCAGTCCAGATCAAGGTTCCATGTTTAGTTCGTTTGACAACAGCGGCGTTCATCGTTGTGGGGTACCAGTACGAAATCGTAGATCAGTTGTTCCTGCAGGTTGTACAAGCCGCTCACCATGCCGCAAGGGTAATGCCGGGTCGTCTCCCGCGGAGTTTTATAGACGTATTCCAGCAGGCTGCGGGGCGCATTGATTTTCGAGCCGTCTATGGCGAAAACGCGATGCCCTTTCCAGGTCGGGGTATCCCGGTGAGCATGCCACAGTGAAATCAGTTCGTTGTTGAGCGTTTTAAAAATGGCTTCTGGAAGCTTTTGCCGGGCCTCACACAGCGACGAAGCCGCAACAGCATCGGTACGGGGCAGAGTGATCCCTTTGTCCGAACAGGACTCCCAGAGTGCGCACAGACTGCTGCCATATCCCTGCCTGTTGATTTGCACGGAAATCTGACCCCAGGGGTCAGATTTCCGTGCAAATCAACACCCTTGAGTGCAAAATGCTGTCGAATCGGGCCGGAGTTCGAGAGGAAGCGCTGGTGGTTCTGGTGTCAATCAGTCAGCGCGTGTCCATCCGCCGCTGACCGGTTTTCCGGAAATCGCGAGCACGCAAATTAGGCAAACCTCGATAGATACCGACCAGCAGACATGACCGATAAGTTCGCTTCAAAACTCGTACCCATTGAGTTTCCACAGCCATCCTATGGCGCCGTGATCATAAACAGGATGCCTGAATCCGAGCACGGGAATCAGAAAACCGTGCATCACCAAAGTGATGAGGATGCCGTACCCCGCCCCGAATCCCATTCGGATTTTAGGCCAGTACCGAGCCCCGGCAACGTAGATAAAGGCAAAGGCGAAACTGAACAGCCAGTGATAGAGCATGACAGCACCGGGAATTGTCACGCTCTGGTAAGCATAATCCAGGGAATGTGCGTTGATGCCGAGGCCACCTAACCAGCCGTCTATATTCGCTGCGGGCGGCGACAATTCGCCCGGTACCCGGGGCGGCATATTCGCTTCCGTACCCGATTTCACTAGAGAACTGAAAAAGCCTCCCAGCAACGTGCCCCATACGATGATTTTACGATTACCCAGATTGTTCACCATGCTGAATTTCTCTCCATAAAAGGCCACAGCGCTATAAAAGATTCTGGTGCAAAATAGGTAAGAGTGTTGGGAATGTTCTTACATATAGGATATCTTATCAAAACGCCTCCTCGAGCGCCCGAATGCGGCGATCCAATTCCGTTGTGACATAGATGGAGGTCGTCGCCGGCGAGACATGGCCAAGGTTTTCCTGCACGATGTCTAGTGGCGTGCCCGCTTCGATGGCCCGCGTGCCAAATGTGTGCCGCAGCCAATGCGTCGACGCTTTTGCCAAGCGTGCGGCCGCGTGCGGATCTTCAAGCAGCAACGCCCCGGCGGCACGGGTAAATATCAGCTTGAACGCCAGCGCCAATGAGCGCGGTTCGAGCGGCCGCAAATCCTCGCCCGAGACACGGCCGATCAGCGGCGTGGTTGGATCACTGCGCGTCGGATCCTCCGGCAAACCTCTTGCCCGCAAGTATCGCTGCAAGGCCGCAAACGTTTTGCGGGGGATCGGGATCGTACGGGCTTTGCTGCGCTTGCCGATCACATCAAGTGTCCAGGCGGTGCCGATCTCGTCGTCAATCCACTTGGTGTTCAATCCTCCGAGGGTGGCGGTGGCTATTTCGGCAAGCCGCAATCCCGTCGAGCAACCCAGGATGAACATGAAGCGCGCACGCTCGGCGATCGCGTCTCCCGCATCCCGTTCGATGTGGCCGAGCACGTAAGCGCATTGGGCGCGCGTCAAGGCGTGATCAGCCTTGATGCGCACCGCCTCTCGCTCCACCGCGCTCGCTTTGACACCCGTCCACGGATTGAAGTCGAGATAGCGCATCTCGACGAGCCACTGAAACAAGGCTTTTAAAACAGCACAAGCGGTCGCCCGGCTCGCCGGCGACAACGGCCCGGCGAACGGCCGCCAATGCGGTGACCACCGCTGTGTTTTGCGTGGGCCGATCCAGTTTTCGGGCGGCGCCAACAAAAATGTCCGATAGGCGGTGATGTCCGCGACATCCAAGGACGATAGCGGCTTACCACGCTCGACAATGGCCCACAGCAGCAAGCGCTCGGCCTGCGTGCGGTAAGAGCGCCACGTATGAGAATCCGGCTCGTGTAGCGCGAGCCAGGCGCGAATCGCGGCCAGATCGTTCTGCGCCCCTGTCTGATTGCGGCCTTGCGCGGCGCGGTTCGTCCCGCTCCCCCCTGAAAGCGCCTGCGGCACATCCAGCAACTCAAGCGGCGCGAAAGGGCTTGCCGCGACGCGCTCGGCAATCAATGCGGCGCGTGGCACCTGCCGCAATGGTTGTATCGCACGAATGCTCAACGCACCCAGCGTGGCGCGGTTCGCTTCAATCCAGCGCACCACGCGCCCTGCCCCCTCGGCGCCGATTCCGGGCACTTTCACGAACCAACGGTGGCCAAGACTGTTGATGGCGTCGATCAACTGCTGCAAGCGCGTGAGGCCCACCGCCTCGAGGCGCGCGGCGGTGGTGGGCTCAAGCCATCCTGAAATGGCGTGATGCAGGGCCGGCGCCTCGGCCACGGATAGTTCGAGGCGCCGCAGGGCGTCAAGACGCCTGGCGTGAAGACTGCGCCCGCGGCGTAGCTGGCGAGAAGGGTGGGCTTCGGGATACTGCTCGCGAAACAAAGCCAGCAATTCGGCTTCATCGAAGACTTCCTGGGGGTCGACCTGCTCGCGAAACTCAGCCAGCGATGGTGTGCCCGACTCCGAGTGGCCCTCCTGCCCCAGACTCTTGGGCAAACGCAGCAGCCGCATCGCCGCTCGATCGCCGGTGCGGCGTGCGGCAGCGGCGAGCTCGTCCTGCAGCCAGCGCACCAGGCTGCGGACACGCCGCGGATCGCGGCCGCAATCCAGATAGGTATCGGCAAGCGTTGGCAGGTCGATCGCGCTCGGGCCCTCCAAATAAGCACGATAGAACGCGAAGTGCGCCAAGCTCAGTCGGCGGTCGGCTTGGCGAGTTGATGTCCGAATAGATGACTTCGCAGAGGTCGTCACGGTATTGGCGCGCCCGATTCGTCCGAGGTGTCGTCCGCGCCAAACTCCAGTTCGATCTCTTCGATGCTCGGGAGATTCGTTTTGAGGCGCTCTGGTAGAGAATTGACTAACTGATATTCTGCGACGCCGATCGGCTTGCTCGTGTTACGTAAGGCATATTCGGCAACAACCCGATTCTTACTTTTGCACAGCAACAAGCCGATGGTTGGCTCATCGGCCGGATGCTTGACCAGCTCGTCGACAGCGCTCATGTAAAAATTTAACTGGCCGACATGTTCGGGTTTGAACGCCCCGGCCTTGAGCTCGATGACCACGTAGCACCGCAGCTTGAGGTGATAAAAGAGTAGATCAATAAAAAAATCGTCGCCGCCAACCTCGATGGGTACTTGCCGGCCGACGAAGGCGAACCCTGCGCCCAACTCGATCAAAAACGCGGTGACGTGTTGCACCAACGCTTGCTCGATGGCCCGCTCTTGCGCATCAACGCCCAAACCGAGGAAATCAAAGCGATACGGGTCTTTCAATGACTCACGGGCGAGATCGGATTGGGGCGCGGGAAGTCGCTGCGCGAAATTGGTCACAGCGCGGCCTTGCCGCTCCAGAGTCTGCGCTTCGATGTACAAGGTCAACACACTGCGTGACCAACCATGTTCCACCGCGCCGTTAGCGTAGGCGAGGCGCCACTGCGGGTCTTTAAGACGGGAGAGCAAGACCAGATTATGGCCCCAGGGCAATTGTCCAACAGCCTGTTGGACAATTGCCGCTTCTGGCCAGGCATCTGCAAACGCGCGCATGTACATCAAGTTTGCGCGGGAGAAACCTTTCATATCCGGGAAAGCAGCCCGCAAGTCTCGCGCAAGACGCTCGATCACCTTGCTACCCCACCCCTGCTCGGCTTGCTGCCTGCGAATGTCTCGACCGATCTGCCAGTACAGCAAAACGAGCTCGCGGTTGACGGCGAGTGAGGCGCGTTGCTGTGCCGTGTGGATCTGTGTCTTGAGCGCCGCAAGCCACTGGCGATAATGATCGGAGATGAGATCGTGATCCATAGTGATGGCGCCGTGCGGCGTGTGATTATTCATATGCGTTGATTTCACCAGATCACCGCCCACCGAGGGGCGTGCTTGCGTCGAGCGAGCACCCGCGGGAAGCACGGTGTGGCGCATCGAGGGCGAACTCGAATAATAGCACCGCCCGCTTGGCCGAGAAACGATCTGCTACTAATGATTATTATCATAATCAGAAGTGGCAGATTTTTAGCCCTTCTCCCCACCTTACCCGCTCGCCTTGCCATAAGCACCGTGTTGACAAGCACTTAGGCGCCGATCCCACCCATGAATTGGGCAGCATTGTCCGTTAGTTGCATTACTGCCTCTCCATCCCGTCCTGGTCGATCAGCGTGTGCCCAAGCAGCTGCGAGCGCCGGTCAACCTCCCAGCAACGCGATCGATAGTTATTGCATTCCGTTAATACTGAAAGGAAAGTCATAGCCATCTAGCCCCCCTGAAGTTGAAGTCAATGAAGGTAGGGAACTTCCGCCGCTACAAGAGCCCTCTCATGGTGACGTTCGACGATTTCACGGTGGTGTGGGAGGGCTGAGAGGATAGCCCTCACCCTACCCGATTCCCCCACCCTCTCCTCCCTTCACGCGCACCCCGCTGGCCGCATTCTCTGTCATTGAACGCTCGTTGCGAGGCCAGAAGCGCTTGAAACGCGTCAGGCGGAACCGCTTTCCTTGTTTATGTCGGCTTTCATCGCAAAAGCAAGAAGCTCGTCCGTAGACGGCTCAGCCCCCCAAACCTTTGCGCTGAACCACTCTGTGAACGCAGTTTCCGCGGTCTTTTGCGTCAACTTGTTCCTT
Source organism: Robbsia andropogonis (assembly GCF_034047095.1). Taxonomy (NCBI): domain Bacteria; kingdom Pseudomonadati; phylum Pseudomonadota; class Betaproteobacteria; order Burkholderiales; family Burkholderiaceae; genus Robbsia; species Robbsia andropogonis. Next base: position 37,750 of record NZ_CP139168.1, on the reverse strand, counting down.
TTTATCGCGTCTGCAATCATCGGTGCCGGGTTCGTCGCAAGAAATGCGTCTAGTTCGCTCAACATATCCTGAGCAGGCATCTCTCGCCACAAGAGCAAGGCTTCGCGACGTCGATGCGCCAAAAACCTTGCGCGAAGTTTTTCGCGTGTGTCCTCTTCACTTTCGAGCGGCAGCGACTGTTGTTGCTGATGTTTCTGGGGCGGTTTTTTTTCTCGATATCCCTCTTTCAGGGCTGAGCGAAAATACGCCGCTACGCTGTCCAAAGGTGGGGACTTCGCCGCCCGCTTTTCTGTGAAGTCGATTGCAGCAAGAATCTCTGCCGAGTCGTTTTTTTCACAAATCCGTCTCGCCGCCTCTTGCCCGATACCTAAACGAATCACCCGCTCCAACAGCGCCCCGTCGTATGGGGGAGACTCTTCGTCCGTCACGCGATTCACCGGTTTTTTCTGCACGACAAACTGTAGCTCAGCGACCTTGTTGCCAATCTTGTGCTCGACTAGCTCGACTGTGAAATCCGCGTGAGTATTCACTTCCGCGATCGCTGGTCTCAGCACATCCCTCTTGAAATATTTGTACGGAGACGGCACTTCGCTTCGGTCGCCGATGATCGCCGGCATCCACCACTCAACGGGCTTTCGGGCTGTGCGGCCCCCCGGGCTGGTCAGATAGCGAGAGCAAATCTCGTACAACCCGATCGAAGCCCCCGTCTTCAACTTCGTGTGCATCACAAGCTTCAGCTGCGTCCACTGAGCGGGCTGCAGCAAACGTGCTCGGACGGGGCTGGAAAAAGACCATTCGACGATTGCTGCCACCCCCCTGCTCTTGGGTTGAATCACTGAGGCATGAGCAATCAACGCCGCCGCGGTCCAGATCTCGTCATCGTCCGTGCTGGTGTTCCACGTGATAGGAATAGACGCCATCGCTTCCAGATGCGCTTTCAAACGAGCGGTGTCGTTCGAGTTGTAATCGATGTAGCGCATAATCTCGCGAAGCGGCTTGCGATAAACGTCCCTCTCGCCCTCTTTCACAGTGAAGTGTACGAGCACGTTGAACAGACGCCGCACGATGAGCGTCAGCCCCCCCCCATGACTAGGGCTAATGCCGATGGTCTCGTTAGGGCGCTTAACGAGCTCGTTATCGATTAGAGAAGTGGTGTCTGTATGTTTCACAGACGAACGATATCCGACTGCGGTGAGAAAAAGCAACATCTTTTCTCACCGGATTAGCCCCTATTTTTCTCACCATCCCATATCCACTCACCTAGCATCCCTTCAATTCTCACCGGCCCCGGTCGTGGAGCCCATGTCAACCCACCAACGTCCCCATTAGTTCTCACCCAAGTGCCTACAGAACCTCACCTTAAATTCAATAACGTATTGAAAATAATAGAAAATATAGAACTTCAATGTTTTAATGTTTACAAAGGTGTGTCTTCAAGGTTTACTCAAATACGATAGGGCATTGTAAAAATACGCAGAAATAACTAGCACTGCGATCGTAAAACGAGAAGCAACATGTCGAAGATCGCGTCAAAAACGTGATCAATGTCGGTGAGGAAAAATAGGAAACTCCTCAAGTTGATTCTCGCTCTTGCCAGACCCGCCCCTTAAAACGCTTTGCTTTTCCCCGATATCCCACCCATAATTCCCCGCATAAAAGGTAAACTTTGAGGGAAAAATGGCAAAGGTGATCTCGTTTTCAAATCACAAGGGCGGTGTGTCGAAAACTACGCTGGTCGTCAATATAAGCGATGCATTAGCTAGAGAGGGCTATGACGTCCTCATCGTTGACATGGACCCACAGGCCAATGCGACGAGCATGGTGTACTCATTTGACGAGCCGCCATCGGTACCAGTGGAGCTCGTACTGGACAACAAAGCTTCGACGGCCCAGGCTGTAATTCAAAACACGCGCATCGATGGCGTGCATCTCATAGGGTCATCTCTGTTATTGGGCAGGGTCGCACGCATGATGCAGGTGTCCTCGTTTGCTGCGACCTCGGTGCTTGCAGAAAAGCTCGCTCCACTACAGAACACATACGACGTCATTATTATTGATACACCTCCAAGCCTAGAGTTTCTCCCGGCGAATGCTTTGGCCGCATCAGACTACGTCTTTGTACCCGTCCAATCAGGCTCGAAGTTGTCTTTAATCGGAACGGAGGACATGCTCAGCTTTATCGAGCAGGGGAAAAAAGCCAACCCAAGATTAAACTTTGGCGGTGCCATTCTGACGCGTCACGACGCGAGAAAGCGCATGCACATGCTCACAGCCGAAGCTATCAAGGAGTATTACGGTAAGTGTTTAACCACGACCATTCCGCTCACCACCGAAATTGAAAAAGCTGAGGCGCTCGGGTTGACAATCATCCAGCATAACCCGGATCTCAGCGCTTCTGATCAGATGCGCAAGTTGGCCAGAGAGATTGTGGAAATCACGGGTTTGACGAAGCGCGCTGAAGAAATCGAGGAATAACGATGGCCACCAAGCAAGACAAAGCATTGCAAGAGTCGATGTCGCGGCGGCGCGATCCTGCGCTGTCCCGCGCCCAAATGGAAGGAACCCCCTTCGGAGAGTTCGCAGCGCAGGTCAAGGACACGCTGCTCATCCCTATTGAATCAATTTATGTCTCCCCGTTTCAATCGCGAATTGAGCGGACGGAGGAAACGACGGAGGACGATGATAGGATCGCGGATTTGGTCGCCACGATCGAGAGAGAGGGGTTGTTAAACCCGGTGCTCGTTCGCATTGTTCTTCCTGGGTCTGAGACAGCTGCCACTGGCCGACGGTTGCTCGACATAGTTAAAAGCGAAGGAAAAAGGCTGCCACAGTGTGGCACTTCAGACGAGAGCGCAGAGTGCCACACTGTGGCCCCCAATTGTGGCGACCCTGCATCGCCACAGTACGAACTAATCGCAGGCGAAGGACGAACCCGTGCGCACATCATTTTGGGCAGGAAGACTATCCCTGCAAAAGTCTTGAGAATGACGGATATCGAGGCCGCGCGCGCCCTAACTGTCGACAACTTGGTTCGTCGTTCGATGACCGATTGGGAACTCTATCGGCACATTCAGATGCTTCGTTCTACCGGTGCGGCCACGACGCAAAAAGAATTGGGGTCAATGCTAGGTTGCTCACGAGCGATGGTCTACAAACTCGAAGCGTTTGGTCGTTTGCCTGCCGCCGTTCACGCCATTTTAAACAAACGCCCTGCATTGTTGGGAGCGTCTCAGATCACCGATTTGCACACGAAGGGATTGATAGATGCAAATCCGGATGCTGTTATCGAAGCCGTGGAAAAGGTAGCTGAAGGAAAAATACTGCAATCCGGGATGGTGAGCTATATTGAGCGAAAATTGTCGCCACCAACGAAAACGGTTCGACGCGAATTCCAACTGACCCAAGGAAAAGCGAAGATAAAGATCGTTTTGCAAGACGGCGAAGCTCGAATCACGGGTGACGTGGACGAGGATGAGTTGCACGCGCTGCTACAACAAAACATCAATAGGTTACTGCCAAAGAACATAACGAACAGTGAAGGCACTTCCTAAGCCGTTGTGTTGCCGGGCGCAATAATCGGCTGGCAAGTGGCGCAGAAAACGCGATCGAAACTCATTGATTGGATCACCCGTTTGTAATGCGCACCGACCGGTGGTAGAGGATTCCCACCGAGCCTTGTCGCGACTCAAACACAAAAACCGCCCTTGTGACAGATGCTTTGAACTTGATAAACGGCTTCAACTTAACTAATAAGCGGTCCGTACTCCTTTCGTCAAAGTCTACGCGGCGAATCGGTGATAAGCGAAAGCGACGTCCGCATGTTCACCAACAAACAAGTGTCTATAGCATCCGAAACCAATACCTAAATTTCAAAAAATATTTTTAAATTTAGGATGTGACAGAAATGATTGTAAGGATCGCTCACTATTCTACGATCTTATGGATACCTTGCCACTCTGAACCCAATGGGGCTTGCCAAAACGACCAGTTGTGACTCTTACCTTGTGCCCCTAAGCCTAGATTGAGTATCCATGCTGTTGCGTTCACCATCCCTACGTGCAGTAACGCCTGGAGACCGGTAGCAAAACAAGGTATTACTGGGAGCCCTTGCGAGTAAGTATTCGAATACAATAGAACCAATGTATAGGAAGTGATACCGCACTGAACTAACCACTAGCAATGAGAGGAACGTTATGAACGAAGCATTCAAGTCAGAATACAAAGTCCGGGAGTACGAAATAGACGCAGGCGGCGGCGTCCCTCACGCAGTATTCCTGAATTATTATCAGCAAGCTCGTCACGAACTACTTCTAGCATTAAAGTTTCCGTTTCAAGACTTAAAAGAAGCGGGTATCGGATTTGTTGTTATTCGGATAGAAACCGATTATCTTCAGTCATTGTTTCCAGATGAAGATTTCGTCATTTACACAAAAATGTCCCGGCCGTCCAAGCTCCGTTTTCGATTCGATCAAACGATGCACCGTAAAGGTGACGAGACGCTGGTAAGTACTAGTGTAAACATCGGAACTATTGTCGACTCTAAGAATCGTCCAGTATTACCGCCGATGTTAGAGTCTTGCTTGACAAGTTATCCTGTAATCAAGGCGAATTAAGAAAAATTGATGCTCTCAAAGGCTAAACTACGTTTCATTACTATAGTCGCTTTGTGGTTGCTGCTATTTAATTCTAGTTGTGGTTTTGCTTCGACTAAGAATTGGGTGCCTGCCTCCGATGTCCATTCTATTGTACCTTTGCGAGCATCGCTAGAATATCTGATTGATCCAACTGGCAGAATGTCAATAAATGATGTGATCGAGAAAAAAGAACGTTTCGCAAAAATCGTAAAAGAGGATTTGAACTTTCCAACTGTCAATGGCGCTGTTTGGGTGAAGTTCAGTGCGGATTTTTCGAATTATAAGGAGGCATATTGGTACCTAATCCAAAATTATGAGCATGTTGGAATGATGCAAGTTTATTATTGGGATCGTAACAAATATCAAGTACAAGATTTATCCGAAAATACCGCAATGAACGATCGTATCTATGCGGTGCATAATTACATCTTCAAATTGCCAGTTAAAGATTTAAACGTAGATTATTACTTAAGATACCTGCCTCAAGGACATAATGTCGTTGTTGATCTTGCATGGTCGAACGAGTATGGATTGATCGCTTCTATCGCTAAAAATCATTTAGAAGAAGGTTTGTTTTTCGGTCCTCTTGGTGTCATGTGGGTCTATAACTTATTTTTGTATCTCTATCTTAGAGATAAGAACTATTTATACTATATATATTATCTTGGCGCATTTATTGCAACCTTCATATATATTGACGGTTTCATGCCATATATTTTTGGATTCAGCAAATTTAAAGAAAAAATATTTTCAATGTTTCCGTTTTTTGCTCTTCACGGGATGGTGGTTTTTGGTAGAAATTTGATAGATATAAAAAACGACAAAACATTACTGAGTAAGTATTTACTATTTTTTCAATACGTTTCTCTCGGTTGTGCCTTAACGCCTTTTGTGTTGCCCAGGGGGCACTCATTCAATGTTGCCAACATATTGATCATCAGTATTTTGCCCGCGCTCTTTGTTGCTGGAGGCTGGCGAGCAATGAAGCAATATAAGCCGGCATTTTTTTATTTCATCGGATGGTCGATTTTTGCACTCGCTTTGTGTTTGTTAGCTTTGAAATCGTTATTAGTAATACCTGAGAGTTGGTTGACTGATTACTCTATCAAGTTTGCCGCAGTCTGGGAGGCGATCATTTTTTCTTTCGCATTAGGATATCGACTTCGTTTGCAAGAAAGAGTGGTTCGTGATGAAATTGAAGGAATTGTGAATAAGCTTCGGATAGCTCTTGAGCGAGAGAAAATAGCTGTTAAGAAAAACGTTCAATTCATCGCCGCCGTGAACCATGAACTCCGTTCGCCAATTCAACGTCTTATCAACGGGTACGATATGATTGCGCTCGAATGTGGGTTGGAAGAATCTGATCATAGAATATTAGGACTTAGGCGTGTAGCGAACCAGATAATCAGTCAGATGAAAGATATCGGTGATTTCTCAAGGCTTGAAGCGGCTGTTTTACTGCCTCGTATGGAGGAATTCGCTTTGAATGACTTGTTAAGTGACATCTCGGAAGATTTTACAGAATGTATTCGATCAAAAAATGTAAAGATTAAGGTTGTAGGAAAATCAAACGGAGAAGTTATTTATGCTGATTTTGATAGAGTGCGTCAAGTGGTGGCGAACTTAATTCAAAATTCCATAAAATTTACCGATGAAGGTGAGATATCCGTATTGGGTGAGGTGTTAGTTTCGAATAAAGTTGAATTGCCGTGTGATGGCATATTAAAATTTACTATCGACGATAGTGGTCGTGGAATTCCCGCTGAAGACTTGGAAAATATATTTGAACCTTTTTGGCAGGGGAGGGCTCGAGACGACGCAGCAGGATCTGGTTTGGGCTTGGCGATAGTGAAAAGATTAGTAGATTTACTCCATGGTTCCGTAAGCGTTCAAAGTATCGCGGGTTCCGGAACCACCTTCGTTGTGGAGTTTCCTACCAAGATAATTGAAACTAACCAATCCTGTTGAGTTGGGGGTTTTTCTTAAGGAGAAATATTCTTACCACGAAAGAATAGCTTCTTATAGATCGTATTAGCCATAACAAGATTCAATACTGGTTTTTCTAACACCGATATTTCGTCGAACCGGCTCACTAGATCAGCGATCTCAGACTCAAGATGATGGGTCCGTAAATTCCCAGTTAGAATAATTATTGGTGCCTGAGTAGATATCTCAGTACGTATTTTTTCGATTACGTAATTAGCCGTTCGATTGTCGTTCAGTGTCCAGTCCAAGATGTAGTATTCGAAAATCCCTTCGCTGGCAGTCTCCAAGAGCAAGTCAGGGTCTACAAAGCTTTTTACCGCAATGCCCTTCTTGGCAAAAGATCGCGTGATTCCTTCGGAAATATCCGGTATGTCGTCGAGTGATGCAACAACAGGAGACGGGACGGGATGAATTTGGATTACCCGTAGATAACTTTGTCCCGCTTCCGCAGTGGCACCGGTGGTGACGATATAGGTGTCTCCTTCTTGTCTGGCGACGAAGGATTCAGAACGCGGATCTACAAGAACTTCGCCGACCTCGCAGATGCACCGTTGTGGGATGTCTGATATTAGCAATATTCCATTAGACACTGGTGCTCGGAAAGGGATCGCTAGCTCCTCTATTGGTTCGTGAAAATGTCTCGCGATCTGTGCCAGTTGCTCGTTTGACCAGTTGCGGTCGCCGGCGAATTTCTGTCTTGCGCTCACATATGCGATGTTGAGGATCGACGCTACTTTCTTGATCTGTTGTCGCTCCCCTATGCCATGCTTATGTAATAGAGCTTTGACTTTGTCGGTTGTACTTGATGTTGGCATCTAAACTAATGAATAAAAATACAGAGATATCGAGCCTGACCGGCATCCTGGGGCCTGAAAAGTTCACGTGAGGACAGATCCCGACAGAACTGACCTGAAGCATGCCGTGTGTGCATCGCAACAAACAAAAAGAAAGCGTTTGACTGTCGAATACTTTCGAATAATAATATGAACCATATCGCATATGTACGACTAGATACAGTTTAGACTGTAGCACCGTACTCTACGCTCCTGGTGCTAGACGCTCTCATTATAAAGTCCAGCGTTAGGTGCACTGCATTTTGTAAGAATGCACCGGTATAGCGATCGACCTCAATAAAGTGCCTGCCATTCAACGAAGTCCATAGCTTCGTTACGGGTGCAGTCCGGAATTTGAGGACGCCGGCAACGAAATTGTGGAAATAAAAACAGGTTATTGAATAGTCATGCTTATTAATTGATTAAGCAGTTTGTTAATCCAAGCATAGGGGAACATCGTGCTAGGTAAAATTTTCGATTTGATTTGCAAGGCCATTCGCGCATTGCTCTTGTTCATAGTCACGACATCTTTGATGGGTTTTGTGTTTTGGTTGATCAAAAGACATTCCACGCTGCCTGAACTGATCGAAGTCGCGATTGTCGGTTCCGGCTGGTTGTCTATCGCTTACTTCCTCTACAAGTGCGGCTGGCCCCGCGATAGCCGGGACTGGTGAATCATGCGCAAAGTGTTCCGTCATGTCATCTCGGAGTCGGTCATTATTGGCTTTAGTGAATTAGTAATACTAATATTTTGGAGCTTTTGTGGACTACGTCTAATCATTGATCGTTTTTTCACTTGGGCAACCAATCAGGTTGAATATGCGTCTTTTGGGGTCATGGAGCCGCGTGTGCTTTGTGTAGCCCTGCTGATGGCAGCGACTGTTTTGTACACTTTTCAAATGCCTACTGTAATCGCTTACACCATTAAGAGCATTACCGAGTGGTCCAAGTCACGCCGGTCCGGCGTGTGAGCATCAATCATTCATTATCGTCTGAGCCATAGTGATGCCAATCGACTTTGCGATGCTCGCTCAGCAGTGCGCGCCTTCGGTCCACCCGACCACGCTGCGCGCGCTTGTCAAGACAGAGTCCGGATTTAACCCATATGCGATCGGCGTGGTGGGTGGGAAGCTAATGCGGCAGCCCCGTAATCGTGATGAAGCGATCGCGACGGTACGGGCGCTGGACGCTTCGGGGTGGAATTACAGCATGGGTCTGACACAGATCAACCGAGCGAATCTGCGCGCCTACGATCTGTCGCACGAAACGGCTTTCGATCCGTGCGCGAATCTGCGTGCAGGTGGCGCAATTCTCTCCGGCTGCTATGACCGCGCACTTGCAGGGGGCCGAACGCCCCAGGCCGCTTTGCGGGCCGCGTTGAGTTGTTATTACAGTGGCAATTTCACGCGGGGTTTCGTCCCCGATAGTCACGCAACGAGTTATGTCGAGCGCGTGGTTGCAAACGCGGCGCGGATGAATGGTGGTGCTGCGAGTGTTCCGCCGATCGATGTCGTGCCGATTCGCGAATCGCCCGCACCGATCGCGCGCCTGCGGCGTGAGCCAGTGCCGCGCGATAGCGCCGGGCCTGGCCAGGATAAGCCTATTGATCAACACCCTGCTTGGGACGCCCTAGGGGATTTCTGATGGAGTGCAAGATGCGTAACACGTCTATTGATAATAGATTCATTCGTCCGGCTCGTTCGCTGGGCGTGATCATGTGGCGCGTGGGGGTCCTTGCCATCCTCTCGGTATTGGCCGGGCCAAGTTGGGCGGGTGGAGGGCTCACTGCCGGTACCCAAGCAGTGAGTAATTTCACGCTATGGTTCTATGGGTTCGTCGGCGTTCTAGCGGGTTCATACCTGCTGTGGGTGGGCATTCAGTGCTGGTCCAACAAGGCAGACTGGATTCATGACTTCGGCGGCGCTATCGCGAAGACGGCGGCGGTGGGCGGTTCGCTTGTCCTTGCCGGCTGGGCGTTTGGACTGTTCGCATGATGACCGTTGAGGAGGAGCGCATCCTGCATCCGTCGTACGCCGGGCTCAATCGTACGGCGATGATCGGTGGCGTGCCGATGTTCGCGGCACTGATCATCGCCTGCACATCCTTGATCAGTAGTTTGATTGGTGGCTTCGCGCTTGGGCCGGGCGGGCTTTTGATCGGCTCGGCGGGCGTGCCGGTATTCATGTTCTTTCGTTCAGTCTGTCTCACCGACGATCGGGCGCTCCATTTGATGTGGCTGGAATTTTGCTGCTGGATCAATCGCCGACGTGTGTCTGTTTTCGGCAAGACCTACACGCTCGCACCAATGCGTTATGGACGTGACCTCGACCTGTATACCCGTTCGTTTTCGGGGGGAAGAGATCTCGTGCGATTCGAAATACTTCGTCAAAGCTTGCTGTCGCCAAACTTGGAGAATATCGATGAATGATAGTTTGACCCGGCTTGTCTCAGCAGTCGAAGATCATTTGCCTAAGATTGGCCGTCCCGTTTCTGAAACGGCGACGAGCCTGGATTCGGGTGGTGCCTTCATCGTGATCCGCGTGAACGGCGTGCCGTTTGAATCGGTGAGCCGTGCAGAGATAGAGGCGCGATACGATGGTTGGAATCGCCAACTCGCCGCCATGACCTTGGAAAAGGGCAATCGTCTCGCATTGTGGACGACGTTTCGTCGTCGGCGCGTGTCCTTTGGCGACGAATACCGCTTCACTAGCCCTTTCGTTCAACGCACGGTTGACAAATACCTTGAGCGTTTTCGCAAACACGACCATTTCGAGAATAGCTTTTATATCACCGCGATCCTCACCGGTGACGATCTGGACGAGACCTTGCGTGAGCTTGAGGAGTTGGGCGAGGGCTTAACCAAGGCCCTTGTCGCCTATGATCCGCAACTGCTGCAAACATATGGACACAATGGTGTCGTGTTTTCGGAGACGTACCAATTCATTGGTGAGCTGCTTAATGGGATCGATGAGCGCGTGCCCGTCACGCAGGCGACCGGCCGCGACCTGATTCCGACCGCCCACCTGCATTTCCACTATGACACCGTCGAATTGCGCACCGACACGTCGACGCGATTTGCCGTCTGTTATGACCTCAAGGACTTTCCGAATGCGGGATGGGGGCAGACGAACCCGCTGCTCACGCTGCCTGTCGAATTCACCTTCACGCAAAGTTTCGGCTGCTTGAGCACGGCGCAGGCAATGAAGACGATCGAAGATCAAATCAATCACCTGAAATCGGTCGGCGACAAGGCGCACCATCAAATCAAGGAGCTGAATCAGGCCGTGGCGCTCATCGCCGGTCGCGATCTGGCGTTTGGCGATTATCACGGCGCATTGGTTGTGTATGGCGAAACCGCCGCGAAGGCGATAAGCAATGGTGCGTACGTTACGAGCCGCGCGTTAAATGATTGTGGGTTCAAGTTCGTCAAGGCAACCGCATCGGCACCCTACACCTATTTGAGTCAGGTACCGGGTTTCCGCAAAAAGCCGCGTCCGATGCCGAAGTCCACCCGCAACCTCGCCTCGTCGTTCTCGATGCACACGTATTCGGCGGGCAAGGCTCGGGGTAATCCACTGGGTGACGGTTCCGCGCTGATGCCGGTGCATACGGTAGCAAAAAGCCTGTTTAGTTTGAATTGCCACGCCTCTCGCCTCGATGAGGATAGCGTGGGTGAGAAGGTCGCTGGCCACACTTTGATCATGGGTGCGACCGGCACGGGTAAAACCACCCTTGAGACCATGCTGCTGGCCTTTTTGGAACGGTTCGACCCAAAGATATTCGCCTTGGATCTGGATCAAGGTCTCAGAATCTTCCTTGAGGAAATCGGTGCTGAATATTACACGCTGCGTGAAGGGGAGCCGACGGGCCTTGCACCGTTCGCGCTGCCGTACACCAAACGACACCTCGCGCACCTGTATGACTTAGTCGGTGCGTGTTGCCGAGATGAAAACGGCAAGCTCAGTGCCGAGGATCAACGCCATATCAAGCACGCGGTAGACACCGTGATGAAGCTCGAAAATATCGAGCACCGCACCTTCAGCCGTCTGCTGGAATCCATCCCGGATACGGGTGAGCACAATAGCCTGTGGCTGCGCTTGAGTCAGTGGTGCGGGGCGACGGACGGTCGTTTTGCATGGGCCTTGGACAATGTGCCCCGGGCGTTGACGAATATTGCCGAGGTCCGTCGTATTGGCTTCGATGTAAGCGATTTCTTGAAGAAGGATTATCCGGCAACGGAGCCGGTGCTTGCGCATTTGCTCTACCTCAAGGAGCAGATGCAAAGAAAGGGCGGCTTGCTTGCCACGGTGATAGCGGAATTCTGGCTTCCGGCGAGCTATCCGACCACACAGGCCTTGATTCGCAAGTCGCTCAAGACTGGCCGCAAGGCCGACGAGTTTCTAATTCTGGATTCGCAATCACCAGAGGATGCGATTCAATGCCCGGTCTTTGCGGAAATACGTGATCTCACCGCGACGAAATGCTATTTGCCGAATCCGGAGGCCAAACGGGAAAGCGCCAAGCTTCTGAACATGACCGACCGCGAGTTTGATGCGTATAAGCAGCTTCCGAAGGAAGCGCGGACGTTTTTAATCAAGCAAAGCAATCAGTCGGCGTTTGCCACGCTCGACCTGGGCGGCATGGACGACGAGATTGCGGTGCTCTCCAGCAGCTTGGATAACGTCGCGATTTGGGAGGCCTGTACGCGGGAGGCACATGGTGACACGGACCTGCGCATGCAATTGTTCCAAGCGCGTCGTAAAGGCAAGCGCGGCGCTAAAGGACGGGCCGCGGCAGATCGTTCCATGGAGCAAACCGATGAAAGCAGTCAGGCAGAGCACGACGATGATGCGCATGTTTAAAGTCACGGCAATCGCCGCATTGCTCATTGTAGGAACTTCGGCACATGCGCAGGAGGGCGTTGATAGCGCTGCTCTCGCGAAGCAGGCGCAGGCGGGTGTGCTCACACAACCCGACGCGTACCATTGCACGCCACGCCCGGAAAACGACATCAACCAACGAATGCTCGTGCAGTTGATTTCAATCGATACGACGCTCAAGCAGTTGCTTGAGCTTGACCAGCACCAATACATGACAACGCATCCTTGAAATAGATCTTTGAGAATTGGATAGGACGATGAAAACAATGCGAATCCTCGGCGCGGCCGCGTTAATGACATTGACCTGCACGTTGCCCATGGCCCATGCGCAGGGCGTGCCGGTGCTCGATATTCAGGCAATTGCCCAAGCCATCGCAACGGTCAAACAGTTGCAGCAGGAATACGGACTATTAACGAACCAGTACCAGTCGATGACTGGCAACCGGGGACTTGGCGAGATCTATAACGATGCTTCCTTGCGCAATTACCTGCCTGATCAGTGGCAGTCGGTGTACGACCAGGTCAAAAGCGGGCAATTGAACGGCATTAGCGGGCTGGCGAGCAGTATCGAAGCTCAGGAGGGTATGACGGCGTACACCCCTGGCCAGCAGCGCTTGAACGATACGGTTGCGGCGAATAAGGCAATGACGATGCGTTCCTACCAGGCATCGATCGACAGGCTTAACAATATTCAGCAACTGATGCAGCAGACCAATATGACGCAGGACCCCGCTGCTAAAGCCGATCTGCAAAACCGATGGTCAGCAGAGGTGTCGTCGATCAACGCGGAGAAGACCCGCCTTGATTTGATGGTACGGCTCCAGGACGCGGAAAAGGAATTGGCACAGCAGGAAGCTCACCAGGATATGCAGCAGCGGTTGGATGGTGACGATACCAAATGATACGGGAGTAATGCATCATGGAATTACACGTTTTTTCTGACATGTTCAGCTGGTTCGATGAGACCGTCCTCAACACCATTAACACGGGTTCGGCCAAGATGATCTCGCTGATCAGTCCGTTGGTCGCGGCCTGCTTCAGTCTGTATGTGTTGCTCGTGCTGGTGTCGTATTGGCGTGGCCATAACGACAGTCCGATCGTGGACTTTCTGCTGAGGATGGCAGGGTGGGCGGCGGTCCTGACCTTCGGGATGAACATCAGTTACTACAGCGAATACGTGGTCCCGTTCTTTAATGGCCTCGGCGACGACCTAAGCAGCGCCATCATGAACGGCGACAGTTTGAGCAACGGACTTGACTCCTTGTTGAACCTGTATATCTCGGCAATTAAGAGTATGTACGACAGCATCAAGGCCTATCAGATCGGATTGTCCATTGAGGTATCGGTACTGGCTGTGTGCGTCCTCTTGGTGGGGTTGCCATTTCTGGCGATCGCGGCCGCCTTCATTATTCTTGCCAAGTTCGCCCTCGGACTGCTGCTGGCTTTGGGGCCCGCGTTTATCGTCACAGCGCTTTTCCCGGCGACTCGGCAGTACTTTCAGAATTGGGTGGGTCAGTGCCTGAACTACGGCATTCTCGTTGCCCTTTTCGGTGCGGCGGGTGCGTTGGAAATCAGCTATATGACCTGGGTGCTTCCAACTAAGTTTGACGTGTCAGACGTGATCCTGACATACGCAACCGAAGGAAAAATTGTTAGCTGCGGGATTGTGTTCATCGTTATCTCGCTGAACCTGCCGTCCCTGGCATCGCAACTGGCAGGTGGAGTTGGTATCTCATCGATGGTGGGTCAGCTCAGCAACGTTGCCGGCGCGGCAATGCGTGCCATGCGGCTTTCTGGCGGCGGTGGAGGGTCGGGGGCGAGTAACAACGCGATGAAAGCCTTTTGATATTGATTACTTTCAAGGAGCCGTAGATGAAAACGACACGACTTTTACTAACCGCTTTCATTGTTGTCTTAGGGATCACGCTGTTTGGATGCGGCAAGAAGGGTGGGGATGAATTTATAGGCAAATGGGAAAAAGTCAGCGGTAGCGGGTCTAACGAAATCGTCATTACCCGCAACGGCGATGGGAACGATTTTTATATGATTTCCGTTAAGCCGAATCTTTCAGCGCAAAGTAAGGCGGACGCCACGACAACGGAACGAGTACCAGCTACGTACTCGGATGGCAAACTCATGCTGTTGGTAGGTATGACATACGTTTTGACGATTGATAAGGCATCTGGCCATCTTGTAATGCCGGATGCGGAGTATCAGAGACCCAAGTAATCAGACTTTTTTGCCGGATGTTTCCGGCAAACCGCATGAATCGGGAGTGACCATGAGAATAATCGTCGTGCTTTGTAGCGTCGCGTTGCTCGGGGCGTGTTCGTCGGTGCCAAAGCCGACGCAGCCAAAAGGGCCGTGGATGCCGGTGAACCATGCGACACAGGAGGGTGTGCGATGAAATGGGTTCCAAGGAAATTGGCGGCAACAACGTCTGCGCCGGGCACCCTTGCGGCAAATGCTTACGCTACCGCGCTACGCGATGCCTCAGCCGCGCTTGCGGATGCCGATCCACGCGATATGGCTCGCATGTATTTCAAGCAAGCGCTCGTGTTTGAGCAATCTCGTCAGCAGTTGCAAGAGAATGCTAGGAAAATCGCATGGCGCGTGGCAGGCGGTGCGCTGTTCATCGCATTGGCTTCCATTATTGGCTCAGCAGTGTTAGTACAACTAAAGAGACCTTCTCCTCCGGTCATCATCAGAGACAACACCGCCACGGGTAATGTCGAGGTCATTGATGTCGCGCGCAGTGGTTCGGTCAGCTTTGGTGAACTGGAGGTGCGCGCTGCGCTTCGCCAGTACGTGGAGCTACGGGAGAGTTACGACTGGTACACGATACAAGATGCCTATGACACCGTGAGTCTGATGAATTCGGAACGCGAGCAAGGGCAATATGCATCGCTTTACGACCATAAGAATTCGCCGCAGAACATATTGACCGATAAATACCGTGTGATCGCCCACATTGGGGCGATTACTTTTATCGGATCGACGGCGCAGGTGTTTTTCTCCAAGACGATGGTGCCCCTGTCGTCGCAGGGTAGCGGTGCCGTTGTGGTGCCGAAGACCGAATATTGGGTCGCGACCATCACTTATGAAATCGGCGAGCTGCCCACACGCAGCAACGACCAGACACGCAATCCGACAGGCTTTCGCGTGACGAGCTATTCGGTCGACCGCGACTGGACGCGCAGCACGACCGATAGCGTGGTACCGATGCCCTCGGCGGCAACGGCAGCGCAGTCCGCGCCCTCGGGCGGAGGTGCCAGGCCATGACGCTTTTTTCTCGTAAAAGGCAGGCGAGCGCGGTACTGATCGCCGCGCTGGCCGCAACGCCCATGAGCGTCTTTGCCGAAGTCGTGCCCGGCGCGTGCGGCAGTGACGCGCATATTGCCTGCGCGCTCTATGACCCGAATGAGACCTACCAAGTGGCGTATCGGGCCGGGGAGGCGACTGTCCTGATTTTTGAGAAAGGCGAAAAAATCGATGGTGGTGGCATGGGCGATGGCAAGGCGTGGTCTGCGGGTCCGGCGGGCAATGGCTTTTTCTTCAAGCCCAAGGCCGCCCATGCGGCAACCAATCTGATTTTACTGACGAATAGACGGCGCTATGTACTCAAGCTCGTGCCTGTGGCACGGCACGAAGACGCGATTTGGTCATTGAGTTTCGCGTATCCGGACACGCAGGCAAAACAAAGCGCCGCGGCGGCCGTGCGCTCGGCCGAAGCACGCGCACTGCTGGCGCAGACGGTTGACACGCGTGGTACGGGCAACGCCGACTACGACATGCACGGCGACACGGTGTTGGCACCCACGGCCTTGTGGGATGACGGGCGCTTTACCTACTTCGAGTTTCGCACCAATCGGGATCTGCCTCAGATCTACCGGGTATATGGCGATAACAAGGAGGCGTTGGTCAATCCCGATGATGTACGCGGCCCGGTGCTCGTCGTGCATGACACGGCGCAGCGTTTCAATCTACGCCTGGGGGACGCCGTGCTCGGTATCCGTAATAACGCATACCGGCCCGATGGGCAGCTCAACCCCGCGGGTACGACCGTTCCCGGCACGGTGCGTCTGGTGAAGCACAAGGAGGCGGGCGATGATCAATGAGAACAATACGACATCTTCTTCGGTACCGGCATCGCCCGAGGCTAGCTTGGGTGAGAGAGGTGTGCCGGGTATCACGCGCACGAAGCGCAAGAGCCCATTGCGGATGTTGCCGGTCGTGATCGGGCTTGTGTTGGTGTTGCTGTTTGGCGCGGTTGCAGTGGGTCTCGCGATCAAGCGCTGGAGTGCGCAGCAGCATGCGCAAACCCTCGCGGCACGAGTGGATGCGGCGAAGGACAAGCCATCGGATGCGCATCACGACTTCGGCCGGGATCAGGCGAAAATCGAAAGGCAGCGCGCCGCCGACGCGGCCATGGCCTCGGAGGTCGCGGCGGCCAACGCGGCGCTGCCTAAACCAGCGCATGCGGATGGCGCCACCGCATCGAATGTGAGCGGCGCCACGGCCGCCAATGCCGCGAGCGCGGTGCAAACACCGCAGGAGCGCAAGCTTGATGGCGACGTGTTACTGAGCTTCAACGACCAGACGCCGCGCTCGTCGGGGCCAGGTGCCGCGTCTGCCATCGGCACTGCGCGTGGTGAATTTGCGAAAGATGGCCTGGACGGCAAGTTGCAGCCCTCGAAGCTGGAGAGCGTCAAGGCCGAATTGATGCCCTCGCTCGACTTCCTGTTGATTGCTGGAACGACGATTCCTTGCGTGCAGGGTGCGGAGATCGTCACCGACTATCCCGGCATGACCACCTGCCATGTGGCCAAGGATGTCTATTCGGCAAACGGCAAGGTGCTGCTCGTTGAACGGGGCTCCGAGGTGGTGGGCGAACAACGGCAGGCACTGATGCAAGGGCAGGCCCGCATCTTCGTGATCTGGACGCGGCTCACCACCCCGGCCGGGGTGAAGGTTCAACTGGATTCGCCCGCTGCCGATGCGCTCGGCGGCAGTGGTTTGCCCGCGTACGTGGATACCCATTTCTGGACACGGTTCGGCGGGGCGATGATGGTCAGCCTTATCAGCGACGCAGGTCAGGCGCTGTCGAGCATTGCGGCGAACGCGGGCACCAGTAGCAATGGCGTGCAATTCAACAACACGACGAATTCGGCGGGACAGGTTGCCTCCGAGACGCTGCGTAACACGATCAACGTGCCGCCGACGGCGTATTCGAAGTACGGCTCGATGACGACGATTTTCGTTGCGCGAGATGTCGATTTCTCCGATGTCTACGAGCTTGCGAAACCGTGAAACGATCGAATCCGCAGGAGTAAACACATGCCATACGACGACAGTGTGACGGTGCGCAGCCACCTCAAAACGCTTGGTATCGCTGCATTGCTGGCAACACCTGGGGTGACCGAGTTCGCGATTAATCGCCCCCATGAAGGCTGGACGGAGACGAGTGAGGGCTGGCAACGGCACGACTTACCGAACGCCTCGCTCGAAGCGCTCAACCAGTTCGCACCGGCCCTCGCTATCTACAACAAGGCTAAACCGCCACTGTCGGCGTCGGAACCGGAAAAGCCAGTGCGGCTGCCCGATGGTGAGCGCGGGCAAATCGTCATTGCGCCGGCGTGCGAGCCTGGAACGGTCTCGCTCACGATACGCGTGCCGAGCGCCACGCGCTTCTCGGTCAATGAGTGGGCGCAGGCGGGCAAGTTTGATCGGTTCCGGGATGTGGTTCGTGAAGGCACCGCGGCACGCATGACGCAAGATGTCATTGAGGCGGCGGCTTCACGCGCAGGCACCCAAGGGCTCGATGTGAGCCGTGCCACCCCGGTTTTTAACCCCGCTCGTGCGTTGGGTGCCGGTGGTCTTTCGCGCGATCAGCAAGACATGCTCGACGCGCTACGTCAACGCGACGTGGTGCGTTTCTTGACGCTTGCCATATTGAACCGGTTGAACATCGTGCTCGTTGGCGGCACCGGCTCGGGTAAGACGAC
This sequence comes from Robbsia andropogonis, assembly GCF_034047095.1. Taxonomy (NCBI): domain Bacteria; kingdom Pseudomonadati; phylum Pseudomonadota; class Betaproteobacteria; order Burkholderiales; family Burkholderiaceae; genus Robbsia; species Robbsia andropogonis. The sequence goes on along the minus strand of NZ_CP139168.1, from coordinate 19,412 downwards.
CTTGATGAAGGCGCTGGCCGACTTGATTCCGATCATCCCTCGCGAGGCGCGCATCGCGACGATCGAGGACACGCACGAATTGCCCCTGCCGCTGCATCGCAATCACGTTCATTTGTTCTATAGCGAGGCGATTCCCGCACGACGCATCGTCAAGGCGACGTTACGCATGAAGTTCGATCGGGTGTTACTGGCCGAATTGCGGGGCGATGAGACCTGGGACTATCTCACGCTGCTCAATACTGGCCATGACGGCGGATTGACGACGGTGCACGCCAACGATTCGATCGCAGCGCTTTCGCGCATCGCGACGTTGGTGAAACAAAGCCCCGTGGGGCAGACGCTGCCACTGGACTACTTGATGCGCGAGATTCGCACCACAGTCGACGTCGTGCTCTTCCTGGAAAACCGTGAGCTAACGGAAATCTACTTTGATCCAGTCACGAAAATGCAACTACTTAGAGGAGAAGCATGAGTTACAGCAAGGGTTCATCTGATGAGAGGCGGGCCTGGTTGGCCGAGAAGATACTGCTGCTGTGCGATGCGACCCGGGCGTTACCCTCGCATGAGGCGATTGCCGGGAAGTTGGGCGTGAGCGGGACGCGACTTCACGAAGCAATGAGCCGATTGCTGGCGTGCGGGGCAATCAAGGTGCGCACACGGTTGGGTATGCGTGTCCTTCAAGAAGATCAATGGCAAATTGTTGATGGCGATGTGGTGCGCTGGCGTCTCTCGTTCGACACGGACGGTGCTTTCAGGGCCGCTATTGTGGCCTTGCGTCGCGCCTTCGAACCGATCGCCGCCGGCGATGCGGCGCAGGGCGCGACTGCCGAGGAGCGCGCTCGGGTTATCTCAGCGTGCGCGAATCGGATGCACGCCAAGACACTTGGCGCGTATGTGCAAGCGCACGTCGAACTCCATGCCGCCGTTATGGCGGCGAGCCCCAACCGGATCATGCGGCAAATGGCCTGCCTGGTCAGTCCTTTGTATCACTCGACAGCGGCGGACAATACCGTGCCCATACGGGTGGAGGGTGACTGGCCCGCGCTGGCCATGCTGACCTTGGCAATGCGGGATCGCGATCCGATCGCCGCACGCGAGGCCATGGAGCAGATCAACACGTTTGATTTGCCGCATATACCGAGCAAGAGATGCGTATGAAAAAGCGCATCCTCCTGGACATATTACTCGCAGCGCTTGCGGGTGCAGTGCTCTTTCTTGGTGCGCGGCCATTGCACCTTGAAGGCCTCGTAACGGATGCCGTTGAACGGGCCTTGCTGATCGGGGCCTTGTGCGGTACATGTGTTGTGTGGGGAATCTGCGCGAGTGCGGTCCTGCTAAAGCGCGCCACGATGCTTGATCGGGTTGTCGCCGGCGGGCTGGTCGCGCTGTTGGCGATAACGGCACTGGTTGTGGCCGGCCAATTCGCGGGCGCTGCGCTCTTCGCCAAATTAGAAAAACTCCCCGATTCGGTGATTGGCTTGTGGACGCTTCGCGATTATTGGCAAGCGTTCGGCGATGAGAAGGCGGTCAAGCGCTCCTTGTTTATCGCGAGCGTGGTGTCGGCTGCGATACCGTTGCTGCCGATCGTGGCGGTGGCCGCCGCGCTGGTCGCCAAGCCTAAGCGCGAACTACACGGCGATGCACGCTTTGCGCGGGCGCACGAGATTCGGCGTTACGGTTTGATGGACGAGGCGAATGGGCGTACGCGGGGCAAGGAGGGCGCGCGCGACCCTTCCATCATCGTCGGACGGTACAAGGGCAAGTATTTGACGTTTCGCGGCACGCAGTTCGTGATGGTGGCTGCCCGGACGCGTTCCTTCAAGGGCGTGGCCATCGTCATTCCGAATCTGCTTACGTTTTCGGATTCGGTCGTGGTGCTCGATGTCAAAGGCGAGAACTTCGATCTGACATCGCGGTATCGGCAGGCTTGCGGCCAAAAGGTGTTCCGCTGGGCGCCGTTCGATGAAGGGGGTTATACCCACCGGTGGAATCCGCTGTTCAAGATTGCCAGAAGCCCCGCCTTCGTGCGCGTGGGTCGCTTGCAAAGGATCGCCGCGCGCCTGTATCACACGAGTGATGCGCGCAATAAATTCTTTTACGAGCAGGCAAGCGACCTGTTCTTGGGTTTGGCCCTCTATTTAATGGAAATGACAGCCGATTGCACGTTCGGGCAAGTGTTGCGGCTTGCGACCAAGCCCGACAAGACGGTCCGGGAACACCTCTCAGAGCTGATGCAGCACGAGACCAAAGAGGGCGAGCCGCTTTCGGGTGACTGCCTGGGCGCGCTCTCCCGGGTGCTGGCCTCCCCCGATGAAACGATGCTCAATATCGTCTCGACCTTCAATTCAGGGCTGCGTCTGTTCAGTAATGCGATTGTGGACCAAGCCACGAGCGCATGCGATTTCGATCTAGATCGGGTGCGGCGTGAACCGATATCCATCTATGTGGTCCTGCCGGTGCGTGACCTGTCAGTCGCCAGCTTGCTTGCCAACCTGTTTTTTACGCAATGCATCGAAGACAACCTCGATGTGCTACCTGGCGAGGACCCGACAATTGGGTATCAGTGTTTGCTGGTCCTCGATGAGTTCCCCGCGATTGGGCGCATTGACGTCATCGATAAGGGTAACGCGTTCATCGCGGGCTACTGGATACGTCTTTTGACGATCCTGCAATCGAAGACGCAGACTGAGCCAAACGAATTGTATGGCGTGGCCGGCACTCGTACGCTCTTCACCAACCACGCGGTGCTCGTCGCTTACGCGCCTGGCAATCAGCAGGATGCGAAGGAATTATCCGAAACACTCGGTACATTCACGCAAAAAGCGACCTCGACCAGTCGCAGTCGCGGGCGCAACACCTCCACGGGAACGAATACGTCGGACCAGGGACGCGCCTTGATGTTGGATCAGGAGCTCAAGCGCATGGAGCCCTATCAGGAGATCGTGCTGGGTTTCCAACGCCCCATCCTGTGCGAGAAGGCCACGTATTTCGAGGATGCGCTTTTCATCGACCGCATGCGTGCGGTGAGTCCGACGCTTGCGGCGGTAGCCGATGACTTGCCGTGCGAGGACGACATCAAGGCCGCCTGGCAAGCGGGTGAACTGCGTGCCACCGGTATTCCAATTAACAACCCACGGCAATACCACGCCGCGCTGTCCGCCAAGGCGGCAGGAGAGATTCGCCTAGCGCGACAAGCCGGTGCAAAGGCGCTTACAGCGGCCGAGCTATTGGCGCTGGATCAACGCGAGCCCGGACCCGTCGCCACGAACGTGGCGCTCACCGGATTTGCTGATGACCTGGTCGAACTGGGTCTGGTGATGCGCGATGACGTACGCGCACTGTTGGCCGGCATCCGACTGGATATCGGTGCTGCGCATGGCGTGGGTCTCGATTCCCTGAGTGAACCGGTCAACGTGCCGGCGGATTACGACATGACGGAGGCAGCGAATGGCTGATGCAAATAAGCCCAAAGGCGAGCGGACGTATCTTGATGTGCCGTTCAAGGAAAAGCAGAGCGCGCGGGAACTGGGGGCGAAGTTCGATCGCCGCGAGAAGAAGTGGTATGTGCCAGCCGGAAGCGACCCGAGTCTGTTCGCGCGCTGGATGCCATCAGGTCCGAAGGAGCGGCCACTGAGCGAGGGGCAATCTGATGACTTCGAATCGGATATCGAGCGCGAGGCACAGCGTCTGAGCGGCTTGACGGATCAGCCCATCGACGAGTCACGGCAGTTTGTGCGCGAAGCGTTGCGTCTCGCGGAGGAAAAAGCGGCGCTGGCCGCGCGAGACCGCGTCCAGGAGCAGGGCGGATCGGCATTCGAGAGTATCGATGCGATACGGAGTGCGATCATCGAGGCGCGGCGTGCGTATTTTGCCCAGCGGCAGCATCTATACGAGCAAGGTAACGCCGAAGCCGAGCCGCGTGCCCTGCCTGAAGCGGATGCGCGGGTTGTGCTGGACGATGTAACGCTGGGCCGCCGCTACCGCGACATGATTCAGTCGATCGCCACGTCTTCGACGCTACGCGGCGCGGAGGTCACGGCGACGCTGGCGTTGGAAGAGCGTTTGGAGACGATTCATCGCGAGGCGTGGCGCAAGTCGGGCTCGCCCGAGAACGGTGAGCGTGCGATAGGAGAGCATATCCGAGCTGGCAGCGACTTCGCGGCGCAGGCCCTGCCGCCGCGCGCAGCACGGGCATTGAACACCCTTCGGCAAGAGGCGGGACTGAGCCCTATCGGCATCGAGGCAGACCAAGCGGTCGATGACCGGGATTTGCGGCAGGTGCCGGAATCGCTCGCACCGTCTGACCAGGCCGATGCGCCACCGATGTCCGACATTGCCGGGCCTTCGGAGAGCGAGACGGCCAACACGCCGTCCGCGCTGCAAGAGCAAAACCAGCAAGAGCAAAACCATTCCGAGGGCCGAGCGGCGGCAAACGATGCAACCGCGCCGCTCGTCTCACCCGCGCCCGCGAGCAACGAGCCGGATGCAAAAAATCCGGCCAACGATGCGGCCCCGCCCGTGCTGGGCACGGTGTCCGAGGCGGATCTCAACCGCGTTCGCAAGGTCCGCGAGGCCGATCGTGTCGCTGCGCAAACCCTGCTGCGCGAGCGCGGCCAAGCGCTGCCGCGGCCCGAAGACGCATCGCCCGAGGTGGGTGCGCCGCACGACGAGCGCGGTACAGACATCGAGGACAACCAGATCGACATCGATGCGGCCTTGCGCAAACCGATCACCACGAGTGACGGCTATACGGTCCCCGCGCATATCGCATCGCGCTACATGATCAAGGAGGGGCGATATTGGCGACTTGATTCTATGCAGCCAGGTGCGCAACCCACACCTGCGACCAAGCCCCATTTTGAGGATGTGGGTAAGCGCTTAATAACCCAGCAAAACGATCGGGGCACGATCGCGGACATGCTGGCCGTGATGAAGGCCAAGAACATCGACGCGATCACGGTCAAGGGCAGTGAGACGTTTAGGCGTAACGCCTGGCTTGAAGCGGCGCTCGATGGCGGCATTGAGGTCAAGAATTTCACGCCCAAGGAATCCGATCTTGCCTTGCTGGAAGCGGCTAAGCGCGAGCGCGATGCGCTGACGATCAAAGCCGGTAGTGCTCCTGCTCCGGTGCCTTATCGCGACGCTGCCAAGGGCGATGTGCAGCGAACCCGGGCCGCCACGCAATCGGCGATTGACAAACCGGTACCCGGCGTTGCCGCGAAGCCTGCCGATACGCTTAGCGGCGTATTGCTCGAGCATGGCGCCGCGCGCTTCCAGCATCAAGCCGATGCGTCGTATTCGTACTTTGTGCATTACCGCGATGCCACAGGGCATGAGCAGACCGTGTGGGGCGTGGACCTCAAAAGAGCGATGCAGGCCAGCGAAGCGAAGCCGGGCGACACGATCTCACTGAAAAATATAGGCGAGACGCCGGTGACCGTACAGGAGCCGGTGCGTGACGCGGCGGGTCGCGTGACCGGAATGCAAGATAAGGAGGTGCTTCGCAATACCTGGGAAGTCACACGGGAGGCCGCGCCGCAACCGGCGACGCAAGCCCTACCCGAGAAGGTTGCCACGCGGGTGCAGGCCGCCACGCCATCGGCGATTGACGAGCCGGTACCCGGCGTTGCCGCGAAGCCCGCCGATACGCTTAGCGGCGTATTGCTCGCGCATGGCGCCGCGCGCTTCCAGCATCAGCCCGATGCGTCGTATTCGTACTTTGTGCAGTACCGCGATGCCACAGGGCATGAGCAAACCGTGTGGGGCGTGGACCTCAAAAGAGCGATGCAGGCCAGCGAAGCGAAGCCGGGCGACACGATCTCACTGAAAAATATGGGCGAGACGCAGGTGACCGTGCAGGAGCCGGTGCGCGACGCGGCGGGTCGCGTGACGGGAATGCAAGACAAAGAGGCGTTTCGCAATACCTGGGAAGTCACCCGTGAGTCCTCGCCGCAACCGGCCACCCAAGCGCCACCCGTGACGGTGGCGCAGATTCGCGAACGGTTAATCGAGGCCATGGAAGGCATGCCATTGCGCGCGCGTAACGAGGTGCTAAACCGCTTCGATGCGCGGATGAAGGCGGGTGTCGAGGTCGAAGGAATGATGAATCAAGGCGGTTTGAACTGGGAGGCGGCGGTGTCCGAACTCGATAAACGCCACGCCGCGTTGCGGGCCGGGTGGAGCGCCCCGAAGGCCGCTCCTGTCGCACAGGCCTCGCCATCCCTCCAACCGGTAAGCAACAAGCCCGCTATGTAACGCAGGTCGCGATCTGTCTGCCTGGATAAAAGGAATGTGAAATGAGTATTGCCATTGTGAATTGCTCGGGCAACGTCGGTAAGACCACCGTGACGCGCGAGTTGCTTGCTCCCCGTCTTGCGCATATGAGCATGCGACAAGTCGAATCGATCAACACCGACGATTCGGCGGGAGCGCCGGTCGAGGTGATGATTGCCGCCCGTTTTGATGAGCTGCATGCCGATCTGATGCGCGGAACCGACTTCCTGGTCGACATCGGCGCCTCGAATGTGGAGGAATATTTAAATCGATTGGGTGCGTCCACCGGCTCACAAGAAGACTATACCTGCTTCGTCGTGCCGGTCGAGCCGGAAAGCAAGCAGATGAAGGACACGATCAAGACGATCAACTTGCTTGCCGACTTGGATGTTGAGCCCGAACGTATCCGCGTGCTTCTAAACAAGGCGGATCTCGTTAAGAGCGAAGTACGCGAGGTGACACTGCGCCGCCAATTTGGCCAGCTTCTCGAACTGCAACAGCGTGCGGCGACATTTACGTTAAACCTGGATGCCTTAGTGCCCAGGAGCGATGTGTTCGCGCTCGCCGCTGCCGCTGGGCGCACGATTCACGATATCGCGACCGATGGAATCGACTACAAGGCGCAACTGCGCGATGCGACAAGTGAAGCGGAGAAAGACCGGCTTGTGCGGTTAGTGGCGCTCAAGCGCAAGGCGCTATCGATCGAGCCATTGTTGGATCAGGCCTTTGATGCCTTGATGGACGGAGTGCGGCCGTGAACGATCGCGCCCCTGAATCGGACAGTGCAGAGAAAGCATCGGTACGCCTGGGTAAGGTGATCGCCACGATGCCCGCATCGAACGAATTAGCGGTGCTCGCCGAAATCCTGATCGAGCAGATGAAAGTGGTGGATGCGCAGCACCATGTCGCCATGCTCATGGACGCTACCGACCAACGGCTTACCGCAACAGTGCAGGCACTGCGCGAGGAAACCACGCAGTGGTCAAAGCTCGTTGGCCAAGCGCGGCAGAGCTTCGTTGGCGAACTCGCGGCGAAGGCTGCGGACCAGGCGCGCCAAGCCGCGACGGCGGAAGTGGCCGACGAACTGGCACGGCTGCGCCTGGCGCTAGAGCGGCGCGACCCGATCAAGATCCGCTGGCCAGGAACGGCGCCGCTCTCGCCGCGCTTTGCGAGCATCCCTGTCGCAATTGCCTTTTGCGCGGGCGCCGTCGCTTTATGGGGCGCGTTGCACCTCTCGCACCTGCTCGGGCTATAACGCGGTGCAAATCAATATCGAATGAGTATGGAGAGATAAGATGCTCGAACAACAGCCAAAGCATGAACGGGTGAGCCGGGCTCGGAACGCCCTTCGCTGGAGCGCAGTCACGGGTGCAAGCGCGGCGCTCCTGGCGATGATGGTTATCAAGTGGCCGACGCTTTCCCAACGCGCCGCGCGCTGGACGAGTACGGCGAGCAGTGTCTGCGAGCTGAAATCGGGATTCTCGCCAGAGGGCAGCGCCGCGGTGCTGGTTGACGACGTGATCGACCAGGCGCATTCACGTGTGCAATTGGCTGCCTACACCTTCACCTCGCCTGATGTGGTGCGCCGGCTCATCGCAGCAAAGGAACGTGGCGTCGATGTGGCGGTAATCGCGGATGCCACCGAAAACGAACCTGGCGCAAGGATGGGGCCGAGCGCATTGGCGCAACTCGTCGAAGCGGGCATTGCGGTTCGCACCATCTCTTCGTATGCAATACATCACGATAAATACATTATCGCCGACGGTGAAACCGTGCAAACGGGGTCATTCAATTACAGCTTGTCCGCGGCGAGGCGCAATAGTGAAAACGTCATCGTGATCGCCAGTTGCCCTGCGATCGGGCGCAGCTATGAAACGCACTGGCAAAGCAGGTGGGAGCAGGGCGTGCCCTACAAGCCCGTGCGTTAAGGGCGTATTCAGGTCCCCAAGAACGATACCCCATGAGCCCGTAACGGGAGGTGATAAGACATGTCAGAAGATAAGAAACCGGTTTATGTGGTGGCCGATGCCGATCCACTCGCGCGCTACCTTGCTCGATTCAACGCCACGGGAGACTTCGCGCTGGCCGTTCGGCGCTTGATGGCAGCGGGCGTCGCGGTCTATCGCGTGGGCGATGTTTATCAGGTAGATGATGACGGTCGACCATTAAGCCAAGCCGAACGCGCGCAGTGGTTTATTTCGATTACCAACGAGATCGACCAACTCATACCGGAAGACCTGCTACCGAGAGCTGATACCGAGCGCGAGGCATGGGAAATTGCGGTGAAGAAGATTTTATTCTTGTTCGATCCTGATGATGAAGCCTGGATCGGTAGGAAAGGCGCGGCAGACAGATAGATAGCGCGGCGGTCACGGTCTCTAGCAATCGGGAATGGGAAGCGATGAAAAAGTCAATGATCACAGCGGCGGTAGTGAGCGCGGCGCTCATAGCGAGCCAGGCACACGCGGACGACAATCAGGATGCGTGCGGCGCGGTGTTGTGCCTTGCCGGTTTGATGACGGGTAGCGACGGGGGAGAGTCGTGCAGAAAATACGATGCGGATTACTTCTCCATCGTGCGCTTTCATCATGGTCACTTCGATCTGAGCGGCACGGCGACTGCACGTGGCAACTTCTTGGACCAGTGTCAATCCGCGGGAAGCGATGTAAAAGGCACCGTAAATTCGAAATACGGAACCGTCCAGCACGGACCTTGACGCTTTGCGATGAGCACCCACGATCGCAATACGAGCGCTGAGCCGACGCGCCGGGGCCGAAAAAAGCTTGCCGTGTCGCTTGGCAAGCCAATCAGCACGCGCTTGAATCATGAGCAATGGCGCACATTCAGCGAGAAGGTGAAGCACTCGGGTATGAGTTCTTCCGAGTTCTTGCGCGATTGCATTCTGACGAACCGCACCGAAGTGGTGGCGCGGCCGCCGGTCACGGCCGAGCGCCGCCGCATCATGTATGTGATCAATAAGACGGGCAACAACTTGAACCAACTCGCGCACGTGGCGAACACCGCGCGCTTGTCCGGCAAGCTTTCCGAAACGACTTTCGCGGCGGTGGCCGACGAGCTTGAAATGATCACGCAGTTGCTCAAGGCGCATTTGTATCGTGTTGATTAGGCCCTCCGGCCGTCATGACGGCGTCAAGCAGTACCTCGAGGACGGTCAGAAGATAGGTCGGTCGCTTAGCCGCGACGAGCTTGACGAGCGGGTGGTGCTCGCAGGTGACCTCGATCTGACCGACGCGGTGATTCAATCGATCGATGCGCCACCGCGCGTCTCGCGCTATCTGAGCATCACGCTCTCGTTCAAGGAGGATCACATCGATCGTCAAACGTTATTGCAAATTGCGCGTGATTTTGAGTCGTTCGCCATGCATGCGTATCGTTCGGACGAATATTGCTTCTACGCCGAGGCGCATTTGCCGCGTGTGAAGAGCTACATCGACCAGTCGAGCGGCGAGCTCGTGGAACGCAAGCCGCATATTCATATTGTTATACCGAAGACCAATCTTATTTCTGGACAGTCATTGCGGCCATTGGGTTTTGAAAAATACAACATCCAATACATCGACGCTTTCCAGGAGCACACGAATGCACAGTATGGGCTGGCCAGCCCAAAAGATAACCGCCGCACGGTGCTTAGCGATGCGTCGGAGATGATCAGCCGCTATCGCGGCGATCTGTTTCGCGCGAATGGTCGTGCCCTCAAAGAGCAAATCCTGGATGCGATGCTGGATCGCAATATCGTCAATTACGATGACTTCATGGGGCTGCTGGCCGAGCACGGTGCGGTGCGCATGCGTAACGCGGGGCACGAGGATGCCTATCCGAACGTCAAGCCCCACGATGCACCCAAAGGCACGAATCTGAAGGAATACGTCTTCACACCGGCTTTTATCGCATTGCCCACCCAGGAAAAGCTTCGCGCCTTATCCGCCGATGCAGCCGATCGGTACGAGGTGGGTGCCGCGCCGCGCGACACGCCGCAAGCGGCAACGGCGATACTCGATGAGTGGTACGCCACGCGTTCGCGCGAGGTCAAATATCTCAATAGCGGCAGCAGGCAGTATCAGCGTTACCAGGAATCTTCTCCTTACGACCGCGCGCTCATGCTCGCGGAACTTGAACGCGGTTTTTACGCACAACATGTAAAGGCATACCATGATGGATCAGACGACACCTTCTGGACAGTGGGATGGCGAGGCGCACGAGCCGATGACGGATTTGCACTCGATGCCGAGCCGTTCGATCCCGCAGATGGACGAGGCGAACGAGAGTTTGGCGTCGCAGGCCCCGGGTGGCACGACGGGTGGGAAAGGCGCGAAGAGCCCGAATGGCAAGACCAGCCAGCGCGCAGCGCCGATGGATACCTCGGTCTCGATGCACAGTTTGACGTTGTCGCAGGTGGGCCGCAGCCGTCGGCCGAGCCCTTCGACCTTATGCGAAACCTGCCCGGGAGCGCTCTGGACCGCCTCGGCGATCGATCTTCAGTGCTTCTGTCGCGTGATGCGGTTCACGAGCTGGAGCCAGAGTTCGCCGTACCCGAGGACAGCGTGCGATGGGGTGCAGATCGCGCTGGAGAGTTTGCAGCGCAACGAGTAGCGCCCCATAGTCCCGACGCGCTCCAAGCGTATCATCGTGCGCTTGAAGCGCGTTACGCCTTTGGAGATCCTTTTGTGGATCTACCAGCGATGCCGGCGGCGGATATGCCAGCAGCGGTGCCATTCCCGGATCACGAACAGACTGCGTATCTCGATCACTTCGAGGCCCGCGAGGCCGCCTTTGACTTTGGCGCGTGGTGGCCCGCTGCGCCACCTGATGACCAGCATAATCCCGCGTCGGACGCGGACGGCTCACGTCCATCATGGGTAGGCGATAACACTCGCCCCGAGGCGCTCCAAGCGTATCATCGTGCGCTTGAAGCGCGTTATGCCTTTGGAGATCCTTTCGTGGATCTACCGGCGATGCCGCCGGCGGATATGCCACCATCGGTGCCATTCCCGGATCACCAAGAGACTGGTTATCTCGATCACTTCGAGGCCCGCGAGGCCGCCTTTGATTTCGGCGCATGGCGCGCCCCTGCACCACCCGATGACCAGGGCCTTCCTGAGTCGACCCCGTATGGCTCGCGTCGATCACGAGAGGGCGACGATGCCTTTTTGCAGCACAGACGCACCGGCAGGGTATCGGACAACGTTGTGTCACAGCTCACCTACGATATTCGTGAGCGCAATCGCATCCGAGCGCAGAACAGCGAATTCACCGAGATACGGCGCACCCTAAGCGCGCAACGTGTGCTTGCAGAACTGTCTTATTCCCATGGCGTGCGTCCAGCCAAATATACCGTTGTCATGGGGCGCGACGGCAGTGAGCGCATTCGCGCTGGGCGGCGCGCGTTGAACGTCTCGGACTTTTTAACCAAGGAACTAAACCTTTCCTGGACCGATGCCGCGCCCATGCTGCGCGCGATGTACGCACGCCAACAGGCGGGGGAGCCGATTCCGGCGGTTCGCGAGTTGCCGCGCGCGGCGCTTTGGCGGCAATATGCACATTCACGTGAGGCGCATGTCACCGCCCGGCGCGAGGCGTGGCTGACGCAGCGAACCGACGAGCAGCAACGTCGCGCCGTGGTGCGTGGCCAGTTCGATGCCCAGCGCTTAGCCATCAAGCAAGACCCAAGCCTCACGCCGGCGGCAAGACGCGCGGCGCAGTCTCTCGCACGAGCCGATTATCTTGCCCGCAACGACGCGCTTGGCGAGGCCATCGCACAGGAGCGGGCCGCGCTCAAGGAACGGTTTCCCAGTGCGCAAGGGCCGAGCTTCGCGCAATTCTTACGCACCCGTGCCGATCAAGGCGATGAACAGGCACTCGGAGAGCTGCGCCGTACCACACCTGTGGTGCAACCGGAGGCCGATGCGGCTTTCAATGTGATTCGGGCCGATCAGGGTCACCCGCCCGAATACAACGCCATTATCTTCCGCGCTCCGGACCTTACCTGGTCAGTCGACGAGCGCGGCCACGTCACTTATTGCCAGGACGGTTTGGACGTCGTGCGCGATCGTGGTGCCGATGTCCAGGTTTTGCAAGTCAACCGCGGCGCGATCGAAGCCGGGCTGCGCCTGGCGCAGAGCAAGTTCGGCCACACGCTCGCGCTCTGCGGCAACGAGGCGTACCAACTGGCCGCTGCCCAAGTCGCGGTCGAAGCGGGCCTGCGAGTGCGGTTCAGCGATACACGATTAAATCAGGCGATGGACCAACATCGCAGCGCGCGCATCGAGCGTCATGTGCAAGACGTGCTCGGGACACCCGGACAAAGCGGACAGCGCACCGTGCAGCAAAGCCACGATCGGCCGATGCCGTTCGATGACACGAAACCAGCCCTATGACCCCGCGTAGCCCATACGCCGATGGCCGCCCACGGATTCTGACGGAACTCAGGGAGCGCCTGCAAGCGTATCTTGACCAGCCCGATCGTCACCTGCCCACGCTCAATGCGGCAAACGGCAGTGTCCGGCAACAACGTGTTGAGCGCCGCATCGCGTGCGTGCAAATGCTGCGCGCGATGCTCAAATACCTCGACTTGGCCAGCTTACGCATCGGCATCCCGCTGCATGAGGGGCGCTTCATGAGCTTGACAGTTCCGTTCTTGGCCAAACACGCGGGCCTGTCCCTTCGGCGTGCCGAACGGGCGATGCGAGACTTGTTGCGCGCGGGGCTGATCACCTCGCAGCAGCGCGTAGAGCATGGCCAGGACGGTGGATACCGTGGCCTGGCCGCCCTTCGTCAAATGCCCCCGGCGCTCTTTGCGGCCTTCGGTCTGGCGAAGTGGTTACGCCACGAACGCGGCAAAGCCGTTTTGCGCCGTTATCGGGCCGTCGCGCGCCAGGCCAAGGTACGACGCCAGCAAGCTACTGACAGCCGTGCAGCGGCGCGTTCCGCTCTGCCGCTGGCCGTCGCAGCACAGGGGCTCAAGCGTGCTTCCAAGGCCAAGGAGAGGCACGACCCAAGGCAAGATCATGGCGAAGCTGTCGCGCGGCGCGTCGGCTTGTTAAAACTGCGCCATCCGGAGTGGGACCGCGAGCGCTGTTACCAAGTCGCCTACGATGAAATCGGCCAGGGTGAACAGCTATGGTAATGGTGTACCTCTGCTGCGGCCTACCCATCTAACAATCTAACGACCGCTCGTCCTCGCCCACGCACGGCTTCGCGTCTCACATTGCGTCCCTGATGCCCATCGTTTGGCATCGCGTCACTTCCCGCTACCACTTATCCACAAAACCACCTCGCTCACGGCGAGGTTTGCGCGTGCGCCAATCTTTAGGTGTCGGTATGCCTGGCCGTTATGTGGCGGATGTTAATCAGGGCGTTTTTATCAGTACGCACGGAGGTAAGCAATCCGGTGCCAACGCGAACCTCATTGCACTGCCGAGCGCCTGTCGCCCAACTCAGACGCCTCAGACGTCATAAGGTCGGCATGGTACAGCGCGCATTCGTCGCGTATAGACAACGCGCTGTCGCGCACCGTCGGCCAAGCCGACCGGGTTCTCCAAGGGGTATCCCCTTGGAGCACGGGATATGGAAATGGAAATGCGTTAGCATTTCCGTTTACATATCTATCGTGCCTCCCGACGCTGCATTTTCTTTCTTAAGGTACCTCCACTTAACAACCTTGGTACAACTACGCAACGCCGATAGGTCAGCAGGGAGCGGGATCGCACAGCGCCGATACATCGATCAAGCGCAGATAGTGCAAAAGTGACAGTTTTTGGCTACCCTAGCCCTATGTCGACTCTTTGCCTTCGCACGACCATGGATACCGTTGCTCTCTTCGCTCGCTTTGATCAGGCCGCCGCGTCAGCCGAGCGGCCAAAGGCCGCTCAGTTGCGCGATATCTTCGAGCGCGTCGAGGCGCTGATCCGCTCCGGTGTCCGATACGCCACCATCATTGGCATACTCGCTGAGTTCGGATTGACATTCAGTTACAACACCTTTGCCGTCACCCTCAAACGCATTCGGCGGCAACGACGCAACCTGACATCTCAGAGAACGCAAACACAGGCCAGCACGCGCCCCACTGTCGATCAAACGCAAGCAGCACCTCGCCCCGCGCAAACCGTGCCATCCGCGACCGCCGTCGCGCCTGCTTCCGAGTCCGCCGGTCATGAACGGCGCACCATTGCTCGTGTGGGCATCACACTCCCTGAGGACTGGCGTACCGCCGCGCTCACGCGCGAGCAGTTGCGCGCCTTGACGTTTAAACAGAAAGTCGAGAGGGCGGAAGCGCAGACCAAACAGTATTTCCCTAACCCGTTCGACCCTGTGACGCCTGAAAAAAAATAACCCCGCATATGCGGGGTTATTAGGGCAGGGAGGGATTATTCTTCGACCATATCAGCCGATAGATCGGCGGTTGCGTCATCAGGGGTTTTCCAAACCGGCTTTACTTCCCGATTGCGCAGTACTTCCGGCAACCAGCCGCTATCGGCGAGGCGGATTTCCGCCGCTTGCGCTGCCTGCGTCTTTTTCATACTCGCCAGCGGGGCGGCGACTTCGGGCGATACGGCATGTGAAACCACGTCAATAATGCGCTGTTTGGTCACATGATTGAAATAGCTCGCGCTGGTTGCTTTCCAGTACACGCTCATGTCGAGTTCGAGCGCATCGGCCAGCAAATTGATATTGTGTGGCACATCGAACCGGCTCAAGCCATTGATGTTCGCTGAGACACAAAAGGCGAAGAGGTTCGCAAGGACATCGTCTGAGCATGAAAGCAGCCATGGCAGTAAATCGCTTACCTTGCTTGGCAACATCGCGCGCCACTTTTGGCGTTCGCCGTCGATGAACAGCCAAGCCTTGCTCGCGGCCATGTCGTCGGCTACTTGCAAAAGCCGGTCATGCGTGGGGCGAAACTCAACGTCCAAGGCATGTTGCCCTGCTGCGTGGTAATGTTCGCAAAAGACACGCGGCACCATGGCTGACATCAGGTAGGCGAGGGCGATGGTGGGCTGTGCCATCAGTTCCGCTTGCACTGCGGCAGTGCGATGGGCGCTCAGACGCTCGCAGAGTGTTTCTCCATGTAGCGGCTTGACCTTCGTGGGTGCAGTGGTTTGGGCTTCTGCGATACCTTGTCCTTCGGTGCTTGCATTGTCAGTTGGTTTGACAAGTCCGCGCTCGATCTGAAGTTCGCCGTATTGATCGACATAGACGTAAACTCCGGCACGGGATTTTTGATCCTCGGTCCAGACATCGAGACGCTGTGCATAGGCGTGGATAGCCGCACTGGCCTCGCGCAAGGCTTTTTCCAGATCGTCGCATTTCGCCTCGTCTGCTTCCACCTCGTCATCGTCGTAATAAGCGTCCAGTTGGGCGCGTGCTTCCTCGCGTACCTTTTCGAGCCTACGCGCCTCGGTTTTCTCCTTACGCGTGGCTTCTCGCTGCTCGGCCCGTAATCGACCGTAGCGCATGAGCGTCATTGCGTTGCGCTGGATATCGGTTTCCACCCAGGACCAGCCCTCGCGTTCCATATCACTGGCAATCGTAGTGAGTTTTTCAGCGGCGAGGCGATGAAGAAGGGCGATATCGCTAATATAACCCTTATGATTGGCATAACTAAACAAGTCACGACGCACAAAACCGCCTGCTGCCTCGTACTGATCAAGTCCGACAAATGCGGCGATGGGGTTGTCACTCGCATCGGTTTCTTCGGCGGTAATGACGCGACGGATTTCGTTGGGGGTGCGTTGCCAAGATTGCGCCGCGTCAAACCAAATACGCTCTTGTTGTTCGTGGTCGTCGCTTAAGGCAAGCGCGCTGACTTGCTCATAGGACATTGCATCGTCGCGGAAAATCTCTAGCAAAGCGGGCGCAACGCTGGCGAGTTTCAAGGCGCGTCGGACATCCCTTTCGGTGACGCTAAAACGCCCCGCAATATCCGCAATAGACCGGCCTTCAATGACAAGTTGATGATAGGCTTGGCATTGATCGGCGATATGCATGCCTTCCCGTTGGGCATTCTCGATGAGCGAAACGCTCAGGGCTTCGCCCAGGGTGACAACGCGAACGGGTACGGGCGTACTATCGTTGGCGCGGCCTTCGCTTTTTAGCAAGTTGAGCGCGGCTAATCGGCGCTGGCCAGCACACACGCCGTACGAGCCTTGCGCATCTTCGATGTCATGCACGACGAGGTTTTGTAAAAGACCTGTTATGGCGATGTCGTCAGCGAGTTCTCGAATACGGGAGGGCGATTTTTTGCGGACATTACGCGGTGAAATGCGTAGCGATCCAAGGGGAACATATTGCAAAGGTGAAGATAATTCAAAATTAGTAGTACCAATAGATGAAAGATCACTCATGATTTCTCTCGGTTAAAGACCACTGCGATGCGCTGAGGCCATGTGTTTATAGTAATAAAAAATAGCCTTTAAATCAACGATATTGCCGATGAAATAATTTAATGCGCCCTTTCATTTAATATGAAAATAAAATCAGAAAATCACGTAAAACCCTCTTTTAAAATAAGGCAAAAGAGATATCATCATGTCCTGTTCTGCAAGCAGCGGGACTTGTGCAAAGATATCGTCTCGCGCGTGCCGTCGCGCCCGAATCGAGGGCCACGGGGACCCATGCGTAGCATGGGGAGAGGCCCGGCCCGTAGCGTCAGCGCAGGGACGATTCGGAGCAGCCTTCGCACGTCACACGGGGTCGTCAAGCTTGGTCGGCGATCGCGTAGCGATCGTCGGGCAAGCGTGTTACCCCCGCGGCTTAGCCGTGGGGGGTGGAATAGGATGTGTGGATAATTAAAAAAGGCGCCGTCGTGCGATGTCGTTTTACAGTGTAAATGTCATTACGATATTGCGCGTACGGTTCATTTTTAAACCTGGAAGAAAACAATGGATAGCATCGTTCATATTGAAATTCGGCCGGAATGTTTGCAAGTCGCGCTCGAATGGATATCGCCGCGCGGTGCCGAGGTTCAAGAAGTCCTTCGTCGCGCCGGCATGACCCCACGCAGGGCGGCGCGTTTTTTGGGTCTTTCTGACCTAAATGGTCGGCAGGTGCGTCGATGGATTACTGAGGACACGACGATTCCGTATTCGGCGTGGGCCTTGCTTTGCGATGCTGCGGGATTGGGCCAGATATGGCGTGCAGGAAAGGAATGCTGAGCGTTTTGTAGGGTTAAGACGGCCGAAACATGCGTCAGTGCGTCACAAGCAAGCGGCCCCGATAGCTCGAGTAAAGGTGAAGGTGGAACCAACGCAATTGACGTCCATCCGCGACAAGAAGAAAGCAACTAACGGTCGAGATCAGTAACACTACCTAAATCGCTATCGATTGCGATGGCTCCGGGTGAATCATCACACAAACCGAGCGCATTGTCAGCAGTACCGCGTAGTGTACATCGCAAAAAAATGCATAACAAAGCGCAGAAAAAAAATAAAGTTCCGCCGTGAAACGGACGTTAAGCAGTATGACCCGTCTCGCGATATGCGACACGATGGGTTCACGCTAGGCGCCGGACCCGTCCGCGCGCTACCGGGGTTAGGGAAAAACAATTTCGTACGAGAGCCACCATGCGTTCCCTCACGTTGCGCAAGAAACTGCTTCTTCCTTTGCTCATTTGCTGTCTCGCGTTGACCCTGCAGGCTGTCATCAGTTCACTTCAGTTGCGCAATAGCCAGCTCGCCTCGCGAAAGCTGGATCTCGCACACGTCGTCGACACAGCGGCAAGCATTGCCAAGTTTTATGCCGACGAGGTGAGCAGCGGCAAGCTTACAGAAGCACAAGCCAAATCGCGTGCAATCGAGTCCATCGGTGCACAGCGATACGGTAGCACCGGTTATGTCACAACCGTTGGTACGAACTCGGTCGTCATCAACAATCCCTTGAGCCCAAAGATTAATGGCAAGGACATGTCCGGTTTCCAGGATGCACGCGGACAGTATATGTACCGATCTATCGCTGCTGCCGGCGCCATGCCTCGCGGCGAAGGTTATATCGAATACTGGTGGCCCAAGCCAGGCGCAACGGAACCGAGCCCCAAGATTGGCTATGTTGCTCGCTTTGAACCATGGCAAATGGATTTCGTCGCAGGGGAATACGTTGATGACATTAATGCCGAATTCTATAAAGGACTAGCCAAGTCGGCCGCCATGCTCGTCGTGCTTGCACTCGTGGTCGGCGCTGTCGCTTGGCGCGTATCGGCTCACGTGTATGGATCCATCGGTGGTGAGCCGGCCGCAGCGGCGCGTGTTGCACAGCGTATTGCGCAGGGCGATTTGACCGCGGACATTGACATGCGGCCGGGTGACACGAGTAGTCTGCTGTTCTCGCTCAAGGAGATGCGCGCGCAGCTGGCGCGCACGATCGCGGACATCAAGCGCTCCACGCAATCTATTGCGGTTGCATCGACAGAGATTGCATCGGGCAACGACGACCTCTCGGTGAGGACGGAGGAACAAGCTGCCGCGCTTGAGCAAACGACCGCAAGCCTGGATGCGCTGGTGAGCACGGTGGAAGTCAACGCAAAGAACGCCGAGCAGGGCGCGGTCCTGGCCAACACTGCATCGGAGGCGGCCGAGCGCGGCGGGCGTGCCGTTGGCGACGTCGTCGAAACCATGCGCGGCATCAACGAGAGTTCACGCAAAATCTCCGACATCACGAGTGTGATTGACGGCATTGCGTTCCAGACCAACATACTTGCCCTCAATGCCGCAGTGGAGGCCGCACGCGCCGGCGAAGGCGGGCGTGGATTCGCCGTGGTCGCAGGGGAGGTACGGTCCCTCGCGCAGCGCAGCGCGACAGCCGCCAAGGAAATCAAAACCTTGCTCTCCGCGTCAACCGCGCGCATCGACCAAGGCTCGGAACTAGTGGAGCGTTGCGGCACGACCATGACCGACGCCTTGCACTCGGTGGACGCGGTGACAAAGATCATGCGCGACATCGCGCAAGCCTCGTCGCATCAAACCCAAGGTATTGCAGAAATCGGCAAGGCGATTCGTCAGCTCGACAGCGTCACGCAATCGAACGCGGCGTTGGTTGAAGAGGCGGCGGCCGCCGCACAGTCGCTGGACCATCAGGCCGCGCGTTTGAGGGACGCAGTGGCGGTATTTGTTGTTGAGTAGCGGGTTGCC
>NZ_CP139169.1:0-210877 GCF_034047095.1 Robbsia andropogonis | reverse complement strand
TAGCGATTCAATGTCAACTTCCGGAATGCTTGCGTTGGAAGTCAATGTCGGTCGATTCATGATCATGTAATGCAAGAATGTGGAGAACGCGCCTTATCTTAAAAACCATGCACCTCTCTCCAGCCGTTGCAAGAATTCCGTAATTCTTTAAGGAAATGTAGCCTTACGATCCAACCGTAAACTTCTGACTCGTTCACGTGCAACGGCGCTATCTTGTTCCGAAAAGCAAAGCTCACAACCGAGTTCAAATTTCGCAGCCGGGCCAGCACTCGGCCGGTCGTACGGAAGATGAATGCGATCCAGGACGCACGCTCCGCCATTGGATTGGACGAGTTCAGCAATGACTTCGGCTAAGTTCGCAATGTTGCCAAGTAGGTCTCAGCGCCTAATTAAAAGCTGTTCAATCGAAGCGACGTATCCACGAGAGCGTTTCTTCCTTTCTGTCCAAGCCTGGAGCAACCCTGAAAAGCGAGGTTCTATAATCCTCGAAGCGAACTGATCTCGTATAACGCGCAACCATTCGGTATGCTTCAGGGATATTGTTTGTGGCTATATCGCCTAGTTGCGGTGCCTCACCCGCTTGGATAACGACACCACCGGGGTACTCGTGTACTTTGCATACAGGTTCCAGTGCGCCACGCATTGGCCCAATGCCGCCTAGCTCCGACACCAGTTCGTCGCCTAAAACCGTTAGCCAGTTTATTGATTTGATACGGTTGTGAACGGCTCCTACTTCACGAGCGAAATCCACCCCATCAATAAAGTCGAAACCAGGAAAGCGTTTCATCATCTGCAATGCGTACTTTGTATTCTGCGCCATGCCGGAAGCAAAAATAAACGTAAAGCCTCCACTGCCGTGCTTTGGCTTACAGATGGCGCACCATCGGAGAGTGCCAGCGAGTAACGTTTCATTATGCAAATAACTATCATCGTTACACACAGGCATGTAGGCAATTACAAACGAAAGCCTAGCGTCATCTGATCTTCCAGGGAGCACACTTGCTTGATAAGGTGCTATATCATCACTGGGCAAGCCTACATCAACAGCACCGTATAAGTCGGCGCTATAGCCTGTCTTGGGGGGATACTTTCTGAACTCAGCATCCAATTTTAATGCAAGATCATTGCGAGTCTGGACGGTGCGGCGTGTATCCCTTGGCAAGAATTCGTTCACGCGCTCAGGAAACGTCGCTTGGTAATCCAACAGGAAATTTTTCACTCGTTCGCGTGCAACGGCGCTATCTGGCTCCGAAAAGTAAAGCTCACAACCGAGTCCAAATTTCGCGGCCGGGCCAGCACTCGGTCGGTCGTACCGAAGATGAATGCGATCCAGGACGCACGCTCCGCCATTGGATTGGACGAGTTCGGCAATGACTTCGGTTGAGTTCGTCATGTTGTCGAGTAAATCTAAGCGCCTTATTAAAAGCTGTTCAATCGAAGCGACGTATCCACGAAAGCGTTTCTTCCTTTCTGTCCAGGCCTGGAGCAACCCTGAAAAGCGAGGTTCTATAATCCTCGAAGCGAACTGATCTCGTATAACGCGCAACCATTCGGTATGCCTCAGGGATATTGTTTGTGGCTATGTCGCCTAATTGCGGCGCCTCACCCGCCTGGATAACGACACCACCGGGGTATTCGTGTACTTTGCATACAGGTTCCAGTGCGCCACGCATTGGCCCAATGCCGCCTAGCTCCGAAACCAATTCGTCGCCTAAAACCGTTAGCCAGTTTATTGACTTGATACGGTTGTGAACAGTTCCTGCTTCGCGTGTGAAATCCACCCCATCAATAAAGTCGAAACCAGGAAAGCGTTTCATCATCTGCAATGCGTACTTTGTATTCTGCGCCATGCCGGAAGCAAAAATAAACGTAAAGCCGCCTGTCCCATGCTTTGGCTTACAGATGGCGCACCATCGAAGAGTGCCAGCGAGTAGCGTTTCATTATGCAAATAGCTATCATCGTCGCACACAGGCATATAGGCCTTCACGAACGAAAGCCGAGCGTCGTCCGGTCTTCCCGCGAGCACACTGCCCTTATAAGGTGCGACATCATCACTGGGCAACCCTACATCGACAGCACCGTATAAGGCGGTGCTATAGCCGGCTTCGGGAGGATGCTTTTTGAACTCAGCGTCCAATTTGGACACTAGATCATTGCGGATTTTTACGGTGCGGCGTGTATCCATTGGCAAGAATTCATTCACGCGTTCAGGAAACGTCGCTTGGTAATCCAACAGGAAATTTTTCACACGTTCACGTGCAACGGCGCTATCTTGCTCCGAAAAGTAAAGCTCACAACCGAGTCCAAATTTCGCGGCCGGGCCAGCACTCGGTCGGTCGTACGGAAGATGAATGCGGTCCAAGACGCATGCTCCGCCATTGGATCGAACCAATTCGCCTATTACTTCGTCTAGGTTCATAAAAATCTCTCTTGAATAAGGTTTTTCCAAAATATCACGGTATCGGTGCGGCATTGCGGAGAGGAAATACTCGCGTCGCTTCGGAGACAATGAATACCGCAATAAGCGCACCGCCGGTCAACTTAAGACCCGTCGAGGCCTGGAGCGCCTTTCCAAATTTATCCAGCAAGTCTTCCTTCACAGGTGCAGGGACGGTAACCGGTGCGGGTCCTTTGGGCGGCCAATCGTCGTCGCAATCACAGCGCTCGTCGACGCGAAATTCTTCAAAATTATCCGGATCACCCGTGTGTCTTTCGGCTATGTCGCGATAATCTCTTTGTGCATTTTCGGTTAACTCATCCTTGCCAAACTTCATATCATAAAGCTTTTTCACCTGTCCATTTTCGACCTCGGCTACATCCAGGCGACGGGAATCGGGTCGAACATATGCCGAGGTCGGGATATCGGGATTAGCCTTGCTGCCGATAAGATCCCAGCCGCTTTCGCGGTCATAGGGAATCTCGCGCCACATCTTCGCATCTGGTTTCGGGTGGCGTCCGTCGTAGTATTTCTCGTCGATTTTTTCGCGCACGCAGTTTTGGTACGTTTGGCCGTCTTTGAGCTTGCCTTTCCATTCTTTCAGACAAGCGCACGCCATCTCGCACATTTCGTCCAAAAAATCCTGGTCTTTTTGCGGCAGATCGCGTTGTTTGAGCCCAGCCATGTTCACGGTGTTACGGTGATTCATGAACAGCTTGTCGGTCAATCTACATGCCGGCTTTCCCTCGAAGAACACATCAAAGGAATGCGAAATCCAATCGGTCTCCGCTTTGTTCGTACCTGACACAACGCCTCCCATAGAGCCGCCTTCGTCGAAGATACTTTTCGAGAACTGACTCCCATAGTTAGCGATCATATTGCCGCCATCGGCAAACACCGTGGTTGTCCCCTTGATCAGGTCGCGGGAGTGCGCCTGATTTTGATAAGGGACCGGCGTGCCGTTACCTGGCGTCTTGCACACATCGGGCAGCGTGTTGTCCGATATTCCACCACTGCCGCGGTGACAAAGTGACAAGCCGTTTACATTGATGGTGATCGCCATGCCTGAATTTCTCCTGAGTCCGAGGGCGTTCCAACGTGCCCGAGCACCGCGGCGGCGCGCAACGTATCGTCCGAACTTGACAACACGAGGTGATGATTGATCTGCGGAAAACGCTTCAAGCGGTAAGCAGCCAGTGCAACATGCGCTACGGCACTCGCTGCATTCAAATCCGCACTGGCAAGCGGCGGTGTAACACGCTGCCAGTGAGGCGTGAATGACTCGGCAATACGGCTCACGGTAAAGCCAAATTGATCCGCGCGGTAAGGTTCGCCATTCAGATCGGCGATGACCGATCCGATAAGATTCGGCGCGTGTTCGCGCGCCTGCGCGATTGCATTTCGGCTGGCCTGTGTCAGACCCGCTCCCACACACACGCCGTTGGACGCATGAGTGATGGGTTCATCCGCCGTCGCTGCGCCAAGCAGCATTGCCCAGCCGTCGTTTGGCGTGTCCCCGGCGTTCCCAGCCGTCAACGCTATTGCGGCAGCTCCTTCGCCCGGTATGCGCCCATAAGAATTGGATAGAAAGTGCCCACGATAGGCGCGATCCGCGCCGTGAAGCAGCGATTGCATTTCAAGCGATGCGAGGGCGGCATGATGCAAGCCGGATTCCACGCCGAGTACTACCGCGACAGTACTGGCACCGCTGGCAAGTGTGGCGTGCGCATCCTGCAAGGCCGCGATACCGGCGGCGTGGCCACCGAGGCATAGCGTGACCTGCTCCCAACGGAAAGCGTTGATATGTACGGCGTCGGTGACCGTTTTCGCGAGATCGACGGGCAGATCCGGTTGCTTCGCGCCGTCGGGCAGCACAAGCCATAGTCGAGCAGGACCTGACGCCATCTGCGCGCTCATGCCGTCCGTCATATTCGCCAGGAGTTGCTTTAGCACGGATGTGGCGAGCGCCGCCCATCGAGCGGCATTAAATGGCATGTCCACTGGGAAGAAACTGGCCCGAACCGGATTACCTGCACGGTTGGTGTACGTCGGATGACGTTGAAGCAATAAAAGCTGCGTGCGCACGGCCGTGTCAGCCAGCCCGATAGTGGGACCGGAAGGGAATGTGCAGGCGGCGGACACGATGATCGATGGCGCGCTCATGCATTTCTCTCTGCAACCCCGCTGATTGCAGCGAGCGCACCGCCAAACGCGGGGACATCGGCGCGATCGAGCGGCCGCCGTTTCTGTGTGATCCGCGTGCGCTCGAGCAAGTTGACCTTGGCGTGGCATGGCAAGGCCATATGGTGGACGATGCTGACACGCGGCTCGCTCGGCTCGAGGATCACGGAGTGAATCACCGGTCGTGTGTATTCACGTGTGCCGTCATGAAAAAGGGTCTCGCAAAGGAGCGTCGCTTTGGGGAGGCGAAACGCCAATCGTCCGCCTACCAGGAAATCTGGACGTGTCATGTTCAAGAGCATCACGGTTTCGCCGCCTTTGAGACGACCGGCGATCTGTTGCTCTGGTGGCGCTATTTGCCAGAAGCGCGGATCGAGGTCTTCAGGCGGCAAGGGATATCGGCTCTCCCGCCACGCTGCGTCATAGGTCCCGGCGTACTGTCGACGCGGATGCCAATGCACGGGAATTGCACCGAAACCGATCGCCGGCGCCTCCTCGCCGCGCCTGATAATACGGCGATCGACAGGCTCGATATTCGCCAGCCAGACCCGTCCGTCGCCGTCTGCCGCTACCCCGCGACCAAGCGGGTTGCCGCCTATTCCATCGATGTCGTCGTCCGCAGCGCTGCCGCCAAACGCGCGTTCATAGACGAGTGGCATCGTCAAGAATGGTTCGGCCTCGCTCGGTGTCCAGGCGCGGCGAGCTGATCGAAACCAGCGGAACGACTTGACAGGTTGCCAGTATCGCTCGCCATGAACCCGGGCCATACGCGTCATCGGCCCCACTTGAAACCCGACTGTCAAGGCGACCACGGGCTCGCCATGCGGAGCCCAGGCATGGCCGTTGACGATGACATCCGTCGCCGATTTGGCGGGACCCAGATCGCTTTCGCAACGCAAGCTTTGAAACCCGGCACGTGGACTTGGGCCCAAGTCCACCGGCACTTGCTCGGCGGCGAGCTTGGTCGTCCCGTCAGGCAGGATGTCATACGTTGCTTTTACGGCGACCGCCCACACTTCCGTGCCGTCGCCGTCGCGAAACCAGGTTCGATCGGCCGCGAACGGTGTGCGGTTATCAATGCGCCACATAGGGTCAATTCAGCTCGATCTGGCCGCCGACAATGCGATTCATGCCCTCGGCTTCGCTCAGGATGTACTCCCCGCGCAAGGCGATCTTGCCGTTCGGATAGAGCGTGATGCTCGCTTTCCCGCAACGCAGCGTAATCTGCTGCTTGGCCTCGAACACCAGCGTGTCGTCCATGGTTTTCACCAGAGTGGTGGCGTGCTGGGGCTCGGACCGCTCGCTGACGCGCTCGGATGACGACATCAATTCGGCTTCGATTTTCATAAGGCGGTACTCCGCGGCAAAGTGGGAAACAACGCGCGCTGTGAGGGGGCAGGCAAACGAGTGGGGAACAGCGAACCCCGCGTCATTTTCTGGAAATGCACGGCGGCTAACGTGCGCCATTGAAGCGGGCCACTTGTCAGTACCGCAACGAGCGATTCCGAGGTGATTGGCATGCCTGCAAAATAGCGCTGCGTATCATTGAAACGCGCACTGGCACCCCGCCACCAATGCGCAAACGCAGCGCGCGCCGGCCACGGCAGGTCGACGTCCGGATCGGCGCTTGGCATGGTCGTACCGCCTTCGTCGCCGGTAGGACGCAAGAGCGGCTGTCCGAGCCAGCCATCGCGCAAGGGATCAGACCCAGTGAGCAACGTGAGCGACGCGGCAGCCAGCCGACTGGTTTGCGCGTCATCCAGATATGTCATCAACACTGGCACCGCATCGATACGCCCCAACCAGCCCAGTGCGAGTAAATAATGTCGCGTCGCGTCAGACCGCCTGAGAAGATCGAGCCGTTGCGTGGCGTGATCCGGTGCGAGCAGCGCCAGGTATTGCACCGTCTCGTACCGTACCTCGGCCTCGTCCGCGCCGAGCAAGTCCCACAGCAGGTCGCCGGCCATGGGCGTGTACTCATCCGGCGCGAGCACGAGCAGGGTTTTCGCGGCTGCCAACCTGACTGCTTGCGTTTCATGGTCGACATAACGCAAGGCCGCTAGCGCGAGGTCGCACCGGCCGCATGCGCGGATCATCCCCAGGGCCGCGCAGATTTCGGCCGCACTAGGCGCGGACTGGGATGGCAAGCACGCAAGCACGTCGTCCACAATGCCGTCAAAGTCGCGAAAGCGTAAGCCCGCCAGATGCAAGCGAAGAGATAAGGGCATCGCCTCGATACGGGCGCGAACCCACGCAGAGGCGGGCGCCCATTCGAACGCGTCCAACCACGGCGGTAACAGTCCCGGAACCGCGGCTGCAAGCCCCGCACACCGTTCAAGCATCACCGCATCGTTTATCGCGAGCGCATAGAGCGTCAGGGCGAACATTTCGCCACCTCGAAGCGGCGCTGCCGAGTCCACAAGCATTTTGGCGTGAGCCGTTTCTCCAAGTGCGACCAAAGAAGTCAGCGCCGCGTCCATGCGATCGTCCGTCACGGTAAGGTCGGCGAAATCCCAAACGGCACCGCGCAGTCGTCGTTCCCGGCGACGCCATCCCAATGCCAGCAGGTCCGCATGGTGATCCGTCAGTCGTGCGCTCGTGCTGTTGAGGAACGGGTCCACTTGGGTGCGAGGTTCTGGCACATCTGCCTGAAGCGTATCCATCGCCATCAAGTCAGTTGGTTTCAATGGTACCGCCCTTGAGCTTGAGCGTGCCTGACGCGGTGATCGTGATGTTCACCCCGCTCAAAGCGATATTGCCGTTGCTTTCCAAGATCAGCGATGCGCTTCCCGTTTTGACTTCAACCCGATCGCCGGCCTTGACCGTGTAGGTTTTCCCAACCACCGTTGCTTTCGACAGCCCCACTTCTTCCGCGCTCGCCAGCCCGACGGCGGAGTTGGCAGCGCCGGCGACGGTGACGGTATAGCCGCCGCCCACCGTCAAGGCCTTCGCCAGGCCCACCGTTTCTGTCGATGTGAGCGCAACCACGAGGTTCTCCATCCCCTTGATCACTTCTTCTCGATTGCCACCAACTGACAAGGTTTCGTTGGCGCCAACTTGTTCGGTGCGGTTGAGCGCGATTGTGATGGTCTCGTTGCTCCCGACTGTTTCCGTGCGATCGTTGCTTACTAGCACGGTTTCATCGTGACCAACCGTCTTCGTCCGGTCGTTCCCGACGCTATGCGACTCATCATTCTCCACTTCGATGCGCTGATCTTTTTCGGCGTGCAGCCATAATTCTTCTTGCCCGACCTTGTCCTCAAAACGGATCGCATTGGCGTTTTCACGTGTCGCGCCCTTGCTTGAACGGGTCAGGATGCCGCTTTGCGTGGCATTCTCAGGCAACGCCCAGGGCGGCATATTCTGTGCGTTATAGACCCTTGATATGATAAGCGGGCGGTCCGGATTGCCGTTCACGAAGATGACCACCACCTCGTCGCCGATGCGCGGGATATTGACCATACCGAAGCCGCTTCCCGCCCAGGGCTGTGCCACGCGCACCCAGCGCGAACTATCCTCGTTGCGCTTGCCGCGTCGATCCCAATGAAACTGTACTTTCACGCGGCCCAAGGCATCAGTGTAAATTTCCTCGTCGGCCGGCCCCACGACAATCGCTGTTTGAGGCCCCGGAATCGTAGGAGGTCCGAATGTGCGCACCGGCCGATACGGAACCTTTTTACGTATGCAGGTGAAATCGCAGCTGTAATGCGCGCCTCCTTCGCCTGCCTGATAATTGTTCTGGCCCGTGTGCGTAAGCGCGACCAACAGGAATTGCCGGTCGATGGACTCCGTATGCTGATGGTCGTAATGATTTTCCAACTGGAAATACCGTGCAGGCATCAAGCGCCGACTATTGCTTACACCGGTAAAAAGTTTGCTGTGCGCAGCCAATGCCTCGGTTCTGAAGCGTGCCAGTTCCTCGCCGCGGTCGCTGTTCGGGAAGCCATGCTCGCCGAGATAGGCATAGATTTCATTCGGGGCAACCTGACCTTGATTTACCTGCGTGTCACTCGACACCATGCGCCGTGCGTTCGGTACCTTGTAATCGAATGTCTTCAAGGTGACGCTGCTGGATGTCAGTTGACGAGTCGCCTGAAAGGACGTCACGACATCGACATCCTCTAAGGTTTCCGCTTTCGAGTAGGACAGCGAGGCGCTACGGCCATCGATCGGCTTGGCCATCACCGATGTGTCGGCGATAATCATTTTGTGGCTGTTTTTTGTGTGCTCGAAATAGAAGAACAGCCCCTCTTCCTGCATTAATCGCAAGGCAAAATCCAGGTCCGTTTCCTCATACTGCGTGCAGTAGCTCCGAACCTTCGTCGGTGTAGAGAGCCGAAATTCGTATGATGCCAGTGCGCCATATTCCTGAAAGACCTCGGTGAGGGTATCTTCCACGGTCTGTTCCTGAAACGCTCGAACATCCTGCCGCCGCGACAGCATCCACAGCCAGGGTTGCACAACGGCGCTGTAAATTGTAAAACCGCCGTCCGTATCACGATGGCTGAACGATGTGACATATCCATTGAAATACCTCGCTTCGGAGCTCGCCAGCCCCGAAGACAGACGCAGCGTAATCGTGATGGGCTGTCCGATCATTTGCTTGAGTTCGATACTGGCGTCTTGTGATGCCATTCTCAGGCGAATGTCGAAAAGCTGGCAGAGACCTTCCGTGGCATGCAGATCGACGATGACCATTGCGGAATGCCCAGTTAACGGCGTTTTTACATCGAATAACCGGTTTCCTTGCAACTGGAAAAGTGCCGCGATCTCGGAGAGTCCCATGGTGCACCGGCCCTGTAGTTCATCGAATGCAAAATGATATCATCATCGATAACATTAATTAACGTCCCTTATTTGTTCGCTGTACATAAGTTACTCGTGTCACAAACATTTATTGTTATTGATGCCGACTGAAGATCTTCTTCCGCATTACAACCGCGAGATGGCATTGCTTGTGCGCGGGTTAGCCGATTTCGCTAGAAGAAATCCTAAGGCGGCGAACCGGCTTGGCATGACAAGCGGGTTGTCGGAAGACCCGCACGTCGGGCGAATGTTGCAAAGCTTTGCGTTACTAGCCGCACGCATCGACAAGAAGCTCGATGATGATTACGCGGAATTCACGGAAGCGCTGGTGGAAATGATATATCCGGCCTATCTGCGGCCGCTGCCGTCGTGTGCGATTGCACAATTCCACCCAGACCCCCGCCGTGATCTTGCAGCCGAGCCTGTTGTGCCACGTGGAACGGAACTGGATACCAGCGCGGCATCTTGCCGCTTTCGAACCGTCTACGACGTGATCCTGTCACCGCTTCAGATCCGTCATGTCCGCTACCTCGCGACGGCGACCGCGCCGAGAACGATCGTGCTGCCGCGTGATGTGACAAGTATCCTGACGATTACGTTTGGCAATGCCATGCGTCACTGCCATGTTGACAAAATGAAGCCTGCACCGGCCGCGCGAATATGCTTATCTGGCGAACGCTCCCAGGTTGCCGTATTGAGCGACGCTTTGTCGCTCAGAACAGCTGCCGCGTTCATTGAAGTCGACAATGGCGGCCGGTGGAAGGCTCTTTCATGTAACCCTTTCAAGGCTGTTGGCTTTGCCGAAACTGACCGACTCTTGCCTAAAGGCGCGGGGGAACGCATTTCAGGAAGACAAGAGACCCCGCCTCTGCTGGAATATTTCGCTTTTCCCGAAATGTTCGATTTTGTCGATGTCGATATCGCACATTTGCAACGTGCGGCTGGCGACATCGATGAATCGGCGGAGATCGCACTGCATCTGGCGCTGCGTGGCGTTCCGTCCGAATCACCTCCCGCTCAGATCCTATCCGGTCTTGATGCGGGCGCGTTCAAGCTGTTCTGCACGCCGGTGGTCAACCTGTTCAAACGCGCCACCGTGCCGATCCTGCTCACAGGTGCGGATTCGGGTTACCCCGTCACACCTGTTCCCCTGGCGTCCGGGGCACCGCTTTGCGTGCATGCCATCGAGGAGGTTCAATTGCAAGAGCGCCTGCCGCCCAATGAACGGGCCGGTGGAGCCGAACGCGAAGTCAGGACATCATTGCCGCCGTACCACAACCTTAACGATGCGCATATGACAGATGCGGGCATTTACTGGCGTGCGAGTCGCGATAAGGATGGCAATCCCGGCGCGACCTTCCATACGCTCGATCAGCCATTGCTAGTATCTCTCTGCGGCACGGATGGGGTGTCCATACCGGTGCGGCGAGCGCAGTTGCACGTTGAAACGCTATCAAGCAACGGCGATCTACCATCACAGATATCGATTGGCTCACAAGAAGGTGACTTGCTCGATGAAGGTACGGCGCTGACCGCGCGCATTGTGTTTTTGACACCACCCACCAAGGCAGGCGAATTGCCGCGCGACGAGAGTGCTCTGTGGCATGTCATCACTGCGCTGGCCACGCAGGAACTGCACCTCACGGAGGCGGGTTTGCCTGCCTTGAAAACATTTTTGAAATTACATGCCCAACATGGACGTGCGCAGCATGTTGTCGATGCCATTGGTCACCTCCGTTGCACTCCGGCAGTGCGTTGGATGAGTGTGGGTGCGAGTTTTCCATCGTTTGTGCGAGGACTCGACATCAATTTGTGGTACGACGAAGTGGCTTTGCGCACCGTGAGCTTGTGTGTGTTCGCGAAAATAATGGAAGGTTTTTTTGTTGGATATGCCCCGACAAACAGCTATGTGCAATTGCGGATTCGATCGGCGCAAACCGGGGAGACCTTACTGGAATACGAGCCAAGGCCGGGATCAAGTCCTCTTTTGTGATCTGAATTGAGAACGGATAATTCTTGCAAAAGAGGTATGGTGCGGCAATACGGGTACGGAGATATGATACAAACTGTCTTTAAAAAGAGCTTCCGATGCGTGTCAAAGCGATGATCTTCATGGTGGTTGGGGCGATCCTTTTAGGCTTTGCAATTCCAACTGTTATAGGAACGCGGAATTTTCTAAGAACAGCCATAGCTGTTCCAGGAGTCGTAATCTCGGCTGGTCCAGGAGGGGTTCATGCTGAAATTGCATTCGTAACGAAAGCGGGCGAGAAATTGTCGTACATCCAAAATGGCGAAATTTCTAAAATGACCGCGGGTCAGCAAGTTACGGTTCTTTATAGACCAGAAGCACCGTGGGATCGACCGACGATCGATGAATTCGGTGCGATCTGGACAGGTACAGGCGCGCTGTTGCTCATTGGCGTTGGCTTTATATTTATCGGCTGGCTTAACTATCGATCTAAAAAAAGAACTCATCGGGGGTGACAGTGCCAACTATCAGACCGAGTAAATGGACATACGACACGGGAGCGACCGGCGGAGCGAGCGTTGAATTCATCGTAGCGTCGGGTGGCGAGATCATACTCAGGGATCCTAGTCAGCAAAAGGTCACCTTTTATTATGGTGGCGCCGGGCTTGGCATTGGCTTGGGAATTAACCTCTCGAAACTGAAGATCCCCCACTTTTCCTTGCCTAACATTGCAATGCCAAAGATCTTTGGTCGTGATGTCAGCGCTGCTGGATCGCTTGAATCATATTCCAGCGTCGGGACGATTTTTATGACCTCTGCATTTCGACGTAGTGAATCGCCCCGTATTTTGAGGAGGCACCAATTCTTGAGAGAATAGTGCCATGACCAAGACAAACAAATTTTCCCCAGAGATGCGCGAGCGTGCCGTGCGCATGGTGCAAGAGCACCGCAGCGAGTATCCGTCGTTGTGGGCGGCGGTCGAGTCCATCGCGCCGAAGATAGGCTGTGTGCCGCAGACGCTGTTGGATTGGGTGAAGCGCGACGAGGTCGACAAGGGACAGCGCGAAGGCCTGTCCAGCGACGAACGGGAGCGTATGAAGGAGCTGGAGCGCGAGGTCAAGGAACTGCGCCGCGCCAACGATATTTTAAAGACGGCCAGCGCGTTTTTCGCGCAGGCGGAGCTCGACCGCCGCTTGAAGTCGTGAAGGCGTATATCGACCGCCATCGCGATGCATACGGGGTCGAGCCCATTTGCAAAGTCTTGCAGATTGCCCCGTCTTGCTACAGACGCCATGCGGCTCGGCAGCGCAACCCGGCGCTGCGGTGTGAGCGGGCTCAGCGCGACGACGTGCTGATGACGGAGATTGAGCGCGTCTGGAACGCGAATTGGCAGGTTTATGGTGCCGACAAGGTCTGGAAGCAGCTGAACCGCGAGGGCATCCGTGTGGCGCGCTGTACGGTCGAACGGCTGATGAGGCGTCGAGGTTTGCAAGGCGCGCGACGCGGCAAGACTGTGCGCACCACGACGCCGGACACATCCGCGCCATGCCCGTTTGATCGGGTTCAACGCGTGTTCAGAGCGCAGCGCCCGAACCAGCTATGGGTGTCGGACTTTACCTATGTCTCGACCTGGCAAGGATGGGTGTATGTCGCGTTCGTCATTGATG
Source organism: Robbsia andropogonis (assembly GCF_034047095.1). Classification (NCBI taxonomy): domain Bacteria; kingdom Pseudomonadati; phylum Pseudomonadota; class Betaproteobacteria; order Burkholderiales; family Burkholderiaceae; genus Robbsia; species Robbsia andropogonis. Next base: position 197,816 of record NZ_CP139169.1, on the reverse strand, counting down.
TCTTCGCGCGGCGCATTGTCGGTTGGCGATTGAGCCGCACGATGCGCACGGACTTCGTTCTTGATGCCTTGGAACAAGCGTTATATGACCGTCAGCCTGCTGCGTCGGATGCTCTCGTACATCATTCGGATAGGGGGTCGCAATACGTATCCATTCGATACACCGAGCGACTCGCTGAGGCCGGCATTGAACCGTCGGTTGGCAGTCGCGGCGACAGTTACGATAATGCGCTCGCTGAGACCATCAACGGCTTGTACAAAACGGAACTGATTCACCGTCGAGCGCCGTGGAAAACGAGGGAATCGCTAGAGCTGGCTACGCTGCAATGGGTACACTGGTTCAACCATATTCGATTGCTCGAACCCATCGGGTACATCCCACCGGCAGAAGCTGAAGCAAATTACTGGCGTAAAATCGCCCACGAGTCCCAGGAAGCTGTTTTAACTTAACCCAACCCGCCTCCTCGATAGCCGGGGCGATTCATAGCGAGCTGACGAAGTCTGATTTCCAAGGTGGAGCAATCTATATCGATGCTGGTGCCGGCCTAATCTATGGCCGATCGGCGTCTGCCATGCTTCTGGGCATTCACTCGGCAAAACTCGCCACCGGATTGTCCAGCGCATCTACGATATGGCTTGCTGAAGAGGCAATCTTTGAGGCTCGCGCCATTTTGCTAATGTACGGCACTACTACGGGTCTAATCGCAGGTGGCAGCATCGGTATACTGGCTGGAAGTCTAACTTGAATACAGCACGACCAAGGTCGGCATCCGGGAAGTCAACATAGGGCGGATCTAATCGGCAACGAGATCCCTCTATCATTCGCACAAAGGATGACCAAATGCTCGGGGTTATTGAACGATCGACCGCCAATTGAAAAAATACTTATTTTATTGAAGCTCTTCTTTCGCTCTCATCTAAGAAAGTCATTTCATCCGCGGAAAAAATGATCGACCAAATGCAAAAAAAAAGAATTATCGATGGGATAAAGGATTTCAATAAAAAATCCACCAAAAAATCTAACGAAAAGATATCTTTCAAAGATCGCTGGGACTCATATAACACTATTGCATCTCTGTGTTACAAGATTTCCGCAGCTATCGGTGCGATCGTTGTTTTTTCTTATTTGTTTGAAATTAGATTTTTTCCAACAGGTTTAACTGCTGCAGAGGTTATTTTTTTCGTTTTTGTTGCAATGGGTTTTGGGCTAGTCTATGTGATGCTTGTCGGCTTCGGCGCAGCATCAGCAATATGGCTAATCAATCTGATAGTTTCATTTCGTAAGATTCTTCGGTTCAGACGGCGGCGCGGGAAAAAGGGTTGGAAATCTTGGGGTGCTCCGAAAAGATTACTATTAATGAGGGTTCATCGTTTTAGATATAAAACAACACGCCTTGCCAAACGCCACTACCACGTCTTGCATCCAGAGCTGCGAGGAATCGGCTGCACATTGTTGTCATGCGTTCTGTGTCTGGTTTTAGCAATTCTCGTTTTATCTACGGATGTGACTGCTATACATAGATTGATAGTGGGCATTTTTGTGAGTGGATTTATTGCTCTCAGTTTTTCATACGGAGGAGACAAACGAGGGAAAATTCAACCGGCCAAGAAAGGTTACTGGAATCTGGCGTGGTTTCGCCTGAGTTTCGCGACTGTTTCGCCACTTATCATGCTGGTCGCACTCCATAGTGCGATGGATCTTGTTCATGTTGTGTTTCAGCAACTGGGCATACGGATCATGGATGTAAGCGTTGAAGTCCCAGTCAATGAAATCGATTCAATTACACGAATCTCCGAGATATTAGGCCGCCCTCTTGTGGATTGCCATCGTTCAGCCAAAGGCGACCGTATGTTAGTTCATCATGCAGATGTGCTTTGGACAGGGGTTGGCAGTACAACGTATCTGTCTTTCAAAACAAATAACCAAGGAAAGCCCGCTTGGTTAGGGCCTGACATAAGTCCTTCTAAACAAGCATTGCTTCGACTTGATTCAGGTTCGGTTCATATTATAAGTGCAAGGCCGCTTTTGAACTCTTGCTTTGATTTGCCGAATGATATGCTCTTTAAAACCGCAGGATACACTCTTACGCCTAAAGCGGAGTCAACCCTTGGGGCAATTGTCACGTCGTTGCAGGCCGATGGCCAGATTGAACAGATTATTGTTAAAGGGCACAGCGATTCGCGCCGCATCACCGGAGCGACGGAACATACTGTAGGCGATAATCAACGGCTGTCAGAGCGGCGCGCTGAAGTTGTTGCCGCAGAAATTAAAAAGCTGATAGATAACAGAGATCTGGACATTACATCAGAAGGCGCCGGGAGTCGCGAGCCGAAGGTGACCTGCCCTACAGGCTCCTCGACCACATTATATGAAGCGCAGCAATGCAATGCGGTCAACCGTCGTGTCGAAATCCGCGTAAAGTATGCTGATACGAAAATATCGATGAAAAGCAAGCATTGAGTTTTTGATAATTCGTGCGTGCGGAGATCCAGGAACATCCGGCATGTCCCGTTCGAATTGACTATTTTTACCCATCCGCCGAAATTTAAAAATCTTCACTAAACCTTTGCCAAGCTGGGATTCCGGCTTAAAACCCCTTTCTCGGAGCTTACAGGCATACTCGGGCCGATTGCCGCTGCACTCGACGAAGCCGCGATTCCGTATGTCGTATTGACCAGCTATACAACCAATCACTGCACACCGGTCTGTAGATTCCTGGAGTCGATCTACTTGAAACATGAAATCCAAGATTGACCTGCTCCCCGCGATTGGTACGCGAATAATGTAGAGTCCGTTCCAAAGGGAGCGGAGAGATGAAGAAGCGATTCACGGAAGAGCAGATCATCGGCATATTGAAGGAAGCCGAGGCGGGTCTGAAGGCAGCTGAGCTGTGCCGTAAGCACGGGATTTCCGAGGCGACCTACTACAATTGGAAGGCGAAGTTCGGCGGGATGACGGTTTCAGAGGCGCAGCGGCTGAAGGAATTGGAATCCGAGAATGTCCGGCTGAAGCGATTGCTGGCTGAGTCGATGCTCGACAACGCCGCCTTGAAGGACCTCGTGCGCCAAAAGTAGCAAGCCCGCAGGCCAAGCGCGAAGCGGTTCAGAAGTTGATGACCGAACGCGCTATGGGCATCACCCGTGCCTGCGGGCTGGTTGGTATCTCCCGGTCTTTTTTTCTTTATAAGTCGACTCGCGAGAGCGATGTGGCTTTGAACGAACGCATGGCCGCCATCGCGGCCGTGAAGCGCCGCTATGGCTATCGCCGTATTCACGTGCTTCTGCGACGGGAAGGCTGGATTGCGAACCATAAGAAGATATGGCGGCTGTACAGCCTCGCTGGCCTGAGCGTTCGCCGACGCAAGCGCAAACGAATTGCGGCTGTCGAGCTAGTCCAAAAGCCCGTGCCCAGCGGCCCTAACCAGAGCTGGTCGATGGATTTTGTATCGGATGGCCTAGCGTATGGACGGCGCTTGCGAAGCTTGAACGTGGTCGACGATTACACGCGAGAATGTTTGGCGATTGAAGTTGATACGTCGTTGCCGGGCTTGCGGGTACGGCAGGTTATGGAGAGGCTTTGCGAGATGCGTGGCTTGCCGTTATCTATCACTGTGGATAACGGGCCCGAATTCGCAGGCAAAGTGCTTGATGCCTGGGCTTATGAGGCTGGGGTTACGCTGTCGTTCATTCGACCAGGAAAGCCCGTCGAGAACGCGTATATCGAGAGCTTCAACGGCAAGTTTCGAGACGAATGTCTGAATGAGCATTGGTTCACGTCGATGCGTCATGCCAGGGAAATCATCGAAGCCTGGCGCATCGAGTACAACACCGAGCGGCCACATAGTTCGCTTGGTTATCTAACGCCTGAACAGTTCGCCACCGCGTACTGTCAGAAAGGGTTTTTAACGACGGACTCTACAGCCGTTGGAGACTAATGCCGGGGGCAGGTCAAGATCTCAAAGGTTTGGCAAAAGTGGCAGGGGTGCCTGAGTTCAAATCAATGCCTTACATTCTTGACATTGACTTGGACTACTTTCATTCGGAGCGTTCAATCGAACCGGTTGAATCAAATACGTTTTATCAACTTATATGCAATGCGTTGGCAGTGCCGATTGCGACCGAGCCCTGGTATGTAGATCGGCTTAAGACCGCTGGATCAACAATCACCGCCGAATGGCTGTTGGAGCGCATGACTCGGCACATCGAAGCAGCGATGACATAGTCCTGGTACATCAAAAGGCAGAGAGGCGATTGAGAACCGCACTTGCGGCGGGAGTTACGACTGCTCGCACGTGCTGACCATGTACACCATTTTGCCGCCCAGGCACTTGTCCAGGATGGCGAGGCCAGCGGCGGCGCGGCTTGCATCGACGTTCATGGAGTCCCGCGGCATGTCTCTCAGATCGTTCCCAACGGGCAGTGCCCAGCCCTTCTTTGGGTGGTACTTTTTCTCGACGATCGCGCCGGCGTGGACGTCCGCGTAGGCATCGTCACGCCCCTGATCGAGGAACTTCCGGTAGGCCAGCTGGTAGTCCTCGTTGAAATCCACGTCCCGTTGAGTGATGAGCCGTGAAGCGTCCGCCGATGTGATGGTCCACGTCTTGTGGTCATCCCAGACGGTGTGATCGGGATTTGGGCTGTAATACGTGTGAGCGGCCACACGGTAGATGTCCCCATGCGGTTGGTGGATCTCCTGTCGCATGATCTTCACTTCAACCGAGTCCGCCCCGTAAGACGCCAGTTTCTCTGCGATGGCGATGGATGTTGCAGCCCATTCCGCCTGGCTACCACCGGTTACGCCGGCTTCGACGTCGGCAACCTTCAACTTGCCCTTGTACAAATCGCTGAACGAGGCGCCTTCAATGGTGAAGGGCAGTGCTTTCACGGTCGCGGCGCTTGGATTGAATGCGACGGTCGCCGCCGTCGCGGATTTCGGTGAACCTGAACTTGCGGTGTCTTTGCTACTGTCGTCGCATCCAGCAACGAACACACATACGGCCAACCCGGCGACATACAACGCCCTCATCTGTTTCCCCGTTCATTTTTATCGTTGTAAGCATTGTAACGGTAATCGTGGCACTGCAATGACCAACAGAAACGGCGCTGGCGCCGTTGCCATTTGGGGCGCTACCGCGCCGGCTGATGCCTTCGGCCTGTTAAGAGAAAGACACGGTCTACACCGCCAACACCCGTGCCGTGCCCCAGATGGAAACCCATCGCTTACTCTTTTCATTAGAAACCTGCACTCCGGGACTGGCGGCCCTGCGGAGTCATTGCCCGTGCGCTTTCGAGCTATATTCCGTTACAAGTGACAATGAACTGCCCGGTTTGGCATACTGCTGGAACTACTAAAGGACGGGTTTGGCCATGGCAATGGACTACAAACGATATCAAGACGAGGTGACCCAGGACGTAGCGCAGGTCTTGGCCGACGCGGAATGCCAGCCAATCTTGTTCGTTGGTTCTGGTTTTTCAAAGCGCTACGCGGGCGGGCCGAGTTGGGAGGAGCTGCTGAACCAGTTGGCGAAACAATGTTCGCTGATCGATAAAGATTTCGCGTACTACAAGCAAACGTACAACGGCGAGCTAAAAAAAATCGGCTCGGTATCCACGGATCTCTACCGCGAGTGGGCATGGGGAACAGGCAAGGAAAGTTTCCCAGTGGAATATTTTGACGCGGCGGCCCCTGCCGACATATTTATCAAGCACGCGATCAGCGAGCAGTTAAACGGGTTGGGTCCAAATGACCATGGGTCGTACGGTTCGCCAGAACTGAATCGCCCCGAATTTGAACTGACCCCCGAAAGTTGGACGCCAATCTCGGGGTGTGATGAGGACGTTCGATTTAGATTTTAAAATGAAGGTTGTCCGGGCGTACCTTGCTAGGAAAGGCGGATACAAGCTGCTCGGAAAGCGTTTTGGCATTTCAGAGAGCATGGTGCGACGATGGGTGGGTGCGTATGAGCATCACGGACGAGCTGGTCTGGTGCGGCAACGCGGCATCTACACGCCAGAACTCAAGCTTGAGGTGCTGCATCGTGCCGCCGCCGAAAATCTCTCCTATCTGGAACTGGCATCTATTTACAATATTGCAAATCCGAATAGCATCACAACGTGGCATCAACAACAAGCGCAGGGAAAACTCGGTTCTGTAACAAATGCGATACCCCCCAGGTTTCAGGACGTTCTCGTGCCATCAAAAAAGCCAGCCCCAAGTCAGTCCCCCGGAGCCACGGTGCCTGACGACACCGCGTACCTGCTTAGTGAGAACGAGCGTCTGCGCGCGGAGGTGGCGTACCTAGAAAAATTCAATGCCTTGGTTCTTGCGAAGAAATTGGCGCAGCAGAAAAAGCCAAGATAGTGCATGAATTAAGGCATGAGTTTTGTTTGGCACCGCTGCTCAGGGCTGCGGAATTGGCTCGCAGCACGTTTTACTATCAACTTAATGTGGCGAAGTCGCCTGACCGGAATCATGACCTTAAGGAAAAGATTCAATCGGTCTATTCCGCGCATCGCGGCCTGTATGGTTATCGGCGCGTTACTCTGGCTATCCGCAATGATGGCGAGGCCGTTAATCATAAGAAAGTGCAGCGGCTTATGAACGAGCTGGCAATGAAGTCAAGGATACGGAAGAAGAGATATCGGTCGTATAAAGGCGAATACGGCAAAGCTGCACCAAACGTTCTCAATCGCGACTTCACAGCGACACGACCCAATGAGAAATGGGTCACGGACGTGACCGAGTTCAGCGTTGGGGGTAAAAAGTTGTACCTCTCCCCAGTCCTGGACCTCTACAATGGTGAGATTGTGGCCTATGAGTCGAGCATTCGGCCGGACTTCTCAATGGTCATGGAGATGCTTAAAAAGACAGTGAAAGCACGCGGGAAGACGGCCAAGCCACTTCTGCATTCGGACCAGGGGTGGCATTATCGAATGCCCCTGTACCAAGCTGAGTTGGCACGGCGGGGTATCACGCAAAGCATGTCGCGAAAAGGAAATTGCTTCGACAATGCGGTAATGGAAAGTTTCTTCGGCACGTTAAAGGCGGAGTACTTCCATCTGAACGAGTTCGCAGACATCAATGCGTTACGCGCGGGTTTGAAAGAGTATATTGACTATTACAACCGGCAACGCATCAAGTCCAAGCTGGGTGGATTAAGTCCTGTTGGCTATCGGATGCGGGCGGGAGCCTGCTGACTTTACACTGTCCAACTTTCGGGGGTCAGTTCATACCCGGGACGATTCATTACCCATCAACGCGCCGATTTCACTAGGCATCGAGCACCGATCCGCCGCTTCCAGGATGCGCTTCTTATCGGCTGGCGACAAGCGGCGGCGCTGCGCTCGCGGGACGACCTCCGAATGGACGCTGTTTGTGTCATCACTGGACAACGTCGGTCCTTTGGAACCAGGCGACTTAGGGGCTTCGGCCATGACGGGCTCGTGGCTGGGATTGACGGGCATAAGGTACCTCGTTGCTCACTAATTTAACAGCAAGAGGTGACGCAGGTCATATCGGCACTTAGGGGAGGCGTAAAGCCACATAGACGAGAACGGTTAGCGAGACCGGTCATCCGTAGGATTTCAAGGGGCGACGGAACTTTCTGGTTGTAGCCCAGTATTGCTGCTGTGTCGACATCAGGACGGTTCATTACACAGCCAACGCGCGTGGTTGATGCAAATACGAGCTTCTGAGAAGAGATGCGCCGCACTTTACTGGACGCAGCGCATGCTCCGACGAACCTATGTCATGCCCGGTTCAGATGCCCGCTGATTTATCACGACTTCTGGTACGCACGTTCGGCGCCGTTTTGACTCGCCTTGCGGTAGAGGAACTGCGTCGCTCCAAAGCCGCAGAGCGCAGCTACACAAAGCCAATAGGAAGCAGCGGCCGGGTCGTGCATCACCTGAATGAGATAGGTGGAAATGGCCGGCGTTAGTCCACCGAATACTGCGGTGGCCAAGCTATAGGCGAGCGAAAATCCGGCAACACGGACATGGTCGGGCATCACCTCAGTAAGCGCCGCGGTAGCGGTGCCGTTGTAGACGCCGAAGTAGAAGGAGAACAGAAGCAGCACAGCGGCCAGATGCGAGACGCTCGGTGCGGCTGCGAGCCACGACATCGTCGGGTAGGCCGTGACAATGGCCATAACCGTAATGAGCGAGAGCACCGGGCGACGGCCAAAACGGTCCGACAATGCGCCACCGATTGGCAACCAGATGAAATTTGACACTGCGACCAGGATGGTGACGATGAGGCTGTCGGCAGTAGTCAGTTTGAGGACCGTTTTGCCAAAGGTGGGCGTGTACACGGTGATGAAGTAGAACGTGGTCGTCGTCATCGCAATGAGACACATGCCAGCGAGGACCGTCGGCAGGTTCTGCATCGTCGTTCTAAAAACTTCCTTGGTGTCAGGACGATGCGAGCGCGCCTTGAATTCGTCCGTTTCATCGAGCGAGCGGCGCAGGACGAACAGAAACGGAACTATAAGACAGCCGATGAAGAATGGAATACGCCATGCGAACGCCAAAATCTGGCTGCTCGTGAACAATTCGTTCAGCACATAACCCAGCGCCGACGCGCAAATGATGGATATCTGCTGGCTCGCCGATTGCCAACTCGTGTAGAAGCCCTTACGTCCTGGCGTTGCAATTTCCGCGAGATAGACGGATACGCCACCAAGCTCGGCGCCGGCGGAGAAGCCTTGGAGTAGGCGACCGACGAGAACGAGCAGCGGGGCCGCAATGCCAATCGTTGCGTAACCCGGCACGCAGGCAATCAGAAGCGTGCCTGTCGCCATCAAAGTCAGCGTAACTACCAAGCCTTTGCGACGGCCAACCTTGTCGATATACGCACCTAGAATAATTGCGCCCAGAGGACGCACCAGAAAGCCAGCCGCGAAGACCACGAACGTCAGCATCAGTGATGCAAATTCGCTGTAACTCGGAAAAAAGACCTTCGAGATGTACGTCGCGTAGAAGCCGAACAGGAAAAAGTCAAACTGTTCGAGAAAGTTGCCGCTGGTTACCCGAAAGATTGCGCCGACCTTGGATGCGCCGGTCGCAGGGATATTGCTGCTTATGTCGTGCGAAGAAGGGTTCACAAAACCTCCGTCCGTTGGGCGCCGTAGGGGCGCGCTGATGAGAAAGGCGCATGCGCCGGCGAGCGATACGCGTATGGGGTTTGTGCAACGAACCCTGATAAAGCATTTATGATTTATATGATCACAAAATGCACAAAACTATAGTATCGCGAGGTGAGCTGCGAGCCTTTAGAGAAAAACCCTATCTTCGGTGAGGCTGCTGAAAAAACCGTTCTAGCAGAGCATCAAGTGATGTCTCAAATGCGCAAGGTTCGCGCGAAGCAAACGAAAATTAGCAACGGTTCCAAAAAAATAAATTGCGTTTTGTGATCTCTTTTGGGTATCCAACGAGCGCCCCCGCAATCACGGCCGGCGGACGTGCCGAGCGCGACGTGGGGGGGTGCCGACGATAGGACATTGGAAAGTGATTCTCAGTGCAACTTGACGCGTGGGACCGTTGTACGGCGAAGCCAGTGAGCGGCAGTGTCAAGAGCCATGCGTGAAAAACCGTGCGGCGCGGCGATATGCATGCGATGCAAGGACATATACATGAATCGCGCTAGCAGACCTTCAATGAAAATATTCCCTCCGATTACACCGCCCATCAAATTGCCAACGGCGCTATGGTGGCCCAGTGAAACAAGGGAGCCCAAGTCTCGGTAACTGAATTCGGTAGAACGCGGCCGTCAATGCCGGCTCGAACCGCACGAAACAGAAAGCTGGCTTGCTGGTGAGCGGCTTGCGCACGCGGAGGTACGTTCTTGCCTTCGTGCGCCGGCCAAGGGCACGCCGCGCAATCGCCAAGCGCGAAAACATTATCGTCAAGCGTGGTTTGAAGCGTGGGAGTACTTCAAGCTGTCCGGGACGATTCACTGTCAGACCGTCTAATAGACCTAGGATGGCGGGAGATTTAATACCTGCTGCCCACACGGTCAGGTCGGCCCAAATCGTCTTTCCGCTTGCGGTACGGACGCAGCCGGGCGCTATCTCCGCAACTATTTTGCCAGTCATCATTCTCACGCCGAGCTTCGTCAGCAGTTCTGTCGTGGTTGTCGACACGCGCTCCGACAAGGCGGGCAAGATACGTGGACCGGCTTCGATTAGGACAATGCCGACGTCGTGGCGCGGGTCGAGTTTGTTGATTCCGTAGGCTGATAGAACCTGCGCGGTGTTTCGCAATTCGGCAGAAAGCGCCCCGCCCGTTGCTCCAGCCCCGACGATTGCGACCTGGACCTTCGGCTCTCCATTCGTTTTTGTCTGGCATTCGGTCGACTGAAATTCAGCGCTGACACAGGCAGAGATAAGGCGTTTCCGAAAGCGCTCCCCTTGTCTGACAGTGTCGAGCGCAATGGAGTGCTCCTGAGCGCCTTTGACGCCAAAAAAGTGAGTGGTGCTCCCAACGGCGACAACAAGCGTGTCGTTTTTAATCTCCCGACGCGGCAGAAGCTCGACGCCATCTTCATCAGCCATCGAACCGAGCGTTATCTGGCGGTGCTCACGGTTGAGCCCAATCAGCCCGCCTAACTGGAACTCGAAATTGTGCCAGCGGGCTTGCGCAGCGTAGGAAAGCTCCAGCCTAAACGGGTCCATACTGCCTGCGGCAACCTCGTGAAGAAGTGGCTTCCAGATATGTGTGGGATTTCGGTCGACCAGCGTTACGTTTACGCCGTCGCCCCTGTTACGCATATTCGATGCATAACGGTCACCCAGACGCGTTTCTAACTCAAGGCCGCCCACCCTTCCCCCCACGACAATAATCCGATGCATTTCCAGTCTCCAAAGCTGCCGCTGACGAAATGTGCCGCCCAATCTATGTGGGCAAACGCAAGACGACAGAAATCGCGCGGAAGAACGTGAAGAGTTTCAAGTTCGTTTGCGAGTCGATAGAGCATGCAGCCTTGACCGTGAAGGAAGACCGCTGCGAGATTTAATTGCTCGCTGCTCTCACTACTGTGACCTTGCGTCGACAGTCCAAGAGAGCAAGGGAAGAAGACGATTGACCGTCGAGTTGATTTACCGCAATGACAGCATCGGTATCCGGAAGTTGCCTGCAGAGGACCGCCTAGGTCCCCCGCAGCTTTCACATACTTCGAAACTACTTACGCCTTTTGTTCGACCGTCCAGTAGGTACGCGCGTTCGTGAATTCGCGAATGCCTGCTGCCGCCAACTCACGGCCATAGCCGGACTTCTTCGTGCCGCCGAAAGGGATGCGTGCGTCGGACGCCGTCACCGCGTTCACGAATGCCGCACCCGTTGTTACACGACGGGCCACGGCGAGAGCACGGTCCTTCGACTTCGACCACACGCTAATCGAGAGACCAAACTGGGTAGCATTAGCCAAGCGAATCGCATCTTCGTCGCTTTTCGCGACAGCAATCGCGGCGAGCGGGCCGAACGTCTCCTCGTCGAAAGCAACCATGCCCGGGCCGGTCGAACCGAGGACGGTCGGCTGGTAGTAGTAGCCAGGGCCGTCCACTGTCTTGCCGCCAGCGAGGAGCTTCGCACCTGCTTCGACTGATTGCTTGACCTGTCGGTCAAGCGCGTCACGTAGGTCTGCGCGAGCGAGCGGACCGACTTGTGTACTAGGCTCACGCGGGTCGCCGACGACCAGTGCCTTGGTCAGTGCGACGAATTGCTCAGTGAATGCTTGGGAAATAGACTCGGATACGATAAACCGCTTCGCACAAACGCAGCTTTGGCCAGCGTTGTGGAAGCGCGCCTTGACAGCGGCAGCGACGGCAGTAGACAGGTCTGCGTCGTCGAGAACAACGAAAGCGTCGGAACCACCGAGTTCGAGGACGGACTTCTTCGAAGCACGACCGGCTGCGGCGCCCACTGCTGCGCCCGCGCGATTCGAACCAGTCAGAGTTGTCGCAGCAATACGGTCGTCGGCGATGAGACGTTCGATGACGTTCGGGACTTCCGGCTCGGCTACAACCAGCGTCGTCACGAGATTTTCCGGAAGACCGGCGTCCTTGAAGAGTTGCTCCAGCGCGAGCGCACTTCCCGTCACATTAGGCGAGTGCTTGAGCAGCACACCATTGCCAGCCGTGAGTGACGGGATAGCAAAGCGCATCACTTGCCACACTGGGAAATTCCACGGCATCACGGCGAGGACGAGGCCGATGGGTTCATAGGCAACCCATGCGTCGACACCTTCAATCGAGGCCTTCTCGTCGCCGAGAATCCGCTCAGCATTGTCGGCGTAGTAGAGAGCTGTGACCGCAGACTTTTCCATTTCACCGGCAGCTTCTGCGGTGACCTTGCCCATCTCGGAGGTCACAAGCGCAGCGAATGAGTTCGCCTGCTTACGGAGCTCTTCGGCAAGCTTTCTGACCGCTGCAACACGCTCTTGGAGCGGACGCACACCCCACGCCTTTGCGGCCGCATAACCCTTGCTGACAGCGCTCTCGACTTCAGTATCTGTCATCGATGCATAGGTCTTGAGTTGTTCGCCGTTGATTGGGCAAATGGTGGCAATCTGGTTGGTCATGGCAATCACTTAAACGTTACTAAGGTGTTGGAAGTAAGTCATTCACTGCGGTGTGAACGACCACTCGGGAACTCACGCGTGATGCATGAGTTGCTTCGAAATGGTATTCACCTGGCTGCCCGGGACTACGCATTCGCCAGCGGCCTTACGCCATTCAGCGAAGTGCGGGGCGGCGCGATGTGCGTCTATTGCCGCTTCGTCTTCGTACAATTCGTAGAAGTGGAAGTGCAGCGGGTCCTTCTTGTCTTGCACGACATCGAAATACTTGCATCCAGCTTCATCGCTGAACGTCCGGATTGCGTTTTCCTTGATTGCGGCAAGGAACTGGTCGAGTTTGTCTTCGTGCACCAGCAACGAAACATGCAAAGCGAGCATCGTTTAGGTCCTAGTTAGGGGGCGATATTTTCGGGGAGGGAGACGCCGGACTCAGTAGCCAGCCTCTGCATGCTGTGCCACGTGTTGTCTGCGAGCGTGATACCGGACTTGCGCAGACGAGCGGTGCTTCGGTCTTCAATTTCGCCAGGGAAGAAGATTTCGTCGACACCATGGGCAGTCGGCACCGATTTGACGTCGTCGATAAGTTCATTCATGCGCTGTTCAAATTCAGCTGCCGGCATCATCGACTTCACGTCGATAGTGAGCAGCATGTGGCCAGCGCCCGAGACCTTGTCCGCCTCGTACGGCCCGACCACTTTTGAACCGAAGTGACTTCCGGTCAGCACACCGGCGAGCACATCCATCATGAAAGAGATGATGTAACCCTTATGGCCGGCCATCGGAAAAATAATCCCGTGAATGGCTTTGGCTGAATCGGTCGTCGGAACGCCGTTTTCGTCGCCTGCCCAACCTTCAGGGATGGGTTGGCCACGCTCAGCGGCCAGATAAATCTTGCCGCGCGCCACGGCCGTATTAGCGATATCCAGAACCGCCACACCGCGTTCGCCACAGGGCGCAGCAATCGACCAGGGATTGGTGCCCACAGCTTTCTCGCGCCCACCCCACGGCGCCATCGCAGGACTTGCGTTAGTCGCCAGGATGGCAACACAACCTTGCTCGGCCGCTTTACGCGTGAAATATGCCGCGGTACCGAAGTGATTCGAGTTCCGCACGCCAATCGCGCTAACACCGAATTCGCGTGCACGAGCAACGCCCAGGTCAACTGCTTTTGCAGTCAGAACTTGTCCGATACCGTGGTGCCCGTCTATCACAGCAATCGCACCGCTATCGAGGACCAGTTCTGGCTTCGTTTGCGCGGACATTACGCCCGTACGCAAGCGGTCGACATACCATGGCAGACGAAGCATCCCATGCGAGGAATGGCCCCATAGTTCTGCTACGACCAGGCTATCGGCCAGTAGATGTGCATCGGCGGCGGGGACGCCCAAAGATTCGAGAACGGCTTCGCCGAATCGGCTCAGCCCTTCCGCCTGAACAAGGTATGGCATGAAATCTCCCGGTCAAACAGAAACTTGTTTAAAGCTGCCTCGTGCTATTTGAGCTCGCAGTGCTAACTCGACACTCTTGTGGCACGACTTGGCAAAGAAAAAGGCTGCGGGTGGTGCGAATGACTCGCGGCACCAGCCCCGCGCGTGGACTCACTGCTTAACGTGTTCCGCCGAGACCGGCGCTGTTGCGCCCGTTTCAGTCAGTGTCCGGGTGGCTTCCGGATTGGCATAAATCCAGAGGATTTTCATGCCCTCGGTCTTCGACAGATTACGGAAGCGGTGATTGACGTTCGGCGGAATGAACGTGACGTCGTGCGGTTTCAGTTCGTATTCCAGACCGTCGATATCCAGAATCGCGTTGCCCTCCATCAGCACAACACGTTCCTGCACATTGTGACTATGAAAAGGAATTTCGACACCCGGGCCGAATGACGTGTAACCGGTGATAAAGCTCGCTGTGCCGACTTCGCGATTTACCAGCGGTGTCGTGCGCGCACCACCACCACGCTCATATGTCGTGAGATTTTCGGGTTGGAGAAGTGCTGCACCAGAGGGAGTACGCGGAATCATAGGGGATGCCTCCAAAGTTTTCTTAATGGCGCTTCAGCCATCAGTGGGAACCATTCGAGCTTGCGACCGACGCCGCCCTGAGCAACAGGTGATGGCCTTCCCAAGCACATCATGGAATCAGTATAGCGTTTTATGACCACAGAATGCAATATAGTCTCGCGTTTTCCCTAGGTACGAAAGCAGCCTGTATGCAGCGGTTCAATGGGCCGGTGGGTCATCGTCAAGATGATCGCCGCTCCGATGAGCAGCAGTCCGCCAGCAATACCGAACGCCCAGTTGTAGCCGCCTGTGCGTTCAATTACGTAGCCAGTCGCAATTGGGGCCAAAAGACCAAACGCATTTCCGCCGATGACAACAAGTGCCATGGCCTTTCCCACGTCACTGGCGCTGGGAACGAGGTCATTAAGAAGAGCGAAATTGCGTGAAGTCGTAGAGGCTATGCCGGTGAAGGCGAGCGCGAAAACAACCAGTAACAGCGGGAGGTCCTCAATGAACGGAAGCAAGAGGATGACCGAGCCAACAACCATCGCTAGCGCGACAGCGTTTCGTCGCTTCCCGGGAGCTCCACCGCCTTGTTTGACGTAAATATCACCCAGCTTTCTGGCAGCAATGCAGAGGACAACTGGGACTGCATAGGGTATTGCCGCGAACATTCCGGTGGTCATAACCGAGAGATGTCGGCTTGTCTGCAGATAACTTGGCAACCATGTGAGCAGGAGATACTGGGTGTAAACACTGCAGCCCTGGGTGAGAGCGAGGCCCCATACGGTCCGACTTTGCAGCAGGGCAAACGTGCCTTGCGGCTCAGCCGGTTCAGTTTCCTTCTGAGTGGATTTGGCAGGTTCTCGACCCTGATTGATTAGCGCTCGTTCCTGCGAGCTAAGCCACGAGACATTTTCCGGGTCGCCGAAGAAAACGAGCCAAACGACGGGCCAGAGAACACCAAATCCGCCCGCGATGAAGAAGGAGGCTCGCCAGCCGAAGATGCCGACGAGGTACGCCAAGACGACTGAGCAGATTGCAGGGCCGGCGTAGGAACCGCTATTGAAGAGCGTCGTTACAAAACCACGGTCTGATGAGGGAATCCATTGCCGAATGACTTTAGCTCCGACTGGATTGCTGCAGGACTCGGCGCCACCCATCGCCAACCGTGAGACAAGCAGCGACCCGAAGGTGGAGGCCATCCCAGTAAATACAGTAGCCGCAGACCAAATGAATATCCCGACCGCAGCGATTTTCTTTGTGCCGAAACGGTCCAGCACAATCCCCATAGGCATCAGACAAATAAAGTAGCCCCCAGATGAACGACGAGAACAGATGCCCCATCTCGACGGTTGACAGTCCGAACTCGGATGTTATCGATGACGCGGCTATCGAAAGCGCGATGCGGTCCATGTAATTGACCATCACAAGCGAGAAGAGAAAAACTGCAATCCAGCCACGGCGATACGACATTTCAACGTCTCTCTAGCCTTTTATAGCGTTTTGTGACAACAAAACTCACTCAAAGTTAAAAAAAAGGGGCGAATACGCCCCGTTCTTCTACACCTGCTCTGCGTCAGTCATGAACATCTCAACAGACCTTGCCTTCGCTCGCCGCGCCCCTTCGATATGTTCGCGCAAAAGGCTTGCCGCTTTGAGCAAATCCTGCGCGCCAATGGCGTCGAGGATGGCAAGGTGCTCGGTTGCCTGCTGCTGGCGAGGCTTCCGAGCTTTGGCCTGCCGATACTCGACCAGTCGTCGCAGTCGGTCCGTCCGTCGCACCGATTGCATTATGAAACGATTGCCGGACCACTTTGCAATCGTTTCGTGGAATTCACTATTTGCCTCGAAAAGCTCAATCGAGGTCATCGTGAGGTATCCACCATCGACGATGTACTGCTGTCGCCGTCGAAGTTGAGCTAATTCGACGCCGTTGCATTTAAACGAGGGCGCGAGCACGCCGACGGGCTCAATCGCAGCCCGAAAAAAGTAGCTCTCTTCGTAAGCCTCAACCGAGTCAATCATTGGAAGAAACTGCCAACCATGCCCGACCTGACGCTCGAGCCATCCCTCCTCCTGCATAAGGGACAAGACCTTCCGAAGTACGCTTCGAGCTACGCCAAATTGGCGCATCAAATCAGCCTCCGACACAACATCAGGAAGGCGCCGGGCAAGCCGGTCTTCCGCAATCTGCAGGTAAAGCGGCTCGTCGGGCTCTTCAAAGAATTGCCTGGCGATTTCGTTTAGCTCGCGTGCAGGCTTAGCAAGAAAGTACCCCCGGTTGTGGTCATGGACCACAACGCCGATTTCCGCGAGATATCTCAGCGCGAAATTTACGGGAGTACGCGATGTGCCGATGCGCTCGGCGAGCACGGACTCAGCCAGGCGTTCGCCCTCGGCCATGTCGTCTCGACGCGCGAGGGAGATGATTTCCCGCGTCACGCGGGTTTGCAGCGGAGTAAGTGACATCGTTCTCGACGGGCTGGCTGCGGCGGCTGTAATTGCCTCGATAGGGGCTGCAAGTGCACTTTCGAGCCCCCTAGGGTCCATCGCTAATTTTGCCACATCCATAGCTGTATCCCTTTCTCGTTGCGCATCCTCAGGGTAAACGTTCACCAGAAAACCTCCAAATGGACCTTTACCTAAAGATTTTTATAATAATAAAATGCACTTCATTGAAAAACAACGTTGCGCGGGTTCGTAATCCCTGACGTTGTGAGTTGCAGGACTTTGTCCACCACGGGGATTTTTGCGAGAGGAAGCATGCCTCAGAAATTTGCTTACATTGGTTGCCGAACAACTCGCGAGCGCAACGCCCGCGGGAAAGGCATCGCGCTCTATCTAATTGACCCATACACTGCGGCATGGAGTTTCGTTGATGTCTTTCCGACCGTCGATAACCCGTCGTTCCTGACACTGAATCACGCGCAGACCTTCCTGTACGCAGTGCATGGAGATGGCGAACAGGCAAGCAGTTTCCGAGTCGATGCCGAATCAGGGCACCTTACTCACATCAACACAGTCGCGTGCAACGGCAAGAATCCCGTGCACCTCGCGTTTTCGAAAGATGAGAAGTGGCTCAATATCGCCAACTACGCCACTGGAAATGTGACCAGACTTCCTGTCGAAGCAGACGGTAGCCTCGGCACATCGAACGATGTCGTGACCTTCACGGGCATACCGGGTCCTCACACAAAGGACCAAAAGGGCTCCCATCCTCATCACATCTCGCGCTACAAAACCACCTTTGCCAATACCGACTGGCACATTGTTCCAGACAAGGGCATCGACTCAGTGTCGGCGGTGCGCTGGCGCGCGAATCATACTTGCGAGGTCGTAACGCGGCACTGGGAGGCAGGCTCGGGCCCCCGTCACGCGGCCTACCACCCGGCACTGCCTTTGGTTTATGTCGCCAATGAGTTGAATTCCACTATGACTGTGTGGAGCTTCGATGTCGATACCGGAAAGCTTGCCGCCCTCGATACTGTCTCCGTATTGCCCCCCGACTTCGACGGTGAGTCAAGCGCCGCGGGAATCGTAATTACGGCGAACGCCGAGCAGCTGTTTGTCTCAAATCGTGGCAGCAACACTGTCGCCACTATTGCGCTCGACGGCGCCGGAATGCCACGGCATATAGGTTGGACGGATTGCTACGGGGATTTCCCGCGTTTTATCTGTCTAGACCCTGAGAACAAGCACCTCTTCGTGGCCAACGAGCGCACGGACACGCTCATCGAATACGACGTGACTTCCGACGGCCTAAAACCAACGGGCCAAGTCATCAGAACAGGCAGCCCGGTTTGCATCATCTTCAGCGAACGATAGTTCAACGAGCGTAGTTTGGCGCGCCGTCTAGGCGAGCGCCGTCTGGCCTCAACAACCAGTAGTTACACCTTCCTCCTCTGGAGGATGTCGCGCGCGAACCAACTCGCGTATCCCCGTTTGTACGACCAAGCATGATTAGGCTGCCATGCGTCGTAGCACCGCAATAGCCCCTCCTCAGATAGCCCCGTAGTTGCTTGCCGAATCTGGCCCTAGTCTGCCGCGCAGACTAACTCGCACCCGTGTCTACGCGCGCTACAGATTAGGTGTTTTCACTGAGAAACGCACCCCGTTGTTGCATGCCTCTCTTTTTGAGTTATATGATCATAAAACGCACTTTAGGTGTCAGTAATGCTCGCCAACCGCACTGGAGAAAAAACGGTGGTTCAGAGACGATTTGGTGCGGCAGAACAGCTCGCAAGGCTCAGACTGCAGCCCTAATCGGCCGAGCACGCTGTCTTAGAAAATGCGGAGAAGCTCCGGTACTTTTGCCCTGCGGGTCGAACCGGTTGGGGTACGTCAAATTTTTAATTGCATTTGTAACACACAAAACGCTTTTTACGGATTTTGACCGGCACAGCAATTCGACGGACTCCGCTGTGATTGCCCGCCACATTCAACGGATTCACAGAAACACACGGGTGCCCAGACAGGCACTTTGATTTCGGAGACAACTATGTCGTATCGTCGAGGCTGGATTGCAGTCTTCTTGTTTTCCCTTGCAATGATTAACTATATGGACCGCATCGCGCTGTCGATTGCAGCCAAGCCGATTGCGGCGGAATTCAAGCTCTCTGGCGTAGGGATGGGATATCTTTTCTCATCGTTCATATGGAGCTATGCCCTCTTCCTCATTCCGATGGGCATCCTCATCGACCGCTTCGGCGCCAAGCGCATGGCAGGTGTGGGCATCTTCATTTGGTCGGCAGCAACAGCGCTTACGGGCGCCGCGGGTAACTTTACGAGCTTGCTGCTAGCCCGTCTCGTCATGGGGGGCGGGGAATCGGTCAGCAATCCAGTTGGCGCCAAGGTCATCCGCCAGTGGATTCCGGCCTCAGAACGCGGCATGGTCACGTCGATGTTCAATAGTGGCTCGTACGCAGGTCCGGCGATTTGCTCGGTATTCTTGGGTGCCCTCGTTGCCGTATATGGATGGCGTTTCTCCTTCGTGGTCGCCGGCGGCGTCGGATTCGTCTGGCTGGCAGCATGGCTCATTTTCTTTAACTCGCCAGATAAAGCAAAGTGGTTGCCTGATGCCGAGTGCGAGAAGATTCTGCGCGAGCGCGATTCTAAGCCGGCCGCACGCAGCTCCGCGGAAAGCGTAGATTCCAACCCGACGGCGTCGGGTTTGCTGCCGCTGTTGCGCTCTCCGACGCTTTGGGGCTTGGCGTTGACACAGGGTTGCAACGTATACACCCAGTATCTTTTTCTGACCTGGCTGCCTAGCTACCTCCAGGCAAGCCGCCACATGAGCATCTCGAAGACCGGCGTGTTCGCTGCCGTCCCCTACGCAGCCGCGGTCATTCTTTGTATCGCTGTCGGCCGTGTAAGTGACCACTATTTGAAGCGCAGCGGTGTTGGCACCGGACGTCGTCGAAATGCAGTTGCGCTCGCGATGCTCACTGGCGCGGCCATCCTCGCAGTCCCCTTCACGACCGACCTCGGATTACTGTTACTCGTGTTCTCGATAACGCTTACGGGTATCGCGTCAACGACATCGCTGAACTTCGCCCTTTTGAACGACTTGCTTCCAGGCTCGAAGGATGTGGCGAAAGCGATGGCGTTTGTGGTTGTAGGCGGCAACATCTTCGGCATGATTGCCCCAATTGCAACCGGTTACGTAATTGACGCTACAGGTAGTTACGATTACGCATTCGTCATCGCCGGCGCTCTGTTGGTTATCGGTGCAGTAGTTGTACTGACCATGACTCGTCGGCCCATTGTGTCTGAATCAAAATCACAACAGGTTCGAGCAGCGGCATAACCGCGGCCTAAGCGCTCCGTTGCCAATGGGCATGTGCGCGTAGGCGCACTGATACCTCAATAGGGGCTGCGTGGCCCGAAGCCCGATGAGGCGCGTATTGAAGCGCGTCAGCTCGCTCAAGTAACCCGTGAACGTGACCGCTTACAAGAACGCTTGGACAAATCCTTGCTGGTGATCGATGTCCAAAAAACTGGCTGCCTTGCTGGGAACTCCGATCGAAGACAACGAGAAACCGTAATGGCAGCGGTGGCAAAACTCACACCGGTGCTTGGCGTGGCCGCAGCATGCCGATTATTGAATGTGCCACGCTGCGCTCCAGCGTGGGAGCGGGCACGTACGCGCCGCCGTCTCTTCGTTGGCCCGATGCCGCGCGGTGCCGCACGCGGCTCACCTCCCTTGGCGCTTAGCCCAGGCGAACGCGATGCATTGCGTGACATGCTCAACAGCGAACGCTTTGTCGACACTGCCCCGGCGGCAATCTATGCCACGCTTCTCGATGAAGGGCGTTACCTCGGCTCAGCACGTACGATGTACCGCCTTCTTACTGTCGACTGCGCCTCGCGCGAGCGCCGCCAGCAACGTGTACATCCTGTCTACGCCAAGCCGGAGTTGCTTGCTACTGCGCCGAACCAAGTATGGTCTTGGGACATCACGAAGTTGAAAGGGCCTGTTAAATGTAGCCATTTTCCACTTATACGTCATCGTCGACATCTTTAGTCGACACGTAGTCGGCTGGATGATCGCACATCGCGAGAGCGCTCAGTTTGCCGAACAGTTGATCGCCGAGAGCGTGTCGCGCTATGAAATCACGCTGGGCACGTTGACGCTGCACGCCGATCGCGGTACGAGTATGCGATCAAAGGCCGTCGCCGAATTGCTATCGGATTTGACGATCATTCGTAGCCACAGTCGCCCACACGTGTCTGATGATAATCCCTTCTCTGAAGCACAATTCAAGACATTGAAGTACCGACCGGACTTCCCCGAGCGCTTCGGCTGCATCGAAGACGCCCGCGCGCACTGCCAAGGCTTCTTCACGTGGTACGACACAGTGCACCGTCATTCTGGCATCGGCTACATGACGCCGCAAAGCGTTCATAGCGGCTTCGCACCCGGCTTGCGTATCGCCAGGCAGGCGAGCCTCGATATTGCATTCGCCGCAAACCCACACCGCTTCAAGAGCCGACGTCCGCAGCCCCGGAATTGCCTACGGCGGCTTGGATCAATCCGCCACCAAAGCAGGAGTCGTCGACGTCGATATTACCCAGCTTCACACAGTAAATTTATGATCCCCGGTGTCGCAAAGTCATTGACACGTTCCGAGGCGCTAATCGGCGCGTGCGGTCGGTCACGCTGCGTCCATTGCACGTTAGGCGCTGTTAAGGAAGAACCTCCCTCTCCTCGTATCAGTTGCTACTAGCAATGACCTCGGCGTAGCCCTCTATAAAATAGCCTAGATAGTTGGCCACCTTCGGTCGCTCCTGTGCGTGTACCGATGCCATCATTTGCGAGAGGAGTTTTTCCCGCGGCGCTTCGAAGAGAATAGAATGCAAATGCATGCGGGCGGCATCTTTAGCAAGGCGTGCAACATCTTGGCCGAGCAGCGTCGCGCCGGCGGCATCGGGATCGTGATTTTGTGCTGCCAGTACAGCATATGCCTCATCCGAGAAGAGCCGCTCCTCATTCCCAGCGCGGGCATAATTTTGAAGTACGTAAGCGAAATCCGAGGCGTCCTTCGGCTCACGATCTCCGCGGTCCAACCACGCGATCAGTTTCGTTAGCACGAGCCCAGGAATCGAGCAAATCGGAATGGTCACGTTCTCGTCAACTGCAAACTGGATTGCATGTTCTAGTGCCTCCGTGTACCCAGCAACGGTCATGATGATCGACTGATCTGGCGGCCATGCCACGGTCCCATCAGGCGCTTCTACGTTGCCACATGGAACGAGATCAACGCAGAGTTCGTCACCTATGCCTGCATCAAAGTAAAAACGATGTGCAATCCTCTGATGGCGTCTGAAGGCACCACTTTGCGTCAGTTGGCCGAGCACCATTTGGAAATGTGTCCAGTCCTGAACGGCAATCCCAAAATCGATGTCCAGACTCAGCCGCCGGATCGGAAAACCGTGGAGATGATGAAAGAGGATATCGCGTGCCGTCGCCCCGATCAGAAAATACGGGACATGCACTTTCGTGCAGAACCGATCGATGGTCAGCAGTAAAGCCTTGATCGGTTCAGAAAGCGCATGCTTCTTCTTCATAGGCTCTCCAGCACGAGAGAACGCAACTGGCGTGCGACCGCCAGATTTCGCGGCTCGCGGGTGTCCATCAAATCGGCATAGACGAGTAGCAAGGGGACGATTCCGTCCTCGGGACCCTGGCGCTCCGGATCCCAGAAACTGTCCAATATCGTAATGTCGCCGACCGAATCGGCGCGAAGCCGCCCCGCTTTTATAACGTGTGCTAACGCCGTACTGCGGTTCTCTGGCGTAACGTAAAGCGTCTGCGTTTCTGGCCGCAAGTCCTTGGTCAGCAGCGCTGCAGCGACCTCTCCGCTCCACCAGGTCCGTGTTTCCGCTTCGGTACTTGAGGATCGCGTCGGTGTCATATTGCGCCACCACTCAGGGTCCGCGGCGCTGAAACGTCGCGCATTGAGCTTGGGTCGCAAACGTAGCGGATACAGGGACACCCACTCATCAACGACACTTTCGACGTTGAGCAAAACGCGTTTTCTACCCTCAACGCCCGTGGCAAGGTATCCGCGTTGTTCGAGATCGTGTAAGGCTGGCCCCACTGCCCCATTGGCGACGCCTGCCATCGTCGCGAGGTCGCGCTGTGACAGTGATCGCGCTTCTCGGTTGATCAATAAGGTAAAGAGGACCCGCAGCCCCGTAGGGGTAACCGACGCTCGACCGACCGCCGCTTCAGGGATTGGTAAGATAGCGTCGTTATCCGCCGAACGGCCGATCACGATGAAGTGGTAGTTCCAGCCTCGTAGGTGCAGATTGCCAGTTAGATCGATGAATTGCACGCCGGCACGCACGCAGACTTCGGCCATGCCGCGGCTTAGATGAGGAACAACCAACAAGCCATTATCCAAGCTTCCGAGCTGAGCAATGACGCGTTCCAGGTCCAGCGTACGCGCCACGCGTGATTTTACTTCGACCGCATAGCGCTGCTCCTGACCATCGATTCGAATCGATATCTCCCCGTCTAGACAGCCCGCGCCTCGCTGCAGCGCTTGGGGCACCACAGACAGATTCGCGCTGCTCAATACGCCAGAAGCATCAAGCGCCGCGCCCAAGCGTTGCAGCACGTCCGATTCAAATTCAAATGTCTGTGCCGTTGAGCGGCCCCCAAATAACGACATCGCTTAGCTCCTGGCCTGTTGACGTCTACATGCACAGTATGCGCAAGAGTTGTCCAATTTTTATTCTTGTCCTGGTTTTATGGACAATTTTTTAAATTGGACTAAGAGGATCTTAATCTAGTCGTGGCTAGTTGTCCAATTTTATTGGGCGTCCAGTTTTCTCGGGCATTTCTGATAAATGGACGATAGAACCGAAACTGACAGTTTGCCTGAGCTTGGAAACCGATTGTCAAGGCATACACGATTACGACACGGATGCAACTAACAGAAGTTATATCAAAGCGTTTTCATCACACGACATCCCAACTTCCTCTCACCAAAGCTACCCAAAACACGGGGCAATGAAAGAGCCCTTGGAACCTATCTCCAATCAACAATGCCCCGAAGTCTAATAAAGTGGTCCGTTCGACAGCTTCGACTCTGATGAAATCAGGAATATGCGAAAGATAGCCGCCCTGAAAACAAAAAACCCTGCCTTAGGCAGGGTTTTAGAGAATTTGGGTGGCCCCGCAGAACGGGGCCAAATACAAACCTAGCGTCATCACCAATATGGAAGTTGGCAGAGGAAGACTTAGGGCAGTGGGAGTATTATATGCGCCTCCCATTGCTAGGGCAATGCACGTATGGACTGGGACGATCTAGAGCTGTGTTTTTCGCCCGCGCGCTTGAGCCGGTACAAAACCGCTTATAAAGTCGATGTCGACAAGGCAATACTAGCCTATCCGCACAATTTGCAGCTCGCGGAATCTTTGCTGCCATGCCTCAAGGTTCTCGAAATAAGCCTACGCAACAATGTGCATGCGCGCTTGAAAACAAAATACGGCGCCGATGCATGGTGGTCAACGGAAGAATGGCTTCGCGACGGGTCGTTCACATTTCAAAATTCCGAAATTGCTGCGGCGAAGGCGGCATTAGCACGCCGCATCGAGGTCCAAAGCCCGGACAAAATCGTAGCCGAACTCAGCTTCGGCTTTTGGACATTCCTTGAATCGTCCCGGGTATGAACTGACCCCCGAAAGTTGGACAGTGTAAAGTCAGCAGGCTCCCGCCCGCATCCGATAGCCAACAGGACTTAATCCACCCAGCTTGGACTTGATGCGTTGCCGGTTGTAATAGTCAATATACTCTTTCAAACCCGCGCGTAACGCATTGATGTCTGCGAACTCGTTCAGATGGAAGTACTCCGCCTTTAACGTGCCGAAGAAACTTTCCATTACCGCATTGTCGAAGCAATTTCCTTTTCGCGACATGCTTTGCGTGATACCCCGCCGTGCCAACTCAGCTTGGTACAGGGGCATTCGATAATGCCACCCCTGGTCCGAATGCAGAAGTGGCTTGGCCGTCTTCCCGCGTGCTTTCACTGTCTTTTTAAGCATCTCCATGACCATTGAGAAGTCCGGCCGAATGCTCGACTCATAGGCCACAATCTCACCATTGTAGAGGTCCAGGACTGGGGAGAGGTACAACTTTTTACCCCCAACGCTGAACTCGGTCACGTCCGTGACCCATTTCTCATTGGGTCGTGTCGCTGTGAAGTCGCGATTGAGAACGTTTGGTGCAGCTTTGCCGTATTCGCCTTTATACGACCGATATCTCTTCTTCCGTATCCTTGACTTCATTGCCAGCTCGTTCATAAGCCGCTGCACTTTCTTATGATTAACGGCCTCGCCATCATTGCGGATAGCCAGAGTAACGCGCCGATAACCATACAGGCCGCGATGCGCGGAATAGACCGATTGAATCTTTTCCTTAAGGTCATGATTCCGGTCAGGCGACTTCGCCACATTAAGTTGATAGTAAAACGTGCTGCGAGCCAATTCCGCAGCCCTGAGCAGCGGTGCCAAACAAAACTCATGCCTTAATTCATGCACTATCTTGGCTTTTTCTGCTGCGCCAATTTCTTCGCAAGAACCAAGGCATTGAATTTTTCTAGGTACGCCACCTCCGCGCGCAGACGCTCGTTCTCACTAAGCAGGTACGCGGTGTCGTCAGGCACCGTGGCTCCGGGGGACTGACTTGGGGCTGGCTTTTTTGATGGCACGAGAACGTCCTGAAACCTGGGGGGTATCGCATTTGTTACAGAACCGAGTTTTCCCTGCGCTTGTTGTTGATGCCACGTTGTGATGCTATTCGGATTTGCAATATTGTAAATAGATGCCAGTTCCAGATAGGAGAGATTTTCGGCGGCGGCACGATGCAGCACCTCAAGCTTGAGTTCTGGCGTGTAGATGCCGCGTTGCCGCACCAGACCAGCTCGTCCGTGATGCTCATACGCACCCACCCATCGTCGCACCATGCTCTCTGAAATGCCAAAACGCTTTCCGAGCAGCTTGTATCCGCCTTTCCTAGCAAGGTACGCCCGGACAACCTTCATTTTAAAATCTAAATCGAACGTCCTCATCACACCCCGAGATTGGCGTCCAACTTTCGGGGGTCAGTTCAAATTCGGGGCGATTCAAACTGTACAGCGGAGATATTTCCAGACGCCATGGACTTTACTGTACGTCTCGTACCTAAGCCGCCTGCCACCGACCGGCCGTTTGTGTTTGCGAGCCATTTTTTCGGACCGCGGCAAGAAACGGAGCGCCCATCGGTTGATCGGTGGACGGCCGACCGACACGCCACTCTTCACCATAATCTCCTCGATGTGTCTGTAGCTCATTAAGTATGCAGTCTACCAACGAGCGCACACCACGATTACATCACTGGGAAAGTCCATCCCTTTGAGGTTGGGCATGTCGGCTCTGCCTAGCTTCAGGCACAGCAGCTTACTTGATTGTGCAAGCGACAGCGGGAAGCCCGCGTCAACTATCAGCTGCTTTCAGTGCCGACTTACCAGCCCATTAAGCATAAGATCCAGGTGTGCCTCTATCAATGATTCTTTCTTAAGGTGACGGCGGCCAGTGACATTTATATGCAGTATCATTAAATTTAAAATGGAACTCATAACGACCTCGGGAGTGCCGGAAGCCGGACTATCTCGAAACTGACCTTTTTCGACTCCTTCTTTCAATAATTTTCCTATTGCACCTGCAAGGGGCTCAACGAACTCGTCATAGTGACGGTCAACAATCTCTGGAAGACGTATGCCCTCAGTCAAAGACAAGCGCAGCATCTGCTGAATTTTTTTGTCCTTGGAGATTTTTTCAAAGGCTAACAAAAGCAATTGGCGCAGGCGCTCGGCACAGGTGCCTTTGAATGATTCTGACATGCTCAACACATCGCGGTATGGCTTGGAGTGGTAATGAGCCATCGCTTCAAATAGGGCCTCTTTAGTCGGGAAGTACAGGTAAATTGTGCCCTTACTGATGCCCAACCGACGTGCAATATCATCCAGCCTCGCGGCCGCGTAGCCCTTACTAGCGAACTCTTCAAACGCAGCTTCCATAATTTCCTGTGGGCGCTGCGCTTTTTGCTGAGCACGCGTCAACTTATTTAACATTTGGGACAGATCCTTAGATTGGCAGTGGCTGGGGTTCGATTTTATCCCGTCTGACCGGGCCACAGTTCTGCACTGTTGAGTGCTAGTCTTGTCTTTAAACAGCCTGACGAAAGGCACCGTAAAGTTCGCGGGGACCTCGGTTAAGCTAGCGAGATGAATTTCTCGCCCATCGACCACGATCGCCATTTCCCGCTTCTCATCATCTGCCTAGCCGGGAGCTGGTACTTTCGCTGCTCGCTGAGGTTTCGCGCCATCGGAGAATTGTTGCTTGAGCGCAGCATCTTTGTGAGCTACGAATCGACCGGACGATGGTTCGATAAATTCGGTAGTCACTTTAGACCCCGGAGCGTATAACCAGGATCTGGCACCTGGACGAGATGTTCGTGCGCTTGCGCAGTGAACCTTACAGGCTCTGGCACACCGTCAACCAGTACTGGTGCAATCTCGACATCCCTTTTCTCCAAAAGCAACGCGGTACCACCGCGATTCAGCGATTCTTTAAAAGGATATTACGCCATCAACCCGAACCACTTGTCCTCGTTACCGATCAGCTTCTCAGTTACTCGACAGCCAAAGCCTACATGGCTGGCCCTCGCAAGACGCAGTACCTCTTCTGCAGGCATAGGGCCGTCGCCATCCACTAGCGCCTTCTGGAGGTTGCAGGTGTCGGTAATAATCAGCGCATTCCTATTGTTTTAACTCTACGGCTTCACGCTCCCATCCACCGCCGAGAGCCTTGTAAAGGGTAATAAGACTATTTTGCTGCGAAAGCCTGCTCTGAATTAGAGATTGTTGCGCGGTGAATAACGTTCGCTGCGCATCCAGTACGTTCAGATAGTCGATTGCGCCGTTGGTATGCTGAATCTGAACGAAGTCAAATGCTGCCTGAGCGGCCTGGACATTCTTCTGTTGCGCCTGGATCTCATCATCCACAACGTTGCGTTCTGCAAGCGCATCCGAGACTTCACGGAACGCGGTCTGAATAGCTTTCTCATATTCTGCCACCGCGATATCACGTTCAACTTTGGATGTCGCTAATTGGGCCTTCAGCCGCCCCCCGCTGAAAATAGGAACATTAACCTGCGGTGCGAAGATCCAACTGCGCCCGCCCGCGCCAAAAAGTTCCCCTAAAGCGTTGCTCGCGCGCCCCGTAGAGGTTGTCAGGCTAATACTGGGGAAGAGCGCCGCACGTGCTGCCCCTATATCAGCATTAGCGGCGAGCAGACTGTGTTCCGTTGAAACGATGTCAGGGCGTTGTTGTAACAAATCAGAAGGAAGTCCTGCAGATAAAGGCTTGTTGCTAATCATATCGGCTAATGACCCTGTTGAAGGCAACAGGCTCTCGGGTAAAGGTGTGCCTATCAGTAAAGCCAGCGCATTGCTGTCTGACATCACCTGCTTATCGACAAGGAATGACTGGTAACGAGCACTTTCCAGTGCACTTTCAGCCTGATGCATCGGCAGTTCAGAGGATTTACCGAAGCTACTCAAGCTCTGCTGCAATTCATATGCTGCTTGGCGACTGCGCAATGTATCCCGTGCCAGATGCTGGAGATCCTTATCGGCTGCCAGTGACAAATAGCTTTCCGCCACTTCGGCGATCAGGCTTATCTGCGTAGCTTGTCGCGACCAGGCGGTCGACAGGTATTCCTGCTCAGCCTCCTCCTTCAGACTACGGATGCGCCCGAAAAGATCGAGCTCATAGGCGCTGATACCGACATCAAGACTGTAAGCGCGGGTCACGCCCCCAATACCGATGTAGGAGACCGAAGCTGGCGTTCGCTGGGCTTGTTCTGCTCCCGCTACTCCTACCTGAGGCATCAGCGCCGCGCGCTGAATCCGGTACTGTGCCTGGGCCTTCTCTATATTCAAAACCGCAATTTTCAAATCACGGTTGTTATCCAGAGCTAACTGCACGACCTGCCGTAGCTTGGGATCTACGAATAGCATTTGCCAAGTTATCGCCGCGACGGACGTTTCTGATACGTCCGTTGTAGTCCTGACAGGCCATGCAGCCGGCACCGGTGCGACGGGGCGATGATACTCCGGCGCTAACGTGCAACCTGCTAAAGAGTAGGCAAACACTAACGCTGCGACCGGCGTCAGAGCACGAAGATATAAGCGCAGGGTTCGGGGGAAAATAAAATAACTCATGCCTTAGCTACCTGATTCAATGTAAAAAGGGGCTTTTTTTCGAGCTGGCATGCATCAGCGAATGTGTCATTCTGTTTTTTCCTGTTGAGGGATTTTGAACCAGGTGACGTAGAGCGCGGGAAGAAATAACAGTGTCAGGACGGTCCCAATAATGATGCCACCCATCATGGCATACGCCATCGGCCCCCAGAATATTTCCTGCGCAATAGGGATCAGCGCAAGCGTGGCGGCGGCGGCCGTTAACATGATAGGGCGCATGCGATGTTCGGTTGCCTGTATAACGGCCTGCCAGGGCGATACTCCCTCGCTCCTCAACGTGTCGATGTGCACGACAAGGATTACCGAGTTGCGGATCAGAATGCCGACCAGCGCTAGCACCCCCAAAATCGCCACGAAACCCAGCGGAGCGTGACTGAGCAGCAATGCAGCGACCACGCCTATTAACGCCAGCGGTGCGACGGAAAAGACCAAAAACAGCCGATGGAAACTTTGCAACTGAATCATCAAAATGGTGGCAATAACAAACAGCATGACGGGCACCACTTGCGCTATCGGTGCCTGCGCCTTGGCGCTCTCCTCGACCGCACCGCCCGTCTCGACAGAATATCCCTGAGGTAGGCCCTGCCGGAACGCCTCTACTTTGGGCGCAAGGCGTTGCACAATAGTGGCCGGTTGAATGTCACCGGTCACGCCCGCTTTCAGCGTAATAGTGGCCGCGCGGTCACGCCGCCAGATGGTCGGTTGCTCAAGCTGATAGCTAAAGGTGGCAACAGAGGATAAAGGTATCTGCTGACCGTTGGCGCCATCAAGCTGTAGATCCCGCAACGCATCGACGGAGCCACGGTCTTTTGCTTGCCCACGCCACAATACATTTATCAGATAGATATCGTCACGAACCTGCGTGATCGCTTCACCACCTGCCAGGGCGTTCATTGCTTGAGCGATAGCCTGCGATGAGACACCCATCTGGCGTGCCTTATCCTGCAGGACGTTGACCTTGACCACCCGGGCAGGCTCATTCCAGTCAAAGGCAAGGTTGTTCAGCGCAGGATCCTGTCTCAGGATTGCGGCGAGCTTGTGTGCTTCGCTGCGTACCTCTTGAATATCCGGTCCAGACACCCTGTACTGCACCGGCTTACCGACTGGCGGGCCGATGTCCAGGAATTTGAATCGCCCCGGCTATCGAGGAGGCGGGTTGGGTTAAGTTAAAACAGCTTCCTGGGACTCGTGGGCGATTTTACGCCAGTAATTTGCTTCAGCTTCTGCCGGTGGGATGTACCCGATGGGTTCGAGCAATCGAATATGGTTGAACCAGTGTACCCATTGCAGCGTAGCCAGCTCTAGCGATTCCCTCGTTTTCCACGGCGCTCGACGGTGAATCAGTTCCGTTTTGTACAAGCCGTTGATGGTCTCAGCGAGCGCATTATCGTAACTGTCGCCGCGACTGCCAACCGACGGTTCAATGCCGGCCTCAGCGAGTCGCTCGGTGTATCGAATGGATACGTATTGCGACCCCCTATCCGAATGATGTACGAGAGCATCCGACGCAGCAGGCTGACGGTCATATAACGCTTGTTCCAAGGCATCAAGAACGAAGTCCGTGCGCATCGTGCGGCTCAATCGCCAACCGACAATGCGCCGCGCGAAGACATCAATGACGAACGCGACATACACCCATCCTTGCCAGGTCGAGACATAGGTAAAGTCCGACACCCATAGCTGGTTCGGGCGCTGCGCTCTGAACACGCGTTGAACCCGATCAAACGGGCATGGCGCGGATGTGTCCGGCGTCGTGGTGCGCACAGTCTTGCCGCGTCGCGCGCCTTGCAAACCTCGACGCCTCATCAGCCGTTCGACCGTACAGCGCGCCACACGGATGCCCTCGCGGTTCAGCTGCTTCCAGACCTTGTCGGCACCATAAACCTGCCAATTCGCGTTCCAGACGCGCTCAATCTCCGTCATCAGCACGTCGTCGCGCTGAGCCCGCTCACACCGCAGCGCCGGGTTGCGCTGCCGAGCCGCATGGCGTCTGTAGCAAGACGGGGCAATCTGCAAGACTTTGCAAATGGGCTCGACCCCGTATGCATCGCGATGGCGGTCGATATACGCCTTCACGACTTCAAGCGGCGGTCGAGCTCCGCCTGCGCGAAAAACGCGCTGGCCGTCTTTAAAATATCGTTGGCGCGGCGCAGTTCCTTGACCTCGCGCTCCAGCTCCTTCATACGCTCCCGTTCGTCGCTGGACAGGCCTTCGCGCTGTCCCTTGTCGACCTCGTCGCGCTTCACCCAATCCAACAGCGTCTGCGGCACACAGCCTATCTTCGGCGCGATGGACTCGACCGCCGCCCACAACGACGGATACTCGCTGCGGTGCTCTTGCACCATGCGCACGGCACGCTCGCGCATCTCTGGGGAAAATTTGTTTGTCTTGGTCATGGCACTATTCTCTCAAGAATTGGTGCCTCCTCAAAATACGGGGCGATTCAATTTGACGTAGGCATCGGTGCCAGGAAAGGTGTGGGCTAAGTAGGTCCGGAACTTTATTTGCAAACGGTCCCGTGCTTTGATGTCTTTCGCCACAATCACCGTCTGGCCAAAAGACAACGACGAAGGCTGCACGTCAAACGATAAGATAAACCGCGGAGCGCCGGTACCGACATAGCTCGACCAGTGATCCACATCCGGGTTGTTTTGTAGCTCCTCCCGCTCAAACTGCGCCATTTGACGACCCGTTTCTTCGATCGAACTGTTTTGCGGCAGATTCCAGTCAACAATCAACTCGGGGCGGTCAGAACTCGGGAAAAACTGATGCTGAACCAGCGACATGCCTAGAACTGAAAGAATAAATGCCGCACATGCGCCTCCAATTGTCAGCCACCGATGAGCGAGGCACCAGTGCAACATGCGAGAAAAGGCCTTATCGGCGCGGCTTTTATGCTCCGCTTTTTTTTCGATCGTTTTTGGCAGCAGCGCCACGCCCAGAAGTGGCGCAATCAACACCGCCACGACCCATGAAACTATTAGCGATACGGCAATGACAACAAACAGCGTATAGAGGAATTCGCCCGCATTGCTGGCGTTGAATCCTACAGGAATAAAGCTGGCCACAGTGACCAGCGTTCCCGTCAACATCGGAAACGCCGTTGAGGTATATACATGCGTGGCCGCCTTTCTGAGGCTGTCGCCCACTTCTAGGCGGGCTACCATCATCTCCGTGGCGATCATCGCATCGTCGACTAACAGCCCTAATGAAATGATTAATGCGCCCAGCGAGATGCGTTGCAACGAAATACCTGCGTAATACATCACCAAGAAAGTAATGGCCAGCACCAGCGGAATCGAAATGGCGACCACCAGGCCGGCTCGGACACCCAGGCTGATGAAACTGATCGCCAGCACAATAACGACGGCCTCAAATAGTGCACGGGTAAATCCTGAGACCGCGTCATCCACAATAGCGGGCTGATCAGAAACTTTTGAAACAGACACGCCAGCAGGCAGTTCGTGCGCAATATTGCCCATCATCTGGTCCAGCGCGTGCCCAAACACTAACAAATTACTGCCCGACTTGATGCACACCGCCAGCGCAATCGCTGCTTTACCGTTGTAGCGAAACAGTGAAGTCGGCGGATCTACATATCCACGAGTAATATTGACTACATCGGTGAGAGGAAAAAACCGATTATTAATATGTAGGTTAATTTGCCGCAGACTTTGTTCAGAAGCAAATCCGCCATCAGCCCTCAGCGCGATCCGGTCCGAACCAGCTTCGATAAACCCGGATGCCGTAACGGCGTTCTGTGCCTGTAGCGCAGTAATAACCTCACTCCGGCTCACTCCCAGTTCCGCGGTTTTTCGGGGATTGAACTCAAGATAAATGACTTCATCCTGAGCTCCGAGAATATCAACTTTGCCGACATTGGGAATCGTCAGTACTTTCTTTTGTACTTCATTAACATAATCGCGCAACTGACGCATGCTAATACCGTCACTGGTAAAAGCATAGATATTGCCAAACACATCATCGAAGCGATCGTTTAGAAAAGGCCCCTGTATACCAGCGGGGAAATCGCTCTGAATATCCGCCATCATATTTCGAACCCGCTGCCAAACTGCGCGAACGTCCTTCGAGGGCGTTTCTTCCTTCAAATCGACGAAGATGATAGTTTGCCCTGCCGTTGTCTGGCTACGGGTATGGTCTAAGGTATCAATTTCCTGTAGCTTCTTCTCGATACGGTCTGTTATCTGCGTTGTCATTTCTTCCGCAGTCGCCCCTGGCCACTGGGCCTGTATGACCATAGTTTTGATCGTAAAGGCTGGGTCTTCTTCTCTTCCCAGTTTTTGATACGAAAAGAAACCAATCACTGCCGAAATAATGATGAAATACCAAACCAGAGAGCGATGCTCGAGCGCCCAGTCAGAAAGATTAAATTTGTTCACAGCGTAGACGTCCTCTCGATGCGGATTTTTTGCCCCGGTTTTAGACTGTTCACTCCGGCTGCAACAATTTGCTCACCTTCCCTGAGCCCGCCTAGTACACGAACCGAGCCTGCGTGGCTTAAATGCATTAGCTGGATGTTTCTCAAGTTGACGGTCAGGGAAGATGGGTCAATAACCCAAACAAAGTACGCCTGTTGACGTTCAAAGACAGCGGTCGCAGGAACGATCACAGCCTTGTCCGCATTTTTCGTTATCACGGGGGAAACGGTCACAACGGTACCTAAACGAAATGCCAGCGGGGCATCATTTATAGCGATCTTGACCCGGCGTAAGCGCGTTGTCGAATCCGCCGCAGGCGCAATTTCCCTCAATTGACCCGTCCATTTTATGGTGGAATCCATTTGCAACGAGACTTCGAACTTATGCCCGAGATCAACACCTTTTAACTCTGCTTCAGGCACATCAACCACGGCGTCCCGCGCCCCCAAGCCGGCAACCTGAAAGACGGTTTGACCTGCTGCGACAGTTTGTCCGGTTTCAACGGCTACTGAGGTGATCACGCCGTTAAAGCGCGATTTCAATTGCGCGTAGCTCAGCTGCTTACCGGCTTTACGGAGCATGGCCTGGGCCTCTTCCACCGCGGCCTGAGTCGCTGTCAAGTTCTGTTCGGCCTCCTCCAGTTCTTCAACGCTCGTAACCCGTGCGGCGGCAAGACTGCGTTGCCGTTTGGCACTATTAAGGGCATTTTGAAGCTTGGCTTGCGCATCCTGAAGGCTAGCCCTCGCGCTTTGTTCCGAAAACTCCAGCGAAAGAGGATCGATTTCGGCAAGCACCTCCCCGGCATTAACTACATCTCCCACTACCACATGACGTGACACGACCCGCCCCGGAGTCTGGAAGGAAAGTGGTGATGTAACGAGAGGTTGCACCGTGCCAGCGAGGCTCATGCCTCC
Organism: Robbsia andropogonis; assembly: GCF_034047095.1. Taxonomy (NCBI): domain Bacteria; kingdom Pseudomonadati; phylum Pseudomonadota; class Betaproteobacteria; order Burkholderiales; family Burkholderiaceae; genus Robbsia; species Robbsia andropogonis. The sequence goes on along the minus strand of NZ_CP139169.1, from coordinate 163,079 downwards.
GACCGACTCAGCGAGGACGGTCGCGGAAAGTACATAGCGCGATGTTGAGGGAACGGAAGTTTTATCGTCGCATCCCGTGACAGTTGCCAGCAACAAGGCCAGCGGACACAGAAAAAACCATGGATATCTGTTCATCTACTTTTGGTCCAGAGAAACGCGCTGACCTGCTATCAGAAACTTCCCGCCTTCGGTGACGACCCACGCCCCTGGCGTTAATCCCGACGTAACTACCAAGTCGTGGGAGCGGTAACGCGAAACCGTAATAGCCTGAAGAGAAACGACATCTTTTTCTTTATCTATGAGCCACACGGCGGGTCTACCCTGAATTGAGGTCAGCGCGCCGGGTGGCAGTAAAATGCCCTGAGCTTCATTTAGTGCAAAGTCGCCGACAACCGGTGCGCCGAGCGGCCACATTACTGTCGCGGGTAGCGTGGCTTTCACTCTAACGGTACCGCGTGTCTCATCGAGCAACGGCGCAACTTCCCGCACCTTGGCTGTTACGGTAGAAGAAGCCGTTGAAAGCAATCCCACATCAATGGTATCTCCCGGCTGCTCGGTGGCTAACAGAGCCTCTGGCACCTCAAACACGGCATCGCGTAAGCCGTCATGAGCGAGGGTGAACACGGTCTGGGCCGACGCAACGACTTGGCCAACTTCCAGCTGTCGCGAGACGATAATCCCATCCGCATCAGCTCTGAGTACCGTATAAGTCAGTGCATCGTTTGCCGTATTGAGTGCAGACTGCGCGCTAATCCACCCCGCCTGTGCGCTGCTGAAGTCTTGGCGCGCTTGATCCCATTCGGCCTGAGAAATTGCCCGGGACGCGAGTAACTTCTGATCACGACTGAAGGTTCTTTGCTTCAGCTTGAGTTTGGCGTCGGCAGCACGAAGTGACGCCTGCGCAACCTCCACGTCTGCACTTTTTTCAACGTCATCAAGTCGGGCCAGCACTTCGCCTTTATGCACCCGGCTCCCGACATCAACCAGCCGCTCAATCACCCGCCCTTCAATCCGGAAAGCAAGATCGGCCTGGAGTCTCGCAGCAACCTCGCCTGATATATGTGCCACGTTTTCATATCGAGTCAGCGTTACCTGTAGGGCACGTACTGGCTGTGGTGGTGCAGACCCCTGCTTCTGTCCGTCGCAACCTGTCAGTGCTATGCAGACCAGACTGGATACAACTATCGAAACCCTTTGCATGGGAACCCCGTCCTTGAAACAAAGGAAAATAAGCTCGATACTATAACTGACTAACCGGTCAGTCAATTATTTATTGCTCACTGCCAGGCCACCGACGTCCTCCCCGGCTAAAAGTGCCCAACGCCCATAAATGGAAAATCCCCCTGTACCTCCTGCCAGACAAGGCTTTCGGGAGGACGTATCGGGTTTACGGGCGCTGAACCTGGGTGCGAAGGTTTTCGATCCGCAGCGCCATGGGCTCAAAGATGGCGCGCATCGTTTCCCGGGAGACTTCCGGGACATCGGCCTGCAGCAACAGGGCAGGCAATTGCGCAAGCAAGGTGGTCCACTGCTGCCAGGTGTGCTCCAGCAGTTCGGCCTTCACCCAGAGATCGCGCTGCGGACGGGCATCGAGAATCGTCTGGAACTCGCGCTCGAGCGTCGCGCCGTCCGAGAGAAGGCGCAGGACGGTGGGCTTGATGGAATCAGGCAGCTCCTGTCCGGACTTTGTCCTGCCGGCATCCTTGAGCCATGCCTGCTCGAAGAGCTCGCCATAGCGGTACAGGCCTGGGTACGTCTGGCACAGCGACACGAGCAGTTCGTTGGAGGTGGTGTTCCAGAGCCGTTGCAGCTCGGGCGTATAGGCAGCCATATGCGCAAGCAGGCTGCGCCGCGGATGCCGTTTGCTTCAAGTTGACGCACGCGCTGGTCGATCGCGGCGGCGATCCGGTGCTCGTCGGCAAATCTTCGCTCCTTGCCGGGCACCTGAATCTGCCCCGTTGCAATACCTGAGGCAACCGTTTCAACGATTTTCGCATAGCGATAGAAGCCGGCAAACTCACGCGCCAGAAGATTGATGGCGGCGTTTTCCAGCTCCGTCATCAGGCGATGGAAGTCAGGCATATGGTCGACCATTGCCGCCATGATCTCCGCTTCGTCCAGCCCTGCGGCCTGGAAACGTTGCATCTGCGCGTCGATGCGCTCAGCGAGCTCCCGCTGTTGCGGTGTAATCGATGCAGCAGCCTCGTTTGCCCGGCGTTTTGCCTCACCCATGCGATTCTCCGTGATCGGTCCGCCGGACTTCCCGTGGGGCGAATGCTGCGCATGGCAGCTATACGTCCGGCCGTGTCTGCCCCGGCCGGGCAATCCTGCTCCACCACGCTGGATCGGCATAGAACGCGGCCAGCGCATCGATGTCGACGTTGGCACCGCCCGGCGTGAACTCGAATGCCCCGAACAGGTTGATGTGCTGCCAGGCGACGGGCGACATGCTGGCGATCAGCGCCATTGCGGCATCGTCGCTCGCGGCGCGCTTCTGCTCGTACACCCGCGAAAGCAATGCCGTGTTGTAGTGAATGATCGCATTGGCAATCAACCGCGAGCATTCATTCCAGATCTGCTGTTCAGCCTCTGTCTGCACGCGAAACCTGCCAGCGTTGACGAAGGCAATCGCACGGCGCAGGCGGTGATAGGCTTCGCCGCGGTTCAGGGCTTTCTGCACACTCTGGCGCAACCCGACATCATCGATGAATTCCAGAATGTAGAGCGTGCGGCACAGATTGTCGAGTTCCCACAGCGCCTTCTTTGTCTGGTTCTGGCGGGCATAATTGCTGAGCTTGCGTACGATGGTTGCCTGCGTCACATTCTTCTGCGCGAGCGAGGCCATGATGCGCTGGATGTTGGGCCACTCGCGGATAATCAGTTCGTCGTCGGACCTGCGCGACGGCCGGATCAGCCAGTCTTCATTGTAATGACCCGGCGGGTGACGGGCGACCAGGCGATCGATCTTTTTGTGCAGATTGCGATAGCGCGGCGCGAACTGGTAGCCGAACGTGAACAGCGTGAAGAAATTGACCTGATTCGTGCCATGCGTGTCGGTCGAGTGGCGATCGGGCTGGATGTCGGACGTGTTGTTGTAGAGCAGGTCGAATACGTAATGGGATTCGTGCTCGTGTGTGCCGATGATGGTCGCATTGGCCGGTACATGATTGGCGACCAGCGTGCTGGCGCTCACGCCCTTGTCCAGACCGAAGTACTTTGGCGAGTATCGGGCGTTGAACGTGTCGATCTGCGTTTCGAAACGCTGTCCATCGCTGCTCGAATGAATCTCGTCGCGGATGTCGAACAGCCGGAACGCCGGCAGGCTGGCCGTGGCGTTGCTGATCGCATCGTTGGCCCCATGCAGGGTTTCCGGGCGCAGGTAGTTCCTGGCGGCGGTGAGCAGGCTCGCGTAGCTCAGGCCCGAGACTTCGGCCATCCGGCGCAGCCCCATGTTCGTGCCCATGGCGACCACGCAGGCGAGTATTTCACGTGGATCGGCATCCTGGCGTGCGTTACGTTCGAGCACATGAGTGAATGCCTTCAGGAAATCCGTACGGCCCGCGACGAACCACAACAGATTGGCGATGCTCACGCCTGGCAACTGGCCGTAAAACGATCCGTTGACCGTTTCGTCGATTTCAGGGTAGAGCAGCGTCCACCGGCGCACGCCCTTGCGCTGGCCGATGTTGATGTGCGTGTTCTCGCCGCTGTCGATACGCTCGTTGACGCGTTTGAAGCTGGCGTCGATTGCATCGTGGAACATCGTCAGGGTCTGTTCGATGGGCGCGAGCAGAACCGGCGCGCCGATGTCCCTGAGCAGCGCGTCCTTCTGTTCCCAACGGACATCGCTGATCAGATCGTCCTCGAACCGGCGATACTCCGTGCTGTCCTCGCCGTACACGTCACCCGCTTCAAGCGCATTGCGCAGGAGCCGATAGACGAGGAATTCATAACGGTCGACATCGAGCTGTTTCTTCCGGCCCGGCTCCGATGTATAAAGATAACGCTGCAGGTTCTTCGGGATCAGCGCCACGGGAAACGTGGCCGGTTTCACCTGCCGCAGCGAGCGGCCATTGCGCAGCAGATCATGCAGGAATGCGATGGCCTCTAGGAGCGGCGCATCCTCGATGCGACCGGAGAACTCAAGTTCACAGAACAGGTGCCGCAGGTTGCGCTTGATTTTCGCTGACAGCGTTGCGTAGTGCGCCCACTCGAAGCCGGCGCGATCAAAGGCGACGTTGCGCAGATAGCCCGACACCGGCTCGAACTGCTCGCGCTCGAGTAGCGCAAAGGCCTGCTTTCGAACTTTCGAGAACGGCGTGCTATCCGCAATCGTCTCGTCGACGAACAGGCCCAGCACCTTGCCCGCGGCCTGAAGGCGCGAACCCGCATCAGACTGCGCCTTGAGCATGGCCTCCTGGGCTGCAGCGCGAGCCCACTTCTCGTACTGGCGAACAAGATGGATGAATGCATCGATCAGGTTGTCGTTGATCTGCCGGAACCGGTGAAACGCAAAGCACAGCAGATAAAGTCTCGCGACCCGCGCCGGCATGCGTCCGAGCTTGTAGACGGTGTAGTACCGGACGAGCGACGCGTAATACCGGCCACTCTCGGTTGAGATGCCGGCGAGCTCGAGAAAGCTTCGGGCAAATTCGTGCAGGCAGGCGAAGGACTGTCGGCGGGCCACTTCCTCGCGCAGTTCACGCCAGCTGAAATCCCGCGGTTCGCGCTTCAGAAGCGTGATCCGGTAGGCGGATTCGTCGGCCTGCAGCAGCGCGTCAATCTGGTGTGCGATGTCTGGCGTGAGCGCCTCATCCAGCAGTGCAGTGATGCGCTGGCGCTCGCTGGTCACGACCCGACCGGTCATGTCCTGCAGGATGGCGTAGGCCGGGGCGACGATGTGTTGCTGGCTCAGGTACTGCAACATCTCGCGCAGGAGGTAGACAGGTTGCGTCGAGCGCATGGCGATACGCTGTGCGCGACGTTCAAGGTCCTCGCGCGCTACGCTGTCGCACAGGCGATATCCGGACAGATCGAGAATGGTGTCCCTCAGGGCTCGCCGTGTGGGACGGGACGGCAGACTGATAGTAGCCGGATCTACCTCGGGAAAGTGCCGCCGCACGACATAGTCCAGATCCTCCCGCACCGCCTCCAGGCTGTAATCGAAGAACTGCCGCTTCGCCCGGAAGTACCCAAGCTGCAGCGTCAGGTGAACGGCAACAGGTGTCGTGCGGGAGTGGACCGCACGCGACTCCGGTTCGTCGAGTTCAAAATACGTCTGACGCTCCTCGCCGGTAAAGCGCGGCACGCCATAGAGATCGTCGATCTCCTGCCGGGTGAGGATCGACAGACGGTGCGAGCGCTCCGGTGCATGCATGGGCGGTTTCTGGTTACCAGTTCGGGTCAGGCCATTCAACGCCTTCCCATCGCTTTAGTTCGCGAGGTGATATCGATTCCGGGGTGTGCCGTCCGTTCGCAGGCGTGGAATAACGGTCGTACATAAAGTCGAAGCTCAGCAGCAGCGAAGCCAGGCGACCCGCCCGCTCGGCCTTCGACCAGGAACAGAACATGGCGCCCCGGCTGTCGAGTTTTTCGAAGATGTCCGCAGTGGGATCGATTCGTAGCCAGTGATCGACCATCGCTTGCCCCTGCGCACCAAAGTCTTCCCGCAATGCCGCCTCGATGACCGCTTCCAGCGAGTAGGTGATGGCCTGATGCCGCCTGGAATGGTCAAGGTATCCGAGTGAGACCCGAAGCATCCGATGCTGCACGAGGAGAACGGGCCAGAGAATCTCCACACCGTAGCGCACGCCCATTTCCTCGTAGCCTTCGGGCGGTTGCAGGATTTCCCGCTGCTGCTCATAAACCTTGCGCACATCATACGCGAGGCCTAGAAATGGCCCTTCTTCCTGCGGGATCAAGGGAGAGCGTTCATTGACGTCATGGACGACCTCGTGCAGCTCGATGAGCGAATGGTAGTCGCCGACGAGCAAAATGCCGGCATGATTTTTCAGCAACTGATAGTCAAGCACAGGCGTCTCCTTCCACATCAAAACGGTGCAAATTCGAACTCTGGCCTGGCGCGTACGAGCTTGCAGCGTTTCAGGTTCCTGACATCTTCGAACGCTGCAAGGTCCTGCTCGAGAGTCCAGATGTTGTTCTGGAATTCCCCGATCTCGCTGGCAAGATCACGCAGGACCGTATCGGGTGATATCGGGCCGAACGGATCCATCCCATACGCATCCCGGAAGGCCGATTCGACGTGAAGGATTTCCTGATCGAGTTCGCGCACCTGACCCCGCAGGATCGTGTTGTAGTGCTTCAGCCGCTCCTCACTCAGGCCGTTGAGCGCGTGCTGGTCAATGTGCTCGAGTTCAAGCTGCAGTTCCAGTAACTGCAGCAGATTGTTTTTCTGGTAGACCTCGTTCACACGCTGCATCAGACAGGTCTTGCGCTCCCGCTCCTGAGGGTCGGTTTCACGATCAGGATGCAACGCGCTGGCCAGTTTGCGGTAAACCTCGCGCAGGGACAGGTTGACCTGCGCCTGCTGCTCCTGTGCCCGCGCCTCGGCGGCCTGCTGTCTGGATGATTTTTTCCGTTTCGCACGCCGGGTATCGCGTTGCACATTCTCGCTTTCCCATTGCGCCTGGGCCTGCTGGAGATGGACCTGCGCACGCTGCAGCAGATCTTCCGGGGAATTCAGGTCTTCATCGTCTCCCAGGTCAACGCCGAACATCGTCTCGATCATGCTCTTCATCCCGTCGACCTCAGCGGCCACCTGACTGTCGTAGCTCTCTGGACTGTATCTGTCGTGGATGATCTTCATCTGCCCTTCGTCGTCTTCGCCGCCTATCAGCTCGCCCGCCAGATCGACAATCACGAGCGCCACCTTGCGGCGTTCAGCCTGGGTCAACTGGTCATGGGCCTGGTCGAGACGGCGCGCCATCCGGTGCCTGCAACTGTGCCGACGTTTTATCGAGGGGCAGAATTTCATCGACATATTGCTTCTGGAAGACTGGCGTCACCGTTTCCCAGTCGCGCAGGCGCTTGCGTCGTTTGCCTATCTGCCCGATCAGTGAGTTGAATGTCTTCCGGGCTTTTGACAGTGCTGACGGAGTGTGGTCGTGCGCAATGCTGATGGACCGCGATGTGCTGGTCATGAGGAGATTTTCGCTGAAGACAATGGAAGGCAATCGCTGCGCACATTTTACCCGACGGCACAGCGTCTGAATCGGTCCGTCGGTCACATGGAGGTGAGCGCTCTCGAATGTCTATCGCTAAGGCTTATTAGCGATAGACTTCTGTTTTATACTAAAACTTCCGTTTTGCAAAACGCGTCTCACCTGGCTGGCACACCATCGCGCTGTCGTATCTATAATCGAAAGATGCCGAACATAGACCCATCCTTCACATTTCCCGATACCCCGTCGTTATCCGTGCTGCGCGCGTGGTACGCTGGCATGGGTTCGCGTGAGGCTGTCGAGCGCTATCAACCTGAAGCGCTCGGGGACGGTACGTCAGCACGCGGCGTAATCGGCCGCATTCGCCGGCAGATCGTCGAATTTGCCCTCAGTCGGCATCGCGAGGATGTGGCCAGACTCTTCCAGTGTCCCGCGGATGAACGTGAGTCTTATCGCAAGGCGGCCAGCCGGGCGCTTGATATACTGCCATCGCTGCAGATCCCACAACCTCAGGTCTCTGACCAGGTCGACGTCTGGCTACCGGCACGGGTTGTAGCAGTCCTGCATCGGCACGGTATCCATACGCTCGCCGATCTGACCGTACGCATCCCCCGCCGGCGGCGCTGGTGGCTTCCGGTGGCCGGACTCGGCGAGCGCAGCGCACGCTGTATCGAAGCATTCTTTGCGGCTCATCCCGCGCTCACCGAGCGGGCGCGCGCACTGGTTGCCGTTACATCCCCCGAGGGTGTGGTGCCGTGGGAAAACATCCTCGTACCACGCGAAGTCGATGGTTCGCGCGGCCTTTTTCGTGCGCCGAAATCCATGTGCGCGCTCGAGGCCGATAACGACTGGCAGGCCATCAACGCGTGGCTCGAACGGCACGAAGCCCGTGACACGCAGCGCGCCTACCGCCGCGAGGCAGAACGGCTGCTGTTGTGGGGCATTGTCGAACGCGGCAAGGCGTTATCGTCACTGACCAGCGAGGATGCGGCGGCCTGGCGTGCCTTCCTGCGCCACCCCGCGCCCCGCGCTCGCTGGGTTGCACCCGCGCGGCCACGATCGTCGCCCGAATGGCGGCCGTTTACGGGGGCACTGTCGTCGGATTCCATCGCCTATGCGCTGTCGGTGCTCGGCGCCATGTTCCGCTGGCTGATCGAGCAACGTTATGTGCTGGCCAATCCGTTCGCGGGTCTCAAGGTGCGTGGTGCGCGCCGCAAGGGCAAACTGGACAGATCCCGGGCCTTTACGACTGGCGAATGGGAGCTGGTACGCACGATCGCCGACGGGCTCGAGTGGTCGTATGGCTGGGCAGTGCCGGCTGCACAGCGCCTGCGATTTCTGCTCGACTTCGGTTACGCGACCGGCCTGCGGGCCGCCGAACTGGTTGGTGTGACACTCGGCGGCATCGAGCATGGCGCACGCGGTGAGCGCTGGCTTCACCTCACGGGTAAGGGAGCGAAACCCGGCAAGGTGGTCCTGCCGTCACTCGCAAGCTTCGCGCTGGACCAGTATCTGGCACAACGCGGTTTGCCCGTCACGCCGTCCCGATGGGCACCTGATACGCCGATACTGGGTCACCTCGGCGAGCCGTGCGGCATCACCACGCCGCGCCTGAGGCAGATGCTGCGCCGGTTCTTTAGCGACGCGGCCGATGCCATCGAAGCCGACCATCCACCTCTCGCAGACAAACTGCGACAGGCCACGCCGCACTGGATGAGACACTCGCACGCGACACACGCACTGGCCGGTGGGGCAACGCTCACGACCGTGCGCGATAACCTGCGGCACGCATCGATTTCCACGACCTCGGTCTATCTCGACGACGACGAGGTGCGGCGCACGCAACAGATCGAGCATGTCTTCACGCGACGCTCGCCCGCGTAACGACTCGCCCGCCCTCCCCAAAGCCTCATCTGACAAGGGTTACGGATGGATTTTCCATTTATGGGCGTTGGGCACTTTTAGCCCTGCTCCTGCAAACCGACTCCGAGGGGCCAACCCTCATCTTCAATAAAGCACCACAGTTCTCCTTCCTGCTATGGAGGCTGTGTTCGTAACACACGATGATCGCTGTATTTCGCGACCAATACGTGGGCCAACAGCCCCGCGGTAGGAATGCCTTTATCGATGACGTGCGCGTCGACGGGGGCTTGGATCAGCGTCTCGCACTTCGCACACGCCCACTTGCCCCGGATGTGTCGCTCGACCGTGAACACGCCCGGCGTATAGTCCAGCTTCTCGCTGACATCCTCGCCAATGCGTTTGAGTTGGCAGCCGCACTGGCACAGCGTTGACTCGGGTTCGTGGTGTAAAACGACGCGCGGCAATGCTGCTGGGAGCGCCGCGCGGCGCGGCTTGTTCGCCTCGGTCTCGCGCGGCGGCTGCCCGGACATGTGCGCGAGTTCGTGTTCGACGGCAATCAGGTCGGCATCGATTGCCTCGTCCAGCAAGCTACGCTGCTCGGGCGGCAACTTCTCGCTCTTGGCGGCGAACTGCAAACGCCGCAGTACCGCGATCTCGTGGGTGAGCTTCGCGTTGACGGCCTCTTTGTGACGCACATCCGATATCAACTGCACGGCCAGTGCACGCAGTTCTTCTGCGCTCATGGACTGGAGTTGTGTCGGATCGATCATAGGCGCTATTGTGCCAGGGCAAGAGGACCTCGCCTATTGGCGCACGTGCCGATTGTCCTTCAGGTGACACGCACGACCGCGTCTTCTCCCAGGCGTTGCCAAGGTAGGCCGAGTACCAGTGCTGCGAGTTGTTCCGAGGACAGTGGCAATGGTTGCCCGACGCCACGTTGCGGCCAGACGAAGCGGCCCGTGTTCAAACGCCTGGCTGCCAGCCACACGCCAAATCCATCATGCACAAGCACCTTGATCCGATTGGCTCGGCCATTGGCAAACACATAGGCATGGTGCGGGTGTGCGGCGCCGAAGACCTTGACCACACGTGCCAGTGCGGTCTCGGTGCCGGCACGCATGTCCATGGGCTCGATGGCGAGCCAGATGGCGTCGATACGGATCACAGTAAAATCTCCCGCACCCAGGCGGCGCTGTCGTCCAGGCGGCCAGCAGGCCAATCAATGGCAATCGTGATGCCGTTGCGCTGAACTTCGATGCGCACCGGCACCGAGGGGCTCTCGGGCGCAGGTGACGTTACTGCCATTGGCAACGGGATGAAGGCCGGCACCGTATCAATGTGCTGCGTTGCCTTCTTCGGTGCGGGTGTCTGCCCAGATTCTTTGATCCAACGACGCAGTACATTGGGATTCATGCCATGCGAGATCGCAAGGGCGGAGCACGACATGCCGAGTTGCTGACTTTGAGCGACCAAGTCGGCGCGAAATTCAGGGGAATAGGTACGATGGGTTCGTCCTTTACGGGACTGCTCTTTATTAGGGTACAAGTGTCCGCATCCATGTGAACTGACCCCCGAAAGTTGGACAGTGGCACCTCTATGGCTAAAGCAAGCCCGTTCGATATTCTACCGGGCTCATGCCCCCTAGCTTCAATTTGATACGGTCATTGTTGTAGTACCGAATATATTCGTCGATTCCTTGCTGCAGTTCGTCAACATCTTGAAACGAGTTCAGATGATAGAACTCCGCTTTCAGTGTTCCGAAGAAGCTCTCCATTGCCGCATTATCAAGGCAATTCCCGCGTCGCGACATGCTCTGCGTGATCGAATGCTGCTTGAGGCTGCGACGATAGATCGGCATACGATATTGCCAGCCCTGATCCGAGTGCAATATCGGACGGTCGCGTCGCTTGAGTCGCGGCCAAGCCTGTTCCAGCATCGCTTCCACCATGTTAAACAACGGGCGACGAGCGACCTTGTAGGACACTATTTCGCCGTTGTATAGGTCAAGTATCGGGGACAGATAAAGCTTCTGATCTCCTACTTTGAACTCGGTTACATCGGTGACCCATTTTTCGTTCGGCCGCTTCGCTTTGAAATCTCGTTTTAAAATGTCTGGTGCGACTTCGCCAATCTCGCCCATGTAGGCGCGATACTTTTTGATCCGGACCAGCGATCTCAATTTCAATTCGCCCATGAGACGCTGAACCGTCTTATGATTAATAATCGATCCCTCTCGCCGGATTGCCGCTGTGATACGGCGGTAACCGTAACGTCCTTTATGCCGCGCGAACACGGCTTGGATCTTCGCTTTGATATCTGCGTGTCGGTCCTTTACCTGTGCTATCTGCGTTCGATAGTAAAAGGTGCTTCGTGCAAGGCGGGCGAACTTAAGCAGGCCAGATAGAGGGTAATGAATCGCCCCGGCTATGAACTGACCCCCGAAAGTTGGACGCCAATCTCGGGGTGTGATGAGGACGTTCGATTTAGATTTTAAAATGAAGGTTGTCCGGGCGTACCTTGCTAGGAAAGGCGGATACAAGCTGCTCGGAAAGCGTTTTGGCATTTCAGAGAGCATGGTGCGACGATGGGTGGGTGCGTATGAGCATCACGGACGAGCTGGTCTGGTGCGGTAACGCGGCATCTACACGCCAGAACTCAAGCTTGAGGTGCTGCATCGTGCCGCCGCCGAAAATCTCTCCTATCTGGAACTGGCATCTATTTACAATATTGCAAATCCGAATAGCATCACAACGTGGCATCAACAACAAGCGCAGGGAAAACTCGGTTCTGTAACAAATGCGATACCCCCCAGGTTTCAGGACGTTCTCGTGCCATCAAAAAAGCCAGCCCCAAGTCAGTCCCCCGGAGCCACGGTGCCTGACGACACCGCGTACCTGCTTAGTGAGAACGAGCGTCTGCGCGCGGAGGTGGCGTACCTAAAAAAATTCAATGCCTTGGTTCTTGCGAAGAAATTGGCGCAGCAGAAAAAGCCAAGATAGTGCATGAATTAAGGCATGAGTTTTGTTTGGCACCGCTGCTCAGGGCTGCGGAATTGGCTCGCAGCACGTTTTACTATCAACTTAATGTGGCGAAGTCGCCTGACCGGAATCATGACCTTAAGGAAAAGATTCAATCGGTCTATTCCGCGCATCGCGGCCTGTATGGTTATCGGCGCGTTACTCTGGCTATCCGCAATGATGGCGAGGCCGTTAATCATAAGAAAGTGCAGCGGCTTATGAACGAGCTGGCAATGAAGTCAAGGATACGGAAGAAGAGATATCGGTCGTATAAAGGCGAATACGGCAAAGCTGCACCAAACGTTCTCAATCGCGACTTCACAGCGACACGACCCAATGAGAAATGGGTCACGGACGTGACCGAGTTCAGCGTTGGGGGTAAAAAGTTGTACCTCTCCCCAGTCCTGGACCTCTACAATGGTGAGATTGTGGCCTATGAGTCGAGCATTCGGCCGGACTTCTCAATGGTCATGGAGATGCTTAAAAAGACAGTGAAAGCACGCGGGAAGACGGCCAAGCCACTTCTGCATTCGGACCAGGGGTGGCATTATCGAATGCCCCTGTACCAAGCTGAGTTGGCACGGCGGGGTATCACGCAAAGCATGTCGCGAAAAGGAAATTGCTTCGACAATGCGGTAATGGAAAGTTTCTTCGGCACGTTAAAGGCGGAGTACTTCCATCTGAACGAGTTCGCAGACATCAATGCGTTACGCGCGGGTTTGAAAGAGTATATTGACTATTACAACCGGCAACGCATCAAGTCCAAGCTGGGTGGATTAAGTCCTGTTGGCTATCGGATGCGGGCGGGAGCCTGCTGACTTTACACTGTCCAACTTTCGGGGGGCAGTTCAAATACGGGGCGATTCACAGTGCCTGCCATCCAAAATGCCAAGCGCAGTCTCGCGTTTCCACGTTTGGACAACTGCTCACGACCTCGTGCCGTTCCAGACTGATGCTTGGCCAGATCAAGGCCACAATATTTCAGGAATTGCCGATAATGGCGGAATCGGCGCAAATCACCCGCTTCCGCGAGAATGGTAAGTGCGATGATCGGACCAATACCTGGCAACGTTCGCAAACGTTCGTAGTCGGCATTGTTCAATAATGCCGCTTCGGCACGCTCCTCCAAACTCGTACGCGCTTCGTTGAAGTGCTGAAGTTGCCGAAGTGACAGTCGAAATGTTTCTACGGCTAGGCTGTCTGGGTGATGCGGCAGCGCAGCTGACTGTTGTGACGTGTCCCAGATTTCACCTAGTTTTTGGGTCTTCTCGACCTTGCGACCGACAAGGTCCCACGCCGCTTTTACAAACTCTTCTCGCGTCAGCCGTTGCACATGAGCCGGCGTCGGAAATTCCAGCATGAATCGTATCCACCACTCACTGCGGCTGCTGCTCCAGTACTTGTACATCTCCGGAAAGTACAGAGGGACGTGGTGATTGATGATTGAATGCTGAACGCGTGTTCGCAACCTCGATATCTGGAAGTAAGTCTTGGACAGCTCTTGCAGATCATGGTTGCCAGCGATCATCGGGTCAACGTATTGCTGCACGATGCCGTGTTTCAGCATATCCAGAATCACTGAGGCGTCTTTGGGATCATTTTTATCCCATGAGTTGAATTTGGCCTCGCGGTAGCGAGCCTGTGCGACCGAAGACACACTGACAAGATCGACACCGGCCATCAAAAGTCGATGAGCTATTGGGCGGTGGTAATCGCCGGTCGGCTCCAGTGCACCTTTACACCGACCTCCAAGGCTTTGAATGAATTGGATAAGCCGGTCAAAATCCTGAGCGGAGTTTGCCATCTTGAAGCGATGCTTCATACCGGTCGCGGTTTCGATCAACACAGCGTTCCATTGCTTTGCAACATCGATTGCAAGGAAATGCACGTCAGTCGTAGTATTGGAAGTGTCGGCCATCACGGTGTCCTCCTGTGGTCCTCGAGAAACCTAAGGATGCCAGTCACTGGGATTGGCTGACCACCATTCTGCATTTACTACGGCAGCGAGTTCATTTCGAAGGTGATGGACAAATGGGCATACGAGAATAATGCTGAACTCGACTTCAGCCGACCTGGCAAGCCGACCGATAACGCCAAGTGTGAAAGCTTCAATGGCCGTCTTCGGCAGGAGTGTCTAAATGCCCATTGGTTCTTGTCGCTGGACGACGCCAAGAGCAAAATCGAAGCGTGGCGAAGGGATTATAATGAGTGTCGTCCCCACTCTGCATTGCAGTGGGCGACACCTGCCGAATTCGCCCGCCAGGCGCGGGAAACGGCGTTGTCAGAAGTAACCGCGAAGCCGGATTTCTCTACTTCTGAGCGGGGCGGATTCAACCGGTCACTGCAACACCCCGATATTGATTGTTATAAAATCTGAGGTGTTGTCATGGCGAGCATATTTGGCCCGATGACGGATGCACGTAAGACCCGTATCTGGACTTTATGGCGAGGCGGCATTCCGATGAGCGAGATTGCGCGGGACATCGCAAAACCACCGGCGACGGTGTATTCGTACTTGCTTTACCACGGCGGGATTGAGCCTCGACAGCATATTCGCAGGCAGGGCAGTTTATCGCTGGAAGAGCGAGAGACTATTTCTCGGGAACTAGCGAGCGGTGCGAGCATGCGATCAATCGCTAAGAGCTTGAATCGGTCCGCCTCGACGATATCGCGCGAGATATCGCGTAACGGCGGCATTACTCGGTATCGCGCCTGCCATGCAGAGGCTGCTTTCTTCAAGCGATGTAAGCGGCCTAAATCGTTGTTGTTACGCCGGTATCCGAAGCTGTGTCGACAGGTTATCGCGTTGCTGAAGCAGGATTGGTCGCCTGAGCAGATTTCGGGCTGGCTGAGACAGGAAAATGGGACCGGTGTTGGCATGAGTATTTCGCACGAGACGATCTACAAGTCCCTTTTTATTCAAACGCGTGGCGTATTGCGTGAAGAATTAAAAAAGCATCTTCGTATGAAGCGTATGTTCCGGCGTGCCAGAAACCACCAGACGCCGAGTCGCGGGAACATTCAAGGAGCGGTTTCAATTCGGGAGCGTCCAGCTGAAATTGAAGATCGCGCGATACCCGGTCACTGGGAAGGTGATTTGATCGTCGGTTCGCTGAACAGCGCGATCGCAACAATTGTTGAGCGACATTCTCGATTTACGCTGTTATGCAAGGTAAAGAACAAAGGCGCACTCACCGTGATAGAGGCTCTTGCCGGACAGATGCACAAACTACCCCGAGAGTTATCGAAGAGTCTTACCTGGGACAGAGGTCAGGAACTGTCTGCGCATAAGGCGTTCTCACTTGCCACTGATATGGCGGTCTACTTCTGTGACCCCAGCAGCCCCTGGCAGCGCGGCACGAACGAGAATACTAACGGACTGCTGCGTCAGTATTTCCCGAAAGGCACTTGTCTTTCGGGCTTCTCGCAGAAGGAGTTAGACAAGATTGCGGAAAAGCTGAACACGAGACCCAGAAAAACCTTGAAGTTCAAAACCCCGGCACAGGTTCTTCAAGCCGCGTTGCAGTGACCGGTTGAATCCGCCGGGACTAATTCCGGGGTACGGTCATATTAACGACGGACTCTACAGCCGTTTCGGACTAATACTGGGGGCAGGTCAGGATACTTGAGCCCCATTGAATACCGCGAAAGCCTCGGATTAGCAACGTAAATCAGTCCAAGAAAATGTCCGCATCCCCCCTGGGTCAGGATTCCTTACAAATCAACAATCAAATCGATAACAAACGTGATGCTCGGCTTCAAACGGTTCACAAATGCCTTGGCAACGATCTCCGGCATCGAATTGATGCATCGCATTCGCAAGGGCCAGTTCGATCTAACTAAAATCGGTCTCAAGGATTTCGCTCTGCCTACCGTATGGAATACAGTTCTTTCGGCTTGATAAGATATCCTACAGGTGAGAACATTCTCGACACTCTTACCTATTTGCACCAGAGCCCAAATATCTCGTCACCCAGCAGCAAGAAAGGTCAAGATTTAAGAATCACGTCAGATACGACTCCTATGAGCAAGTAAGCATCGAGTGGGCCAAGCTCATCCCGAAACAGACGATCCAGGTCGGGGTCGCCCGTCGCCGGTAACTCGTCGTAGAGTTCGTCGACCATCGTATAGGCATTGCGGAGGATTAGACTGTCGTGTTCCAGAATGTCGGCCTGCTCAAGCCAGGCAGCAAGATGTCTGCCATAAGTGAGCACGTCGGCGGGAACGTTCACTCCAACACGCGGATACACATGATCGCCGCCAAGCACCTTCTTCATCAACTTGTAAAAGATCGGACTCTCACTACGCGCGGATGCAAGAATCAGGCGCGACGTGGCACGATGTTGCGAGTACGCCTTGCCAAGCCGGTTGCGTAACACTTCTCGCATCACACCACCAAACTGGCGGGACGGCACCATCCCGGTTGAGTCGATATAGAAATTAACGAAGTCGTCCCCATGCAACACAGCGTACCCGGTCCACCCCACCATCTGCCCGGCCATATCAGCGATGACAGTGAAATCCTCAAGCTTCGAGAAATAACCGTTCGCTCGACGGTATCTCCAATATGGCGTCATGTCTGCGCCGAACGAACTTGTGGTCACAGGTACCAAAGCAAGGTAAATCGCCTCGCAGATATCCGGCGAAAGCTGCTTTCCCGGGGTACGAAACGAATACGCAGTCAGTTTGCCTGATAGAACAGATTTTTCTGCATCCTGCATCGATTTACCGAATATCTCGTTCACCAATGGATATTCACTCGTCTGCTTTTCGATCCACATTTTCCGTCTCTCTGTAAAGGTTGTTTTCAAATACCAACAGAAGCCGCCTCCGGAACATCGCGCAATCTCACCACCGGCGATCTAAATATTACGACAGCCTGAATCGAAAAGGCTACGAATGCGACGACAAGGCTGCCACGTTGGCTGTAAAACTGCGCGACTGTCGCACCTATCATTGTCCCGATTGGCCGCGAGCCGTAGGTAGCAAGCGCGATCAGCGAGGAAACCCGTCCCAGCAAGAGCGGTGGCGTCACGACCTGCCGCAGCGTGGTCGAGCTAATGACCCACAGGATCGGCCCTGAGCCAAGAAGAAAAAAGCACAGGCAAGCGATCCAGAATGAAGGAAACAGAATCGTCATCAGCATCACTATCGATGCTACCCAAGCAAACAATGGACCAATGCCCATCGACATACCGAATGAGGTCTTGCGTGTGATTACCCTGGCAAAGAGCGCCCCAATGATCATGCCTATGCCGTACATGGCCATCGTCGCCCCGATCTGTGACGGATTCATTTGAAGCCAGCGGGCAGCGTAGGGAACGTAGACCGCATAGATCGAAAACAACCCGATGTTGAAAAAGAATGCAGTCACCATGATCGACCGTAGCAATGGTTCAGCAATTACGAATTGCGCTCCCTCCACCAAATCCTTCCTCACGTTCCGGTGCTTCCCGGTGGGGCGCTGAGGCTCATCCATACGCGACAATAGACCGGCCGCACTTGCGGACAGCAGCGCCGCTGCCCCAAAAGCCCATACAGGACCAATCCAGCCACCTAGCAGCCCACCTAGAGCCGGCCCCGCTGAATATGCAACGCTGCGCACGAGTTCCGTGCGCCCGTTCGCCATAGGCAGCGCATCGCGGCTTACAATCGATGCGACAAGCGACGGCGCCGACACGTTGTAGGCAACCGTCCCCGCCGCTGCCAGGAAAGAAAATAGGCCGAGCGAAAAGAGACTGATGGTATGGGCCGCGAGGCAGACGAGTATGGTTGCGAGCATACAAGCTCGCGTCATCTCCGCCAGCGCCATGAGCTTGCGCCGCGAGAAGCGGTCCGCCAGCACCCCGAACGGAAGCGACAAGCATAGAAATGGTAGCGTTTGAGCTGTCTGCAGATACCCGTTCTCGGCGGCACTGGAGTTCAGTACGAATACGGCCGCAAGTGGCGTAGCCGCCAGACCGATTTGCTCAGCAGTTTGAGCGATCAGGTTCGACCACACGAGACGCCTGAAGCCAAGGGGCAATGTCGAACGTCCAATCGCGCGAGATCTCATGATATTCGGTTATCCAGAGTCGTTTACAAGCGTTCGAACCACGGCCTATCTCATCGCCTGCTTGTGCTACCGGTGAGGCGCAGGTTTCAAGTTTTCACGACCCCTGGTGAACAACTAGGATTTGCCGTTGCCACAGGAAGTGAATGCACAGCGCAACCAGCACCGCCAACGCAGCCAAACTTGGCAGAATCGCTGGACTTGAACCGCCCGGATCAGCGTAGCCTAATGCCGCCGTGACCGAGACGTCTTCATTGGAACCTACATGACTGCATGCTGCTGCCCCCTGCGGCGTGCCAGGCGTGCATCCTGATTTCCGCTCCTTCGTCAGACGAACTTCTTCGCGCTCGGCTTAGCGTCGGTTCCACCAGTTTCGATGCTCGCAACAGCTGACGAGTCATGCGGTGACACCTCTTCACTATCACCGCGGGCTGCCCGGATATCCTGGAATAGCCGCCGAAAGGCTTTGCCAGCAGGAAACAGCAGATTCGTCTCTTGCCGATAAGCAGCCCATTCCGGTCCAATGATGCGGAGGCCACGTAAATCCTGGTGATAAGTCCCGATGTAAAGGTAGACCGTCGCGGCGACGGCGAGAAACAACGTATCCAGTGTCATGACGGGATGCGTCCAGAACAGGATCACAAGGCACAGGTGATGGGGGAAGCGAATGTAGCGTTTGATACCGTTCTGGCGAACCCGGTAGTACGCGGGCATTTTTTTGCCCGCCAGCTTCGTTGCCACCTGCTTGACACCCAACCATTGCCAGAACGACGTCGTGTACTTGAAGCAGAAAAAGAAAAAGAACAAAGAAGCCGCCAGTGTAATAACACTCAGATGGAAAAGCAGGCTGCCGGGCTGCAAATAAAACAGATACACTCCCGAACTTTCCCAGAAATGAAATCCCGCGACCAGCGTTGTCACTGAGATAGCGCTGTAAATGATATTCCACAAATACTCCGGGAAAATACTATTAAAAATCTTCACGGCGGTTTTCGTCGTCAGCAGGGAATGCTGCAGCCCATAGCAGGTGACGATGATGAGGTCGGTCTGTATCCAGCTTGGCATGATCTTCTCCAAAGAGATAAAAAAAAGGCCACAGTTCAGCCGATGCGGTATCGGTTCGTCTTCGTCGTAGGGGAAAATTCGTAAAACGTGCAGTCGACGGGATTAATAATCAGATTGACTTTCCATTCGGCGCGCAAGCTTTCCACGATTGCCGTCTCCGAAGCCGAGATATCCACATTCGCTGCTTTATCCGTCACCACGCGGACAGTAAGTTGCCGGTCATTCGGATATGCAAGACATTCATAGTGGAACACGGGGAAATCGCACCCAAAGATGACGCTTTCGAGCGCCTCCTTCTGCTCAATGTCGAGCGGATAGTCGTCCGCCCGGCCCTCGGATCGAAATACATACTCCCCAGTTCCGACCTCACGCTCGACCGTAAACATGTCGTTGGTGTCGTAGCGCAAAATCGGCAACAACCCATCTCGGAGCCAGGTGACCACGAGCCGGCCCGACCACCGGCCGCTTTCGTCCTTGATCGCGACACTCTCCGACCTGTCTCTCACGATTTCGAAGATGAAGTCCTCCGAGATCGGCCGGTAACGGCCGTCAGCTATTCCATACATCAAGGTAGCGGCCTCGCTCGAACCGTACACAAACGGCAAGGCACGTCCTTCGGGGCCGAGAATGCGACCCAAATTCGCCGCGCTCGCCTGAGAAAAGTGCTCGCCGGTCAGCAGTAGCGTTTTCAGGCCGGATGGGAGCGTGCCGCCGCGAGCCTTTCTCAATTCGTACAACACTTTGTAGACCAACGTCGGTGTCGACATCATCGCCGTTATCCGATAACGCTCCAACACTCCAGAAATCCGGTCGTATTCGCAGACGTGAGGAATCGGATAGACGCGAGCGTAGCCAACGCCAAGTTCCTGCAGCGCGCGAGCAGATGCCTCGACAAACGGACTCAACACGCCTGGATGCAAGATCGCGACTCGATCGACGCCGGGCTGCAGGTGACGCTTATAAGCGAACACCTGATTCAATGTGTTCCATTTCAGATCGACCGTGCCTCGGGGCGTCTGCAATGGCGTTGATGTGGTGCCGGAGGTTTCGCTGAACAGCAGCCCCTTTTCGAGATGTTCGTCGATTGCATCATGCCCGTACGAAACAAGCTCTTTTTTCCGACACACTGGCAGAGCTGCTAGCACTTCCTCCAACGTCAGGGCGTTTAAGTCACGCCCCGAAAGATGTCCTGCGAGCCCGAGTCTCGCCGCTACCGACAATACTCGCCGCTTCGCTGCTGCAGGATCACGCGTAACGACCAACGACATGGTTGCTCTCCAATTGCGTCACATTGAGCCCGCAAGTCCACCACCGTCGACGACCAGCGATACGCCGGTGACGAACGACGCATCCGCCGAAGCGAGATACAGAATTGATGCCGCGATCTCTTCCGGCCTGCCAACTCGACCGAGTGGACGACTCGCCCCCTGCACAATGAGTGCATCGTCGTGTAGTCCCAGTTGCCGCGCCTCGTCAAGCAGCAAGGGCGTATCGGTGTCACCCGGGCAGACGCAGTTGACGGTGATGCCTTCCGGACCGTGATCGACAGCCATCGCCTTGGTTAGCAGCACTACTCCCCCCTTGGAAGCGCAGTACGCTACGGCCTTGGCGCCGCCCACAAGCCCCCAGCCCGAAGCGACATTGACTATCCGCCCGCCACCACAACGGCGCATAAGAGGTACGGCATACTTTCCCATCAAAAACACGGACCGCAGATTGACTGCTAGCACGCGATCCCACTCCGCAGCGGTCGTCTCAACGACGGTGGCGCGTCGCGTTATTCCGGCTGAATTGACCAGCACATCAAGTCGGCGATAGCGGTCAGCTATATATTCAACGGCATGCCTGCACTCGTCTTCATTGGCTACATCAGTTGCGATGGCTTCGGCTTTCGCGCCGGCGGCGCACAGCTCACGCGCCACACTTCCTGCCCCTTCGCCGTTCAAGTCGAGCACCAAAACTTGAGCCCCTTCTTCAGCGAAACGGCTGACGGTCGCAGCACCGATGCCTGTCGCTCCTCCAGTCACGGCGACCACCTGCCCCCGGAAACGATCTGACGCTCCAACACGGTTTCTAGAAGAATCAGACATGTTCCTTCTCGCCATATAAAAGCGTTGCCGTATTTCCAAACCACCGGTTCGGCCTGTCATCGAAGGCCATGTTCAATGCCCTTCTCGTGCTGCGACCGACTATGGGCGTCACGCGATGCAGATTCTCTGCGGCGTTGATCAGATAACACTCCCCCGCGGAGTGGTGGCATTGCCGCACCTCGCCTCGTTCACACGCTAGTGCGACCGCCATCTCGATATCCTTCTCAGCAGCCAAACCGTGCTGCTTGCAGAATGCACTCCAGTTCGAAACGAACTCGAGTAGACCACCGTCGTCCGGCTCTGGTGCAGCAGAGACGACAATCAATGCAAATTGCGGATCGTCTAGATGCCAACCATGTGTATCGTCCTCGCCCAGAAGAAAATTCGCCACGATGAACTCCTCCGGATGCGCGACCGGATACAGCTTTTTTCCGATGATCGATGAGAGAGTCGCCCATAGATCATGGTTCGCATACACCATCGCCAGAGGAAAACATTCCTCCAGAATTCGGTCGCCTCCGACGACCGACAACCGGCGCGGTGTTTCATAGCCTGGCATCACAAAGTTTTTGCGCCGACTCGTGGGTTCTATCAGCTTGAGCTCCTGCGCAATCAGGCTGCGGGTTGCTTCAGTGAAGAAGTTGGGCAACTTCACATACCCTGCGTCCACGAAGTTCTCATGCAGGGGACGCGTGACAGCGTCACTCGCGTATTCGTCCGAGATAATTCGCCCGGACAATAAGCTAAACAGGTCGTTGTTTGTCATGTGCGGACGCCGGCTCACTACTCCGAAAGAGCAGCGTGGTGGGTAGTGAATTCCAGCCGCTCTGCCAATGCATCCCACAACGCGATTCGCTGCTCTACCCCATCCGCTGCCGCAGACCTCAACTCGGCCATCTGAACGGGATCGTTACCGACGACCTCCTGAATGATGGCTCGAACCGCGGGTCCGTGACTCTCTCCATCCAGTTCGATATGCCGGTCCAAGTAATACCGGAACATCGGCGCTGCATCGGCTGGTAGTCCCCATTCCTTCAGCAGAGAGCAGAACATCTGGGGGATGGCATCTTCGCGGCCGTAGAAGAAGTTGCCTAGCACCTGATGCGTCCTGCCCTTCTCGGCAGTACGCATGGTGGCCTCCACAAACCGCCGAATTGGTTCCGGAGCTGACACTTCACTCAGCGCGGCAGACACGGTCGCGCCACGCGCGACAAGCGAGACAAACTGCCTTATCTGCCCCGCGTCGGCGCCGACCTCCTCCATCGCCGCGAGATACAACTCGTAATGGCTGAGGTGCGCGCCATCCGGAGTTTCGTCGGTTTCTTCCCCGAGCACGATCTGGTTCATCAGGTGTGCGGCACGATACGCAGACCGTGGGACCCAAGGTACGCTCGTGCAAGTGAAGTCGTTCTGCAAGCGTTTGACCAGCGACATGAAATCCCAAACCGCGAAAACATGCCATGCCATGAACGTGCGCAACTGTTCCAACGTTCTCACTCGGGCAAACACGCGATGATTCTTCATCGCATTCGTTTTCGCAATAAGGAATTGGGAATCGTTCTCGTATGGTTTGGTAGTCATTTCGGTCTCTTTCATTTTGTTTCGGATTAGAAATCGCATTACCGGCGCGTTCGCCAATTCCTCCCAGCATCGCCTGGACCTCATTGGCGCCGGCCTCAATGCCCGCGAACGCATTGGTTACGCCGAATCCGAGGTTGTTGTGGTAGCGCGTTGAGATATTACCAAGCAATCCTAAAAATAGCCTTTTAAGTGCTCTTCCGTAAATTATTACGTTATACGTAATGTCTTTCTCGAACTGTCTTTTAACCAACACAGTGTCTACTATCTTGTACCTTCTAGGTGTCAAATTTATGACGCTTCAACTATCGCGTCAAGGATGTTTTTCTACCGATTATCTACAAAACAAACGTTTTCACGTTATGCGCAGCTGCGCATAACGTGAAAAACTGCCCGGTACGATCATTGCCCAAACCAAGACCCATAAACGTCTCGCCAAGAACATCGGTGAGCGTATTGGATGTCACCCGCTCTTCCAATTCGATCGTCAAAAGGCCCAACATTTCAGGAAAAAGTGCGAGATCTTCCGAAGCATAACCCTTGACCACTTCGAGGTAGCGCTTTTCCCGAGCATCGAACTGGGAGCGATCCACGGCGTTCGATATCGACAAGGCCGCCAACTCGACGAAGTCTGAAAATACCTGCTCAGGTCGGTGCTTAGCGGGGAAAGAATGAATGGCAGCGATAAGTGCGGTTTTGCGCCCGCTGCCCATCGACTGCTTAAGATTTTTGGCTATTTTGCGAACCATGCATGCTCTCCGAAGGACGAAGAGCTGCCCAGGACGGGAGAACTCCCGTCTGGGTTAAATCGATGCGTCGTGGGACGCGTTAGGTGGAACGACAATACAGCAAATTCGCCACTCGAAAACGGCAAATGCTACCTATATTTGGTGCGCTTAACGATTACGCGGACCTAAAGTATCCACAGAATCGGCCTAACTTCCTGTTGAAAAATCACGTAACGCTATGTTTGCGAATGGATAATATCGATAGCATATTAATTAGGCATCGATCTACCAGACAAACGTCCGTCTTCCTTGAAACTCACGATGCCTTGCGCAAATAATCGAACCCCTAATTGCGAATGATGCATAAAAAGCGGTATCTTTCGGGTTCGAAACAAAAAGCCAGTCCACGACAGGAGTGGCGATACAAGCCCCACCCAGTATCCACACGACCGATCCAACCGCGCCGACGTCTACCACTATGATTGCTGAACTGATTCCCTGCCCTAGCTGCGCCGGAATGCCAAAAATAGGTCGTTCCCAGCGTCTAGCCGTGCCGTTTTACGAACGTCGGGTTGATTACCGGATCTTCGGTGACTTCGGTTATGACACCGCCCCGGAAAACGGTGACTCTGGAGCACGCCCACCCGGCATGCCCGAAACGATTCAATTGCGAAATATCCACTGCGCTGACTGCGGCATGGCCACGGCGTGGGAAGATCTGAAAGACGGCGAAGCTGAAATCGATGTGCTGGAGCGAGTCGGCCGCCGTTGGAATACCCGCGTAGAACGTCCAAAGTACAGCGACGACGATGTACGCGCCTTGATAGACCGGGAAGTCGGGGTTAAAGACGAACAACTCGTCCTGGCAATGATGGCCACCACGGACGACGACCAATGGGAGCTTCGGGGGCCGGTGCTTAAAGCAGCCGCGCTGCGCATACTTGATGCCACGCTGACCGGTCGCGAGTACTGGCCAATCGAGCCGACACTTGAGGACGCGGCACGCTTTCGCAAAATCACTCAACTGGTCAAGATGGTTATCGTGGACGGGGTGCCGTCGATCCAATTCCCCTGCCTTCCGTCCGACGCCGCCTACACCGATTTCGCTTGGGAGGCCAGGGTGGCCAGAACCGTAGACGATTTACCTGACCGGGATCGCTGGTAAGTCCGGCGGCGTTAGTCTCTCGATGAGCGCCATTAATCTGCGCGGTCCACGACTTCTGTGGCAATAGGCGTCGAATTCGAACTGCCGAGTACTGTCACGCACTTTCTCTGCGCTATCCGACGTGTACGCAATGATTGCGACATCCCAACATTTATCGTCGTTTCGCAGCTTTCGCGCAGTGGCACATCCGTCGCCTAATACAACGTCTGTTGCGACCACGGCAATGTCAGGCCGCCATGCCTTAGCAGTTACCAACGCTTGCGCACCGGTAGCTGCTCGCATCGTGTCGAAACCACGCAGCTCCAGCTCCTCGCAGAGCATGGCAACCTCGTCCCCGTGATCGTAAATCAGCACGCGAATGTTATTCGCGTCACGGACAACGTGGCGGGGCGACCAAATCTCCTCACCTACCTTTTCTACCACTTTGCCATACCTCAGCGACCAATGACGGCGCAAACCACCGTAACACATAATTAGACGACAAACTGTCGCGCTCGCGGCCGGTCTATGCGCTACTAAAGACGTGATCATTCCAATGTGAACGGCCGTTTACCGAGGTGCCAGGTGCGCCATAGCGCGATATAACGATTGCCGTGTAACTCCCAAATGCTTTGCGGCCTGCGACACGTTGCCATTCGCCTGATCAAGCGCTTGCTTGGCTTCATCTGGAGAGATGCGCTTTCGTTGAATTCCAGCCATCGTGTGGTGGGTCGATAGATACGCACCGGTTTTCGATGCCTTGCTATGCCCAGCCGCCTCTACCGCAAGTTGCAAGGCCTCGCGATGCAAGTCAGCATCAGGACGCAGCACGCTACCTTTTACCGGCGCCGGCGCACCACTGATACGTTCATAGTATTTCTGGAGCCATTGGTGACGAAGCCCGTGACTCGTGACGCCGAGCCCTTTCTTATATATGCCGAACTTGCGCAACACGAAGTTGTAGTGGTCTCGCCACCGAGCGATCGTGTAGGTCGCCGGAGTCGTTGATCCGCTCAAGGGGTCGCACAGTGCGAGCGCTTCGGCAAGCACGTCAAGGCGCAACTGCGTTGGAACCAAACGCTCACGCCCGCCCTTTGTTCCGTCCTTCACCCTCAGCGTATCAAGATTGCGTAGCGCCGATGCCGGCTTCAGGGAAAAGCTTTCTTCAATGCGCAGGCCAAACGCCGCCTGTAGCTTGAGCTGGACTGCCACCCGCGGATATTGCTTACCTATCTCAGAAATCAAGCTGTCGGCGTCGACGCCCGCCGCCTCCCACGATTTATCCGTGGTCGTCACATACGTGCGCTTAAGGCCGGCAGCGTCTCGATCGACGTAGTCTTCGAGCGACAGCACTAGGCCGCGCTTTCCTATCCATTTGGCATAGGCACGTAGGTGAGACAATTTGTTCTCGATAGTGCCGCCCGATTGCCCTTCGCCGATCCAATAGGCAACCAATGCTGTAAGGTGCTTTGCTGAGAGCGCGTGCGCACTTTCAACCGCAAACCCTAATGTGCGCAGCTCCGCAAACGTCCGGCAGACGGTGTACATCCGCCTTTCCTGCGTCTTGTAGGAAGTGACCTTCGGGCTGACGCGGGTGCGACTCAGCACCTCGCTTACTTGCGCGGCGCACACCACAGCAAGTTCCGCTTTGAGCCGCGTGGGGAGCGAATAGCGCTCTACCATCGCATTCACATCTAGTTTCAGGCTATTTTTCATCTTCACCCATCTCCCTTTTAGCGCAGTCGCAATCTGCCCCTACCAAGCATTGCTGCACCTTCGTTTCTCTTCACCGGTATTTCGCTACCGCACGTTTTCCTACTGCCTTGCTCTTCCTGACCTTTAGCGATATCTGACTGGCCAACCACACATGGGGAAGCATCCATGCGTCGACTGTCCGACAGCCGCACCACGAGCGGTGCTCGTTGGATTGCGTCTATCGGTTACTCGGTTGTGAGGAACGCCATCTCACATGAACGGCATCTTGCTGATCGCTCGATTGCCGCCACCCGCGTAGCTCTTGTTGCGCTGTTCTTTCCACGGCCGCGCGCGCCGTCTTATATGCGTCTCAGAGAATGGAGCGATGCTGATGCAGCTCACCACTCTCCCGCCCCCCGCGCTCCACCATCTCGCTCGCACCTGTTTTAAGGAGCGACCAGTGGATGCGTTTCTGACGTTTGGGGAACGTGTAGCAGGCTCCTAATTCGCGCTCGGGATGTGTCCGGATGTCCGGTGCCACATGTCCTCATTGCGCATCATTTGTG
The DNA here is from genome assembly GCF_034047095.1 of Robbsia andropogonis. Taxonomy (NCBI): domain Bacteria; kingdom Pseudomonadati; phylum Pseudomonadota; class Betaproteobacteria; order Burkholderiales; family Burkholderiaceae; genus Robbsia; species Robbsia andropogonis. Next base: position 136,100 of record NZ_CP139169.1, on the reverse strand, counting down.
GGAATTCACCGTGCAGCCCAGTAGATATCTTGGTGTACGGTGTACTCAGTGTGCGCCATCATGTGTTTGATGGAATTGAAAAAAAAGCCGCTTCAACGTGCGGCCCGGTCATTTGATTGATGTATTGGCCATCTTCGCGGCTTTCTCGGTCCCGAAGATGACATGCTCATAGGGCGCAATATGGCCCTGTGAGCTATTCGATGCGTCAGCGACGCGGTAGGTGAAGTAAGCATAGCGGCTTATGCGTTGCCGTCGCATATCAAATGCTGCGTAAATTCGCCTCGCTTTTGAATCCTTGACTTCGTGTAGTGCTCGATAGACTCCTAGGTGGTTACGAGCCAAAGTCACCCTGATCTGACAGTTCCGGGTGACTTTGGACTCCGCCACAGTTCAACGATTCCGAAAGTCACCCCAAACTGTCAGATTCGGGTGACTTCGTATCACGATAGCCATCTTGGGAGCGTATTTTGAAGACTTCAGTGTTCGCAGTAGACGTCGGTTACGGTAATACGAAGTACGCCTTTCGCAACGGCTCTAATGTCGCTACCGGAATGTTTCCCTCGCTTGCGCCAATAGCTGCCACCCACAGTCTGTCCTCGTTTGGCGATGGCGTGCTCAACACTCGCCGGGTAACCAAGGTGTGCATCGAGGGCGCCTACTACGAGGTCGGCCCAGACGTGGCCATCACATCCGCTTATGGCAACACGGGCCGAACCCTATCGGAAGATTTCGCCTTATCGGCAACCTATACGGCGCTGCTCGGAGGTGCATTTCATTTCTCCGGTGTCACCACCATCGAGCGGCTCGCGCTCGGATTACCGGTACACAACATGCAGAAGTACGCCAACGAACTCAAGGAGCGCTATACCGGAGCGGTCGACTTCGGCTACGGTCCGGTCGCAATCGGCCGGGTCCAGGTTATTCCCCAGCCCCTGGGCTCGTTGGTATTCGCATCCGCAAACCGCAGCAACGAATTCCAACGCGACAGCGCCCATTTGATCGTCGATGTGGGGTACTTCACCACCGACTGGGTCTACGCGAATGGCTTCACGATGGATGACAAGCGTAGCGGCGGCTTGCCGGGCGGTGCCTCGCATATCTATCAGAGCATCGCAGGCCTCATCTCCCGTGACCAGGGTGAACCCGTCAACGATCTGGAGCGCATCGATAAGGCTTTGCGCGAGAGCAAACCGTTTTTCTTTTTTGGTCAGGATATCGACCTGCAACCTTATCTAGACCAATCGGCACCGGTCATCAACGCCACGGTCAAGGAAATTCAGAATAACGTCGGTCGCCTGGCTGACGCACGCTCCATCATCCTCTCCGGTGGCGGCGCGGCACTCTACGAGGCGGCAATCCGTCAGGCATTTCCCCGCGTTGCCGTCGAGGTGCTCGACGCCCCCTGTTTCACCAATGCGAAAGGCTTCCTTGCGATTGGCGAAATGGGCATAGCGCGCGAGCGCACGCTCGCTAAGCGCGCATGAACGAGCCGACCGCCGCCAAGATCGAAATGAAGCTGGTTATCGATCCGATCGACACCCCGTTTCTGCACGCTAGACTCTCAAAATGCAGTACGCCACGCAAGCGTGCAACGCTGTTGCGCATACTGGGAGAGTTGGCCGCAATGAATGCCCTGCAGCCATCTACCCTCCCGGGTCAGACGATATGGCATCCGGCCGGGGCTACACCAATAGACGATACGGCCGAGACGAGCGTTTCTCTTGGCATCCCGCCGACCAGGTCCCCCGCTATAAAATCGGCCGGTGAGACGGCAAAGAAACCGGGACACGCAGCCGTCGAGACGAGCCTACCACTCATCAACGAAGACAATCTAGATCTGGACATCGCAAATCAGTTCGCCGCCTTTGATTAAGGATGCTTGCCTTAGAAAATTTCCTGGCAAACTAATCCCATCTACCTCGGAGTCAATGACATGTTTTCTTCTATCGCACACGCCGCCCTGTCCGTCTTTTCTTTTTCGCCTGCAGATGCCTTGAATCTCGATTACGCGCACGATCCACTTGCCTGGCTCGTACTTGCCGGGGGCGCCTGCGTCGTCGCCGCCACTATCGAGCTGGAGACAGGTATCGTGAAGATGGTCAACAAGCTAAAGTTGCTCTGACACAACGGCAAAAAAAAAGCGCCGCCCCCTAGTTATGGGAGTGAACTGCACCCCAAAAGTTGGACACGCGTCCAACGATTTGGGGTGTTTTTTCATGAGCAGACATAGTGCGCAGTTCAAGCGCTCCGTTGTGAAGGATTTGCTCTCAGGCAAAGGCGGCAGTAGCCGGGATGTCGCGTATCGACACGGCATCGATCACGGCACGGTACGCAAATGGGCGGCTGCCTGGCAGGAGCGCGGCGAAGACGCGTTCAGGAAGAAATACAGTCACTATGACGCGCGCTTCAAGCTGAAAGTGCTGAGGGCCATGCTGTCGAAGGATCTGTCCGGCCGGCAGGCGGCCGCATTATTCGATATCCGCAATCCGGCCGTGATCGGCATCTGGAAACGCCAGTATGATTCGGGAGGTATCGAGGCGCTGCAGCCTCGCCCGCGAGGACGACCCGTGAAGCAACCCAAGTCATCTGTGCCGTCCGATTCGACGAAATCCGACGTATCGCGCACGAAAGAAGAGCTCCTCGAAGAGCTGAACTATCTGCGTATGGAGAACGCGTACCTAAAAAAACTGGATGCCTTGATCCGCTCGGAACGCCTCGAAGCGCCGCGCAAAAAGCGCAAATAGTGGCCGGATTAAGGCATCGGTTTCCAGTTCAGGGGCTGCTGAAGTTGGCGGGCCTGGCGCGCAGCACTTTCTACTATCACTGCAAGGCCTCGCTGGCAGCGGACAGGCACGCGCCACTCAAGGCGCGCATCCGTTCGTTATTCGAGCAGCACAAGGGACGCTATGGCTATCGGCGCATCACCAGCGCGATCCGGCGTCTGGGTATCGTTGTCAATCACAAGACGGTCCAGCGGCTGATGCAGTCCATGAAGCTGAAGTGTCTGGTGCGCCCGAAGAAGTACCGCGCCTTCCGGGGCACGGTGGGACGGATTGCACCGAACGTGCTGCAAAGGCAGTTTGATGCCGATGCGCCGAACCGCAAGTGGGTCACCGATATCACCGAGTTCCGGGTGGGGGAGAGCAAGCTTTATCTCTCACCGGTTCTGGATCTGTACAACGGTGAAATTGTGGCCTACGAGACGGCTACGCGCCCGGCATTCGCAATGGTCGCGGGCATGATCAGAAAGGCAATGAGGAAGTTGAAGCACGACGATCGGCCGGTGGTCCACTCCGATCAGGGCTGGCACTATCAGATGAGTGCCTACCAGACACTGCTAGCCCGGCGCGGTCTTACACAGAGCATGTCGCGCAAGGGCAACTGCCACGATAACGCGACGATGGAGAGCTTCTTCGGTACGTTGAAGTCAGAATTCTTTTATCTGAATCGCTTCGAAAGCATTGAGGCGCTGCAGGCCGGCATCAAGGAATACATTCACTACTACAATCACCACCGCATCAAGCTCAAGCTGAAAGGGCTGAGTCCTGTGATGTACAGAACCCAGCCCTTAACGGCCTAGCCAAAAACTGTCCAACTTTGCGGGGTCAGTTCAGGGCGGCGCTTTTTTATTCAATGTAGCCGACTGAGCTTCTCGGCTTGTAACTGGCAAACACAATATTCCCAGGCTGTCCAAAACGGCAGATCACGATGACGCGTTCGCATCGACGATCGGTCGATCACATCAAAAGCCACGGCCTCCGATTTCCCTGCCGGCTGGCTTCCATTGTCGATACCTGTCGTGCCAACAATAGCGAAACGGGAAATAATCACACAAAACTGAGACATCTCAACTCCCCACAAAGCAAGAAAGCCCAGACGGATCTCTCCCGGTGGGAGGAACCCACCGGGCCAAATAAAGTTTCGTTACCGCTTCTCTTTCAATTCAAACGCGTTTCTACATATGCACAGCGACACGGGCAGGCGTTCTCAGATGCGGCCTGTATTTCGCAACACGGCGCAACGCAACATCTGGTGAAGCACCGTTGACCAATTCCATCCACTCGTCGGCGAAGTCCGTCCCCTCCACACGCGGGCGGTGAATCACGACGTCAAAGCCTTGAGCGCGTAGGCGCTTGGCCAGAACATCGCCCGCCTGCACGCCCGGACGCTTTCCGCACTTCTGGTCAACACGGTCATAGTCCACAAAAACATGGACCTTGCGAATACCATGTCCATGCGGAACTTCGAACTGAGCAAGATGCACCCGATTGAGGCAATACCACATAGGCACGGAAAACATCGTGAAAGCCGCGTAGGCGGTCTCCAGCCCTTCACAAACGCCGATTTCACCATTCGCCGACGGCATCAGGCGAACCGCGCCGCCAGACAACGGGTTGAGTGTTGCATCGTTGCGTTTGACATCCAGCACCACGCCATCACCATCGCAGATCGTCGCCTTGGCCGGCTTCACCCGGTCTAAATACGTGCGGTGTAACGTGCCCAAGCTGCCATCGGGCAACACATACCGCGCCACGATACCCGGCCAGGAACCGAGCAATTTTCCATCCTGCCAAAATTCCAGCATGCCCATGCGTAACGCATCCGAGACAGGCGCATTCATTCCTGGCACCCGAGCTTGCAGATAGCGCATCACATGGTCATCGATGGCGAGGGGCTTGGCGCCCTCCCACATCTTGTTCAAGCGTTTGGCGACTGCAACTGGGTCTTTACGCCCCGCAGCCGTACGCAATGCAAGGGGGACGTCAACTGGCTTCAGATTGTGTACCAATGGCCCGGTAAGCTCACGCTCGAGTTCGCGAAAAGTCATACCGGTAACCGAAGTGATCAGGGCAACTCCGTCGCCAGCTGCGGGGGAGCCGTCGTCGCATTGACGGCACACCCAATTGCCGCGCCCGTACTTATTGTCATACGTGAAGCGATCGTTACCGCCGCACATAGGACAGGGAGCACCTTTACCTGTAAGTGAGCTCGCTGCGACCCCATACTTCTGGAGCAGCGATAACCACTGACCGGACGTGAGCTCCAAGTCTTTCAGTTTCATATTTCACCTCAAAGGAAGTGGTAGGGTCGATGTCCAGAGCGGACGGGGAAACCGTTGCTCAACGAAAATCGCGCTCGCGGCGAGCTTCGTTCAGCAGGCTTTTTGCTTCTGGAGAAAAAGGGCTTCAGCACCATGCGCGCTTGCGCATGGTGAGATAGTCAATATGGAGAGTTGCTCGATGGACTTACCTGGTGATCCGCCATTTCCAACGGTTCCAGTACACTCGGACGTTGTCTCGGAACAGAGGCTCACCATCGTCACCAAACGCTGCGACCGCTTCTTTACCCAACCGATGAACTTTTACGCTTTCACCAATCTCTGCGGCCGCCATCGTAATCGCGTCCTTCAAGCCCTCACCCTGAAGCACGCGCTCAAATCCATCAGCCTGACGCAGTCGAAGTGCGAAAGATTGATAGGTTGCGCTCTCACCAGGCTTGGGTTCGCGACGCGGAAATGTCTCCTCGCCCCACCCCTGGATAACACCAACGTGAAAATCAGTGCTCGAACGCCGGGTATTGCGCGCGGTAACGCTTTTCACCACGGTGCGGCTCGGTCGATGCGCCGGTTCAGATGACGTCTCGTGGGCCGGGTCGGGCACGGGCGATTGCTCGACGGCGGTATGCGTGCGCGTGGGTGCCTCCTTGCTCTGCGTCGACTCGCATCCGGAGGCGGCTCGAATTGCTGCTGTGACGGCATCACGCATCGATGAATAATGGGTCCCCACCTCAGTCCAGCTTGGCACGAGATCTGGAAGGACCTTGACACCAAACGATCCGAAATCGCGAAGATCGCTTGCGAATTTCGGCTTGAACTGAACAACATACTCACTCTCATCGACAAAGAGATTGGGTATGCCCGCGATCGTCACTCGCGTCTCGTTCGAAGCCCCCTGGCCAACTATCACGGGAACGTCAGGTGTGCTCTTCCCCACGTTCGGTCGGTTCACCGCAACGGGTTTCGCTCTGTTTGCAGGCTGCGCAAACTCCGGGTCAACGGCGTGGGTAATAAAAATCTTCTGGAACAAACTAGCGGCAAGACTCATCACAAAAGCCTCCTCTAAAGCAGCGTGCCGACTAAATGACGGCGAACCTCTGCAAAGTCATATTTCAACAATGGGGTTGACTGAATCACGTATTGCAGCGTTTCTGGATCGACACCATTCACGTCGCATACGAACCGATACGGAATAGCGCCGTCCCAAAGCTCCATAACCCAGCCAAGCGTTGCGAAGTAATCAGCAGTGTCGATGCGGCGGTTGCGAAGTCGCTCAGAGATGAGCGTTGCGCAGTCCATGAGGGACTCGGGCATCTTGTCGTTTTGTCGGCTGTCGCATGCCAACTCGATAAGCGCGTCGACCATTTTTTCCCGGACAGCCTCACTCCACTGCATGGGGTCCGGAAGTGGGTCCGGCTTTATCGCCGGCTTGAAGATGGGTGTGGGATCGGCGAAGAAGTCACATTGATATGCCGCCACATGGTCATTCATGGGATGGCTCCTAGGAAACCGGGGAGCCCCATGTCCCGCGCCGGGGAATGGAACTCCCGGAATGCGGTGGGAGGCGACGAATCCTCAGTGGATTCATCACCTCGTTGATCAGGTACTAATCCTTCGTACCATTCTTCAAATCGACGACAGCAGCAGATTTCGCATATTGCTTGCGGATCGGCCGAACGTTGTCGGGTGTACTCGACACTGTCGACTGCGCCGGCCGGTGCTCGCTATGGGCTGATGAATCACCCTCGGCTTGCTCGACTTCGCGCTCAGCACGAGCTTTACTTGCCAAGTGGTGCTTCAAATAAACAAAGCCACCACCAAGCAGGAAAAGCAATACCGCAAAAGAGTGCTGCGCCATATACACGACATAGCAAACGGCAAGCAACTTGAGCGGGTTCTTTATCAGATTAGGCATTTTCTTCTCCGTACGGACGGGATCACAAGGGACTGGCCAGGTCAGGCGACGTGGCTATTTCGATGCTCGGCGAGCAAGGAAACCCGGCACCGGAGTGCTTTCTTGAAGCAGCGCTAACTGCGGACGCGGATTCAAGAAAAAACTCAGTGCTCAGGCGGGAGAGGAAGCAGGGAGGAGCCGAGCGGGCATGGGTGCACCGCTTGGTTAGATCGATGCGCTAGTGCGCGAGGGGGTATCGCAAGCATATACGCGTAAAGGCAATCTGCAACCACCAAATGGTTATGCAAATCGATTCGCTTTCGAAACCCGACAAAAAAGCGTTTCGCTTACCACTTTCCGTCGAAAGCTCACGTTTTTCGATCATCTTTCGCCATTTGACGTTGAAGAAAATTCGATACGCTATACACTTCGATGTCTTGACTTCGAAAAAAACGCTTCAGACTACAGCTATCACAACCTCAAAAGCCATTTGCCATGCTGTCACTTCTGATACTCGCCTTCGTAGGCTACGTGATCTATTGCTACATCAACCGTGACAGGGCGGAAACGCTCTCCCGAGGAGGCGTATTCACAAAAATGAGCGACGCTCGCGGCGCTCTGGGTGAGCGCGCGATCCAAAAAGAGCTTGCAAGAATCCTCCCAACAATTTGCGGCGATGACTTTTATCTTCACAGCGGGCCAGCCATCTTATTGCATGCCCCTGGTACGGCATACCCAAGTGCGGAAATTGACCACCTGGTGATCACGCAGTTCGGCGTTTTCGTCATCGAGACCAAGCATTGGTCGGGGCGCGTGCGCCCAAGTCCATCGCTAGATCACTTGATACGCATCAGCCCTAGCGGCTTGAGTGAGACGCGCAAATCGCCGCTGGCACAAAACCGAACCAAGGTCGCCTTCCTGCAAAAGATTGTTTCGGGAATGGGGTGCCCCGTGCGCAGCGTGGGCGTGTTCGCGGCACCCAACTGCACGCTTGAGGGCGATCTACATCCCGATCTCATTTACAGCAGTGACCTCCCTCAATGGCTTGTAGCGCAACGTGATCTACACCTTTCAGCAGGCTTTGAAAGACTATCCATATCTGTATTGACTAATCGTATCTTGTCGGCCTGCGATCTTTCACACGATGCCGAAGCACGGCACCGTGCAACTGTTATGCGTTGATCACCAAAAGGAATTCATGCCCTATTCAATGAAATTTCCTGTAGTCATTCTAAAGATTCGCTAAGTTTTACCGCTATTCGGTGCTTCCTTTATCTATTAGCCCCTTAGCTACGTGATCAGGAAGTGCGCGACAAGGTAGCCCCTTATCGCTCACCGAAATGTTCAGCTCGAAAATAATTGCTCAATTTTTCGAACAAGTTTCATTGCTATTTGAAGCACTTCTTTAAGAGAGAGACGTATGAATGTCCCAGCGCCCCTTGGCAAAAAAAACAGTCATAAGCAACAGTCCAGCGTAGATTTCGACCCAACCACACTCGACGACGGTGACGACAAGACGACCGCGATAGATGCGAATGTGGGGGCGATGTCAGGCGCACGTCTTTCCAGCGACGAGATTCATGGGATCGCAAAGAGGTTTTTCGGCGCCGATATTCCAGACGACATCCGAAACGCGATTGTCGAGGAAAGTGTCAATATCCGCATTTCCGTCGATCGCATTGTGGCATCCCATATGAACATCGCGCTATCAGCGTTGAGCATCTTGCAGCACATATCTAAAGCTCTCCAGCGCACGAATGTGCCCTCGCGACAGTTGACGCAGCGAGCCGAGCGAATGACGTTCGACTTTGTGGGCCGCATTACCGGCTACTCAAAAAACAACATCGTTTTTTTCTGGCGCGAGTACCACAAGTTCTTCAACAACCCTGACGCGATGACGCATCTGACCGCAACAGACATGCGGCTCTTGATTACAAAAAGGAAATCCGACGATGTGATTCAGGCGGTAGTCGACCTGCGCAAGGGAAACCGTAAAGCAAGCGGCAAAGAAGTGAACGAGCTCATCGATCGACTCGAACAGGCCGAGCAACAGCTTTCCGAAAAGGACTTGGAGGTTGCGATCATGCAAGAGCGCTCGGAAAGCGCAGAGCAATCGGCGCGCGAGGCGAATGACGAGAAAAACCGTCTGCAATACGAAAACGAGCGTGCGCAAGCCAAGATCGCGCAACTCAAGGACAAGTCAGAATCGATGGTACTTGAGCTGCGCAATACCACCGGAAAGCATACGTCGCTCGTGCGAGAGGCGGACGCCCAGCGTGTTGAGATTGCTAAATTGGCGGGTGAATTGGCTTCGCTGAGGGCTAACCCGCTGAAAATCATCGAGAAGGTCGAAGTGCCTCCTGCGGGATTGGTCTCAATGCAAGAGACCATCAGACAAAAAATGTCTCACCTCGATAGCCTGGACGAGCGAATAATCGCGTCCAACAGCAGGCTTGAAAACCTGCGCCGTGAGCAGGCTGAGATCGATGGCGAATTGGAGAAAACTCGAATCATCAAGGATCGCATGAATAGCGTGCTGGCTAAGTTTAGTGAGTTCAGCGCCGAATATGCCGCTGCTCAAGTCTTGATATCTGGTAGCTCGATCTCGCCTTACCGCCATTTCCTTGAGGAATTGTCGGAGCGCTTGACGAAGTTTGCACAGGAAACCCGCTTGGCGATTTCGCAAGCCGATCATCAATAAAGCTGTGCCGATTAGGCGCCGGAGGATTCGACCTGGCGCATAAGTTATCCCAGGGAGTAGATGGTGCGGAAGTTAGATGAATATAAGGCAATAGAAAGCCTATATGTGCCGTCGTGGTTGGAAAAAATCATCCACGACACCAATTTCGACATAGCAGACACGATGAACATTGCGCTGCTAAGCGAGCCCACTTTGGCCAAAATCTTCCGTTTGAATTCAGCACAGTCACGGATGTTGCGCTCGGACCGTCATGCGCTCGTGAGCCTACTGCAAACCCCTTTCTCAATGCAGACCATCACTCTGCGCACTATCGCGGACTGGGACTGTCTGGTAGACGGCACACCGACAACTCGGGCCGTCGATGAACTGATGCAAAACGTCCCCAACGATATGGCGCCACTGACCAAATCGAGTATTGACGAGGCCAACAAGCGCTTCATGACCGTAGTCACTACAATACTTCATCTCAACATCCTCGCAGCGCCCCTGCTCGGCATCTCCCCGGAGCTCGCGACATACCTGAAGTCGATGACTGGGCACAAACTGCATTCGCTCATGGAGCGCGCGCCCGGCCTGCCGCTATTCCAGTTTCGGTTTGCCAATTCCCGGTTTTGGGAGGAGCTCGCCGACAATTCGATCACGGCCGAGTCGATCGGGCATCAACTCATGATGACCTCCCCTGCATTGGAGGATTTTGTCCTGCCGAAAAATTGGGGCGTCCAATTTCGCTTGCCTAAAAATGAGGCAGACCGTTACGCCGATGCCATGATGGCATATGGCTGTCGTGCCAAGAAGGCCGCCGATTTGCTCAATCTCAATACTGCCCAAATGCGTAAGCGCTATCTCGCGATTCATGGCACGCCGTCAACGTGCGGGAATCAGGCAACATCCTTGCCGTGGTTCGTTGAGACCCCCAAGCGACGCTTGCAAGCGTCGTTCTTTGCATGGTTGTATCGATATGCCCTGAATTCAGGGGTAAATGTGCCGCAAGCCATTATCGCTACGAACGACCTGTACGAGAAATTGTTCGGCGCAACCAGCCTGATCAACCAGGATCGGGCCATTCTGTTGATTCGCTCGATGTCCGCCGATAATCGACTGACAATGACCGGGTGCCGCAATTGCGGTACCGAATATGTACTCTCGAATTGCGACAACCGGATTGAAATGCAATCGCAATTTGTCTGCCCGGCTTGCCTGCTGAAGCTCGATGGCCGGACACGCTCTACCAAGAAGAAAAGGCCTCAGGAATGAATAACCCGCACCCTAAACGGCCCGCCCCTCTTAACATGCGCATGGATCACGAGTCCGGCTTCATCGTCTTCGACGCAGAGGGACACGCGCAATTCGCTTGGAGGGACAATCGAACGGACTGCTTCTTCTCGGAAGCAGACGGTACCCTGCTGCTCGACGTGGTCGCCGCTACCGCCTGGACTGGCGACTCGATCCATTAACAAGACACCATACAATGGAAGACTTCTCCTACCTGTTCCAAGACAGCGCACACGCATGGTTACGTGGGCGTGGAGATTCACGATTTCCGACTTACGAGCGACAGTATAGGGCCGCTCAAGAAGCCGCCGGCGAATCCTTCAACCTTGAGGATTTCAACGAGGTTGATAAACGCCCAGATCAGTTCCGAGCCCGTCCAATAGCCCGCTTTCTTGCCCGGCCGGCATTTGCGAAGTTCGCCATCGCATGCTTCATAATCTGGTGCTCCGGCCGACTCGTGCCGGTCTTGGTTCAACGCGATCCGGAAGGGGCGGCTTTCTTGCTGGTCGTCGCTTTCGTGATGCTGCGGATTTTTCATCGGCGGCCGAGGAAAGATGCCTAGGACCGTCGCCGCGCAACATTATATCGTTGGCCACTTTTGACCAGGAACACCCCGCTCAAGTGTTGTCCGTGAATCGCATCGTTTGGTGATTCATCCGTTTGGCAAAAACAGTCTCGATTCGGCGAAAACTAGCCGTCCAATGCTTGGCGACTAAGCTATCATCCCCCCGAAAAGTACGCGATTGCGGGCAGCGCTCACTGCCTTGACATTCGCTCGATTCGGCTAAAGTGAATCAACTCAACCAAACTTTTAAGGCAATGATTACGGTCAGAAATTTGCTAATGCCTCTTGTTACCAGCGTAGCGATCAGCGGCTGCATAAGCATGGGGCCACAAACGGATTACTACAAGTCCATCGTAGGTCGACCTCTCTATGGGCAGGTAAACGGTTTCGGACAATCCATATCTTCAATTTGTGAAAGCGCACAGGTGCAAGGTTCGCCCTTCTGCGGCGACCAAAAAAGCTATATTTGGGTTGGGACATTAGTCGGACAACATGGGATAGGTCTTCTGCACAAAAATTCGCTCGCGGTTCCGAAATTGGCGGGCGTCGAGGTAGGCGATATCATCGAATACCACATAGTCGATATCGAGCATCCCTGGGCTGTCTTTGACAGGATTGCGGCAAAGAAGTCGGCACAAGACAGCGGCTCTGCATGCCGATGGCAAGGCTCGCACTTTTCCACTGGCGGCGTTGTGTGTGACGGGTGGCGTTGGAACAAAGACTATCCGCCAGCTGCCGATTGAATTTGGCGGCTGCCGTTATTAGTAAAGGGACGCCGGCGACGTTGCACCACTTTGCGGCGGAAGGCCATTTTGAGTCCACACGACATTTCCACCATTTCATCGATTTTGTGATGCTGTGTGTTTTCCACCGGCAGCCAAAAAGTGGGTATTCCGGTCCATCGTGACCGGTGATTCCGCTCGAACGTGACCGATTTCGGGGTGCCACCGGGATCAGCGGTCACGATGCCGGAACGGCGTTGTACAGCGCCGTGTTGGTGTTACGCATATTGCAACCGAAGCGCTACGCTGCCAGTTTTCTGCTGACGAACGGCGTGCCTGCACCAAGGATCAACATGCGTAAAATCAAAGACGTATTGCGTCTGAAGCTGAACGCCGGGCTCTCACACCAACAGATCGCCGCCGCCCTCGGCTTGTCCATCATGGCCGTCCTGGACTGGCCCGCCGTGCGTGAGCTCGACGAGAGCGCACTCGAACGCCGCCTGCTCTCAGGCGCCCAGGTGGCGCGCGACTATGTTCTCCCCGACTACGGCCGCTTGCATCAAGAACTGCGTCGCAAGGGCGTCACGTTGATGCTGCTGTGGGAGGAGCACCGCGCAGAGCACGCCGACGCGCGGACCCACGCCTACTCGCAGTTCTGCGAGAACTACCGGCGCTTTGCCAAGCAATTAAAGCGCTCGATGCGCCAAGTCCACCGCGCCGGTGAGAAGCTGTACATCGACTACGCCGGGCCGACGATCTCGCTGCTCGGCGGCGGCCAGGCCCACATCTTCGTCGCCTCGCTGGGCGCCTCCAGCTACACCTACGCCTGCGCCAGGCCGCGCGAGACAATGGCCGACTGGCTCGAATCCACCGCGCGGGCCCTGGACTTCTACGGTGGCGGGCCACAGTTGATCGTGCCCGACAACCCGCGCGCGCTCATCAGCGAGGCCAATCGTTACGAGCCCCGTGGCAACGACACCGTGCTCGACTTCGCCCGCCACTACGGCACCTCCTTCTTGCCGGCTCGCCCCTATCACCCGCAGGACAAGGCGCGTGCCGAGTCAGCGGTACAGATCGTCGAGCGCTGGATCATGGCGCCGCTGCGCCATCAGCAATTCGCCAGAGTCCACGAGATCAATGCGGCGATTGCTGGCTTACGGACTCGGCTCAACGACAAGCCGTTCCAGAAGCTGCCCGGCAGCCGCGCGAGCACCTTCTGCGCCGTCGACGCACCGGCGCTCATGACGTTGCCCTTGCAACGCTACGAACTTGCCCACTTCAAGCGCGTGAAGGTCCACTTCGATTACCACGTCGAGATCGAGCGGCACCGCTACAGCGTGCCGCAGGCACTGGTTGGTCAGGTCTTGGAAGCACTGCTCACGACAGCGGCGGTGGAGTTGCTGCACCGAGGGCAGCGTGTGGCCAGTCATGCGCGCAGCACACACGCGGGAGGCCTCACAACGGTCGCCGCGCACATGCACGCGGCCCATCGCGCGCAGTTGGAGTGGACGCCCGAGCGCTTGATCCATTGGGGGCCGGTATCGGCCCGGCCACCGCCGAAGTCGTGACGCGTCTGATGGCGCAGAACCGTCATCCAGAGCATGGTTACCGCGCGTGTCTGGGCTTGCTGCGCTGGCCAAGCGCTTCGGTAAATCGCGGCTAGAAGCGGCGTGCACGCTGGCTTTACAGCTTGGTGCCTGCCAGTACCGGCATGTGCGCGACATCTTGCACAACAAGCGCGACCAGAGCGCGCCGACGTCCCTAGACGAGTGGGTGAGTTCCGCGCACGCGCATGTGCTTGGTCACGATAACCGGAATCGGCGGTCACGTTCGCCGGAATACGCAAAAAAGCTTAATTTGCTTCTCACGCACTCTGAAAAGCAGGTCAGTTGCACGTCAACCGTCTAATAACCTATAAATGCGTCATATTCACTGTCTCAAACTCGCACTTCACTCGACAGCTCTGATCGCCGCCGTGTCACTGGTGACCGCGTGCGCCCCCCTGCGCCATAGAAGTAAGAATTTCGAGCGTATGGCAGGCTTAACCGCTTATGGTGAGATCAACGGTATCTTTTCGATGGAGAAAGCATGCAGGTTATCGGGAAATGAAGGTGCGTTCTACTGTGAAGACAAAGCAAATTGGAATTGGGTCGGGGCTATGGTGGGGCAACATGGAGTTGGTGTGTCCTACCGGATAGGACTGGCAGTTCCCGCGGCGCTCGAAGTGAAAAAGGGCGATATCGTATCGTTTTCAATGGGCACGGACGATGACGTCCGGCCAAGATTCCGCTCACTAGCGCATCGTAAAATAGATGTGAAATCCGAGAAATGCGGTTGAATCGGTTCCAACTTTGGTACTGGCGGAGTGGTATGCGATGGATGGATATGGGATCACGATTTTCCACCATTGAGCCAATGAGTCATTGAGACGGCGTTACGCCATTGTAGTAAAGGGTCGCCGCCGAAGTCCCGCCGTTCGACGGAGGCAGGCTACTCTGATTGGTCACGACGTTTCCTCCATTTTGGTATGCTGCCACTTCCGCGGGGGTCAGCAACGCACCTGACGCACACCGTTCCAAATTCGATAAAGTGTACCCGGACGCTTTACACATATCGTAGCGGCCAGCATGACTGGCGACTTGGTTGCCATTTTCGGGATCATCGGTTCTCGGCACCATCCCCGCATCGGCTCCCGCCGCCATACACCCAGAGTAGGTCCCAGTTTCGCCACAAGCGCCTTGGTATTGGGAAGTAATTCCACTCAACGAACTATCGACATCATCTGTTATAACTTTGCTGGTTGTAGCGGATCGTAGTTGCGCCTCATATGTACTATTTGTGGCAGTTGATGTTGCTGTGCCACTGCCCGTAGAGCCGAGATATCCGTTCTGCGCAGAAACCAACGATCCTCCGTTAACCAGTGCTGAGGCCCCAGTGTAAAGCGCTCCAGCCGCAGCGGCCGTAAGCGCGACCCCCTCAGCCGAAATTGTCAAACCGGCACCAGCAACCCCGGCTACCGCTCCTCCCGCTGCTGCAGCTAACCCTGCGGCGAGCGCAGCTCCCCCGACCGCGACCAACGCGATCGTCAAGAGCGCAAATGCGATCACCGACCACGAATGCTTGGTCTCCGTGTCGGTGAAGAGCAAATCTTCCGTCGCTGGCATTGTCCCGCCCTGCCAGTTAGAAAATGCTACACCGGAGCTGACGACGTGGCCGGTGTCATCACAGCTACTTCCATTGCCGTACGTGATGGCACAGATTTGCGCGATGCTCCCATAAGGCTGGGCGGTCGGCGGTAGGCCGACGTACCAAATGGGTTTAGCGTAACCCTTCGTCGTGGTCGTAATGGTTTTACGGAGAAATCCGCCGCTTGTTGACGTCTGTTGATCAAGCCTGATACTCGGAACCGCCATGAAGGCGATCGACGCCTGATAATGCTGCATCGCCTGCCCGACCGCGACTTGTGCAGCCTGGAACGAGATGTTGTAGAAGACCGGATCGGTTTTGTCGCCGTTCGAGAAATTGGCGAACGGGTCGTGGCCGGCCAAGAAAACATTCGATTTCTCGGCGCTGCTCAGAAAGTACCGGTCCCGCGCGTAAAGCAGGCCATCCCATGGCGTCCAATCCGCTTTTTGGACATGCACGGTGTTGCCCATCCTGCGCACCCGGATAACGGTCACCCGGAGTTGAGCCTGCTCGGCAAAGTAACGCGCGAAGATGATCGGCGGCCGATTCGAGTTGTACTGGACGAAATTGCCCGCCTGAAATGAGTCGAGCCCCAAGATTCCCGCATTCTGGTCATCATTCAAAATCCACTGCTCACTGGGATTGACCGTCAGGGTCGCGGATTTTGCACCTCCGGTATAGGTGGCCGTGGCGATGTCGGTCCAGTTTTCATCTGGCCACGTTATTGGCGTGTAACCGTCTACGTAGGTCGTACGCCAAACCGGCAGAAATGTCCCCGTGGCGGCGCGGGCCTCTTCGGCTGGCACCAGCATTGCCGTCGTTACAAGGCATACGCACACCAGCAACGACAAGACGTTACCCAGCCAATGTTCTAAAAGCGCCCGCATACCGCTTCTCCTAATCACACGCGTCGATGATTTCGTACTTGATATCCCAATTCGATCCCCCACCCGCCGGAATGGCCCGGAAAGACACCGTATTCGTACCGGCTCCGAGATAAGGTTTGACATCCATATTTGGGTACAGGTTTGGCGTTTGCGACACACCAGAATTGTTCAGCGCAACCCAGCTGTACTGAGGGAACCACGTACCGGCGTAGGAGCTACATGTTTGCCCATCACCGCCATCTCCCTGACATACATTCACTGTCCCGTTGAACGCGCTTTGTTCGGTGCAATACTCGCCGTAAGTTTGACTCGTATAAAGGGGAACGTTCGAAGGGCTAACGCCTGGCCAGACCCCGGCTTCGATTCCCGCTGTTACGGCGCACTTCACAATGCGACCACCGTTGCGCCCCGTGGAGTACACCGTGTTGTTGTTCACGTCAGTGCTTACCACCACGCTGGCTCCAGTGATGGACACGAGCCTTGCACTCGAAACCTGGCTCACGCTCGCTATCGAAAATGACGAGGCACCCGAATAAGTGGTCGAGTTGTAATAGTCGTCGCTTGACGATCCCGAGAATTCAATGATGTGGTCATGCGGCGAGACGTCATAGGATGAGCCATACGCACCGTTGCTCACGACTGAATAAGTGGTGGGTGCCTGTGACGCGCCTTCACTCAAGGCCGCGAGCTGTACCAAATTGGGTACCGCGGATGTTGCGAGCAGTGTAGACGATGGGTTGCTCGGATCAATCATGTAAGCGCTTAGCGCGGTGAACTCGGCGTCAGTCAACCCACGGGTGTAATCGTAGGACTCGTATGGCGAGGCATTGGAGCCTTGATAGGAATATTGCAGCGCGTAGCTACCATCGCCTTGGACGAGATATCGATCAACCTGAGTCAGCAGCGTGTACCCGTAGTAGCCAATGTTCCGATATGACTTGCTAGTACACGTCTGATAGAACCATGAGCGCAGCGTTACCCCGATCGACACCGCCGGAATCTGCGCGTAATTGCCACTACCGGCAGGTGATTCGACTTCGTTGTAGACAGGCTGCACCATGCGCAGATAGTCGACGATCGCAAAAGACGCGCTCAGACTTCCTATCAAGCCTTTGGCGCTCGGATAGGAGGTCGAACACCCCCCTATCGTATTGTCGATAAGGCATTTCAGACCGGCATCATTGTCGACGGCTGTGGTACTTGCTTGGGGCGCGTCATAGGCACCCTTGGTGTCCACGCTGGCCACTGCCGACAGTGCAGCCCCCGTAGTGCTAAAGAGCTGATAGGTCATCACGCCCGCGCTCGTGTATTGCCAGTTCTGCGGCAAACCGCTCGCAACGGCCAATGGCGTGTAGGAAACGTACACGAAACCGGGTGACGCGTTGTAAATCGTCGGCTGCGCATAGGTCGCGTGGCCGTTAGCGTCCACCATCATCGACCATACAAGCCGCACACTCGACGTCGCACCGGTTGGCAAGACCTCTTGATCGAGCGTGTAGTAAACGCGGGAAACATCAAGTGTGCTCGCGTACGCGGTCAACTTGGGTATGTAGCTCGCCAGCTGCTGCTGGATGTAAGCCATCGATGTGGAGATAATCTGCGCCGAGGTCAGGCTCAGATTCCCATACGTGCTTACGGCCATCGCCGGCGCCGAATTCGACAGCGCAACGATCGAGTTTGTCTCTCCGGATATGTCAAAACCGCTGGAGACGCTGCTATGAGTCGGCCCGTAATTGACTTTCATCGTCGAGGACGGCGACGCAACGCCCGATACCACCTGTGAAACGATCACGGCTCGGGCGTGAAGGCGGGTGCTCACCTGCGAGACTCGCGCCGCTTCGGCTGTGCCTGCGGCTAGGATCAATAGGATCGCCAGAAAGAACGAACGGTAGCGCCGCATCCCGTCACCGCGCCCGGCTCAAAACGCTAGTCAGCGGTGGCAAGCCGCCGTTGGCGTTGTTCGCGAAAGGATTGGGCGTGTTGGTCGAAGTCACGCCGCCTGTAACAGGCATAAGGCGATTGCTCATCAGCCCTGCCCCATCAGCGCGCGCCTGCGTATCAACACTCGCGATCTCGGAAATCGGGGTAGCAACTGCATATACATGTCCATCAAGCACAACGCTATCGCCGTCCACACGATCGACGTGTCGACCATGCACCGTCTCACCCGCGCGAGCCATTACCCCCTCCCCATTGATCTGCAACACCGCGTAACGGACCCCGCCTTGGGTCATGACCCCAGTGACCGGCGACGCGACCTTAACGATTTGCGCGGGCGGTAGAGCGGCTTCGGATTCCTTCCTCGGCGCTTTTTTAGGTGCCGCTGCTACCTTCGCCGGCTTCGGCACATCGGCCAGCGTCATCTCCTTGGGCGGTAGCGGGCCGCCCGATGGCACAACGCCTACGAACTTCAACTGCTGCATTTGCGATTCCGCCTGCGCTCCTTTGAGCCGCTGCGCCATGATTTCGGCGCGAAGCGTTTCATCCTGCAGGCTGCTACGCAATTCTTCGGTACTCAGTGCCTGCCCCGTCATCGGATTGACGATCGCTTCTGCATGGCTAAGGGTCGTGACCGTGCTAACCGGTGTCGGCATCGTACCCGCTGAGGCAGGTGCAGTAACCTTGAGCGCGCTCGGCGCCGTCGCCGCGCTCGCCGCAGCCGCGGCGGCGACCAGCGCCGTTGCCATTTGCTTTGGACTATCTTTGACAAGGGATTTTCTTTCATCAGCGTGCTTTTTCGCCTCCTCAGCACGCCCCCGATGCTTCGGCCCGTTGGTCTGGTTGTCCCAGACACTTGCGGTATGTCGCTCAACTACCGGTACCGATGCGGGCTTGCTTGCCACCGCAGCCGAAGCAATCGCCGGTGCTACATTGCCGCTCGCTTGTGCGCCTGTTGATAGGTCGCCGGAACCAGCATCCAACATCGCAGTCCCGTCAAGCTCCGCGGCCATTTGGACCTGCGATTTCGCGGCGGAAGCATCGGAGGTCACCGCCAGAGCATCCGTACTGAGCCAAGCCACGCTCACAGCCATCACGCTGGCCGCGCCCAATTTCAACCCTAGATTTATCTTGTGTTTGTTGTTCATCAGTAGGACCCGATAGCGGTTTGATAATAGGTAATGCCGCCTGGCAGAGAGGTGGAAATACGTGCTGTCCAGGGCGGCGCGCCGTTCATTGACGCACTGGTGTTCGAAGGACTGCGCACCGCCGAGGAACTGTTGTCGAAGTAATAGGGTTGTGAGAACGGGTCGGTCAGATCCAGCACCGACAGCCCCAAGGCTTGCTCGAAGGTACTGTCCGCAACCATGGAGCTGCCAGACGTGATCGGCATCGTCCCGGCGCTGTCCCAACTGGTGTCGCCCGAGTTAGTCCCAAAATAGTCCACACTCGTGCTGCCCCCGCTCGCCTGAAAGCGGCCCTGGAAATAGCTTTGCGTCGCTTGAACAATCTTTTGCATCTGCGACTGGACCGATTGGAATTGCCTTAGTGCTATGCCACGGCCATCTATCACGACGCCGAGATTGTCGCCACCCAACGTCAAGGTACCGGCCGAATCCCAGCTTGTATTCAATGCACCGGACGCACCCATCGAGACGATCGCAATTGAGTGGTAATAGAGCGTCGTGCCACCCACGGCAAAGCTCATCTGCGGGGTGAAGTAGACGCAAAATGGACGCTGAAAGCCATCGAGGCGGGCTTGGCCGGGAGAACTCTCCAAATACGCACTCACTGCCGCAAAAGGTGCTGCCGCGCCTGCATTGCAGGACGTGCCGTTGACGGTCCCGACTGTTCCATTCGGGAACACCAGGCCGCTCGCGTCGGTCGCCGTTGTGTTCGATTCGATTGACAACATGTTTTCAGCATACGCACGCCCAATATCGTCCTGTAATTGCTGCAGACGGTGGGCCGTCACGGCCTTGCCGTACCAACGCATCACACCGTCAAGCATGCCGAACACCGCCGTCATCATGATTGCAGTTATCGCGAGCGCGATAAGGGTCTCCAGCAGCGTGAAACCTTTTTGGCGGCGGTCCGCCCGAAGTGGTCGGCGGCGTTGCGTACGCCGGGACTGAATGAATGCTCTTCTCATTTTCCGAACCGACTCGGATCATTGGACCGATACAGCGCCTCTTCACGGCTCAATCGGCCGGTGCGCACCAATTGGAGAAGGGTCGTATTAAGCTTCACATGTCCATAACTTGAACCTGTATCCATCTCTTGATGGATAACGTTCACATCTCCTTTGCGAATCGCCATACAAACAGGCGCCGTCGGTACCAGGATTTCGTAGGCAATGACTTTTTTGCCCGACACGTCAGTCAGCAACTCCTGAGAGAGCACGCCGGCAAAGTTCGAGGAAAGCTCGGCCAGTGCGTTGACACGATCGACTCCATCGAAAAACCCGGCGATGCGCTCGATCGTTGCGGCTCCACCATTGGTGTGGAGCGTTGTAAAGACCATGTGCCCGGTGGCGGCCGCCTGTAAAGCGGTGTGCATCGTTTGCGCGTCACGGATTTCGCCAACCATGATCGCGTTCGGATTCTCGCGAAGTGCGGCACGCAACCCGCAAGAGAACGTCGGTACGTCGTCAGAGACGCTTGGTCCCACGCTGCGCTGCGTAATCAGAGACTTTTTATTGGCATGCTCGACTTCGACCGGGTGCTCCAGCGTGATGATGTGAAGTGCCCTGCTTTCGTTGAGATGATCGACGATCGAACCAAGGGTCGTGGTTTTTCCAGAATTGGTCGGACCAGTGACAAAGAAAATCCCACGGGGACGGTCCGTCAGCTTGAGCAGTATCTCTGGCAGCCCCAGCGATGCGAATGGCAAGACGCCGGCCAAGCGTCTAAGAACCAGCTTGAGCTTGCCCTGCGAAAGAAAGACATTGGCACGACACCGAACGCCCGCGATAACCACGGCAAAATCATCCGATCCATCGTTGGCCAAAAGATATTCATGCACATCTCGGCCTGGCGCGCGTAAATGCGCAAACCATGACCGAAGTGCCTCGCTTGGCACCTGTACATCGATAGGGACCAATCCTTCACTGCCGCGCGACCACACGACGCGATCCTCCGCGAGGTGAATATCAGACACCGCGGCATCCGCAATCAGAGCGGCCAGAATATCGTTGAGGGCAGAAGCCATTGCGTTCCTAAAGTTGATATCAATTTGGTTGCACAACCGCCATTTCGACGCTACTCCCCCATGGCGTAGTACTGCGCAAGGCCATTGAGAACGGCGATGCGGTCATAGAAGAGTCGACCTGGTTACTCACTTGGAGCGGAAGTCCCCAGGCATTGGCGGCATTGGACGTATCGAGGCCGAGGTCGATCAATATCGCCGTGCTGGTCAGATTGGTGAATGTGTCGACGCACGGCAGGCTTCCTGAATATGTCGTCGCACAACTCGCATCGCGAAAGTAATTGGTCTCGGAAGCCACATCGGCGTCCGCGATCGCCCGAGCCGCAAAAAAAGACCGCAACTGGCCCTGAACGGTCGCCATCGTAGTTGTCGTCTGCTGCATCAGTTGTGCCTCAATCGACTTGCCCGACACCTTTATCCATTGCGCTTTTGCATCCGGATTGAACGTCCCGGCGACAGCGTCCAAGGTCGTACCGTCAGCGCTCGACGCCGGCGGCAGCCACACGTAAATGTCGTGGTAGCCGATGCACGATGGGCTATTTGGCTCGTCGCACGGCAGCCCGAGCCGCTGAGTTGAGGCAACCTGAACGCCATACGCCGACGCGCCCATGACGCTTTTTATGTTCGAGACCTGGACCGCATCGGATATGGCATCGATACTCCCGGCTTGAGCGACGTACCAATTAGCGATTCTCATTTCTGTCGCATTCAGGTAGTCGAGCCTGGCGCGCGTGCTATTCCACGTGCTCTTGTGGACCAAGGCCGCAGCCGTCGCCATGCAAACCGCCAGAAGGAGGAGCATCAGGAGCAAGGAAGCCAACCCAATAAAACCTTTTTGGTGGCGCGCGGCCTTTGTCCGCTGCGAGGCGGTCGCCATGATCAGCTTCCCGAATCCTCGACCAGGACATCGAACGTACTGGACGCAGTAGATCCGGTGCTGATGGTGCCACGGCAGCGACCCGTGTCGAACGACGCGT
The DNA here is from genome assembly GCF_034047095.1 of Robbsia andropogonis. Taxonomy (NCBI): domain Bacteria; kingdom Pseudomonadati; phylum Pseudomonadota; class Betaproteobacteria; order Burkholderiales; family Burkholderiaceae; genus Robbsia; species Robbsia andropogonis. The sequence goes on along the minus strand of NZ_CP139169.1, from coordinate 113,695 downwards.
TGGCGGTGGTCGAACCGTTGCACTTCTGTAAGGCCGTATTAACGATGCCGGCAGGCAGATTCGTCGCGTGCAAGAAATAGTAGTAGCCGTTACTGCCGCCAGTCTCACGGCTGAAACTGATTTCCGCGGAAGGAGCCACGTTCGACATGATGAAGGCGCTGGTAGTCGAGTCGTAATTGACCGGCTTCATATACGGACCATCCCATTGCGACTCGCCGTCTTGGCCACAATACATATTCGACGCGGTCGCGGTGGTCTTGGACCAAAGGGCCTTAGGGGAGATCGGGTAGCATCCGACGTCCATCTTCATCTTTTGCAAACCCGAAGATGCGGTTTCCATCGACTGCCACAACGCGGTGGCCTTGGACGAGTCGGTATTGAAGTTGTACATCAACGTGCCGCCGATGATCGCCATGATCGCTAGGCCCGCCAAAATCTCGATCAGCGAAAAGCCTCCTTGAGCGCGCTTCGACGATGAGCGCGCGGCTCGGACGCGCCGTTGGAGCGGCCGATTGAGGCGCGCTTGACCACGAAGAGACTTAGTTTTTAAGGTATCCATTTTCCGTTTTCGCTGACTTTTTAAAGGCTTGCCAAGACTGGGGCCGTCATCGGGTACACCGTGATGAAGAAAAATACGAGGACGATCAAGGCCATAAAGACCAAAGCGACCTTGTCGACAACATGCGCCAAGTTGTCCATCGCGAATGTCAGGTCTTGTTTGAGAGCAACGGTAAACCGCAAAAGCCCGTCCGCCAGATCGCCCGAAAGCTTGGCGCCACGAAAACCAGCTACCACCCAAGTAGGAAAACCGGCATTCGATATCGCACTTACTTCATCCGCCCCCGCCGACAACCGTTTTGCTGCAATGGCGATGGCGCGTCGCGTCTCAGCACGCGCGGCACTGCGCCCCAGAGTACGTAAGGCATCACCTTGCGGTATGCGCCCGCGGTACATCAGCGCGAACGCGTGCCAAAGCGTGATGTGATCGCGCTTTTCCGAGACGTTGCGCACGATGGGGATGCGTTCGAGCTGACTCTTGAACCAGGAAGAACCGAGCAGCACCTTCAGCCCGATCGGCAGGAGCAAAAAACCAAGGCCAAACGCGATTGGCGAGCCACGTAGCACGTCGATGAACTGATAGAAGGAGGTGACGGAACCGGGCATCGTGATCGCGCCGCCGAGTTGCCCGAAGAACTTTTCGATCTTCGGTGCGAGCAAGAAGATGTAACCGGGCAGCATCACGTACGCGAAGCCAAGCATGAATTTGGGGGTGCGGAGCATGACGGTAAAGCGTCGGCGCAAATCCTCCCGGGATTCCACCTCCTCGCTCAAGCTGAGAAAGGCTTGCCCGCGCTCCGCGCCATCGGAGAGTGCTTTTACGACCATTGCTTCGCGCTGATCGAAGCCTGCCTGGGTCATGGCGGTGGCGACCTCTTGCCCATCGTCCAAACCAGCATGAAACATGGCGACCATGCTTTTCAGTCGGCCGTCGAGCAAGAACGTCTGCGCCTGCTCAAGCGCCGCTTGAATACGACCCTCACCGTTTTGCAAGCGCTGGCCAACAATGCGATAAAACGTGCTCAATTGCCGCTGATCTGGCTTGGCGCCAAGCAGCTCCGAGACCGACTCCAGTACATTGAGTTTGATCCGGATATGAGACATCCCGGTCTTCTTGATACGGTGATGCGCGAAGTTCGCCGAACGCGCCGAAATGAGACCGGTGATCGTGTCCTTATGCCGAGTGCGCGCGACGAAGGAATACATGAGATTGCGCATTATTCCTCCCGCTCCTCCAGTCGCTCGACTTCCTCATAGGAGGTAATCCCGCGCGCCATCAGACGCACGGCGCGCGAGCGCAGTGTGCGATCGGCGGGGATGAACTCCTGTGCGATCAAGTACGGCGCCGTGCCCTGGGCAATCAGACGTCGTACACGCGGCGTCATATGCAGCATTTCGTAGACCATGGCTCGCGAGCGGTAGCCCGTGAATTTGCACGCCGCGCACCCCTCGGCGCTTGCGCGATAAAGCGATGCGGGTTGAGCGCCAAGCACGGCGCCCAGATAGCTGCCAGCGCGTTCGACTTCGGTAAGTACTTCCGCTCGATCGTCGGGCACGCGGCAGGTCACACATAACGTTCGAACGAGTCGTTGTGCAACGATCACGAGCAGCACGCCGCCGACATCGCTCATATCCAAGCCCAAGTCGCGCAAGCGAGACAAGGCGCTCGCCGCATCGTTGTTGTGGAGGGAAGAGAATGCCAAGTGCCCGGTGTTAGACGCGCGCAGCAATTGCATGCCAATTGGACCATCGCGCACCTCGGCCACATAAATGACGTTTGGGGCATTACGAAGCAAACCCTTGAGCAGGTCCGCCGTACCCTCCGCCTCGGACTTGGCCATCGGCACTTGATACTGCATCCACAGGCCTTTCGTGTACTCGATTGGTCGCTCGATCGACTGAATCCAGTTCTCGACCGGATCGATCTCAGACAGCATGGCGTATGTGGTCGTGGTCTTGCCCGAACCCGTTGGTCCGGTGGTCAGGATCAGGCCGTAGGCGCTACGCATCGCCTTTCGTAGCAATCGCAAGTCTTCGTCATCGAAACCCAGCCGATCGATATCGGTTGCCTCGGCGTTCTGATCCAAAATCCGGATGACGATCGACGTATATTCATCGGACTGCATCTCCGAGCGCCGGATCATCTGAACCCGAAACGCGTATCGGTGGTATATCTCAGCGTATTCGCGCTGCTGTTCCGGTGAAAATGCGATCTGCGCCTCGATAGGGCCTTTTTTGAGTGCATCCGTGTTGCCATTGCTCACCACCAGCCGATTGACGAGGCGCCGGTAGATATCACGTTCGAGATAGCGGAATAGTTCGCCCACGCCATTGATCTTCAGTCGGACGATGCCGCCGGTATCCTTGACCATCGCCTGCAAAGCGATATCGCTCGCGCCGGAATAGCAAGCGTGCCGAATCAGGGCCATTTCCAAATTTCCCAGGCGCACCGCGGCCTTATCATCATCTTCGCGCATCGTTCGTACCGCCTCGTAGGCTTTGTCGAAAGCTTCGTCCGAACGTGCGAAATAGCGTTGGTAAAGGGTTTGAACGGTGCGCGGCGAAGCAATCCGCCATTCGATGTTGAAGGCGTTGAATTCCGATCTTGCCCGATTCGAGTCGCGCACTTCGGTGAGCGCCACGACCAGATTATTCGGTGCCTGGAACTGCACAGGCACGAAGCCCGCGAGTTTGAAGGACGGCACTTTCGCGCTGACCGTATTCGCATCAATACAGTTAGCGTCATCCGGTGAGAAATACGCGAACCCCGACATCTCCGCATTCACCTGTGCAATGCGCTCGGGCGAGAGAAATCCGTAGTCGTTCGAACGCATAATGGTGGTCAACGCCTCGCCCGTGAGGCGCGCGCGCAGGATGGAGGCGCGGATGTGCGCCTCTTTGACCCCGTGCTTGCGTAACAATCGTTCCAGCTTTTGCGCGTCGGCGTCCTCGACGGACCCCGTCGACAATTCAGCCTTTTCCGTGAGCGGTGCCGTGACCCCTAATAGATTGACGCTCACGCCGATGCGCGCGCTGTCCTGCGCCAAGACGCGAGCGGTTTCAGCGGCACTGGCCGACTCAGCCAATAAGCCCTGACGGGTGAGCGGCCCGCCCGTAAAAAAGTCACTATCTAGCGGCATCTACACACCCCTTGCAGGTTCCATAAACGTCAATCAACAAGTCGTAGTCGTACTCATGCATGTGCAATTCTTCGAGCGCGATGCCCCCGTGCCCGATGCCGGCGGCAAATGCGACAAAGCGCGGCAAGCTCGTATATCGGCCTTGAACCCTTAAGGTCGAAACCCATAAGCCGCTTTCGGTCCGCTTAGCCGTCACCTGAATTGGAAACTCGTGCATTGCGCCATTCGCGCCCAGCAAGTCCCACTTCGCAATGGATACATAGGCGGCATCCGCGCTACGCGTGACGGCGCTAATCGTTTGCGCCACACCATCCTGGACACTCATGGCGGCCGTACCGTCTCCCTTCACACTTCTTAACGCTTGGCGCAGGTGTTCGAGCTGCACCGACAGATGTGTGTGAGCCACATCGGCATTCGCAATGTCGGTCTGTGCAGCAACGCGGTCCTCACTCACCCGGACTCCGTAGTGAATGGCCAGGGCCGAACAAACCAGCAAAGTCAAAACTATGAGGCGCACATTCATACGTTGCCTGGATCACATTTACATTCGAGTTCGTGGATAGCGGTGCGCGCTGACAACCAGGCGGCGCATCGCGGAAGTTCAACGCCGCCTTCGATTGGGACGGCGCGGTAACGACCAATTGAAGCGGGACGGCCCGGTTAAGCGTGACATCGACCTTCGCGCCGCTGACATACACGGCTTGGGCTTTTTGCAGGGTCGGGGTTGGATCTATGTTGGCAAGTTCGACAAATCGAGCAAAATTCGCCGTGACCGTGGATTTCAGTTCATGGTCAATCTGCTCAACTTGCTCTCGCTTTAATGCGAGCGTTGACTGCTCGCTATGCAACGCGGCGATTTGATATACGTCGTTCGCTATCGCGCCAGCTAACGCACACGCCGAGACCAATAGCGCACCAGACCAAAGTTGACGCACCGGGACGTTACCGATGTACGGCTCAGTCGGGTAGGCTCTGATGGAGGGCAGCACTTGCCGCAGGTCCGCGGACGTGAAAAGAACCAGTTGCTGAGACGTCCAATCCTCAAAAAGGGAGATGCCCTTTTCCTCGGCGAAGCTGCGTAGCGCCAATTCCATCTCTTGCTTGCCACCGGCGCGCGGCACAAAAGCCATGTTCCCGATCTGCGCGTTATCCTTGACTTCGTACAGCACGAGAAGGGGTGCGCTTGACTGCTGGAACATAAAACCGGCGATAGCCGGGAGGCGCTTCGGTGCGCGCTCCTTGAGAAGCGCACTGAGCGCATAGGTTCCCGGAAAAAGGCGCTGCGGCGCATAGGTCTTGATCCACTCGCCCTCGGCGCCAAAGGCCAGGGTGTCGCCCTTGCTGCGAGCAACGATCTCAACCTTGAGGCCTTCCTCGCGCTCAAAGCGGGCCGTGATCTGCCCCTTCATCTCGTTGCGCTTGATGGGTGCCGTGAGGTCGTGAATCGAGAACGACAGCACCGGCTCAGCGCGCGGTGCCGGGTCATGCTCGCCCTCATAATCCTCCGGTGGCACGCTAGAGGCCACTTCCGTAACGGTGTCGGCCACAAGGTCGAGCGACCACCAAGCCTTCTGTTCGCCCTGGTCTGTGACGACCAACACATCGGTTTCGGTGAGCTTTGCCGCGACCTGCCCAGACGCTCCGGCAGCCGACGACATACCTTTAAGTCGGGCCGCAAGCTGCGAGCGGGCGCGCTTCACACCTAAACCCGCACCCTGCTTGGATGAGGCTTTTTCTTGGAGGGTACGACGGCCCAATATGGCGCGCCGGAAAAGCGATCTGCGGGGCGCTTTTTGTGAAGCCACCGGGCGCGGGGCCTCGCTCTCGTTTCCAAGGCCCGGCTCAACGCGCACGGGTTCAACGTCCGTGATGTCGTAAAGGGTGGCTCGGCGCCGATTCCTAAAGTCGAAGAGACTCATCAGAGCGCCTCGCCTACCAATGGCTCGTACGCCGGAGCTGGCAGGATCTGCGCTTGCAACATCATGACGTTCTCGCGCGTCGTATGGGAGTTATTTACGCCGCCCAACACCTTGCCAAGCACGGGAATGTCGGTAATTCCGGGAATGCCGTTATTTGCATCATTTGCCGTCGAATAACGGTCACCCCCCATGATGACTGTTTGACCGTTAGGCACCTGCACGGTCATGTCCGACTGCTTATTCGTCTGCACAGGTGCGGTCACATTGCCGCTGTCGAAGGTCTGGAACGTCCCGACCGTGTTTGTCACGGGGATCAGACGGATTTGAACAAGGTTGTTACTAAGAATATCGACGGTGGCGGAGATATTGACGCCATCGAGCGCATACACGATGGTCTCGCTGCTCGACGAAAAGCTGCTCGTGCTACCGGATACGGTGGTGGTTTTCTGCGGCAGATACGGGATCTTGCGACCATCGAACAAGGTCGCTGGTGTGTGGTTCACCGCCACGATCGACGGCTGCGTGACCACGCGAACATCCGTGACCTGCTCCAACGCAGAGAGCACACCCGAGATCGAATTCGTCGTGAGTGTGCCTGTAAGCGCTGCCGTGCCGGTGACCGCACTGGTCGTGTCCAAGGCGATGCTGGAGCCGTTCGCGCGCAGAATCTTGTCCCACTTGATTCCGTACTGCATCTCCTGGCCAAGCGTCACATCCACGATGCTGGCCTGCAACTGGACTTGGCGCATTTCGTCCCGCGCGAAGATTTTAAGAAAATCGTGGATTCGCTTTAAGGCAATTGCATTGCCACGGGCGAAGATGAAACCCGTCGCCTTGTTGATCGCGACTTGCACGTTTTCCCCGCCCACACGCTCCAAATAGGTGGTCATCGTGTCGCCGGGTGTCGACGTTTCCGAGGTAATCACAAACGACGCGGTGAGGCTCGCGCCTTGCGAGCCGCCGGACGAGCCAGTGCTACTCGATGACTGTCCCGCCGACGAGCCCCCACCCGAACCGGAGCTGGACGAGCCGGACCCGGAATTAGACGGATCGCCACCGACGGTGCCAGCGGAGGACAATCGCTGCAGCAGAACTGTCGGCACTCGAAAAGTGTAAGTGCCAACCTTGGCGAAGGTCACCGTGCGACTATCGTCATTGATAACGGCCACGTACCCGGCCACCATACCTATCTGCCTGAGCGCTTCATCAAACGTCAGACCCGAGAAATCGACATTGACTGACGCTTGCGTGTCGACTTCCTTCATCGCCGAGACGGCATATCCGCGCGACTTCGCGATCGTGCTGGCGAGATCGAAAAAACGCGCATTGCTCACGCGCAAGGAGAACGTCTTGCTCGGGTCAGGGATTTGAGTTTCGTGAGCCAGAATGATGTGTTTTTGTCCGGTTACATCGTGCACCACGCCGCGGGCCGGACGGAATTGCTTGGCCCGCTCGATCGCAGGCTTGAGGGCTGCGTCGGTTTTGTCCTGGTTATAGGCGAGACTCGAGCAAGCCGACATGCCAACTGCCGCGAGCGCAACGGCTATTCGTTTCAAATAAAAGGGCATGGCTTATTCGGTCTGGTTGTTATCGTTACGCACGACAATTCGGCGGATCAATGCGGACGAGTCGACGTCGGCCGCAAAGCCATATCCAGCCAGAAGTGTTTGAAGCAAATCGCCCACGCTTGACGGGTGGAGGTTGTAGTCTTCATCGGAAACAAGATCGCGCAAACGACCGGGCGTGCCCGCCGTCGCGCTCCAATCCAGGTGCCAACCCTGCGGCTTGAGCCAGGCATCAAGCTTTGCCTGGATGTGATCGCCCTGATGAAGCACGAATGTAGGAATACCGCCGCTTGCCGACTGATCCGTCACCGATACCGACGAAGTTACGGCTCCATATGGCGAAACGTACGGTTTCGCAGCGGGCTGATCCTCCGGTCGAGGCGGCGCATTGGGCAAAATGACAGGCGGGCCGATCTTGCGATCCGCCGCAATCTGGGAATCAAGTGCGGACGGCTGCGCGGCGGATATTGGTGGCTGCGCCATTGCCGGTGCATCCAAGGATTGCCAACCTTTTCCCGCCGGCGGTGCAACGCTGCCCTGGTTCAGTTCCTGCGCGCTGGCATGCACGCTGAGCGCAAGCGCGACAGACAGGCTTGTAATCTGCAAAAGCTGAGCGATGTATTTATTGATTTGCATAGTTATTGGCCCGCACCCGTCAAACGGCGATAAATAGCCTTTGCGTAGATCATTTGTTTTTGGGGCGATCGCGCGTTGTACGCACCGACGGCACGCCACGATGGTCCAAATTCCCGGATATTCGCAGCGAGAATCCACGTTCCGACATACGCGTTCACGCAAGCGTTGAAAAGCTGTGCGCGACCGATGCCATAACGCGCAAGCGTCGGCAGCCAAGACGAATTGATCTGCATAAGCCCGATGTCCTCGCTCCCATCAGCGTTCACGTTCACCGCCCTCGCGTGCATCCCCGATTCGTGCTGCGCGATGGCCCGCACCAGAGCGGGACTGACGTGCTGAAACGCCGCTGCGTCATCGAGGCAGTCACCCCAAGCCGCATTGGCAGATATGAAACACATCGCAAATCCGATGAGCCGTCCTCTCACTTTGTGGCCTCCGGTTTGCGGTCGAAATAGCGCACGTCATGCCGACGCTTTACCGTCACCGACTGACCATCGCCGGTAGCGATGTAATCGGAGGCAATGCCATCGAATTTGTAGTACTGCCCCTTCTGCTCGCCGGTACCGGCGTGCGTAATATCTGTCACGCTTGCTTGAACGACGGTCGGGCCAAATTTGAAATAAGTCGCATTATCCTGGTCGAAAACCGCTTCCAGATGGGCCGCGTTATTGGGGGCGAAGTCATAGACCATGCCGTCCACGCGCGCCACTTCGACACTGTCGTGCTCATTGGATACGAAGAAGTCGGCGCTGCGATCAATCGTTAGCACCTTGGTGAGCTCATCCCATTTCGGATGGAGCGATCGGCCATCTTGGTCGAGCACTTTCGGCATCGGCTCCGGCTTGGCAGCGAACCGGATCTGCGTGTGGGTATCGTCACCATCGCGGATCGCTTGAGCACCAAAAACCGATGCAAGCAGCGAGTAATGGTTAGGGACCGCGAGCCCCGCCTCACCAGCGGTATTTACTTTTGCGGCAGCAGGTGGCACCGCGGTAGAACCTGCATAATTCACTGCATTGGACTTCGGAGGCAGCGCTGAAATCCTCACGTGCATCGCGTCGAAGTCGACACTCGCAAAGAGGTCCACGGCACCAAGAAGCCGATCGAGCGCATGAACCCAGTTCTCGCCCGCAGCAGAAGTAAACGTTCGCATTGCGCTCAGATCGACGCCACGCTCAGCGGAACCGCTCCATCCCTGTGGTACAAGGGTCTTCACGATAGCTGCCACCGGCAGCGTGAGCGTCAATGCACGCACGGTTTCGAGCTGCCCATGCGTGCCTATCAACGTCAGGTGATCAGAGAAACCCGTAAAGCCTGCGGGTTGGTCATCCTTCGCCACACCGGACGGGCCTCTTTGGCCGGCGAATTGATTCAAGCGATTCCAGTGTGCAGACGCCGGTTTCCCATTCACATCGAAGGAAAGGTCCATCGGCGTGCCGGCCAGGACCAAGTACGGACCTTGGACCTCGGCACCGGACGCCTTGATCGTTTGTCCCGCACGCGGTTGTAGATAGGTGCTGCGGCCATCGTTGAACACGAGAGCCGGGCGCGACGCCATATCGCCTGCGAGCGTATAGTCGAAGTCAAGCGGATCGGTGTCAGCGGCATACGCTGCCCGCAGGAGTGGCACGACAAGCAAGGCCAGGAGGCGTGTGGTACGCATTTATCGTCCGTTCTCGATCTGGGCGAGGTGTGTCACAAAACTAGCGAGATATGCTTGGCCAGGACCGGGGTTGGCGGAGTGGTAGTAGGCAATTGCTTTTGCAATGGAGTGCGTACGCGCGAAGTTTTCGTTGAGAATGTCTTCGGCAACGCGGACATTTGTCTGCGGATCAAGTGCATCCCACGCCGACGTAAATCGTTGTCCCTGATAGCACCAATTGATTTGCATAATGCCAACGTCGAAATCGCACCGACCGACGCGGCGCAGAGCCTCGATCGCTGTGAATGCTTCCTCGCGGCTTCGAAAAAAAGCACTACGCCCTGCCACGTTTAAGGTCCAAGGCCAGGGACGCCCATGCCAAGCGCTCTCGTTGAGCGCGATGCCGGCCAATACCTTGGGATCAACGCGCGAGTGCAGTGCATCGAATATGGTGGCCGTTGTGGCACACGCCCAGCCACCGCGCCCCTCAGTCATGGCGCTTTGGGCAGCATCCGACAGCACGGGCGGGCGCAGCCAGCCGGCCTGCGCAAATAATTCCGAAATCTCGACTGGCTTACCATCGACGTTCACCGTGGCGCTGACCCCCTTGGATGCGAGGACGACCTGCCCGACAAGCTGCTGTGCCCAGTTGTTGAACGGGCGAGCCCCGCAATAAAAAACCGGTGTGCCTGGCAAAGCCAGCACAGCTCGGCTGCTCTCGCCCTCAATCACGATGGCCGTCGGGCTGATTACGGCGGCAATACGCGCCTGCGCCCGGCTTGGCGTGGCCGCGGCCCAAAGGGTCGCGCCGAGGATAAGCCATACCCATCTCACGCTATTCATAGTGATAGGGCTCCAGCACGAGGTCGTGCGTCACCTTCAGCATGAAATGCTGACCTGGCTTCACCGTAAGCGTGGGCTGCATGTTCTGGTAGCGCTGCAGGACGGATTGAGCCGTCTGGCCCGCTACCTGGCCTGCCGTGCTGCCAACTTGCTGCACACCATATGCGCCGGTGGTGGTGGATGTCGTAGACGATCCGTCAAACTTGTTGACCAGTACGGCCGTTAGGAAAGAGACACCAAATATCCGGAGGAAATGATTATTCACATGCGCCGAAAAGCCGTTGTACCCGTTAGGGTCCGCGCCCGGTGCACCGTCTAGCGGTACTTCCTTGCCATTTGGCAGGCGCATCTCGGTCGCGGCGACTAATAAGCTTTCTTGGCCAGGTGCGATATCGCTGCTGTATGGAGCGGTGATCGTCGTGCCGCGCGGAATCATCAGGCAATCGCCGTGCACGCTGTCGTACACGTCTTCATTGACCATCAGCGCGATCGTCCCCGGGCGGTCGGAATTGCCACCCTCCATGGTCAGGACGTCAATGTGATGAGGTGGCGCCAATGTGCAACCACGTTCTTGCCCGACGAAGGTCGAGGTTTTGAATCCCGCGCCCGATTTCGATAGCGTCGCGGTGTCGGCCAAGAATTTTGAGTCATCGGATTTGCCGCTCGGATGGTTCGCACTCGTGCTTTGACCGGATTGCGCGAGCTTTGCTGCCATCGCTGCAGCCTGCGTTGAAGCGTTTTCGACAGCGTCCTGCCCTGCTTGCTTTTGCGCGAGCGCCATCGCGCCTGGTGTCAAAGTCGCTGCGACGCCAGCAGCCGCAGCGGCGCCGCCGCCGCCCTCACCCTCTCGACCTTTTTTAAAGATCGGCGCGCTGTAGATGTCATCCTCTTTTCCGCCAGACGACGCTTGTCCGCGGTTTGCCGCTTCCTCGCGCACAAAGCCGTCTGCCGTCAGCTTAGGTTCGTCATTGATTGCAGTGACTGGCGTTCTCGCCTGCGCCTGCTGCTTGCGCTCCTGCGTTAAGGCATCGCCTTGCTGTTGACGGATGATAGAGTCGACATCGGTCTCCGTGGGACTCGCTGCTGTCGTCTCGGCAAGCTTGGCGTCACGCGCAGCCTCTTTTTTACGCGCAGCCTCGCTCGCGTCCTTTGTTTGCGAATAAAAGCCGAGGGCGGCAACGACGATGGCAACCATGACGCCGATAATGATGAGCACCTTGCGTGGCGGCTTGCCCTTTTTCAGGGCCTCATCGTCCAAATTAAATGGGTTCTCTGCCATGATGTATTCGCTCAGAAGAGCCCAAGTACCCGGTGCTTGCCGCGGTACACATGGATTTCCTCTTTGCCGGAGCGCAGCACCATCTCGCTCGCCAAGCGTTGCACGATCAGATAGTCGCCGTGGGTGATGCTGTTCGGCGTTACCCAATCACCGTCTTCTTTCACGAGCGCGACGGCAAAGGGAGCGTTCGAGGGCATGCGCAGCCAAATAGCGTGTCCATCGTCAAAGACGGTCAGGGGCTTGAAGTTCGCGCTGCCTTCAACGGTGTAATCGAAGTTCAACTGATCCGGCGAGGCGTTGACCGCATTCGGGTTGCCCGACCCCACGCGCGTGGGCGAATCAGATCCCGCATTTCGCTCACGGACTTTATCCATAAGGGACTGCGGGTAGTTGAAACGGACGACTTGGTAGTAGAAGCCACCGATCGGAGAGGACACGACGGTAAAGTCGTACTCTCGCTTGTTCGTCGTGATGTGAACGGTATTAACCAGGCCCGGCTTAGAAGGCTTGATATAGATGTGATTCGCGCCGTCCGTATCGATGTCCCATCGAACCGAGTCGCCCATTGCCGGCGGACTGGCAAGCTGCTCCCCCGTCGCAAGTTCGATCGTGGTCAACTTCAGCGGAGCCGTAACTAGCTTGAAGATTTGATCCCGACTGTAGGTAAAGACAGCGATGCGTGCATCGTTGGGCAAAGTTGTCGCGTCCGCACCGCCATTAAATGGATTCGTTGCATTCATGGGATCCGTCAACGCTTGCACCAGTGCACTCGTACTGTCGACCGATGCCGCTGCGGGTTTGGATTCGCGCGCGTAAGCACCGTGCAACATAGAGGCGATCAAGAGCGCGACGCAGACTCGAACGCGGTAATAGGTCCGATGGCTCATTGCGTCTTTTGCAAAGTAAAGTAAGGATAAAAAACACCGAACGGATTGGCGGTGAGCGCGTCGACGGACGTTGGCGGGACGATCTGATACCGAATCGTCAACGCGTAGCTTTGCGTGACAGGTGTGGCCGTCGGATTGTCGGAGGTCGACGTGGTGAACTGCACGACGGCCGTCGAGTCGTCCAGCAATGAGACATCCGTGACTTTCGGCTCGCGCACCAGACGTGGATTGAGCGTGATCGACGTGAACGGTGCGTCGTTTTTGATCCAGGTGCCGAACTGATTACGCGCGTTGTCGGTCATTTGCTTGCGGACCGCATTGATGTTCTTGGCCATCCGCGAATCGTTAAGCGATCGCGAGAGAACCGGCTCGATCGTGAACCAGCTCACAACGGTGTCATGCAGTGCTTTACGGATTTCCTGGTCGCTTGGCTTGTAGGTCACAAGCTCGCGTACAACTGCGTTGCCATTGGTATCGGCGCTAACGCCGAAGACCTTGACGAGCGACGGCGCCGGGTTGCGCGTCAAGATCGCGCCGCCCGCTACGAAAACGAGGATGAAGCAAAACGTCTTCCAGTGGTTGGCCTCGACGCGTAGGCGCGTGCTGGTGTCAAAGATGGCCTGCAGAGGCTCATCTTCGGAATATTTTCCAGGCAGCGGCGAAAGCGCTTCCTTCTTCTTGTTGCGAAATAAGCGAGGCATGAACGCGTGACCCAATGGGGAACGGCGTTCATTTGATCAGGGAATGCAGTGCTTAGAGGGGGCAAAAGAGATGGTATTTCGAGCACGATTCGCTCGCACACGCGGACGATTCGCTGGCAAGATTGGCCGATATCGGTAGCTCCGACTTGACGGGACGCACTTTAATGAGATTCTCACAGGGCAAACTGCGAAAGCTCACTGTTTTTGGTGATCATTCGCAGTCTCATCCAATAGGAGTGAAACTAACGTAACACCCCAAAATATATTATTGCAATACGCTTTCAGTTGCGCATCCTTATGAAGTTCAACGTTTTGTTTATCGCGTTTTGATGAAGAATCTTCAAAATCACCTGACTTTTACTCAGACGAGGCAGAAAAATGACCGATAAAGCTGTTGTCTCCCAAGACTCGGTATGCTTGGACGCTAACCAGATTAAGTGGGGCACTTTTTTACGGGAGCAGTTCCGAGCAATTGATCGCTTACATCCCGGTCGAACGCAGACACTGGCTATTATTCACAAAAAAGCTGTGATGATGAAGAACAGCGGTGCTCTCAACGATCTCTCGTCTGACAAGATTGTGGCAAAAGCGCTAGACGAAAGCCAGTTCACCGCGCGTGCCTATCGGGAAATTTCCGGCTGGCCCGAGGGTTTGGTTTCATTTTTTAGTACTCCCACGCGCTTTAGCATAAGGCTAACCTACGACATCAAGAAGCTCATTAAAAAAAACGGCATGGACAAAGTTATCGAGATTAGTAACGTGCTTCTTCCATCCATAAGGCCAGAAATACCCTGCGACACAAGATTACATCTATTAGCGGAAAGTTTGGCGTTGAACGCGCCACTTCTCAAGAACAACAAGGTTATAAAAAGACACGAAGAATTCGTTATTTCTTTCAACCCGAAAATGAATACGATTTTCCTGCACCCTACGGACCCATTGAAGGCTGAGTTTTTTGCAGAGCGGACTTTCGAAATTTTATCCGACTTGATGGACCCGAGAAAACAGAAAGCCGCGTTCCCCAGGTAATAACCCGTAGGGTCCTGTTTTTAAATATCGGGGCTTCAAATACATTATGCCTGGATCGCATTCTTTAGCGGCAATGCGTGCTCTCAATCCATCATGGAAACCGAGCCTTTGTCGTTTAACCATTCAATTCCCGAAGGCTTAGGCAACGCGCCGGCGACGCGATTATCCGCATAAGATACATGCTTCCTCGCGCCCCCCCTGAAAGGCGAGGACTCCTCCTGTCAACGCTTAAAGTTAAAGTCGGGTGACTGCCCCTGGTAGCAAGCCTAAACTGGTTTTTGATCGGAATGCTCGTCAAACCCCGTCCTTCAGGGCGGGGCAGGATGTCAATAAAATGTTGAGAGCCAAGCCAGGGTTATTCTGGGTCTTGATCAAGGTCTAAGCGCTTTTGCGGGTTAGTGACAAATTGGAAGCTTAGAGAGCTGACGGCTCGACCATTTTTTAACGCCTTCCAATCGATAACCAAATCCGCCTTTTTGTTCAACTCCATCACAGCTCTATCAATAACTCGTCGCTTTATATCAGCAAAACGATAGGTGTCTGGAATTTCAAGTGAATGACGAAAATCATCGAGCGTGATCAACAGCCTGCCCCGATCCTTTTCTTTCATCAGTAACTCTAGCAGGCGCCAAGTATAGATTGATTGTATGCCCCGAGAGAACTCCAAAGGATAAGTGACAAAGCGTTCACGCAACATAAATATATGCGGTGTCAAATCCGGGGCGAATGAAATCTCCGCCCATCCCTCGCCCTCGTGGTACACCGCTTTCCAAACCCAATTCAAAACGACTTTTTTTCGCCCATCGAGGTACGTCAATGTTCTGCGTTGTAGGCTTGCGCATCCATCTTTAAGACCTTCGTATGCTGCGGTGGCTTGTCGATCACCTTCTCGCGGCGCCAGTGCAGCTAGAGCAGCGAATTCGTCGGCTCTTACCTTTACCGCAACGTAACCTTTGCCCCCATTTTGAGCCATAGGCGACTTTCGACTGTCAATGCAACGCATGGCTGCCATCATCACGCGCTTTTCATTCAAACTAAGCCCTTGTTGGGCCATGATAAGAGCACGGCTCATGGCCACCGTTCCTTTGACCTTTCCATCAATATCGGTAGCAGGACCATCATCGGGAGAAATGATGATCGGCTCCACGACCACTATCTCAGCCCCGCTATCGTCGGCGGTTTGCTCCGGAACTGGAGTGCCTAATTTATTCATCGAATTATGACAGGACGCAAATTGGTGTCACCATTATAAGGTGACACAGTAACAGCGCAAGTCACCTTTGTGGATAACGGTCGGGAAATGTCCACGCAAGGTCGGGAAATGTCACCTGGAGGTCGGAATTTGTCACACCCAGCCCGGAAAGTGTCACCTTTCGATTTCAGAATCTGTCAAAAAGATCAAACGAAACAATTAGATGCAGAGGGCTGGTGCGCGTTTACAAAAGGGTTTACAAAAGGTTCTACAAATTCTTTTACAAAAGAACGTTAATAAAAAATTTTCCAAACAAGCAACCCCCTTCAACCCGCTAAGCGTCCCATGAAATCTATACGCGTACAGCCGACCATGGTGAACGAGGCTAAGAAACCTTCGCAGTGGCCCGTTATCTTCAAAAGGTGACAAATTCCGACCATCTTTCTCGGATCGCGCATGCAAATGTGACAGATTCCGACCCGAAGATGGGTTCGAAGACTACCAATTACCTGAATGGTGACAAAAACCGACCCGCTTTTGCTTTGATCTCAACCGATGAAAGGTGACAGAAACCGACCTACGCTGTGAGATAGTGCTAATTGATGGCCAGCCCGGCTCAAGCACTCTGGTGGTCGGAATGTGTCACCTTTCATGGGTTCTCATACCGGTCTAATTCGGATACGTTTTCCAAGTGACCTTCCTGATCTAGTGTTTCTTCATCGTCTGGTCGGAAAATGTCACCGTTGTATTTTCAAGCCTACTAACGCGCCTGGAGGGGCAAATCTCGGAGATATGTTGCGCGTAAGGTCGGGGACCCACCTTGGCGTTCTTCCTCAACACAAGTCTCTGTAGCCTGATAATTACGACTTCAAGCTGCGCTCGAAATTTTATTTCTCCATTAAAATCAATGAGATAGACATTGCGCGGTAAATGAGCGATAGTATTTACGTGCTGGCCCCTTTCTAAACATGCCTGTAGAGCGGCGTTCGAGTCCAACGCGCCGCGGTTCGTGCGTAGTCTCCGACTCAAAGCAAATCCGTCTACCTTGCACCGCGTTTTCTGATTTTGGCGAACCGTGCCGACCGGCCGGGACTAAATCATGGATCATATTGCCCGTGCACTTGGTGGAAACCATTTCGCTGAATTATCGTGATCTCAAAGGTGACAAATTCCGACCAGCCGGTTGATTCTGGAGATCGGGCAAAATTCGCGTTGCTTTAAACGTCTTAGAAAGGTGACAAATTCCGACCGGACCAGCTACTACTCAGTCGATTCTGCGCTCCCTGAACCTTGCGGCCTTTCTAGGATCTCTTCAGGAGCGAGCGAGGACAACCACTCCTTAACGAGGCCATCAATTTTCTCCACTAGACGTTGTTGCGCCGCGGCTGTGACTCCACCTATCTTTATCTCAGCGCGGCCATCGGAAAACGCTTTTAGTTCGCCGAGTTCCAAGCCGTTAGGAGCGGCGAACTTCACCCTGGTGTCATAGTGATTGCGAGGGGATTTTGCTGCGAGTTTTTGTTTCGCTGCAACCTGTTCTAGTTTGCGAACCGAAGCACGTCCTTCGATCACCTCGTTAAGCCAGAAAAAAGCACGATCTTCGCCGAAATTATCAAAAATCAACTTGATGTTATACGCATGCGATAACTTCACAGTGTCGGCGTATGCCGCCATCTTGATAATTATTGATCTAGGGAGTTCATTTAACAGCAGCGTCTTATTTAGGACGGCCTTGTCGACGCCTACACTAGCGGCCAACTCTTTTTGATCGCGGTAAATCTGATGAGTCAGAACGCGACTCCAAGAGACGGCATTGTCAAATACTGTCTGGGTCTCTCGTTCGTCATTTGCTCGATACGCAATCTGGAACAGATCCCGGCTGGATAATCCCGGACGATAGGATCCCTGCATTGCTTCCCACCCTACCAGTCGCGCCGCACGTAATCTGCGTTCGCCGTCCACGATTACCTTTTTGCCCGGATATTCGACTAGGGTGGTGTAGATAACCGGTTGTAGCTGCCCGTCACTTTTCAGTGAAGTAGCGAGAGCTTGTGTACTGTGTTCGCTATAGAAGCTTCGAGGATTTTGGGGATTCGAGATGCAGTCCGAGAGTGCGATTGAGTGGACAGGGTGCGGGTCAACGGTCGAGACCGAACTTACCTTTCTGGTCTCATCTCTCTCTTCTTGACCACTATCCGATGGATGAAGCAGGTGATCTTGCACCGACTCGTGGCCGGCGAGGTTGGCAAGTCGCTGGCTGACCTCGCTCCGTTCAGCAGTCATCCCAGCGCGAACCCTGCTTTTAAGGTCGATTTTTTTTATCACCTTATTTTTCCTCCAACAATAACAAGAGTTCCGAGAACAGTGATCTAACCTCCTCCTGAGCTTCCTTTAAGGACCTGATTCCTTTGGCGTCGAATACTGTTCTGCCTAAAACGGCGGATAGTTGGTACGCTATTCGCTGTTTGATGGTCGATTTGAAAAGGCGGACATCGGACTCCGACAACAACTCTTTCATTTCTTTGTGAAGAGTTGTCTTAACGTTTGATCTGTTTAATAGAAGTGCATATTTGCCTTCCGGCTGTAGTGCTCTGGTCCGCTCCACAAGTTGCATCATCCCTTCACTGCTCCACAGATCCAGAGGGGAGGAATCTGTAGGGATTATGGTCGCGTCGGCGACCAAAAGAATTCGAGCGGTTGTGGGCGTTTCAATACTTGGTGGACAATCGACCAGGACTATTTCGGCGTCTTCGGCGAGTTTCACCGCCGCGTTGCCAATCTGTTTGCCGTGTCCCGCGATGCTGACAATGGAAAATGGTAAAGGTTGATCTTCGTTAGCAACCGCACTCCAGCGAAGACACGAATTTTGCGCGTCAGCGTCGGCCACCACTGTTTTATAGCCCTGTTCGTGAAAGGCCCCTGCCAAGTTCATAGTGGTCGTGGTCTTACCAACGCCGCCCTTTTGATTTGCAACAGCTATGACTAAACCCATGAGTTTTCCTTGCGATCACCGATGACGACGGCACAGCAAGCTAGCCGATCTCCACGTGGAGATCGGCTGCTGCCAATTACTACACGCTATCGAAATCTAACAAAAAAATCAATATTTTTTTAAATATATAGATTTTGCTATGTAATTTGAATAGAACAAGAACGACGATGTGCCTCTTCTCCGGATTTGGAACGTAACAATGTTCTGAAAAGATGGGGCGGCTCAAATGGTAGCTAGCGAGGCGCGGTCGTTCCGGTCATAGAAGGCCAACTGGTCGAGCTGATTGTGATGTGGCGGGTTACTGCACCGCTGGGAGAGGTGATAGATGGAATGGACGATCTCCACGTGGAGATTCTCCGCCGGTTGGTGTTCGCTACCCTACGGCGATTGGTTCAATCTCCACGTGGAGATTCCCGGGGTGGATGGGAGCTTCCGATTTTCGCGCTATATGCAACTAGCATCCAACGAATGTCTGACGTTTTTGTGAGCAGGAAAAAAGCCGCACGAGGATCTTGGACGGATCGCCGGGCGGTGACGCGACTTGTGCGAACCACGTAGGTGACTACTCTAAGTTAGGTGAACGACGATTTTGGTATTTCTTTGTTTCCGTCAAGACGCGCGTGATTTCGCTGTCGACGTATATCGTCGTGGTCTGAAGAGACTCGTGCCCCAGTATTTTCTGCATGACATCAAGCGGAATGCCTGCAGACACGCCTAATGTGCCGAACGTGTGACGCAGTGCGTGAGGTGTGAGGCGTCCAATCCGTTGACGTTGCGCGTCAGAAAGGAATAGCGGATCACTCAGCAGCTGTTCAAGTATCCAATTGACAAGTTGGTTGCCCACATTCGGATGGTAGCTTTTTGTGCCATCGGCATGCCGTGCTATCGCGCGGGGGGTGGGGGGCACGACGACTGGGGCGAGCAGTGGCCCACTCGCGTCTTGCGCGTCGAAGTCCAGGTTTCGATCCTGCCAATGGCGCCTAAGCGCCTCGACCGCTTCCTCGCTTACCGGAACTGTGCGCTCTTTCATCCGTTTGCCGATCACGGTGAGAGCCCATATTTCGTCTTCGGAATGAGGGATGGGTTCAAGGCGCAGATACTCCCTTTGGGCGGAAAATACCTCCTCGCGCCGTAGGCCGCAATCGCCCGCAAGAAGAAGAAAAGCCGCTGCAACGCGCCAGCGGACCGCTTCCGGCTGTAGAGAGCGGGCAAGCGCCTCGGAACGCACGATATGCCATAGCGTTTCGGGTAACGCTTTGTCGACCTTGATCTGACGCTCGCGTCGAACGATCGAGGGGTCACGTACCGCTTTCCAGGGGTTCCCATCGAGATACCGCACGTCCACCAACCACGAAAACGCCGCCTTGATGACCCGGACCGCGTAGCGCTGACTTTCAGGGCTGAGTGCAGGGGATGAGAAAGGGCGCCAGCGAGAGGACATCCGCGGCGCCTTCGGTCCGACGAAACGCTCAGAAGGATTCTGAAGAAAATCCTTATACGCCTCGCAATCCTCCACCAGGATTGAACTCAAGGGTTTTTGGCGAATGGTCACTGACCAAAGAAGAAAACGTTCCAGTTCCTTGGTATAGGCGCGCAGCGTCTTTGGTTGCTCCCGATATAGATGGAGATACGTTCGAATCGCTTCCAAGTCATTGGATGCGCCGATATAGGAAAAAAGCTTGGCGCGATTGATGCCGTCAGCACCGCTGAGCGGCGAGGCAAGTTTGATCCGCTCTAGCGGTATGAGGGTAGCGCTGCCGGGCTCGAGCGTGACCGTCTCGGGGAGGGCAAGAGGGTCGTTCGTCTCGGCCGCGATCGTTAATGCTTGCCCAATGGACGGACGATGCGTGTTGAGCCAGTTTTCGATGATCTGAGCGCGTCCGTAACCGATGCGCTGCACGGCTCGCCACCAACTACCCCCGCGGCGGTTGCAGAATGCGACCAATTCACCGAGCGTGCGAATGCCGGCACTTTTGATATTTCGTGCGACGAGTGGCCGGAACCACATGCCGACGCCGTGCTCCGCTTTGGGCGATGCGGCGGCGAGTTTGGCGGCTTCGAACACCATCTGAAGGCTAACGATGGTCAATCGCGGCTCGCCGTGCGTCCTGATTGAGGCTTTGAGGTGAGTGGCCAGGGGAGCGCTGCCATGCTCGATCGCAAGATCGACGAGCGTTTGGAGCATCTCCTTGAGGTATCGCTCCATGGCGCTGGGGGTGGCGGCATGAGGATCTTCGTCCTGATCGTAATAGGTGCGAGCGAGGACTTCAGGGCTGAGTTTCTGTACGAAACCGCGAAGCGCCGCATAGTCTTTTGCAGAATATTGCCGGGTGACGAGTAAGTTTTCGGTCATTGCAATTTGCAACTAACTGTCATGGGGAGGCGCTGGTTAAGAACGATGCCACGCGTCGGATCAAGCGGCCGACAACAGAGGGCTGAAATCCCGCGCAAACCCTTGCTGGACGGGACTTTCGGGCCGATGGATTTTCGATAGTGCCAAAAAAGGGAATCAAATGCAATGGTGATAATAATAGTTATCACCATTGAAACCAACCAGGAAAGTGCTAGAATTTGGACATATAGGATGACCAATGCACAGCTATCTGACCCCTGACAACATCGCGCTACTTTTCCCTGATCTCAATAGCGCAGCGCAGGGGATGACGATCAGCCACTTCATCGAGGTGGAGGACGGCATAGAGTTGGTCGGCATCGACTTCGCCGGTACCCACACGGTAATGTTCTTTTTTGAAGCGTACGCCTACGTCGGTAACGATGAGACAACGATCATCGACATGGCGCAGTCATGGGGACGGGGCGTCTTGCCGGCGCGCGGCGCGCGGATCGTAAAATTTTTTCGATTGGAAGCAGATCGAGAGACGAGCTTCAATCCTCAAAGTTGGCCATTGCCCGTGCCAGGACTGATCTGGCAATTTATGGATGCCTTGGAGATTGCGTTACGGGAGCACGCCGTTCTTTATGCGACTGTCCCACAGTATTTCTTCATCCCACAAACCGCGGCATTGGATCGCATGTATAATCGATTGGTAAGGCGATTCACCGACCCGTCGCGGGGCATGACCGTGAGGGTAGTCGCGCAACCAGAAAACGACGAAGGAGGCTTTTATGGCTTCGAACGCATCTAAGACGCTTCGTCCGGGCGTGGTGTCGCTGCAAAAGCAATCGTATGATTGGCTTGTATCCAAAGTGATGCGGGCGGAATCGGGTGCAAAAGTGTCGATCAACGAACGTAGTGTAGTGATCCGCAGGTCGGTGCGTGGGGCGATCTCGCCGCGAAGCTGCAAGAGCTGATAGGGGTTTCACCGTACAACAGAGCGGTTCTGTGAGGCTCTCTAGAATTCAGAAAAGAAAAAAAGCGCGCCAAGTGGTGCGCTTTTTTGTTAGGTTAAGAGCTTGGCAGACACGACAGCCACGCACGCGGTGTCGCAAATGGGGTCCGGGGAGCAACGGAATAGCCAATTCACTTAGGCGGTCATTTTGCCCGCCAGATAAGCGATAGCGCAATTTGTTGAGATCAGATTGGGGTTCCAAGCCGGAACCGCCGAAAATTCCGCCGTTCCACATTGTGAACATCAATCGGCTTGTTGCCTGAGGTGACGGAGGAGTCATTCAGTCAGTAAATGCCTGCCCGAACTGCCGCGCACGCTTGACATCATCGGTGTGCTGGTAGATCGAAGTGGTCGAGATCGACGCAAGAAGGAATTGACCGGCCGCACCGACATCGAAATCGAGAGCAGTAACCAGTGCGCCCGGCTGATCGCCAACGTGATCATCTTCTACAACTCGGCGATTCTGTCGCGGCTGCTGACGAAGTGCGAAGCCAGCGGCAACACCAAGGCGTTGGCACGGCTAACACAGATATCGCCGGCGGCTTGGCGACATATCCTGCTGAACGGGCACTACACCTTTCAAAGTGACAACAAAATCGACCTGGACGCGCTTATCGCCGGGCTCGAATTGGAGTGACGGAAATTTCGGCGGTTCCGGCTTGGCAATGGCATTCGGTTAAGGCTTCGGCGCGGCACCAAACGAATTCCATCGCGTGCGGGGCTTGAAGGAGCGTCGCGGGTAGCGCCGCCCCGGGCGATTGCGTTGCCTGATTCGGGCCACTGCCGCCATCGCCTTATCCAGCCAGTCCGCAACAGTACGCCCTGCCATCAGAACAAGATTTTCCAGGTGGCGTCCGACAACAGACAGGCAATGCTTGAAATTGATCTTCAACGTCTTGCCGGATTGAGGCCATGAGATCGTGCGGCAGGATTCCTCTGGCCGGCCATTGGAAGGTAGCCGGTTGCGGGTATCTATTTCAAACAGTCGGGCAAGGTTGATCAGCAGGAAATGCCCATAGATCTCATGCTTTACACCGCGCTCCGTTTGCGAATGAAAGTCCTCCATGCCGATGATCTCTTTCGAAATCTTGTACAGCTCTTCGATGCCCCAGCGCCCGTGATACAGATCCGGAAAACAGTCTGCAGGATAACCGGCCTGATCCATCAGGGTCGTGGCATACACGTGGGTTTCATCCTCGATACGGCACTTCACCAGCCTGACTGAAAGCGGCTGAGGACCCACGGTGTGTCCGCGTTTTTTGAGCCCATGTTTCACTGCGGGCGACGGGACGTACTCGATAATGGCGTCCCTGCGCTCACTCCCCCAGAACGCGGCCACTTGCGAATTGGTGGTCCCCTGCTGCAGGCGGAACACCGCGTATTGTCCGCTGGCCAGAACCTGATGCAGCATCAGGTAGCTGAAGTAGCCCCGGTCGAAAATGACCAGATCTCCCTCCTCCAGTTTTGCCAGATGGTCAGGCACACAGCGGCGTTCATCGTTGTGGGGTACCAGTACGAAATCGTAGATCAGTTGTTCCTGCAGGTTGTACAAGCCGCTCACCATGCCGCAAGGGTAATGCCGGGTCGTCTCCCGCGGAGTTTTATAGCCGTATTCCAGCAGGCCGCGGGGCGCATTGATTTTCGAGCCGTCTATGGCGAAAACGCGATGCCCTTTCCAGTTCGGGGTATCCCGGTGAGCATGCCACAGTGAAATCAGTTCGTTGTTGAGCGTTTTAAAAATGGCTTCTGGAAGCTTTTGCCGGGCCTCACACAGCGACGAAGCCGCAACAGCATCGGTACGGGGCAGAGTGATCCCTTTGTCCGAACAGGACTCCCAGAGTGCGCACAGACTGCTGCCATAGCCCTGCCGGTTTCTACTCAAAACCAGCTTCAGGATGAATACGACCAGCAGCCGGGTATCGATCACGCGCTTACGTTTTCGCCAGATTGGATCCATGGCTTGACAGGTTTGCTCAAACAGTTCGCCGGCTTTTGTCCAAAACACTGATATTTCTTCATGAGGCATCGGGAAGAGGAACCTTGCTCGATTTTTTGAGAAAACTAGCATAGCGCTTAACCGAATGCCATTGTCCGGCTTGGAACCCCAAATCCGGTTATACGGGGTTGGGCGAATTATCATCGGCATATTGTTGCGAAGCGGACGTTCTCGCATGTCGACCATCGGATCTTCTATATCTTGTGGCGTTGGGCGAAAGCTCGTCACCCCAAGAAAGGGCTACGGTGGATCAAGCAGAAATATTATGCGATGGTCGGCAATCGCGACTGGTGGTTCTCTGCTCGTAACCCCGTGCCTGATCAACGGCCTTCATTTTATCGGCTCTTCCATGCGAGCTCGGTGGCTATTGTGCGGCATATCCTGGTGCATTCGGACCAGAATCCGTACGATCCACTGTGGTACTCGTATGTGGCTAAAAGTGCCCAACGCCCATAAATGGAAAATCCATCCGTAACCCTTGTCAGATGAGGCTTTGGGGAGGGCGGGCGAGTCGTTACGCGGGCGAGCGTCGCGTGAAGACATGCTCGATCTGTTGCGTGCGCCGCACTTCGTCGTCGTCGAGATAGACCGAGGTCGTGGAAATCGATGCGTGCCGCAGGTTATCGCGCACGGTCGTGAGCGTTGCCCCACCGGCCAGTGCGTGTGTCGCGTGCGAGTGTCTCATCCAGTGCGGCGTGGCCTGTCGCAGTTTGTCTGCGAGAGGTGGATGGTCGGCTTCGATGGCATCGGCCGCGTCGCTAAAGAACCGGCGCAGCATCTGCCTCAGGCGCGGCGTGGTGATGCCGCACGGCTCGCCGAGGTGACCCAGTATCGGCGTATCAGGTGCCCATCGGGACGGCGTGACGGGCAAACCGCGTTGTGCCAGATACTGGTCCAGCGCGAAGCTTGCGAGTGACGGCAGGACCACCTTGCCGGGTTTCGCTCCCTTACCCGTGAGGTGAAGCCAGCGCTCACCGCGTGCGCCATGCTCGATGCCGCCGAGTGTCACACCAACCAGTTCGGCGGCCCGCAGGCCGGTCGCGTAACCGAAGTCGAGCAGAAATCGCAGGCGCTGTGCAGCCGGCACTGCCCAGCCATACGACCACTCGAGCCCGTCGGCGATCGTGCGTACCAGCTCCCATTCGCCAGTCGTAAAGGCCCGGGATCTGTCCAGTTTGCCCTTGCGGCGCGCACCACGCACCTTGAGACCCGCGAACGGATTGGCCAGCACATAACGTTGCTCGATCAGCCAGCGGAACATGGCGCCGAGCACCGACAGCGCATAGGCGATGGAATCCGACGACAGTTGTCAAACGAACTAAACATGGAACCTTGATCTGGACTGAAACCCGCGCCAGACAGGCAACTCTCCGGTCTGAGTTCCAATTTTGTGTCAATTTTGATTGACTTAAAGTTGGAACTTCGCATGAAATTGAACTAAAGTTGAAGCATTCTGGACGTTCCAACTTTATGTCATGACCAGCCCGATTCCCTTGCCCATTCGGCGCCTTCCCAGACAGACCCTCCATCATGCCTGGGCACCAAAACTGCGACGTCCGATTCTTTTCTCCTCGGTAATGCAGCTTCGCCTGTGGATCATTCTTGAGGCAAATCCCGGGGTATCGAGCTACTGTGAGCGGCCTGCACTATCCGTCGAGGCCGTGACGGAGCCGTTAGCTGACTTCTGGATCATGCGTGACGGCAGGGAGCGGTGGCTGAGCGTTGATGATAGTGCCGACGCACAGGACGAAGCACACAAACCGCAACCCGCCGCGCTAACCGGCCGGTCCGCGCCAGATGTCGAAATCATTTCCACGAAGGAAATCGAACGTCATCGCATCTGGATCCAAAACTGGATGCTATTGCTTCCCTATCTGGCGACAGGTGCACATTTGATCGAACCTACATTGCTCGCGAACGTCGTCGAGTTTTTTGAACGTTCCGCGACAGTGGATGAAGCGGAACAGGGCTTTCCCCGTATCGACCCGGTGCTTGTCCGAACGGCGGTCATCGCCGGACTGCATGGCGGTCAGCTCATCAGTCCAGATCTGGTCACGCTTGCGTTCAGCCGGCACACACGGGTGAACCGATATCATCGTGAGCAAACGCATGATGCGCAGTGACATTCCCGAACAACTGGCAGATTGCAGCGCGTGGCCCGGGGTCGATCCATCGGCAATTGATCCTGCTCGCCTACTGGTCTACCAGAAACGCGAAGGTGCCATCCAGGCGTACCTGCGTGGCACGCCGCCTGCCGAGCTGAAGCGGCAGTTCGACATCAACCGGAGCACACTGACGCGGCTTCTGAAGCGGTGTCTTGCGCCCCATCCCGATGGCAGGATCCAGGGCTTTCGCGCGCTCATTCCGCATTCCCGAACGAAAAGCTACCGCCGTATTGCGCCAGCGATTCGGCGCTCACAGCGCGGGGGTCTTACTGGCGCCTTGGGGCAGTTGTTCGAACGGCTGCCTCAACTGGCCCAGATTCTGGAGCGCGAAGTCGGTGCTGGTACGCTAGGTATTGCAAAGAACGGAAGGCTCTATGGGCTACGAAATATTCAGTCAAAGCTGATCGCCGCCTGCCGGGAAGCCGGTCTGGGCACACAGGCCTATCCCTTCAGCCAGGATGAGATGGGATACCGGTCATTGGCGCGCTGGGTGAAACGCCGCCTCGAAGCGAGGGTACCGGTACGACGCATGGACAGTCGCGAGTGCGCCTGGGAAACCACCATCCGTCCGTTTTCCGTGGTTGAACTGGATGGCCACAAGCTGGACCTGCGGCTGAGGGTTCGTTTTACTGAACCCTCCGGCATCAGCGTCGATCTTGAAACGGAGCGTTTGTTTGTAGTTACGCTGATCGATGTCTGCACCCGCATCGTGCTAGGCTGGCAGGTCGTGCCCGCGCCCGAATACAACCACCACGATGTACTTGCGGCGATGCAGGACGCACTGCGTCCACGCCGCAAACGTGACCAGCTACTCATTACCGGGCTGACCTATCGTCCGGGGGCCGGTTTCGCGTCGGAAGCCTGCCCGGAAGTCGCCGGCGCATGCTGGGATGTCCTGAAAGTCGATAACGCGGCGGCACACTTGAGCGAGGAAACTTTCCTTCCGGCCTGCAGGTTCATCGGTTGCCGGCTGGAAGCCGGGCCTGTCGGGCAACCAACGACACGACCCTTCATCGAGCGTTTTTTCCTGACGCTGACGGACCGCATGTCCAGACAGGTGGTTGGCACCACCGGTCGCAACTCGGAGGATCCGGCGGGCAAGCGCGGCAGACGCGTAACCGTGGAACAGCTGATCACCCTGCCCGAGCTCGAGGAGTTGCTGGATGTGACCATCGCGAACTATCACGCAACGCCACACGACGGCCTGAACGGACGCACGCCGCTGGAAGCGCTGCAACTGGCCATCGACTATCAGCAGACTGCCGTGCGTACGTTGCCCCAGTTGCTGCGCGCCCGGCTGCACCAATTGCAACCGGTTCATCTGTGCGCGGTACGAGGCAGCGTGGCACGTGGCGTCGCGCCCTATATCAGCCTTTACGGCGCGAGGTACAGCAACGAGGTCCTGCAGCGCACGGCCGGGCTCAGCGGTGAAAAAATTCGCGTCTATCCGAATCCTGCCGACATGCGCGAGGCGTGGGCCTATTTGCCCAACGGTGCCGAGCTCGGCCATCTCAGCGTTCTTGAGGGCTGGCGCTACAGCCGGCATACCATGCGGGTGCGCAAGCATATCCTGCGACAGCGGCGGCTGGGCAAGCTCAAGTTTGCCGGCGAGCAGAATCCGGTACAGGTGTTCTCCGAAGCCCAGCGTAACATCAGAAAACGCGGCCGCAAACAGGCCACTGCCATCATGCAACTTTCGCAGCAGCCCGCAGATGACGGGCCGGATAGCGCGTCGGCGGTTGCGTCCCAGACGCCCACGCGTTGTCGCCAGGCAGATGTCGTGGTAATGCCCGTTGATCTGGGGGATCTGAAGGTACAAAACCGCTGACAGGGAGAACCTGCATGTCCGACGACATTCGCCGTCCCATCGCCTACGACGAACATCCGCTTTTCCGGCGCAAGTATCGGGTTCCCACGCCCTCCATCGCTGCCTTTCGCAAGCTCATCGATGAATGTCTGTTTCTCTACATCACCGGGGCTCTGATTCACGGTCGCCCCCGTATCGGGAAGACTTACGCCATCGAATTCCTGCGCCAGGATCTTGAACGGCGATATCCGAAAACCTCCGTGTATGTGTTGCGCTGCCCGCGCTCACAAACGGCCTCCGAGAACAACTTCTTTTCGGCACTGTTGCATGCCGTCAAGCATCCCGCGCAAAGCGGTGCGTCCCGGGCGGCACTGCGTGGGCGTCTGCTGCACAAGCTGCGACAGGTGGCCGAGAACAAGGGGGACGATCGTGTCATCCTGTTCGCAGACGAAGCGCAGAACCTGCGTGAAATCGAATACGAATGGCTGCGTGACCTGCACGATGAGATGGAGAGCAACGCGTTGCGGCTGTTCACTTTTCTAGTGGGGCAACCGCAGTTGCTCGCACAGAAGTCTGTCTTCCAGGCGCAGGACAAGCAGCAGATTGTAGCGCGATTCATGGTCGAGGAGCTCGCGTTTCGGGGTATTGTCAGTGCAGCCGAATGTGCGGCCGTTCTCGCGACCTATGACAGCGGCGAATGTCCCGCGAACTCGGGCTGGAGCTATGCGCGATTCTTCGTTCCCAGGGCGTACGCAGCGGGGCTGCGTCTGGCAGAATCTGCAACCCGTTTGTGGGATGCATTCGAGGACGCACACATCAAGGCGAATCTGGAAGGCCCGGTGGATGTGCCCATGAAATACTTCACCGCCTCGGTCGAAGCCGCGCTCCTGCTCGGTTCATCCCGCGACAGCGAAACCCTGAAGTTCGACACGCTCTTCTGGAACGAGATGGTCGAACAAAGTCGTTATGTGCTGGGGCAAAAGGCAGGTCGGCCGATACTGTCCGCCATCACACCGCGCTGAGCCTCGCGTCATGACTACCACGGTCGCTATACCGCCCGACTGGAGCGATCACGCCTGGCAACCGCTGGTGTTGCCTACGCATATTGACCAGGCGCGCTATACGACCCGTCCCGACTGGAGCAGCGATGGCGAATCCATGTGGATGCGGGTGTCGAAATTCTCGCTGTTCAACCGGCTGCCGCTGCACGCGCTGGCAAGCCTCGTTGCCGTACGCGCCAGTGAAGCCAGTAGTGGGGGCGTGGATTTTCGGCGTGCCGACCGGTTTGTTCCCTCCCGACTTTGTAGCCTGCTTGAGATTGCGGAGGCGGCCGTGCCGAACGGATTCTGTCTGCCCTCGGCCCACCCGGCACTGACATGGGCGGCCACCGAATTGCGCTATTGTCCCGGGTGTCTTGAACAGGGGTTTCACGCGGCGTGGTTTCAGTGGCGATTCGTCGAACGATGCCCGACACATGGGTCCCGCTTGCGCAGTGGCTGCCACAAATGCGCGGCGGTCATACCGTATGCGCTCGACAGCAGTCTGACAAGGCACCCTTTATCGTGCTCCCACTGCGGCACGTTCTGGGTGCGGCAACTCAATCGTCCCGCCGGCCGCTGCGTACCCGTCAAAGGCCGACTGGCCCGAATCTTCAAACGTTGGCAGATCCATCTCGCCGATGCGATGATGCCGGTCATCGCCACGCCGTTTCCGTCATGTGCTCCCGCCACCGGAAAAGTCGCGCGTCAACGGGCTGCAGGCATCGAGATCCGGATGACAGGACTAGCCCGCTGCATCCAGATGCTGAACCGGCTTTACGATGTACCGCCCCCCTCACTTGTGGAGCTATCCGGGCGGTATCGCGTCGAGCTCGACATGGTTGAAAAAATCCGACCTGCTCCGTCACCAGGCGAAGGCAGCGGAGCGGAAGTGATTGCCTGGGCCAGCGCCGACTGGCCGCATTTTGATAACGATTTTCGGGAATACGAGCGGGTTCTGAAGCATGTCGGTCGCGACCTCTTTGGGGATACCTGCCGGATTGCCCTGACGCGTCTACCCCTGCCAGACCGCTACGGCGCGATGGTCATCCACACCCAGGACGTGAATGCCGATCTGGCCACGGCGCTGGGCTGGTCAATCAGTTGGTACGGCTTCTCGCGCACATTCGCACCAGAACGCGAGCCCCACATGCCGGCCATGGGCCTGACCGGGTGGCTGGCCCATGCACCACACCGTCCCGCTGAATGTCCTCCTGAGCAGTGGAGGGAGCAGATGTCCGCGTGGCTGGCGCACGATCTGGCCAGATCCGCCCGCGCGTGGACGCGCATCGTGCGGTTCATGCGTGCCCGAGAAAAATATCTGTTTCACGCGCTACTCATGCGACCGGCAGAACTGGCGCGCCTGCACTCGCCTTTTCAGGACGGTACACCATCCTGTTACACTCGAAAAAATTTCGAAGAAATCGATGTAGTGAGATAATTCACGTTATCGCGTTATTCATTTTTTGGATGAAAAGTTAACACCATCGAAACGCGTCACCCCCAGGAGCCCGCAGGGCAGGGTTTCCCCGATGTCGACGAGCTCGCCATGCTTCGCGCCTGGTACGCAGGCCTGTCCTCGCGCGCAGCCATGGCCCGCTACCTGGGCGGGCGCAGGGCGGCAGGGGAATCGTCGAGGGGTCTCATAGGCGACATCCGCCGGCAACTGATTGCCTTTGCGCATAGCCGGCATCGCCCCGATCTGGCAGCCGTCTTCGAGCATACGACCACACAACGACACGCTCGGGCGGACACGGTCGAGCGCACGATCAGGATGCTTGGCTCGTTGCCTTTGCCGCAACCGCAAGTGACTGACGACGTCGCGCTGTGGTTTGCGCCGCGCACAGTGCGGGCGCTGCATGCTCACGGCATCCGCACACTCACGGATCTGACGGTACGCATTCCCCGCCGGCGCCAGTGGTGGACCAGGATCAGGGGGCTCGGAGCGAGCAGCGCTCGGGCCATCGAAGCGTTTTTCGCGGCGCGCCCAGCCTTGACTGAGCGTGCCCGCGCATTGATCACGCTTACGCACCCAGCCGGTATCGCGCCGTGGGAGCAGCTACGGCTGCCGCATGAAGTCGACGGTTCGCAGGGCACGTTGCGCGGCGCCCCGCGCGAGACCTGCACGCTCAATGCCACGAACGACTACGAAGCCGTGCAGGCGTGGCTCGCGCTGCACGAGACCGTCACGACGCAGCGCGCCTACCGCAAGGAAGCCGAGCGCCTGATTCTCTGGGCCCTCGTTGAGCGGGGCCGCGCGTTCTCGTCGCTAACAACTGATGACGCGATTGCATACCGGACGTTTGTACGGCGCCCCTCGCCACGTGAGCGGTGGGTTGGTCCGCCGCGCCCGCGCGATTCTGTCGAATGGCGCCCCTTCACGGGCGGCCTGTCGGCGCGCTCGACCGCCTACGCACTCACGGTCCTCTCGGCGCTGTATCGATGGCTCATCGAGCAGCGCTACGTACTGGCCAACCCCTTTGCCGGCATCAAGGTGCGCGGTACAGCCCTGCGCCCCGAGCTCGACACTGCGCGCGGCTTCACCGAAGGCGAGTGGCTGCTGCTGCGGGCCATTGCAGACGGTCTCGAATGGTCGTATGGCTGGTCCGCGCCTGCTGCACGGAGGCTGCGCTTCCTGCTCGACTTCGGCTACGCGACGGGCCTGCGAGCAAGCGAACTCGTCGGTGCCGTGCTGCGCGACATCCGTCCTGACGGGCACGGCGACCCCTGGCTTCACCTCATTGGCAAAGGCAGCAAACCCGGCAGGGTGACGTTACCGCCGCTGGCCACCGATGCGCTTGATCAATATCTGCTTGAACGAAGCCTGCCGGTCTCACGGGAGCGCTGGAACCCGGCCACTCCAATCCTCGCCGGCCTTGGCGAGCATGAGGACGCAGGTATTACGGGCGCGCATCTGTGGCGCGTCATGCGCCGGTTTTTTAGGGAAGCCGCTGGCGTACTTGAGGGAGAGCATCCGCTCCTGGCAGAAAAACTGCGCCGCGCGAGTCCGCACTGGATGCGCCACACGCATGCGACTCACGCACTCGGTCGCGGCGCGGAGCTGACGAGCGTACGTGAGAACCTGCGCCATTCGTCCATCTCAACGACCTCGATGTACCTGCGCGCAGACGACCTCAGGCGCTCCCGGCAGTTCGCTGAGGCCTTCGGGCGTTGCATCGGGAAACCGCGGACACAGTCTGATTTGCAGTGAAACCTGCCCCTTCGATCATCATGTCTTCGATCAATACGGATCATCTTGCTCCCACCGTTACGCCCGCAGGTCATCTTCTTGCTATGCCGCAAACCGATGCGCCCCCCGTGCCGGAAGACATCGCGCTCGACCGCGCTTTCCAGGCCGGAGCAGGCCACGGCCTGCTCCATCTCGGCAGCACAGTAATCGGGCGGGCATTGCCCCCCGCCTGGGGCTGGTGGCGGGACTTTGCCATGCGTTACGTCACCGTGTTATGCACGACGCTCACCGACGGGAACATCGCAGTCATCGAACCGAACGCCAAGGACATCGGAAAGATGATCGAGGATGCGCCGCCCATGACGGGCGCCGAATATCTCACGCCGGAAGTGCTCGCGGCACTGTGGCGCGAGATCGGCAACGCCCTGCGCCAGGAGCTGGCCAGCGCGGGTGGCTCGCTTCAGGCATTTCTCAAATCGCGTCACCCCACCTGGAATCTGGTGGGCCGGGTTCACTTCAATCTTGCCGAGAACCGGAAAGACCCGGACGCCCCCTTCGCCTTTCTGGCCACCTATACGACGCGCGTCTCGGCGCATGGCAAGACCCAGCATCAGCCCCTGTCGCGCTCGCTCGAGGAATTCTCCGGCGCGCGCAACAAGGCACAGCTTCTTTCGCTGCTGGGTCCTGTTCAGCAGGCGGCCGAACGCTGCGACTGGGTGCGCGCGTTGCTTGAGTCGCGCGAGATCTATCATCCGTTGCGCTGGACGCCCACCGAGGCCTGGCACCTGCTCCAGGATTTGCCGGCACTCGAGGCCGCCGGCATCATTGTCCGGCTACCCGGTACGTGGACGACGGGTCGTCCCGCGAGGCCGGGCGTCACGGCCAGCGTGGGCACGAAACCGCCGTCGCTCGTCGGCAAGGATGCCTTGCTTGATTTCAACGTCGCGGTCTCGCTCGAGGGCGAACTATTAAGCCCCGCCGAAGTACGGACACTGCTGAAGGGTGCCGACGGTCTACAGTGGATCCGAGGACGCTGGATCGAGGTGGATACCCATAGGCTCGGCCGTCTTCTGCAACGCTTCGAAGATCTCGGGCGGGCCGCACAATCGGGGCTGCCATTCAACGACGCGCTACGCCTGCTGGCCGGCGTATCGGGCGATGAGGCCGATGTGCAGGAAGAGCACGACTGGGCACAAGTCGTCGCCGGATCCTGGCTGGCCGAAACCCTTCAGAACCTGCGTCAGCCGCAAGGCCTGGCGCACGTCGAACCCGGCCCCGGGCTGCGCACGCAGCTTCGGCCTTACCAGCAGGCGGGCGTGCAGTGGCTCTACCTGCTCAGCCGCCTCGAACTGGGCGCGTGTCTGGCAGACGACATGGGGCTCGGCAAAACGATCCAGGTCCTCGCGCTGCTCCTGATCCTGAAGCGCGAACAGCCCGCTCCGCAGCCAAGCCTGCTCGTCGCGCCGGCCTCCCTGCTGGCCAACTGGGCCTGGGAAGCCGAACGGTTTGCGCCCGGTCTGCGTGTCTTAGTCGCCCACCCCTCCGTCACGCCCACCGAGGTCCTGCGCGACCTCGATGAGGCGAAGCTCGCCCAAACCGACCTCGTCATCACCAGTTTCGGCGCGCTGCTTCGCCAGCCTGCGCTCGAGAGGAT
Source organism: Robbsia andropogonis (assembly GCF_034047095.1). Classification (NCBI taxonomy): domain Bacteria; kingdom Pseudomonadati; phylum Pseudomonadota; class Betaproteobacteria; order Burkholderiales; family Burkholderiaceae; genus Robbsia; species Robbsia andropogonis. The sequence continues at coordinate 80,113 of NZ_CP139169.1, read as the reverse complement.
CCGTTGGCGTCTTGCGATCATCGACGAAGCACAGGCCATCAAGAACCCCGCGGCTAGGCAAACCCGGCAGGTCAAGAAGCTTCAGGCTCAGGCGCGCATCGCCCTGACCGGCACCCCTGTCGAAAACCGCCTCTCGGACTTGTGGTCCATCTTCGATTTCACGCATCCGGGCCTGCTGGGCTCGGCGAAGGATTTTGCCGGATTCAGCAAGCGTCTCGCGAAAGCCGGACACTTCGGTCCGCTTCGCTCGCTTGTGCGACCATACATCCTGCGCCGCCTGAAGACGGACAGGAACGTCATTGCCGATCTCCCTGAAAAAACCGAGCTTAAGGCCTGGTGCCACCTGAGCCCGTTTCAGGCCGCGCTGTACGAGCGCGCGGTCAATGACCTGGCCGCTGCGCTCGACGGGGCAGAAGGCATTGAGCGCAAAGGGCTCGTATTGAGCTACCTGATGCGTTTCAAGCAGATATGCAACCATCCGTCCCAGTGGCTCGGCGATGCGGCATGGAAGCCTGAGGCCAGTGGTAAATTTGCGCGTCTGCGGGAACTGGTCGAGGTGATTGCCGCGAAGCAGGAGAAGGTACTGGTATTCACTCAGTTTCGCGAAACCACCGAGCCCCTGGCCGCATTTTTGGGATCACTGTTTGGCCGCGAAGGTTTGATCCTGCATGGCGGCACCCCTGTCGGCAAGCGGCGCGAACTGGTCAGGCAATTTCAGGAAGACGAATTGACGCCCTTCTTTGTGCTGTCGCTCAAGGCAGGGGGAGCGGGGCTGAATCTGACTGCGGCTTCCCACGTGATTCATTTCGATCGCTGGTGGAATCCGGCCGTAGAAAATCAGGCGACAGACCGGGCCTTTCGCATCGGCCAGCGCCGCAACGTGCTGGTGCACAAGTTCGTCTGCCGGGGCACCGTTGAGGATCGGATCGACCAGTTGATCGAAACGAAACAACAGTTGGTGACGGATGTGCTCGAAGGCGGAGCGGAGCTGCTGCTCACTGAAATGAGCGATCGGGAGTTGCTGGATCTCGTCAGGCTCGATATACATTCCGCTCAGGAAAACTGATCACAAAGAGTGAGTCCAATGGGTTATTACGGTGGGTGGAAACCTTACGTTCCGGTGGCTGAGCGCCGACGAAAAGCTGCAAAGCTGGTCGCGAAAACCGTCAAGGCCGGCAAGACACTGTCGCCGATCCCGCCGTATCGCGGCGCCATCGCGAAAACCTTCTGGGGCAAGACGTGGTGCGATAATCTGGAGGGCTACAGCGACTACGGTAACCGCTTGCCGCGCGGGCGCACCTACGTGCGCAACGGATCGGTGGTCGATTTGCAGATCACTTCAGGAAAAGTCCATGCGCAGGTCATGGGCTCGAGCCTCTACACGGTCAATGTCGACGTCGCCGCGTGCACCCCTCAACACTGGCGTACGCTGGTCGACGGCTGTACGTCATCGATCGATTCCATGGTCGAGCTGCTGCAGGGCAAGCTCTCGGGTGCGGTAATGGAACGGATTTGCAAGCTAGGCACGGGACTGTTTCCGACACCGAAAGAAATCCGGTTCGATTGCGGCTGCCCGGACTGGGCGTCGATGTGCAAGCATGTTGCCGCAGTGCTGTATGGCGTAGGCGCACGGCTCGACCAGCAGCCCGAACTGCTCTTCACGCTGCGGGGTGTGGATGCCACCGATCTCATCAGCAGCACGGGGGCCGGATTGTCCGCAGCGGGAACCGCGCCCGCGTCGGGCAAGGTCCTCAAGGACGCGGCCCTGGGCGACGTCTTCGGTATCGAGATTGACACCGGGCCGCTCGCCGCACCACCTGTCACCCGCAAACGGACAGGCAGGCAGTCCGCCCCGCGAACGGACCGGGTTGCCAAACCATCGCCGCCAGAGAAACCGGCATCGAGCGCAAAATCGACCTCGAAAGGCAAAGAGGCGACGCCCAGGGCGGTAGTCAAATCCATCGCTGCCACAAAACCGGCTGGCAAAGCGCGTGGAGATACGCCGAAAGCGATCCGCTCAACCGCCTCGCAAAAATCGCCCACACGCTCGCCTGCGACGCAGCGGTCCCCGCAAAAAGCAAAAGCATCCAGATGAAGACAAAGTCATGGTCACCGTCAAATATGATGATCTTTCCTCGGCCTTCGAACTTCGTCCGCTATGCATCTCGCCCAACTCTGGGCCGCATTCTGTCAGCAGCATCCGCGATGTTTCGAGTGTTTCGCGCATCGCGACACGTTCATGAAGACGGCGGGCGAGCACATCCTTGTGCCCGTGAAGAACGAACCGAAGATGGGCAGAAACGATCCATGCCCATGTGGATCGGGGAGGAAGTACAAGAAGTGCTGTGGCTCGTGACCAACTGAACCCAGTGAATCCCAGTGGCTCGTGGAGTGAAGTCATACGAGCTCCGTGCGATCATCGATTGTTCCGAAGAGTTTCATCTTTACGTCAATTGACCGAAAACCGTTGTGACATAAGGCTCACTCCCTCCGATTGCGTTGCCGAATCGAAAAAGTCTCGACTTTAGTACAATTTCGTACCAACTTTAGTTCGTTTGACAGCTGTGTGCCTGAGCATCTGGCGAAACTGGAGGAGGGAGATCTGGTCATTTTCGACCGGGGCTACTTCAGCTACCTGATGCTGCATCAGGTTATGGCCAGCGGACAATACGCGGTGTTCCGCCTGCAGCAGGGGACCACCAATTCGCAAGTGGCCGCGTTCTGGGGGAGTGACCGCAGGGACGCCATTATCGAGTACGTCCCGTCGCCCGCAGTGAAACATGGGCTCAAAAAACGCGGACACACCGTGGGTCCTCAGCCGCTTTCAGTCAAGCTGGTGAAGTGCCGTATCGAGGATGAAACCCACGTGTATGCCACGACCCTGATGGATCAGGCCGGTTATCCTGCAGACTGTTTTCCGGATCTGTATCACGGGCGCTGGGGCATCGAAGAGCTGTACAAGATTTCGAAAGAGATCATCGACATGGAGGACTTTCATTCGCAAACGGATCGCGGTGTAAAGCATTAGATCTATGGGCATTTTCTGCTGATCAACCTTGCCCGGCTGTTTGAAATAGACACCCGCAACCGGCTACCTTCCAATGGCCGGCCAGAGGAATCCTGCCGCACGATCTCATGGCCTCAATCCGACAAGACGTTGAGGATCAATTTCAAGCATTGCCTGTCTGTGGTCGGACGCCACCTGGAAAATCTTGTTCTGATGGCAGGGCGTACTATCGCGGACTGGCTGGATAAGGCGATGGCGGCAGTGGCTCGAATCAGGCAACGCAATCGCCCGGGGCGGCGCTACCCGCGACGCTCCTTCAAGCCCCGCACGCGATGAAATTCGTTTGGCGCCGCGCCGAAGCCTTAACCGAATGCCATTGTCCGGCTTGGAACCCCTAATAGGAATTTCCGCTCACCTTGTTCGCTCCCCGGTGACATCTGCTGCGGATCAAGACACGCTAGACGCAGGAAAATGGGTCATCGGGCCATCGCTGCCCTCGTAAAGTTCATCGAAAAGCGCTTTGCGAAGTGCGGTGTCTCTGGTCTCAATCAACATCAAGTTTTCGTTGGAACGATAGTGGGACTGCCCGTCCAGGTTGTAGCAACCGGTCATGACGACAAAGGAGCCATTTTTTCTCGTCAGCACGTAGTTTTTGGCATGAAGGCCTTGCCTGTCCCGAACACCAAGGTTTTGTTGCTGCTTCAAATTCTCATTTGGAGCGTACTCCCTGATCGTTAGTTGACCAGGAGGCATTGCCGCGCTATTTGCATAGACACTACGCGCCCGGCGCTCGACCAATGCTCTATTCCATTGATCAATGAGAATGTTGACGTTACAACCTTTAGAAAGCGCATTACCTATTAGTGCAAAGGCTTCTGTACCGACTTTTCCGCACGCGATGTCAATGGTCTCGCCCGCCGTGGCGCTGCGGAACACTCTTGCCAAAACATGGCCTATGGGCTTGCCTTCAATGCGACCTCTGGCGGAAAGCATGTTTCTTGTGCTGTCTGAAGGATTTTGTATCCACAGTACCTTGTGCCGGGAGCCTTCAAGCGGTACACCTGCACGATCCAGCACGTCGCGGAACTGCTCCACCGCGCCCTCCTTCGCAGGACCTTCAACGTCCAGGGGTGAGCGGACGTCAATGTCGGCCAAGGCGCGGATCGGTGCGATGTCTTTGAGGCGCGACATTATGGGCCTCTCGCCTTCCATCCGCATCTGCGCGCATTTCACCGAATGCCCATCCAACAATTCGCTGATGAAATAATCGCGTTGGCTCGCAGCCAGCCGTGAGCTTAGGGTGATGCAGCCACCATCCATCCAGTTATCCTTGGTCTTGTTTGCGATGCTCGCGCCCAGTGTAGCGGCAATGCCCCGGTCATTAATGCAGAACTTGTTGTGGTGCGACCCCGCTAAGCCCTTGGCCTTGGCCGCCACGAAGTAAATGCTGCATTTTACGTTACCGATCCGCAACTGCTCGTCGTTCTGCTGCCGGTTGTACGCTTCGATCACGGCAGGCCAAGTCGTAGTGCGTGAACCACTAGCTTCGGTCTTGAGCGACATGTTGGTCACGACGTTCTGGTACAACATCGTTGCAATCGCCGAGTTCTCCAGTAACTTGTTTTCGTTGTAGAGGAACACAAAAGTAAAGTCGCTTTCGTGTTGCCTCCTTGCCAACGCTTCCAGCATCGCGAATGTGGTACCGGAAACGTTTCCGGGCTTGGAGTCCCTTGCAGGGTTGATGTTGTAGGTGGTGAGGATAGCGAAGCGCTGCGCCGACTCGATGGTCAATCGAATCAGCTTCTTCTGACGGTCCTCGCTGGAGGGGACGGTATCCAGCACCAAAGCGTTTTCATCGACATGACAGTACCTAGACGGCCATTTACTAGCGAGTTCGGATTGGATCGTATCTGTAAGCTCGCCCATGGCTGTCGGCGCGACCGAGGGTAGCGAAGCTCTGGCAGTCTGGAAACTTGGAGACGATTTTGTATCCACTCCCGATACGATTGCGTTCTCTGTATCGATTGCTGAGCTTGTACCAAGACGTGCATTCCGAGGCGCCGATCGACCTGTGCTGGTACGTATCGGTAATGGGGAGTCGGCGGACGCTATTTCAGATATCGTTGACCTTCGGGGCGTCGGCCGCGTAGTCGCCGATGCGTCGCGGTCGGGTAACACGCTGCAGTGAGAATCCGTGGACGTTTTGGAGATGTGCATTTTGCTAGTTTCTCTTAGGGAATATCTGTACAGCAAGCGCATGAGCCTAACTATGCGCAACAACATTGATATGGCGCTTGGTCAACGGTGGTCCTTTGCGATTCGTACTCCGGCCTCTGCGCTTGAATCTACCTTATGCGCACCAAGCGCTCGCGCGCCTCAGGCGAAAATCTCACGGACTTCCTTACGGCTCCATCCTGTCAAAGACTAGAGCCGACTCAAAGCACTGGCGATTCGTCGTGTCCACAGAAAGTAAGCGCCGAGATAGATAGGTTTTCTGTGTTATGCGCAACGATTTAAGTTATCTCGTAATTGGTTTTACGGTTTCTGGTCCGGAGAATATTTGTCACCAAAAGCGAAGATAAGCCGGGGGTGGCGCAGCTAAAGCACGTTCGTAGTGACATGGACGTCATTATGCTGTTGGATTTTTTTGGAAGATGTCGATGATGCAAAGCAAACCAGTGGTTAACAATTCATCGTTTCTCAATATTAGAGTAGACCATTCATGTCCCCCTGGACAAGCGAAGGATCGCCTCTCACTGGTCGGAACCCTTCATTTTCGCTTCATTATCTCGTGTACGTTCGTTACGGGCGCATCTATTTCACGTTAGCCGGATGAACTGTTAGTTGACGTATTTACGATGGTTGGCAAACGGAGTAGTTGAAAAGGGGGAAATTGTGAAAATTGGGAATCAGGGTATTCAACAGCCTGAAACGACTGGGCAGGCCGGAAAACATCCGAACCCTCCAGCGAGCACGCCATCTGTTCGGCGGACACTATCTCCGATGCTTGATTGCCTAAGGCCAGCTTCGAGAGGAAACCTGAGTTCGACTGCATCGACTAGTCGTTCTTCACGGAGTAGCACTGCTACCCCATCTAACTCAACGAATATCCGTCTGCCAGGCCTTTCTGCGTCAGCGCGACTATCGGCAGTCGTCGTAAAAGCCGCGCTTGCACATGCTGATGGCGGCACTGTACGGCCAGAAGCTATGGTTTCCGAAGGTAATGTAATAGAGAGCGTGGACATCGGTGGTGACGCAATTTTTTCCAGGCAGTCAGCTTTGGTGAGGGCCGCGAAAGAAGAGGTATGCATTCAAACCTTCGCCTGGGACCCAAATTCACCTGGTGCTAAGAAGATTCTAGATGCACTGGTAGATGTAGTAGACGCTCGTCGCGAGCAAGCAGGGTCATCATCTGGGCCAAATACGACACTGCGCGTTATGCTTCTCGTCAACGAAGGCACTGGCTTTGCACAGACGTTCATGCGTATGACGTCCGCAAATAAAAGTAAAGGTGGCCCCAAACGGTGGCCGTCCTCGCCTGAAGCTCTCGTCGGTAACTACAAGAAAAGCCCCGATCATAAATATGCGACGCTCACCCGGGATATCGATTTCCAAGTCCGGGTGCATCAACACCGCTCTTCCGATTCGATACATGCTAAAAGTGTGATTGTAGATGGTCAGAAAGCTGCTATGACTGGAGCTAACGTACAAAGTCGCAACCACGGTAACAATCCGGCATATGACTTTGGCGTCACTATGTCGGGCGAGGTCGCACAAGGGCTACGCGAAGATTTCGCAACCAACTGGAATGCAAGTGTTAATCCAGATCAGGAAACGCGGCCTTTGGAAAGCCTGTCTGCGGCCTCGTTGCCGCCCACTGGTGTCAAAGCCGCCTCCGGAGTAAAGATGGCTGTATTGACGCGTCGTCCCAACTGGAATCTACTCAACGAAAGCAATAACAGTCCGCAGAATCAGGCGTTTCTGACCGCCATCAACACTGCGCATCAGTCAGTGCAGGTGATGACACCGAACCTGAACGCGCCGGCGGTAATTCGAGCTCTTGCTGATGCTGCAAATCGCGGCGTCGCTGTACAGATACTGGTATCGAAAGGATTTAACGACGAGCGTGTAAAGAACCGGATTGCTGGTGGTACGAACGACATGGCCATCGAGCGGCTACGCAAGCAGGTGAGAAGTAGTGACTCGCTAGATGTACGCTATTTTAAGAATCCGCAGGCGGATCCAGCGGCTCCTGTGCCACACGGCAATGAGGCCGGTAACGGGGCTAGCCACGCAAAATTTATGGCGGTCGATGGTGCAATGACGATTGTCGGTTCAGCAAATATGGACAAAACGAGCTGGCATTTTTCGGGTGAAACCAACGTTGCTATATTCGACGCTGGAGTATCCCGTCAGATCAAGGCGGCAGTCTTTGATCCGGCATGGCAGCAATCTGAAAAGAGAAGTTAATCAGGCATAGTTACGTTGGAAAAGCTGATCTGATGCAAATACGCTCGGTGGATCGGTTAAAGTAACGACTGGATGAATCTGGTAGCCGGTGATGAGCAAACGAAAGGGACCCGAAGGGATGTTCGACGGTCGTCATTTTGACTGAGAAATCATCGTTTTATATGTGCGTTGGTACCTGCGCTATAAGCTGAGCCTGCGTGATCTGGTCGAGATGATGGCCGAGCGGGGACTGTCACTGGCCCACACGACGATCATGCGGTGGGTCAGGCGCTATACCCCTGAATTCGTCAAACGCTGGAATCGTTTTGGCATACCCGTAGGGCGATCATGGCGTGTTGACGAAACCTATATAAAGGTTCGTGGCAAATGGGTTTATCTGTACCGGGCGGTGGATCGAAGCAGCCAGACGGTGGACTTCTTGCTCAGAGCCAAACGCGATGTGGCCGCAGCGAAAGCCTTCTTCAGCAAGGCCATCCGGCATCAGGGGCAGGCGCCCGAAACGATTACGCTGGATGGCTATGCGGCCTCGCACCGGGCTGTGCGCGAGATGAAGGCCGACGGCTTGCTGCCAGCTGAGACCGAAGTCAGATCGTCGAAGTATCTGAATAACCTGATCGAGCAAGATCATCGAAACATCAAGTCGAGGACAAAGGTCATGCTGGGCTTTAAGCCGCTTAGGAGTGCCGCGACGACGATTTCAGGTATCGAGTTGATGCATTGCATCCGCAAGGGCCAGTTTGATTTCAGCGCGCTCGGGCTCAAAGACAACGATACGCCAACGCTCTGGAACGCGGTTCTGTTCAGTTAATAAGGCGTACTTATCTAAAGAACAATTTTAGCCCGACCAGATATTTGCACCAGAACCAACGGTGCGCGACGAATGGCTCTCTCAATATTATTGGAAGGAACTCGCCCACGTTCAGCACTTCGCGACAGAATGGATGTGGAAGTACAATCACGAACGGCCGAACATGGGCCTCGGTGGATTCACACCGAAACAGCGGCTTGCGGCCGCAGCATAGCCTCTACTTCCGCCTCGCTTTAAATAGGGGGGGATTACCCCTGTCGAACGTGGAGCGCCAAAAAGCGTTTTGCGCACACCGGACGGCTGCTATTAAATCCGTTACCGTAACGAAAAAAATAGGCCGCGATTCGACCGGAACTCAACGGCTACTGGCAACCCGCTACTCTGGGGGTCTTCAGAATAACAGACCGCCTTATTGCGACAGAACCCTAAAAACGGAGATGTTTTACCATCGGAACTGGCAGGCCACAACGATCGAACAATTTATTGACGCAGTCGATTCCTACATTCACTGGTATAACGGAACGCGCATCAAGATGTCACTTGGCGCACTCAGCCCCATTGAATACCGAGAAAGTCTAGGACTAGCAGCATAAACCAGTCCAAGATATCCGCCGCACCCCCTGTGTATCAATTTACAACCGCTGCTGACAGCATTTTCTCCTAGAGCTACTGGGCGCGTTAGTTGGCCGCGCCGCGCCTATCGCTAAGTGTGGGGCTTACGCAGCCGCTGACCTGGCGGAGCTGAAAGAGGCGAAAGGGTTGATTTCCGCATTCGCTGTGGGCTAGAACCGGTAAGTTGCCGAAACATCGAAATGAAAGCGGAAGTGTTGCTGTAGCCAAGTTCACTCGCAATCTCCTGAACGGTGCGTCCGGCGTCAAGCTCAGTCAGCGCAACCACGAGCCGAAGGCGTTGGCGCCACTCATTGAACGATAGGCCGAGCGTAGCTTTCCATTTCCGGGATAGGGTTCGCTCCGTAGTCGAAAATAATATTGCCCAGTCGGTTAGCGACCTTCGATCGCCCGGCGCCGCCTGCAACGCAGTAATGACATTTTTGATCAGGAGGTCGTTAGATGTGGGCAAATAGCTATCATGCTGTGGGGCAATTTTGAGCTGGTCAAGCAATACTGCGGCGAGGCGGCTATCTTCCGCGGTTTTGGGCTGCAAGACCTGCCGCGCGGCAAAATCTCGCATGATTGCTTTTATAAGATCGCTTAAGACGATGGTGCAAGGGTCGCTGGGCATGGACCTGCACAAGTCGTCCCGGACATATATGGACGCGTATTTGATCTCGTGCAGAGTGCGTGACTCGTGTTCAGTTTTGGGTGGTATCCATATCGCATAGGCAGGAGGGGAGAAGTAGGGGACACCTGCAATATCAAAGTTCACGACACCGCTCACGGCGTACAAGACCTTACCCCATGGCGCGCGCTGCGACGGGAAATGAAAATCTCCGGGAAAGTCTTGCGTCCGAAACGATATCGGGTCGGGAATTGCTCCCATCACACTGAGACTGGACGAAAGAGGTGGCATGTCGTCGTTAGCTTTGGCGGAATGTCGTTATTGATCGAGTTTCAGCCACGATGCTACCATGCCCAAATCAAATTAGACCGAGAATTAAGATGCTCAACAATTGGATCGACGTACACGCTCATTTCACACCGCCCCTCAGCAAAGCCGAAAGCGATGCGCGCTGGGAAGCAATGCAAAAAGCGGATTGGGCGTGGCCAAAGCCCAACGATTGGAGCCTCGAGGTCGCATTGGCATATATGAATAGTGTTGGCATCGGTATGCAGATGCTGAGCAACATTCCGAAGACGCTCGCGGCGCTTAGGGCATCCAATGAATATGGTGCGTCAATTGTCGCTCGACATCCATCGCGGTTCGGCCTCCTGGCGGCGCTTCCGACCGATAACCCAGATGCTGCGCTTGCGGAAATTGAACGGGGATACGGCGAATTGCATGCGGATGGTTTTGCCGTGCCGTTTTGCTATAACGGTGTCTACCTCAGTGACAGCTGTCTTGAGCCTGTTTGGGAGGAGCTGAACCGGCGGAAGGCAACTGTTTTTGCACATCCGGACGCATATGCACCTGGATCTTTCGGACGTCCTAGTCCATTGCTGGATGTCGCGTTCGAGACAACGAGGACTGCTGTAGATATGGTGTACGCCGGGGTCTTTCGTAGGCATCCAGATTTTAAACTTATCCTTGCACATTGCGGTGCCGCACTCCCTGCTTTGTCGGGGCGACTTATTTTGCTAGGCACACAGCCATGGGTTCCAAACCCTAACCGACTGACTTCCGAGGAGATGAAAGATCAACTCCGAAAGTTCTACTTGGATACGGCGATGACGGGATCAGCACACACACTTGCCCCAGGACTCGCCATGACGAGTTGTGATCATATTGTGTATGGTTCAGATTGCGGTGTCCCATGCACCCTAGACGCAACGGCAATGGCGAACATCGAAGCTCTGTTAAATTTCTCAGGTCTCACGCGTGAGCATATCGAGCAAATCGGACATAACGCGCTTCGCCTTTTCCCAGACGTTGCGCAGCGTATCAACGGAGCCGTGGCCTGATGTCCCTTCGGTCAACTCAAGCGGATTTTTGAAGTCTTATGCGATGCCTCCTTAACGTGAGTAGCGCAGTCGCATATTTAAGTCCGGGGGATGGGTGTGGTGGTCAACTTACGCCGGACACTGGGTTAATTTTTTTCGCTGCGAATGCCGGTGCTACACCGTCATTGAATTGATGTTGCCGAATCCAGTTTTACCGCTGCGTCAGGTAATAGCTAATGTCGCGATGCGCTTCTCCGGCAGGCATTGTCACGTTGATGATGATTGAGCGAAAAAGAGGCGCTTTACGGTCATTGTTTAAAACGCAGACGGATTTTGGCCCTGGAGCGTCAAGTGATGCCACGGTTCCAAGCGCAGCGTAAGCTCGCGACGATGTTCGGCTGCACAAATCAGGTGTCGTTTCAGAGCAAAATGCTGTCGAATCGGGCCGAAGTTCGAAAGGAAGCGCTGTGCTCGTCGCAAATCTCTTAAGCCGCGCATGCGGCGCTCGCGTTCACGTGTTGGTTGATGGCTATTTTCGGCACGGTTATTTACGCGTGCGGCAGCCCGTACGAAGATGTGCTTCGTCTTGGCCAGCGCGGGCACTCGGGCTTTGGCAACCGGATAGCTAAGAAGCTGATCGGTCACGACGACCCGCGGTGCCGGGTGCTTGCGCAAGATCCTCTTGAAGAATTGTTCAGCTGCGGCGGTATCACGACGCTTTTGCAAAAGGATGTCGAGTTCCTGCCCTTGCTCGTCAACGGCGCGCCAGAGCCAGTAAGGCTCACCGCGTAGACGCACGAACATTTCATCGAGATGCCATGTTTTGGCGCTACGGCCGGTGATCTTTACATGTGCGGCAAATCGGGCCCCGAATTTATCGCACCACCGCCGTATCGATTCGTAGCTGACGATCACGCCGCGCTCGAGCAATAATTCTTCGATGTCGCGCAAGCTCAGCGAGAAGCGAAAGTACCAGCGCACCGCTAGGCTGATGATGGCAGGTGGGAAGCGATGGCCGCGATAAATAGACGAGGTTTTCATGCGCCAAGCTTACCTGACCGCTTCGATAACTTGACGGTGCCGGTCAAAGCGAGCGCGGTGGAGCGAGAGGCGGTGCGCATCAAGGCTGATCACGCCTTGACGTGCGCCCAATGCGCTTACGTGCTCGGCCACATTGAACGGGATGCGGGAGACGCGATCGCCGAGCGTGCGCGCTTCATTTTCATCCTGGGTTGTTCGACGGGATTGCGTCTTGCCGAAATAGCCACTGCCACCCTCGGAGGATTGAACACCAAGTGGATTGACGACGAGATCGGCACCGCCTGGACACTTGATGTGATCGGCAAGCGCAGCAAAGCCCGTACGATCCCGATCCCCCGCAAAACGTTTGCGGCCTTGCAGCGATACTTGCGGGCAAGGGGTTTGCCGGAGGATCCGACGCGCAGTGATCCAACCACGCCGCTGATCGGCCGTGTCTCGGGCGAGGATTTGCGGCCGCTCGAACCGCGCTCATTGGCGCTGGCGTTCAAGCTGATATTTACCCGTGCCGCCGGGGCGTTGCTGCTTGAAGATCCGCACGCGGCCGCACGCTTGGCAAAAGCGTCGACGCATTGGCTGCGGCACACATTTGGCACGCGGGCCATCGAAGCGGGCACGCCACTAGACATCGTGCAGGAAAACCTTGGCCATGTCTCGCCGGCGACGACCTCCATCTATGTCACAACGGAATTGAATCGTCGCATTCGGGCGCTTGAGGAGGCGTTCTGATTGCGAAGGCACGCAACGAAACCGACGAGGGGAGTCTCCTTAACGTGCTTCGTTTTCACTTTTCTGATGCACCTCGTATTGAAAGCAGAAGTGGACTGCACTGAGCGCAGCTCAATCTATGTCGGTCCATTCGGGTAGCGTCTTCGCCATTTCTCGCGCTACGCGCTTGTTGAAATCGTCCCGTTCCTTGATCTTCAACTTGACGAACTCAACGGCCTCCGTTGGACGCAATATCTTGATGCCGGTGATGCGCTGAAGCTCATCCTTTTTCCCAAGGATGCCACGGGCTGTGACTTGGAATCACCGTCGTTGGTGACCAACGTGGCGTTATATTTGGCTGCTCCACACACGATCCGCACATCGTTCTGCTGGTTCTCGTTCTCTGTCCCTCCCGGAAAGAGAGCATCTCTAACTTTAGCGAACAGCTTGGCATCACTATCACCCGCATCAATTGTGTAAATCTGCTTAGCTGCCTTTCTGGTTCGGCTCGAGTTGCCATCAGACTGCGCCTCGGCATGAGCGATCCACGACATATTGATGGAGATGACGCTATTCTTGTACCAACGCTCCAAACGGTTAACCTCTTCAAGCCTTTGCTTTGCGTTGATCAGGTTGGTGTCGATGTGGAGAACAGGGATGCAAAGCAAGCGGGGCTGGAAGCTCATATCCATGCTGACTTTCAGTGATTAATGGCGTCTAGGTCATCGAGCAGGTTAAACATCTGCCGCGCCCGTTCAACAATACCGGGAGCGATTTGTTTAGCATATTGCAAGGTGGGGTCGTCGGAGCCGATATCGGAGCTGCAGTGTAGATACGCATTCGACCAGTTGCATCCCTCGGTATCCGGCTCGCGGAGCCTATAGCTGAGGTTGAGTTGACACGTGTCACAGCCAAGAGCGCCCCGTAATTCCTTTGTCATCCAATCATTGATTATTGAGCGTGGCGCAAGTTGTCGATTTATCAAGATTCAACACCCCGAAAGCTACTTCATGCCAGCCAGACGCAACTCGCCTTTTGGCGATATGTGCCTATACAAACTCTGCAGAGTGATGCCGGGTTCCTTACACGGATCACCGACAGTCGTTTCCGGTTTTCCCATTGCTGCTAAGGTCGAATGCAGTTTCGCCGCGATGACACGGGTACTACTGTTGCCCAGCGCACATAAAAAACGTTTCGATTTTAGTACAATTTCGTACCAACTTTAGTTCGTTTGACAGAAGCGCCCCCAGTCAAGCCTTGTTCGTCGTTTTCAATTGAGAATCCCATTTCTTGTTGATAGCAGCTCCATAAAGCATCGCGAGCTTGATCGGCTCACGTTCAAGGGTATGGGGCTTTCGCAAAACCCAGCGCTGGAAAAGGGAATACAGGCCGCCTTCGCCTTCCATCAGGAAGTAGCGGTGAAAATCGAAGTCCCCGGGATCGATCTGAAACCGTTCGAAAAAGCACCCCATGAAATCGTTCGCGTCGTCGCCGGTCAGGCCCAAGTCTTCCCATAACCGTGTATCACGGGTCAATGGTTTCGACGGACCGAGCCCGACCTCGGCCCGGACGAACACCTCGATCGCTTCCCAAGATACGTCTGCCATCAGAGCACCCGATCCTCAGGCATTCCGTTCAAGGTTATGCATCGTTGCTACGTGGGAGAACGTATTCATGATTGGTTCCAGAGATTTGCACTTAGGGGGCAATGTACGAATGTCAACTTGCGCATCTTGTTCGAGGTCGTTACCGTGCGTCAAAGACTCAAACGTGTAGAATCCGTGTGCCGACGAACGTTAAAAACCATTGCAAAACTACTGCGCATGCGAGGTACGAGAGAACAGCGCGGGCGGAACGGCGTCTGGCAAACAAATAGAAACCGAGTACGGCAAACAAGAGAGGAGGAGCGAACAGGTATGCGAACAGGTCTATGGTCGAGTGGGTCGTTTGCGCGCAAGCATCTAATCCACCCCCGCATTCACCAATCGGCGGCGCACACAGCCGTCCAAACGCGCCACATAAGCGACTGTCTATCGCTGCCCACACGATCACGCTAAGCAACCCCGTAATCGCAAATCCGATCGTCCCGGCAAGGCGTCGCATCATTTAATTTCCCAAAAAAGAATCCGCTTTGAATTGCGAAGGTCGGAAAAGCCGAAACGAGCGCCAGGGAATATCGATTGAATCCCTATTACGCGGCCAAATGTGGCGATCGCGTCCAGCGCGCTACTCACGGTCAAACGTGATCCGTTCCAAAGATCGATATGGCCGCCACTCGCATCCGATGCCGCTTCGCCGGTACGTGTCCAGTAATGTGAAAACTGAATGATCCCGGTCCGGCCTTGTACCTTCGATTCCCAGTCTGGCCCGGTGATGTCCTCCGCTTTCGGCAAGCCGGCAAACGGCTGATGCTCAAGCCATTCGCCTAGCTCGTCGGCGCGTGTAGCAGTAGGCTTTCCGTCGAGAATAATGCGGCCGATCGTCGGAGAGCCCGACATAGGCGTCACGGTCTTTTGTGAAAAAGACTTCATTTCCACGCCGACGCGGTGCAGCGTGACGCTCATCCGAATAGCACATTGATCCGAGTAAGCGGGATTGTCGTACGGGTCGCCAGAAGGATAATTGGACCACAATTCTTGGAAGGTTATAGCTTTAACCGGAATTTCCTTTTGCGAGCCGGTCGATGCATGCGTGGTAACTTTGGAGTGTTTGGTATGTGGCATCGACTATTCTCCGAAGTGCTTTGCCAGCGCGTCATCGCCCCAATACACGGTATAAGTGCCAGGGGCACCGTCAAGTTATCGAAGCGGTCAGGTAAGCTTGGCGCATGAAAACCTCGTCTATTTATCGCGGCCATCGCTTCCCACCTGCCATCATCAGCCTAGCGGTGCGCTGGTACTTTCGCTTCTCGCTGAGCTTGCGCGACATCGAAGAATTATTGCTCGAGCGCGGCGTGATCGTCAGCTACGAATCGATACGGCGGTGGTGCGATAAATTCGGGGCCCGATTTGCCGCACATGTAAAGATCACCGGCCGTAGCGCCAAAACATGGCATCTCGATGAAATGTTCGTGCGTCTACGCGGTGAGCCTTACTGGCTCTGGCGCGCCGTTGACGAGCAAGGGCAGGAACTCGACATCCTTTTGCAAAAGCGTCGTGATACCGCCGCAGCTGAACAATTCTTCAAGAGGATCTTGCGCAAGCACCCGGCACCGCGGGTCGTCGTGACCGATCAGCTTCTTAGCTATCCGGTTGCCAAAGCCCGAGTGCCCGCGCTGGCCAAGACGAAGCACATCTTCGTACGGGCTGCCGCACGCGTAAATAACCGTGCCGAAAATAGCCATCAACCAACACGTGAACGCGAGCGCCGCATGCGCGGCTTAAGAGATTTGCGACGAGCACAGCGCTTCCTTTCGAACTTCGGCCCGATTCGACAGCATTTTGCTCTGAAACGACACCTGATTTGTGCAGCCGAACATCGTCGCGAGCTTACGCTGCGCTTGGAACCGTGGCATCACTTGACGCTCCAGGGCCAAAATCCGTCTGCGTTTTAAACAATGACCGTAAAGCGCCTCTTTTTCGCTCAATCATCATCAACGTGACAATGCCAAAAAAATGCATAACAAAGCGCAGAAAAAAATAAAGTTCCGCCGTGAAACGGACGTTAAGCAGTATCACCCGTATCGCGATATGCGACACGATGGGTTCACGCCAGGCGCCGGATCCATCCGCGCGCTACCGGGGTTAGGGAAAAACAATTTCGTACGAGAGCCACCATGCGTTCCCTCACGTTGCGCAAGAAACTGCTTCTTCCTTTGCTCATTTGCTGTCTCGCGTTGACCCTGCAGGCCGTCATCAGTTCACTTCAGTTGCGCAATAGCCAGCTCGCCTCGCGCAAGCTGGATCTCGAACACGTCGTCGACACAGCGGCAAGCATTGCCAAGTTTTATGCCGACGAGGTGAGCAGCGGCAAGCTTACAGAAGCACAAGCCAAATCGCGTGCAATCGAGTCCATCGGTGCACAGCGATACGGTAGCACCGGTTATGTCACAACCGTTGGTACGAACTCGGTCGTCATCAACAATCCCTTGAGCCCGAAGATTAATGGCAAGGACATGTCCGGTTTCCAGGATGCACGCGGACAGTATATGTACCGATCTATCGCTGCTGCCGGCGCCATGCCTCGCGGCGAAGGTTATATCGAATACTGGTGGCCCAAGCCAGGCGCAACGGAACCGAGCCCCAAGATTGGCTATGTTGCTCGCTTTGAACCATGGCAAATGGATTTCGTCGCAGGGGAATACGTTGATGACATTAATGCCGAATTCTATAAAGGACTAGCCAAGTCGGCCGCCATGCTCGTCGTGCCTGCACTCGTGGTGGGCGCTGTCGCTTGGCGCGTATCGGCTCACGTGTATGGATCCATCGGTGGTGAGCCGGCCGCAGCGGCGCTTGTTGCACAGCGTATTGCGCACGGCGATTTGACAGCGGACATTGACATACGGCCCGGCGACACGAGTAGTCTGCTGTTCTCGCTCAAGGAGATGCGTGCGCAGCTGGCGCGAACGAACGCCTCGACAACGTGACAATGCCCAGCATCGCGGCCAGCGGATAGTGGAGCCGTTTGAACACTTTCGACATCGCCGCAGTCAGCTTTTGCTTCATGGATCTGATTGTTCGCTCGGGGTATTCAGAATAACAGATCCCCTTATTGCGACAGAACCCGACATCTTACGTCAACAACCACAACAATTTGACAATGCCCCTTTACATCTACGGCTGTAGTACTAAGTAGGTTTCAGCTTTTTGAAAGATACAATCATAGATTAATTGGATTCTGCAACACTCAATAATAATCGTTATTCCCATTCTATATTTATTCGATAAATAATCCGAAATTTCAAAAAAAAATTCCCTTAGGAGTGCGGCACAGATACAATGGCAAGCCTTGGCGTTCAAAATTCGGAAAATTCATGGTTTCGCAAGAATTCGCTAGTAAAGCAACTGGATAATTCATCACGCAATTGCCGAATGCAGTCGTGACCCACGACTGCATCTCTTCAGGATGTTGACGAAAAAACGAAGTTCATATTTTCATATAATAAGGACTGTTATATGTCTATTCGACATCATTACTTAATGACACCAGGCCCATTGTCATTAACCGACGACGTCAAGGCGCAAATGCAGTTTGATATGGGATCCCGCGATCAGAGCTTTAAAGATATTACCGCCATGATGCGTGAGCGAATTTTAGATCTGATCGACGGATATGGCTCACATTCCGTAGTGCCAGTCCAAGGTAGCGGTACTTATGGTATTGAGGCCGCGTTGACGTCGTTCATCTCATTGTCTGACAGACCTCTCGTGTGTATTAATGGTATCTATGGTGAGCGGATCCTAAGAATTCTAGAATTACGCGGGATTCAGGCGGTTTGTATGAGGGCGCCGAGTCACGAGCCGCTGTCAGTTGCCGACATCAGCACATATTTAGAAAATCATCGGTCAATTACGCATATCTGTTTTGTTCACTGTGAAACAACTACTGGTGTGCTTAACCCATTCGAGGCCATTGTTAATCTCGCGGCGCGGCGCGGGATAAGAACAATTGTAGATGCGATGAGTTCTTTCGGTGCGATCGATATCAGCGCAAAAAAAGTTCATTTCGACGTACTGGTCACGTCTAGCAACAAATGCATTGAAGGTCCTCCTGGTGTAGCGTTCGTCATAGCGAAGCTCGACTTGCTCAGAGCAAGGGATCATTCGGTCAGTTCGTTTGTTCTGGATGTCCATGATCAATGGAAAAGTCTCGAGCAAACCGGAGAGTGGCGATCTACGCCGCCCACGCACGTAATCCAAGCTTGTACTAAGGCTCTTGAAGGGTTAGATCTGGAAGGTGTGGCTAATCGAGGGAAACGGTACTGCTCGGTGCGGGATGAAATCATTCGTGTAACCGCGCGTTATGCCTCTCCACTGCTGACTGCTGATGTACGTTCACCCGTTTGTGTGGCGCTCACTGCGCATGGGATTATTGATACGCCCAAAGATTTCGATGCACTGTACCTGCATCTCGCCGACTACAATCTCTATATCTATTCAAAAATGCATGCTTCGACACGCAGTTTTAGAATCGGATGCATCGGCGCTATCAAGCCGCGATGGATACATCTATTAGGCAATGCATTTCAAGATTTTTTTGATAAAACGAATAGCGACCCCATGGTACCAGAACGTTTTGTGCCGCCACTTGACACAAGGAGCTTGTAATATGTCACACACTATTCGTGATAACAATATGTCTTCGGAAACAGCTCTTTTGCATGCAGCGTATCGTCACGACCCCATCA
Source organism: Robbsia andropogonis (assembly GCF_034047095.1). Lineage (NCBI taxonomy): Bacteria > Pseudomonadati > Pseudomonadota > Betaproteobacteria > Burkholderiales > Burkholderiaceae > Robbsia > Robbsia andropogonis. The sequence continues at coordinate 61,177 of NZ_CP139169.1, read as the reverse complement.
CGAAGGCCGTTGCAGTGCCGATTTACCAAACGACAGCGTACGAGCTTGACGGCGATCTGGCAAAAATCGCGGATATTTACAATGTGAAAAGCGACGGATTTACATACACGCGGATCATTAATCCTACTACGCGTATTCTTGAGCAGCGGTATGCAGTTTTCGATGGTGCGGTAGATGCGTTAGCCGTGGCATCCGGGCAAGCTGCGACTTTTCTTGCGCTAGTAAATTTGTGTAGTGGACGACCGGGTGACAATATTGTTGTTTCGAAGTATTTGTATGGTAACTCATGGAATCTATTATTTAACACCTTCAAACGCCTCGGCATTGAAGCGCGACCAGCAGATCCACGTCAGCCGTCATCGTTTGAGCAACAGTCCGACCAAAGAACCATCGCCTTCTTTGGCGAGATTTTCTCTAACCCGTGCCTTATTCCTTTACCGCTTAGAGAACTTACCGACATCGGCAGGCGTTTCGGTATTCCAGTAGTCGTTGATAACACAACCACCCCTTTTGTGTGCCATCCCGCCAAACTTGGTGCAGCCGTTACGACCTACTCCGCAACGAAGTATATATGTGGCCACGGTACAACCCTCGGCGGGTTGATAACCGATAACGGTACATTCAACTTCGAGAATTCGAATCGTTTCCCGATTTTCAATGGCCCCGATGAGGCGCATGGAGGTATATTATGGCATGAGGCTGTTAAACAACTAGACGATTTGAGTCGAAGTCCTTTCTTGTTGAAAGCGCGCATGACGTGGCTTCGCGATACCGGTGCCGCAATCAGTCCGTTTTCGAGTTTTCAACTAATTCAAGGTTTGGAAACACTTCATTTACGCATGAAACGCCATTGCGAAAACGCCTCAGTCGTGGCAGATTTTTTGCAAAGGCACACCAAAGTCAAGAGTGTTTCGTATCCGGGGCTCTTCACCGGGCAAGATCGCGAAATAGCCGACGAATTGCTGGACGCTCGTGTCGGTCATGGTGCCATGATTATGTTTGAGCTGGATAGCGAGGCTGCAGGTCGAACGTTCATGCAGAATATCCAGCTCATGTATCACGTGTCTAACGTCGGTGACGCACGAACACTCGTGACGCACCCGGTTTCGACCACTCACACCACAGTTCCTAAAAAACAGCGAGAGGCCGCCGGAATATTTGACGGATCAATCCGTATTTGCATCGGCATCGAAAACGTTAACGACGTACTTGATGACATCAAGCGCGGTCTCGATGCCGTTTGACTAATAATTCGGCATGGAGAATCAGTTCATGGAAACGTCTAATTCTTGGAAGCTAAGCAACAAACGGTTCGAGGCATTTCAGTTTTCTAACGATATAACGCGGGAACTAGCTAAGCTACGAACGGACAACATCACAGGCGCTCTTTATATAATAAAAGATTATTTAGTTATACTTATTTTTATATTTTCTACTGTGAAAATTAGTGCATGGTTTTACCCGATTGCCGTGCTGATGATTGGCGCACATCAGCGAGGACTTACAACTATCTCACACGATGCTGCACATCGAATACTCGCGAAAAATACGTGGTGGAACCACTTTCTGGGCACAACGTTTGCAGCATACCCAATTTTTCAGCGACATTGGGCCTATCGTGTTTCTCATGTGCATCTCCACCATCCGCATTTGGGGGATCCCGAAAAAGATCCAGATCTACAATTCTTTATTGCTTCGGGTGTTTATGAGATTCGAGATCCCCGCGCGTATAGGTTTTCTATTATCTGGAAAGCTATGTTGGGCGGAGCCACACTGAACTATTTGAAATACCTATGGCACAACCGCTTTTTCATTCTGAAGAAACAACACAAGGGCGTCAATAAACGTGGTGCCCTTATCGACACCTATGCTTTTTTCGCTTTCTGGGCGATCGTCACAGGGGGCTTCGTAATGAGTGGTAACGTGCACCTACTGCTTCTGTTCTGGTTGATTCCTTATTTGACCGCTTTTCAGATACTAGGTTGGTTTACTGAAATCGCAGAACACTCTCCAATGTGTGAGACAGAGAAGCAAAACATCTATCTTACTCGGAATAGAAAAGGCAATTTGATAGAACGGCTACTCTTTGGTGTGAATTTTGACGAGTACCATTTGGAGCACCATCTTTCGCCCGGTGTACCGTTTTGGCTTCTAAAGCGAGCGCAAGAAATCCGTATGCGGGACCCGCACTATGCCGAGATTGCAAAGTCTTGGGGCGGTTTGTTTGTATCCGGCCCTCATGGGCAACCCAGTGTGATCAGCCAATTGCTCGATCGCAATAAGCGTCTCTACGACGCGCAACGCGCGTCGCCTGGCACTCCGGAGCAAGCGTAGTGATGAAAGAATATTTTGATGCGTCCCTGGCTGTAGTAGGGGTGTCGGCAAATCGGCATCTGCATGATGGTGTTCACCGTGATTGGTTACGTCGGCGTTATATTGAGGCTCTAGAACGTTACTCGTCCGTTGAGTGCGTGATCCTCCCTACTATTGACGGTGACCTGTCCAGAGATGGCACCCTAAGAAAATTTCGCGAGGTGATGCGACGCCTTGACGGCCTCGTACTGACTGGTGACGAATCAGATCTTGACCCGGATATCTTCGACAACGAACTAGCCTGGCATCGCTCCGTCGACGACGTTATTCCCGGCAAGCGGGATCGACCCAGGGATCGGCTTTCGAGTGTCGCGTTGTCAGTTGCGATCGAATTTGATATGCCGATTCTTGGGATCTGCCGTGGATTGCAGGAAATGAGTGTTCACTGCGGCGGCAATCTGCATTCCGATTTATCCGTGTTTAGTCAAAGTGTTTCACACAGTGAGCCATCTGACGTCCCTCGCGACCAACAATATCTTCCCACGCATACGGTCAGCGTCATGCCAGTCGGACGGCTGTCACCAATTGTAGAAAGCGCCGAACTGTACGTTAACTCATTGCACAACCAAGGCATCAAAACCTTGGGTGCCAATGTGCAGATGGAGGCAGTTGCTTCGGACGGCGTGATTGAAGCAATCTCATACAAGAAATCATCAACATTTCAGCTCGCGGTGCAATGGCATCCTGAATGGCACGCGACCAGCGACGTAACAAGCCGTAAATTGTTCAAGGCGTTTGGAAATGCATGCTTAGATTACCAGTCGACTAAGCTACCACACAAGCGACCGAATGACTCAAATCAATGAGTTGTGTTTTATCTATTTGAATTATGTGTTGATGGAATCTTGCGGAATTATGGATTTACATTTGTTGATCTTGTTTATTGTTGCTTTCACCTCAGCGGTCGCTGTACCAGGCCCAAACATAGGGTTTGCGGTTGCGCAAACTCTCAGATATGGACGAGAAACGATTGTCCCTTGTTCACTTGGTTTTGGGTTAGCAACCGCAATCCACGCAATAGTCGCGCTTTCGGGTGTTGGATTGATCATTCGTGATCATCGCTCGATTCTTAATTACCTCCGGTGGTTCGGTGCGATCTACCTGGCTTATATTGCGATCACTGCATTTTTCGCAAAACCCTCTCCCAGCGACCAAAAAGTTGTCGTTTCGAGTCAAAATAAGATTTTTATCGATTCTCTGCTAGTCGCTTTAATCAACCCAAAAGGTTGGTTAGCGACCTTGCTTACCTATCCTGCTTTCATCAGCTCACATGTACCTTACATTCATCAAGCACTAACGCTGAGTGTGGTGGGCGTGATTGTTTCACTGATTATATACGGCGGCTACATGTTCCTCGCTCAAAAAGCACGAGCTGCCTTTGATAACGTCTCCATCATCAATAGGGTAACTGGGTCTTTTTATGCTGCGATCGCACTTTGTCTAGTGATCTTTTCCTGGTAACTCTGATGCAAAAATCGATAAATTATCGAACTAAGAAAGAAACATAGCGGAGGCTCAAAGCATATGTCAATCATAATTCCCAAAGGCCTACCCGCAGGTTACACGCTTGCGGCCGAAGGCATCATGGTTCTGGATAGAGAAAATAAGGGCTATACGTGCCTCCGACCGTTACGTGTAGGTTTGTTAAACCTTATGCCGAACAAAAGAAATACAGAAATACAGATAGCACGTTTGCTAGGCTCTACCGCGCTGCAAGTCGAACTGACGCTGATTAAAATAACAAGCCATTCGCCCAAGAACACGCCACCCGAGCATCTAGCATCTTTTTACCACGATTGGCATGAGCTTCAGGAGCAGAAGTTTGACGGGCTCATCGTGACTGGCGCGCCGGTCGAAACGATTCCTTTCGAACAAGTTTATTATTGGAATGAACTCACCAAAATTTTTCGGTGGACGCTAACCAACGTTCACAGGTGCTTTAATATTTGTTGGGCAGCTCAAGCAGCCATTCATTATTTTCACGGCATGCCCAAGTACACCTTATTTGAAAAAGCTTTTGGCGTATTTAAGCATCGCTGTGTAGGAAATAAATCTCCTTATTTGAAGGGACTATCTGACGACTTCGACATCCCAGTTTCACGCTGGACAGAAATGCGACAGACAGATATACCGCCCGATAGCGGTCTATCCGTTTTAATTGACTCGCCGCACACAGGCCTATGCCTACTCGACGATCCTAATCATAACGCGCTTCATTTCTTCAATCATATCGAATACGATTCGAACTCACTGGCCGATGAGTATTTCCGAGACAGAAAGGCAGGTAAATGTGTTAGTCGCCCGCGAAACTATTTTCCCGGTGACTGTGAAGCGTCAGCTCCGACAAATCTGTGGCGCAGTCACGCCCATCTCTTGTTCGGAAATTGGATTAATCATATTTCCCAATCAACTCCTGCCGATTTGAATCACATCGGTCAAGACTACTCTAGCACTACTTCAACCGGAGAAATTTCATGATCGATGACCTAAATCCTGCTAAAACCGACGTTACTGCTTTACTTGTAATAGCCTATTGGTAAAACTAGCATAAAAATTTATTCTTTACTGTTGGGTAGGAGTACGAAAATGACATTCGAAGAATTAAAGCGCGCTGTAGCCGCTGGTTCAATCGATACGGTACTTATGTGCATAGTAGATATGCAAGGCAGACTGATGGGAAAGCGCTGTCATGCAGCGTTTTTTGTCCGGCATGGCTACCAAGAAGCTCACGCATGCAATTACCTGTTAGCGGATGACATGGAGATGCTTCCAGTTGAAGGTTACCGTTGCGCCAGTTGGGACCGCGGATATGGAGACTTACTCCTCAAACCAGACCTTTCAACGATACGACCGCTGCCATGGTTGGACGCAACCGCACTTGTAATTTGCGATACCTTTGATGCTAAGGGCGCACCTATAGCACATTCGCCCAGACAAATTCTGCAGAAACAGATGCGCCGGCTAGCTGATTTGGGCATGCGCGCTGGTTTTGCATCGGAACTGGAATTTTATTTGTTTGATGAACCCTACGATGTGATAACTAAGAAAAGCTTTACTAACCTGAAAACATTTGGCACCTATAATCAAGATTACCATATTCTATCGACCACACGTCAAGAGTCTGTTATGCGTCCAATTAGAAATGGGCTTTACGAGGCAGGCGTTCCTATTGAATGCTCAAAAGGAGAAGGCGGACCAGGTCAAGGCGAAATCAATGTGCGTTATGCTGATCCACTGTTAATGGCAGATCACCATGTGCTAATCAAGCACGGTAGCAAGGAGATCGCGGAGCAGCACTGCAAGGCTATTACCTACATGGCTAAGTGGAATTATCAACTTGCCGGTTCCTCGTGCCATATCCACTCATCACTTTGGTCTCTTGACGGTCGGCCTCTTTTTTACGATTCGTCAGCCCCGAGTGGTATGTCTGCGTTGATGAGAAGCTACTTGGGAGGTCTGATGAAATACTCGAAAGACATTACTCTCTTGTTGGCTCCATATATAAACTCCTATAAGAGGTTTCAAATGGACACTTTCGCACCGACGAAGATTGCCTGGAGCCAAGACAACCGTACAGTTGGCTTCCGTGTTTGCGGCGAAGGTTCAGGCGCAATTCGAGCAGAGTGCCGTATTGGTGGTGCGGATCTTAACCCTTACCTCGCTTTCGCAGGTCTTATAGCAGCAGGCCTGGCGGGTATTGAAGAAAAGCTGGATCTGCCACCGCCGTTTGTCGGTGATGGCTATCGGGAGACCTCGCTACCAGAAATTCCGAAAACGCTTAGAAATGCTATTGAAATTACGTCAAAATCAGTATGGCTTCGCGAGATTCTGGGAGGTGAAGTGGTTGACCACTATGTGCACGCGGCGCAGTGGGAGCAAACAGAACATGATCGACGTATTACTGATTGGGAGTTGCGCAGAGGATTTGAGAGAAGTTGAGCCAGCATTTTCGGCTCCGCATTGTCACGTTGTCGAGGCGTTCGGGTAAGCTTGGCACATGAAAACCTCGTCCATTTACCGCGGCCATCGTTTCCCACCTGCCATCATCAGCCTTGCGGTGCGCTGGTACTTTCGCTTCTCGCTGAGCTTGCGCCACATCGAAGGATTATTGCTCGAGCGCTGCTTGATCGTCAGCTACGAATCGATACGGCGGTGGTGCGATAAATGGCTCTGGTGCAAATAGGCGGTGCGAATCGGTTAAAGTATTGAGCGTAACAATCACGTGAACGCTGATGAGCAAGCCAAAAGGTCAGAGCGGGCTGTTTGATGGCCGACATTTTGATCGCAAAATCATCATTCTGTGTGTTCGCTGGTACCTTCGTTACAAGCTCAGCCTACGCGATCTGGTGGAAATGATGGCAGAGCGCGGTTTATCGCTGGCTCACACCACCATCATGCGCTGGGTGAAACGCTTTACCCCGGAGTTCGTTAAACGCTGGAACCGATTTGCGATCCCTTCGGGTGGCTCGTGGCGAGTCGACTAGACCTATATGAGGAGTCGTGGCAAATGGGTCTATCTGTACCTGGCTGTCGATCGAGTTGGCCAGACGGTGGACTTCTTACTCAGGGCCAAACGCGATGTCGCAGCAGCCAAAGCCTTTTTTCGCAAGGCGATCATGCACCAGGGGCAGCCACCAGAGACTATCACGCTCGATGGTTACGCTGCCTCGCACCGAGCGGTGCGGGAGATGAAGGCCGATGGCCTGCTGCCCGAAGACACGAAGGTCCGATCCTCGAAGTATCTGAACAATATGATTGAGCAGGACCATCGAAACATCAAGTCCAGAACGAACGTGATGCTCGGCTTCAAACGGTTCAGAAACGCCTTGGCAACGATCTCAGGCATCGAATTGATGCATCGCATTAGCAAGGGCCAGTTCGATCTGACTAAAATCGGTCTCAAGGATACCGCTCTGCCTGCCGTATGGAATGCAGTTCTGTCTTCTTGATCAGATATCCTACATGTAAGAACATTCTCAACACTTTTACCTAGTCGGCCCTGAACGATTCGTAGAGCCGCGTGGCATAAGGCTTTGACGCTGTATCACGGTTGAGGGATTTGCAAGGAACGTGCATATTACGTGTTGAATGCTGCAAATTCTGACGAGGTTTTGATGGGTCCGAAGAAGGTGGTGCCCGAGAGAGATTTCTTTCGACAGCCGCTGCGCGAGCAGATCAACCTGAGGCATCGCTTGGTCAAGCTGAGCGACTTGATCGATTGGGAGCGCCTGAGCGTTGCGATGAGTGCGAGCTTCGTATCGTCGCGTGGGCGGCCGGCTAGTTCGCCGCGCTTGATCGCGGGTCTACTGTATTTGCAGCATACCTTTAACTTGTCCGATGAGGACGTGGTATGGCAATGGATCGAGAATCAGTACTGGCAGGTTTTTACCGGCGAGACGTATTTCCAAACGACGCCGCCAATCGATCCGTCGAGCCTCGCGCGCTGGCGCAAGCGCCTCGGTGAGGCAGGTGTAGAGGAGTTGCTGGCAGAGACGATCGAAGCGGCCAAACGTGCCCAGGTTGTTAAAAGCGCGAGTCTGAAGCAGGTCATTGTCGATACGACGGTGATGGAAAAAGCCATTGCGCACCCGACTGATTCGCGCTTGCTCGAACGCTGCCGCGAGCAATTGGTGACGACTGCATCACAACATGGTTTAGCACTGCGCCAGAACTACAATCGTGAAGCCCCGCGTTTGGCAAGTCAGATTGGTCGATATGCACACGCCAAGCAATTCAAGCGGATGAAGAAGGCATTACGAACGCTGCGTTCGCGCGTTGGTCGCGTCATGCGCGATGTAGAACGTCAAATTGACGGGGTCGCGCAACAAAGCCGCGCGGCACTCGAGACGCTGCTGCTCAAATCGAAACGGCTTCTCGCGCAACAACCCAAGGATAAAAACAAGCTGTAAGCGTTGCACGCGCCTGAGGTAGAGTGCATCTCAAAAGGCAAGGCCCGACGCCCGTATGAGTTTGGCGTGAAGGTGTCGATCACCACGACACATCGCGAGGGCTTGGTGATCGGTGCGCGCTCGATCCCGGGGAACCCCTACGATGGACATACGTTGGCCGAAGCCTTGGAACAGGCAGCGATTCTGAGTGACGTTAAAGCAAACATCGCGGTGGTAGATCGTGGTTATAGGGGCGTAGCGATAAGTGGGGTGAAGATCTATCACGCTGGTCTACGACGTGGCATTACGCGCGGGCTACGAGCGATGATCAACAGACGCAGTGCGATCGAGGCGGCGATTGGCCACATGAAGTCGGACGGCAAACTAGATCGGAACTGGCTCAAGGGTGCGCTCGGCGACGCGATCCATGCTGTCATGTGCGGCGCGGGCCACAACCTGCGGATGATCCTGAGGAAGCTGCGGTTTTTTTGCGCTCTGCTATTGGCTATGGCTCGGGGTGCGCAGTACGTCACGCCGCCAACAGCTTGACCATTTGCCAATCGAATTCCGTCAGGAAACGAATTGTTCAGGTCCGACTACCTATTTGCACCAGAACCGTTGGTGGCGGGCGGTCATGAGATAGCGCGCCTGGCGTGCTTGGGCTCGTTATTGCCGACGCGTTCATGCTGCTCGATGGCGGCACCGAACTGCGCCGCGGCTTGCTCGATGATCGCGTCGCGCAATCCCGAGTAACCCAATACGAATCCGTTATACATCCGGCCGTCACCGACCCGATAGCTGCTAAGCGGCTGGAGCATTAGACCGAAGCCCGACGCAACGCGGGCAATTTCAATGTCTTGGAGCGGCAACAAGATCTCTGACGAAAGATGCATGCCGCCCTGGCTCTCCTGCACGCTCAGGCTTGAACCGAGGTGGCGAGCCAGTGCAGCTTTGAGGCAGCTGCGGCGGTGGGCATACAACGTCCTCATGCGGCGCAAATGTCGCGCGAACAGACCGCTGTCGATAAATTCGGCCATAGCCAATTGCTCGGCCGGATGACCACGATGCACGAGTTCACGCAACGTGTGGGTGACGCGGTTCACCAGCATGGGCGGTACGACCATGAAGCCAAGCCGCAACGCGGGAAACATCGTCTTGCTGAACGTCCCGAGGTAGCAGACAGGCGCATTGGCAAACAAGCTCTGGATGGCGGGGAGCGGCTGTCCGTCGCGCCGGAATTCGCTGTCGTAGTCGTCTTCTATAATCCAGGCGCCGCATGCGCGAGCTCTTTCGGCGAGCGCGCTGCGCCGCCGCGTGCTCATCAGCCGGCCAAGCGGATACTGGTGGGATGGGGTCACGTAAATCAGCTTTGGAGGATGCTTTCGCCACTGGTCTTCGGTCGGTGCGAGTCCTTCGTGATCGACCTCAATGGGCACGACTTGCAGGCCAGTCGATCGGAAAGCAGTTCGTGCGCCGTTGTAGCAGGGGTTTTCCAACCAGCCGTACTCACCGGGATTCGCCAGCATGCGTGCGCACAGTTCCAGGCTGCTCTGGGTGCCGTCCGTGATGAAAACCTGCTCGATATCGCAACGCACGCCCCGGGAAATACGGATATAGGCCGCAACGGCCTTGCGTAATTCCGGCATGCCTTCGGCTGGTCCGTAGGCGAGATGCGCGGACTTGATGTTTCTCCATTCGCGCTCCACGCAGCGGCGCCATTGAACGAGCGGAAATTCCTCAAGCGATGGCAGCCCCGGTACGAATGGCAACATCGTGTCGGGTTCGGGGTTGGGATTCTCCAGTCCCATAACTCGATCGGCTAGGCGAAACGATTGCAAACAGCTTTCGCTTTCCTGGCTCGCATGAATCTTTCCGTCCCACGCGGTGACCGTGCCGTTTCGCGTGGCCACCACGAAACCTTCTTCCGCAAGCCTTTCGTAGGCATAGACCACGGAATTTCTCGCGATGTCAAGTTCTACCGCGAGTGTGCGCGTCGACACGAGCCGTGTGCCCGCGGGGATCTGCCCATCCATCAGCATGTCACGTAAGCATTTGTAAAGCGCTTCCTGCTGGCTTTGCCCGACCACACTTTTCTGTGCAGAGAATGATGATACTAGCGACGCTAGGTCCATATTGTGGTTCTAAACTTTTTTGAGGTAGTGGATCTTTTTCGGTGCCATTAAGCGCAGTATCATTCGCACTCCGACGCTGATGGTCGCTAACCAGATAATTCCGAATGAATTCAACGAACGTTAGAAAATATCAACCCGGAGACTTGGACGGGGTGGCACGACTATTTAATGAATACCGAATTTTTTATGGGCATAACTCGGACATTGGTCTCGCAGTCCGTTTCATATCGGACAGAATAGCAAATACTGAATCAGTCATTTTTGTAGCTGATGCCGACAGCGGGCCACTGGTCGGCCTGTGCCAACTATACCCGACGTTTTGCTCGGTAGCGGCCGCACCCATTTACATTTTATATGATCTCTTCGTCGCACCCAACGCCCGCCGTGCCGGTCTGGCGAAGCAGCTTCTGCTGGCAGCCATCGAGCAGGCGTCGACTGATGGCAAGGCCCGTGTGGATTTGACTACAGCCAAGCAGAATTTCGGTGCTCAGGCGCTATACGAAAGTCTCGGCTGGAAGCGTGACGAGATTTTCTATACCTACAGCCTTTCGATTCAATAAGGTTGCCCGGGTGCGCAATGTCGCGGGCATTGCGCGTCCGTTTCATGTCAAAGGTTTAAATGCTCGCCTGGCGTGGAACCCCGAGCAAGGCTCCCCGCATATGCTGCGCCTGGATAACGAGAGGTAAATTTTCAATGGACTCAATGTAAAACGGTTGGCAGAGTCTGTTCGCTTGTGGATAACAAGCCAATGAGTAAATTCATTCCGAGTGGGACGATGCAGAAATTTAAAGCGAGCAATACAACCAATCGGTATTTCTTGGATCGGCAGGCCAAGTTCGAATCGAATGCGCGCAGCTATCCGCGCAAAATACCGATCGCTATCCGCTCTGCAAGTGGTTCCTACATAACGGACGTTGAGGGTCGTCGATATCTGGATTGTTTGGCCGGCGCGGGCACACTCGCACTGGGGCACAACCACCCGGATGTCACCGAGGCAATCGGGGCGGTATTGCAAAGCGGCTTGCCCCTGCACACGCTTGACCTGACCACCCCGCTGAAGGATGAATTTTCGGAGAAGCTGCTCGGTCTGTTACCAGGCAATGCGTCCGACTGGCGACTGCACTTCTGCGGACCGACCGGGGCCGACGCGGTTGAAGCAGCATTGAAGTTGGCCAAGACGGCAACGGGACACGCGACGATTCTTAGTTTTTCAGGCGGTTACCACGGCATGACGCATGGTGCGCTGAGCGTGACCGGCAGCTTGGCACCGAAGCGCTCCGTATTGTCGCTGATGCCCGGCGTGCAATTCATGCCGTTCCCGTATAGCTACCGTTGCCCGCTCGGCTTGGGCGGTGCGCAAGCCGAGAACGCGCTTGCCACTTACCTGGAGTGCTTTCTCGACGACGTCGAAAGCGGTGTCACGCAACCGGCTGCGGTCATCGTTGAAGCGGTCCAGGGTGAAGGCGGGGTGATTCCCGCTCCAGATGCATGGCTGCGGCGCTTGCGAGCGGCAACGCAGGCGCGCGGCGTCGCGCTGATCCTCGACGAAGTACAGGCCGGCATTGGCCGCACCGGCGACTGGTTCGCATTCGAACGGTCCGGCGTCGTCCCCGATATGATCGTAATTTCCAAAGCGGTCGGAGGAGGGCTACCGCTTGCGGTGCTGGCTTATCGCAAGCAATGGGACGAATGGCTGCCGGGCGCTCACACTGGCACGTTCCGCGGCAATCAGTTGGCGATGGCGGCCGGCCTCACCACTATGCGCGTGATGGAGCGGGATGGAGTGTTGTCGCAAGTCGTCTCACGTGGCGAGCAATTGCGTGCCGGAGTTGACAAGCTTGCCGGCAAGCATGCCTGCATCGGCGATATTCGCGGCCGTGGCCTGATGTTCGGTATTGAAATCGTTGATAGGGCGCAGCCCGCCGACCCGCTAGGCAGCTATCCCGCCAATCCGGCACTGGCTACGCGCGTTCAGGCCGAGTGCTTCGCCAACGGGCTGATCCTCGAGCGCGGTGGCCGACATGGCACCGTGTTGCGTATGCTTCCGCCCCTGAACATCACTCAAGCTGAACTCTGCTGCGCCCTTGAGCGGCTCGATCACGCATTGTCCAGCGCGACGGAGAGCAAACCAGCAACCGAGGGGGCAGAACATGCGTAACAGCTCACTGGAAAGTCTGACGTCTTGTGGTGCAGGAAGCGGACAGCGGTACCGATTCGTGATGAACGAAGCGGTGCGGATGGCAGGCGCGTGGCTTGAAGAAGGAATTCTGTTCAACGGCGACACGCCCCAAGCACTTGGCGCTCGCCTGAGAGCTATCGAGGTACTGCCTCAAGTAGGCGTCGGCGACATACAAGCACTCACTGATGCGGCGCAAATCGTGCTCTCCCGGAGCTTGCAGGTTCATCATCCACTTTGCATCGCTCATTTGCATTGTCCGACGACTTTGAGCGCGCAAGGAGCCGAGGTGCTGATCAACGCTGCCAACCAATCAATGGACTCGTGGGACCAAAGTCCTGCAGCGACGGTACTCGAGCAGCACATGCTGTCGTGGCTACGCGATCGCATAGGCTACGGCACGGAGGATGCGGGCGTGTTTACGAGCGGCGGGACGCAGAGCAATTTGATGGCTCTGCTGCTGGCGCGCGACCATGCGGTCGCTGCACATTGGAAGCGTTCGGTACGCGAGCTGGGTTTGCCCGCCGATGCCGCTCGGCTCAAGGTGATGTGCTCGGAAAAGGCCCATTTTTCCGTGCGCCAGGCACTTTATCTGCTTGGGCTCGGCGGCGATGCATGCATCAATGTTCCGGCCGATCGCTACGATCGCATCGATATGGGGGCGCTCGAGGAGGCGCTTAAAAAAGCTGCGGACCGCGGCCAGATCGTGTTCGCGATCGTGGCGACCGCCGGCACCACTGATGCAGGCGCTATTGATCCGCTCTCCAGCCTGGCAGATTGCGCCGCGATGTATGGCATTTGGCTGCACGTCGATGCCGCGTGGGGCGGAGCCCTTCTGCTGTCAGAGAAATACCGGGGTCAACTGAATGGATTCGAGCGCGCCGACTCGGTCACTCTCGACTTCCACAAGCACTTCTTCCAGCCAATCAGCTGTAGCGCATTCTTGCTTAGAGACGGCCACCATTTCAACGCAATGCGGGAGCATGCCGATTATCTCAATCCTGCTGAAGACGAAGCGCTCGGGATCCCCAATCTGGTCGACCGGTCGCTTCAGACAACACGCCGGTTCGATGCGCTGAAACTGTGGACGAGCCTGCGCAGCCTCGGTGCGCGCCGCTTCAGCGAACTTGTCGACGCTGGTATTGACCTTGCGCGCGAAGTCGCCAAGACCCTCGAAGCTGACCCAGCGTTCGAGCTGATCCAGCCTCCCCAACTTGCCAGTGTCCTGTTCAGGCTTCGGGCGCCACATATAGACGAGCTTGAGCGCGACGCGCTTAACCAATCGGTGGCGTATGGGCTGCTGAACCAGGGGGTGGCCAACTTGGGCGTGACGCGCCGTGATGGCCGGACAGCTCTGAAAATGACGTTGCTCAATCCTGCCACCGATATGTTGCATATCGTCGATCTCATGCGGCACCTTAAGCGCTTGGCCATCGAATACGAGACGCAGACCATAAACGGTCCCCACGCCCAATCTCGTCCGCTGGTCCCGGAGGGAGTGGCGGTGTCATCAGTTGGGACGGCCTTGCGGGAGACCGCATGACTAGATTCATGGAATCCACACTGGTGCCCACGGGCATTCTAGACGTGGTCGGCGTCGGCGTTGGCCCGTTCAATCTGAGCCTGGCGGCACTGCTCGCTGAAGCGGGGCTCGACCGCGCGGTATTTCTCGAACGCAAGCCGAGTTTCAGTTGGCATCCAGGCATGTTGCTTGAGGGAGCCACGCTACAGGTGCCGTTTCTTGCCGACTTGGTGAGTCTCGTCGCGCCAACCAGCCGCTTCGGTTTTCTGAGCTACCTGCAAGCTCATGACCGTCTGTATAAGTTCTACTTCTTCGAGAATTTTCATATCCCGCGCCGGGAGTATGACCACTATTGCCAATGGGTCAGCAATCAGCTTACGAGCCTGCATTTCGGAAGCGAAGTTGTAGGCGTGGACGTGATGGACGATTGCTATCGCGTCACTACGCGGGAAGCGCACGAGGAACGCGTCTATTACGGCCGAAACCTCGTGCTCGGCACCGGGACACAACCATGGTTGCCGGCGTGCCTGCAGACGCTCGCACGACGATTTCCGGGAAAGATCATGCATACAGCCGACTACGCGGATCGCTTCGATATCGCGGGAAAACAGCAGGTGCTGGTGCTCGGATCGGGCCAGTCCGCGGCTGAGGTGGTGCATACAATGCTCGACAAGCAGTTCAATGACGAAAACGTGGCGCAATTCGACTTGCACTGGTATACGCGAGCCGCGGGCTTTCTGCCGATGGAATATTCAAAGTTGGGGCTCGAGCATTTCACGCCGGACTACACCACGTATTTCCACGGGCTTCCCCAAGACGTCAAGGACCGCGTGGTGCCTCAGCAAGGTCTCTTCTACAAGGGCATCAGCTTCAAGACCATAGCGGATATCTACGACCGCCTTTACCACCGCAGTGCCGGCGGTACGCCTGTTCCAGTACACTTGCGTGCTTATAGCGAATTGCGGCAAGTGGAGCCGACGGTGAACGGACAGCTCGACGCACAGTTCGTGCACCTCCAGACGGGGCGCGTATTTTCGATTGCGGTCGACGCAATCATAGCCGGCTCGGGCTACCGCTACTCGTTGCCATCGTGTCTCAGTGGACTCGGCGACAAACTGAACCTCGACGCATCGAAACGCTTAAAGATCGACGCCGGCTACCGGGTAGATCATCGTGGTCCCGGACAGATCTTTATCCAGAACGGGGAGTTGCACACACACGGTATTGGCGCGCCGGACCTCGGTCTCGGCGCTTGGCGGGCAGCACGAATCGCCAACCAGATTGCCGCGCGTGAACTGTATCGCCTGCCATCGAGGGTTGCATTTCAGGAATTCGGAGCGGGTGCTGATATCGGGATTGACCTTGTCGCCGGCCCGAACTTCGGCATCGGCTCGGGCGATACGTCGCCAGCGAGCCGTGCCTCTACTGTTTCATAGTCGAATATCGAGGTTGTTTGATGACCGCTTACGCCACTTATGTGCTCATCCCAGTGATGCCGACACCGAATGGCCCGCTCCATCTTGGTCACGTCGCGGGCCCGTTTCTCAAGATGGACATGCTCGCGCGGCACTTGCGACGCAATGGTGCAACGGTCGCGCTCGTCTCGGCGACCGACCCCTACGAGACCCACGTGCTGCCTCGCGCCGAAGAACATGACAAGCCAGTCGAGCAGATCTGTGCCGACTACCATCGGGGGATTGCCGGCTGCCTTGAGGCACTCGATATTCGCTACGACGCGTTTCTCAATCCGCTCGATCCACCGTACCGGGCGCGCCTTCACAGCATCACTTGCGAGGTACTTGCCGATCTGGACACGCAAGGCCTGCTGCAGCCATACGACGAACTTGTCCACATCAGCGGTCGGAGCGGGCGGATGATCGTCGGCAGTAGGATCGCCGGCACTTGCCCTTCCTGCGGCGTTGAAATGGGTGGCTACCACTGCGAGGCATGCGGCATAGAAGTGTCGCCGCGCGATCTAATCGCCCCGCGAGCGGAACCGGCCGACGCCACCATCGAGGTCACCGAGCGGGCCAGCGTTTTTCTCGATGCAGACGTCCCTGCGCTCACGCAGCGGATGCTGGAGATGCGGGTGCCGGCCGACGTCCGGCGTATCGCGGCGCGATTTATGCGGACTTCGGCTGGCAAGGTGCGGCTGTCGAATCCCGGCGAGTGGGGAGAGCCTTGGCCTGATGCGCGGGCCTCCGCGCCTTCGGTCGTGTTCACCTATACGGCGCTGTTCATGTTGTCGCTGCTCTGCGGCGAAGTCGCGCAAGACATCCTGGCGCTTGAGCGCAATCCGTTCGATGTGGCCTCTGGCACCGTGAACGTGACTAGCTTCGGCTTTGACAATACGGTGCCGTTCTGCGTGGGCGTGGAGACACTCGCGCAGCGTAGCCGCCTCTACCGCGGCTTCGATCGTTATCTAACGAATTTCTTCTACACGCTCGACGGCCGCAAGTTTTCGACGAGCCGTCAGCATTGCATCTGGGCCGACCAAGCGGTGCGGGAGTTGGGCGCATCGTCCGACGTGCTGCGCTATTTCCTCGCAAAAACCAGTCCGGAGGCCGGGCCGAGCGATTTTTCCCGCGATGGCTTCCAAGCGTTCCGCCGCATCGTCGAGCCCCGCTTGGCGCAGATGCAATCCGCTCTCGATGTCGGGCGGAGCGATGACGCAGTCGATCCGTATGCGGACACGCTCGCGCGACTCGTGGCCGACATGGATGCGACTTTCGACGTCGATCATTTCAGCGTGCGAGCGGCAACGCGTTGCATCGACCAATGGCTCGCGCTGGAATGGCGGCCACAGGCTGCCAGGCAGTATGTGCGCGGATTCTGCGTTCTTGCTTATCCGGTTATGCCGGGTGTCGCGTCGGCGCTGTGGAAGAAACTTGGATACTCGTGTTCCCCTAGCTACGTGGCCATCGCAGCATTGGAGGAACCCGTATGAACGGTCTTCACGATCCAGTCCTGTCGCCTATCGTCCTGGCTTTCCAGGCGCCCCACGTTTGGGAAACGGGTTTGCGTGTAGAAGAAATTGATTTCGGCTCTTTGCGCGCGGGCACCACGTTCGAGGCATCACGTTTCGAGGTTGCCATTGGCGGTTTTTCTCCGCCAGAAGAGCACCCGGAGCGAGAGATATGGATGATCGCAGCCGGGACTGGTAGGCTCTATTACCGCGGCGAAGTCACGGATGTGCGAAGCGGAGATTGCCTGACGTTCGATCCGAACACCGAGCATAGCGTGCATAACACCGGGGGCGAGCCGTTGCGCATCTTCTCCGTCTGGTGGACCGAGCGCGGGGCGTGAGGGTTCTGTCGCAATAAGAACTGAGGGCATTGTCACGTTGAGGATGATTAAGCGAAAAAGAGGCGCTTTACGGCTATTGCTTAAAGCGCAGACGGATTTTGGCCCTGGAGTGTCAAGTGATGCCACGATTCCAAGCGCAGCGTAAGCTCGCGACGATGTTCGGCTGCACAAATCAGGTGTCGTTTCAGAGCGAAATGCTGTCGAATCGGGCCGAAGTTCGAGAGGAAGCCCTGGGCACGTCGCCGATCTCTTAAGCCGCGCATGCGGCGCTCGCGTTCACGTGTTGGTTGATGGCTATTTTCGGCGCGGTTATTCACGCGTGCGGCAGCACGTACGAAGATGTGCTTCGTCTTGGCCAGCGCGGGCACTCGGGCTTTGGCAGCCGGATAGCTACGAAGCTGATCGGTCACGATGACGCGCGGTGCCGGGTGGTTGCGCAAAATCCTCATGAAGAACTGTTTGGCTGCGGCAGTATCTCGATGCTTTTGCAACAGGATGTCGAGTTCGCGACCGTGTTCGTCGACGGCACGCCATAGCCAGTAAGGCTCACCACGCAGACGCACGAACATTTCGTCCAGATGCCAGGTTTTGGCGATACGGCCGTTGATCTTTACCTGTGCGGCAAACCGGGCGCCGAATTTATCGCACCACCGCCGTATCGATTCGTAGCTGACGATCACGCCGCGCTCGAGCAATAATTCTTCGATGTCGCGCAGGCTCAGCGAGAATCGAAAGTACCAGCGCACCGCAAGGCTGATGATGGCAGGTGGGAAACGATGGCCGCGGTAAATAGATGAGCTTTTCATGTGCCAAGCTTACCCGAACGCCTCGACAACGTGACAATGCCGCCCGAACCCCACGGATCGCGCGCGTCCGGGTTCCAAGCATCACATCCTCGTAGACGCCAACGGCATTCCCGTCGTCGCCATCCTCACTGGCGCGAACACCAACGACGTTGCGCAACTGCTGCCGCTCGTCGAGGCGATTGCGCCGATTCGAGGCGAGCGTGGCCGACCCCTTAAAAAGCCTGGGATCGTCTACGCCGATCGTGGCTACGACTCCAAACGACATCGTCGCGCACTGCGCGAACGTGGCACAAGCCCGTGATCGCAAAGCGCCGTACCGAGCACGGTAGTGGACTCGGCACGTATCGTTGGGTCGTCGAACGCACTCACTCTTGGCTCCACAGTTTCCGCCGTCTACGCATTCGCTTCGATCGTCGCGCTGACATTCACGAAGCGTTCCTGAAACTTGGCTGCTCGCTCATCTGTTGGAAAATCTTCAGGCGTGCTAAGCACAACTTTCGAACTGGCCTCTTAAATAGTCAGAAATGCTGTGGCATATGTGGTTCAACATGATTCTCCGTCGACTGGGCAAGCGCGGACTTTACTAGAGCGGACATCAATAACTTCGCCTTCTCTGGATACGCAACCTCGTCTGAACCTATCTGCTCTACGCGACTGAATCCTTCTGCTTGAATAGCCTTTGGTTTAAATAGCAGTTTTGCCGCGTTAGGCACTGAAGCCAGTAATGTCAGAGGATCATACAGGTTCAGTTTCGTCACCTTAGGCCAGATAGCATCAAAGGACACATTGTTTTTATTGTCGTGTTGTCCTACATCGATTTGTGAGTTCGGCATGAACGTACGGAAGAACCAAGCGTTATCCAGGCCAGGAAGTAATCCATTTTGAATTCCCTCCCATAGGCCTTTTAGGGCACTCTTTTGAACATCTCTCAAGTATTGGCCCACTGGATGTCCACTCATTGCCATTCCTTCGTAGAATGATGGTGAAACGGCGGTTTTGTAGGCGGCCTCCTTTGTCACGATACGTAATGGAATGCCAAGCTCCTGTGCTTTGCGATAAAGACTGCGGGCAGCATCCAAGTCGGTGACGTTATTGTAGGCACGTGCATCAGGCTGTATAAAACCATCTGCGTCCTTTAAAGGCTCCACTCCGCCCATAATGGTGATATCGTCAACGCGCTCGCGCATAATCTCTGGGCAAGTAGTGATAAGCCCATTGAGATCACCCATGCCTGCGATCACGACAATACTAAGCGGATGTGGCGCATGCTTTAGGCGCAATCTCATATCCTGCAAGCTGTCACGATGAATTTCACTAGATGCGGCACGTAAAGCATGACCTTCTCGTAAAAACTTGGCATGCTCTTTAGACTGCAGCGGGTTCATTCTGTAATCTTGACCACGCGACACATGCACATCAGGCAATCGAAGTTTATTAAATACTCCCTTCGCCATCTCAGCACGTTGACATCGAACTTCAGCATCACCCAGCGTCGTAACCACATCCTTGATCTGTATAAAGCCTTCAATCTGCAGTTGCCTTCCCAAAGTATAAGCGACGACATCATCTGGATCTTTATTCGGGTCGCTAAAAAACCATACATCTTTCGGTAACTGTGGCTTTTGTGATCGCAGATCATTGATGGCAATGGTTTCGTCTGGGGTCAGACGATAGTCCGATGCGCTCAATTGTGCAAGTATTGTGTTTCGCGCCGCAATCAGCGAATCCGGCGGGCTTTCCAAGCGCCCCAAAATAGCACGACTTAGGCTTGCTTTCGGGGCGGAAGCCGACGTCAATCCGCATTCCGATTGGGTATAGGCTTGTTCGCTGGGCGACCGTATATCCGGGGAATGCCGGTCCACGGTTGAAGGAAGGTCGAAAACAGGCGTGTGCGCAGAATTTTGTAATGTATCGGTGAATGTGGGCTGTCCTGCAAGGGGAAGCGAAAACGTGCGCCTGAAGCGGTTTGTTGTCTGACGCTGTACAAAGGATGGCAAGGGTTCGGGGAACCTGGCGGAGTAGGAGACCAGTCGCCGGGACGGCCCTGAACCGGCGGTGCTAGCCGAGCCGAGAAAAGCGACTTGCTCGTTTGGGCCAGGCGATGACGTGAAGGCGTTATCATCCGGCGACTGCGGCTGGTTCGTGCGATTGATGTGCATTGTAAGGACGGAATTTTTTAGTTGGAAGAAAACCTGGATATTATTGGACTTGGCTAATTCCAGCGCTAGTCATTACGCGCCTTTCGATATTGATCTCACCTCTTCATTTTAACGAGTGGCGTTTATGGCATTAGCGTGTGCGGCGAACAGCTTGCTCCGAAAGCGCAATTGGCCGGTTTTGCGTACACTTCGCCCGGTAGGCGGCTACTCACCAGTAGGCTACGAGCTAATGGCAAGACTGGTGTATGGGCAGTCTAAAGGCGCGTGATTTCAAGCGGCGAGTTTCTGCTGAACCGGTTGATCGGGCATTGTCACGTTGTCGAGGCGTTCGGATAAGCTTGGCACATGAAAACCTCGTCTAGTTACCGCGGCCATCGTTTCCCACCTGCCATCATCAGCCTTGCGGTGCGATGGTACTTTCGCTTCTCGCTGAGCTTGCGCGACATCGAAGAATTATTGCTCGAGCGCGGCGTGATCGTCAGCTACGAATCAATACGGCGGTCTGTTATTCTAAAGGCCCCGAGCGAACAATCAGATCCATGAAGCAAAAGCTGACTGCGGCGATGGTGAAAGTGTTTAAACGGCTCTACTATCCGCTGGACGTGATGCTCCTATGTGTACGTTGGTATGTTGCGTATCCGTTGAGCTTACGGCACCTCGAAGAGATGATGGCAGAGCGCGGAATTGCTGTGGACCATTCGACCGTCCATCGCTGGGCGATCAAACTATTGCCGCTACTTGAAAAAGCGTTCCGGCGGTGCAAACGCACGGTGGGCAGAAGCTGGAGGATGGACGAGACATACGTTCGAATCGGGGGTGAGTGGCGATATCTGTACCGGGCCGTCGACAAAGCCGGCAACACCGTTGATTTACTGCTGCGAGCCCGCCGGGACAAGGTGGCCGCGCAGGCATATTTAGAGCGGGCAATCGCGCTAAACGGCGAACCCGAGACCGTGACGATTGATAAGAGCGGATCGAACCTCGCCGCTTTGAAAGCGATCAAAGCCAATCGGGAAATACCGATTAAGATTCGCCAGCAAAAGTATCTCAACAACATTGTTGAACAGGATCATCGCGCGATAAAACGTCGAACGCGGCCTATGACGGGTTTCAAGAATTTTCGCTGCGCACGCATGATCCTTGGTGGAATCGAGACAATGCACATGGTTCGCAAAGGTCAGATGAGCTACTGCGCTAAGGCACGCTCGACTTCTCAGAAATTCAACTCCTTATTTGTATAAGTATTCCTCTGCATATAGACATTCTTACACCATCCAGTTCTTATTGCGACATAACCGCTGATTCCGGTGGCACCCCGAAATCGGTCACGATGAACCGGAATACCCAGCCACGACAGTTCTTATCGCGACAGCCGCCCCTAAAATCGCCAAGGGCGGATTCAACCGGTCACTGCAACACCCCGATATTGATTGTTATAAAATCTGAGGTGTTGTCATGGCGAGCATATTTGGCCCGATGACGGATGCACGTAAGACCCGTATCTGGACTTTATGGCGAGGCGGCATTCCGATGAGCGAGATTGCGCGGGACATCGCAAAACCACCGGCGACGGTGTATTCGTACTTGCTTTACCACGGCGGGATTGAGCCTCGACAGCATATTCGCAGGCAGGGCAGTTTATCGCTGGAAGAGCGAGAGACTATTTCTCGGGAACTAGCGAGCGGTGCGAGCATGCGATCAATCGCTAAGAGCTTGAATCGGTCCGCCTCGACGATATCGCGCGAGATATCGCGTAACGGCGGCATTACTCGGTATCGCGCCTGCCATGCAGAGGCTGCTTTCTTCAAGCGATGTAAGCGGCGGATTCAACCGGTCACTGCAACGCGGCTTGAAGAACCTGTGCCGGGGTTTTGAACTTCAAGGTTTTTCTGGGTCTCGTGTTCAGCTTTTCCGCAATCTTGTCTAACTCCTTCTGCGAGAAGCCCGAAAGACAAGTGCCTTTCGGGAAATACTGACGCAGCAGTCCGTTAGTATTCTCGTTCGTGCCGCGCTGCCAGGGGCTGCTGGGGTCACAGAAGTAGACCGCCATATCAGTGGCAAGTGAGAACGCCTTATGCGCAGACAGTTCCTGACCTCTGTCCCAGGTAAGACTCTTCGATAACTCTCGGGGTAGTTTGTGCATCTGTCCGGCAAGAGCCTCTATCACGGTGAGTGCGCCTTTGTTCTTTACCTTGCATAACAGCGTAAATCGAGAATGTCGCTCAACAATTGTTGCGATCGCGCTGTTCAGCGAACCGACGATCAAATCACCTTCCCAGTGACCGGGTATCGCGCGATCTTCAATTTCAGCTGGACGCTCCCGAATTGAAACCGCTCCTTGAATGTTCCCGCGACTCGGCGTCTGGTGGTTTCTGGCACGCCGGAACATACGCTTCATACGAAGATGCTTTTTTAATTCTTCACGCAATACGCCACGCGTTTGAATAAAAAGGGACTTGTAGATCGTCTCGTGCGAAATACTCATGCCAACACCGGTCCCATTTTCCTGTCTCAGCCAGCCCGAAATCTGCTCAGGCGACCAATCCTGCTTCAGCAACGCGATAACCTGTCGACACAGCTTCGGATACCGGCGTAACAACAACGATTTAGGCCGCTTACATCGCTTGAAGAAAGCAGCCTCTGCATGGCAGGCGCGATACCGAGTAATGCCGCCGTTACGCGATATCTCGCGCGATATCGTCGAGGCGGACCGATTCAAGCTCTTAGCGATTGATCGCATGCTCGCACCGCTCGCTAGTTCCCGAGAAATAGTCTCTCGCTCTTCCAGCGATAAACTGCCCTGCCTGCGAATATGCTGTCGAGGCTCAATCCCGCCGTGGTAAAGCAAGTACGAATACACCGTCGCCGGTGGTTTTGCGATGTCCCGCGCAATCTCGCTCATCGGAATGCCGCCTCGCCATAAAGTCCAGATACGGGTCTTACGTGCATCCGTCATCGGGCCAAATATGCTCGCCATGACAACACCTCAGATTTTATAACAATCAATATCGGGGTGTTGCAGTGACCGGTTGAATCCGCCGCGGCCTAAATCGTTGTTGTTACGCCGGTATCCGAAGCTGTGTCGACAGGTTATCGCGTTGCTGAAGCAGGATTGGTCGCCTGAGCAGATTTCGGGCTGGCTGAGACAGGAAAATGGGACCGGTGTTGGCATGAGTATTTCGCACGAGACGATCTACAAGTCCCTTTTTATTCAAACGCGTGGCGTATTGCGTGAAGAATTAAAAAAGCATCTTCGTATGAAGCGTATGTTCCGGCGTGCCAGAAACCACCAGACGCCGAGTCGCGGGAACATTCAAGGAGCGGTTTCAATTCGGGAGCGTCCAGCTGAAATTGAAGATCGCGCGATACCCGGTCACTGGGAAGGTGATTTGATCGTCGGTTCGCTGAACAGCGCGATCGCAACAATTGTTGAGCGACATTCTCGATTTACGCTGTTATGCAAGGTAAAGAACAAAGGCGCACTCACCGTGATAGAGGCTCTTGCCGGACAGATGCACAAACTACCCCGAGAGTTATCGAAGAGTCTTACCTGGGACAGAGGTCAGGAACTGTCTGCGCATAAGGCGTTCTCACTTGCCACTGATATGGCGGTTTACTTCTGTGACCCCAGCAGCCCCTGGCAGCGCGGCACGAACGAGAATACTAACGGACTGCTGCGTCAGTATTTCCCGAAAGGCACTTGTCTTTCGGGCTTCTCGCAGAAGGAGTTAGACAAGATTGCGGAAAAGCTGAACACGAGACCCAGAAAAACCTTGAAGTTCAAAACCCCGGCACAGGTTCTTCAAGCCGCGTTGCAGTGACCGGTTGAATCCGCCAGGATTGAAAATTGAGATTGGGTAGCACGTTGGCATGTCTGGCGCTTCTGATGATCGCTGGTCTTGTTTTTGACTCGGTTTGGCAACATTCGCTACTGGATGGTGGGTAGAAAGTTTTGATCTTCTCAATACCGCCAATTCCAGAGGGCTCAAGGTGGCAGTGGATGCGACACGAGGTGGCGTAATATGCGGGGACGATATACCTGTTTGCCTCGCCGGCAGTCTGGTATCAATCTGCATCTGCACAGTGTGCGCTTGCGCATGCAATTGGCCACGATCGTCAACGGCAAGCGTGACTTTTCTCAGATTGGCAGGCTCACGGCCTGCATCGTTCCATAAGACCGTCTGCTTTCGCCCTTGCTTGTTGACAACGACTTCCCCATTGATACCCGAGACAGGTACGGAAATTCCTTTTTCATACAAGGCCTGTGCAAATCGCCCAGCTAACGACTCTGATGCCGCAGTGAGATTGTTGATCTCAGGTGCTGTGTAACATACACCGGTCAAGCTGATCTTGCGAGGGGCTGGGATACCTAGATCCCCAAGCAGCGCGACCAGAGAATCGGCTAGGATCTCTGGTCGTTGCGCTGCCATTGTCCCATCCTCGCGGAAATGTCCGACCAGCACACACTTAGCTTGCTGATGCACTTTCAAGGTGAGGGGATCGATCAGCGGGCCGCCAGGTGTGCTCACCGCTCGCCACTGCTTGCTCTCCGGATTCCATTCGATACACAAGGTCTCGCCAACATGTTTTTCGCACAACAGGCGGGCGGCTTGTGTCGATTTATCGTCCGCTTCCATTACCACCACAATACGGGCATATGGCGTTGAGGCATCGGCTACTACTGAATTCTGGGCTGGGGCGAATGAAAACGGTTGTCGCAGATGAACTTCAGCCTGACCCGTAGTTTTAGGAAAGGGGGCGCTTCTCACAACACGGTTGCGATTCGGCAACTCCAGAAGATTGTTTAGGTGTAGATCAGTGACCAGCTCAGAGAATCGGCCACCGGCAGAGCCCAATGCGCGAGTAATATCTTCTGCTGTAAAGCGTTGCCGTAACAATTGGAATTCTGAGGGCCCCTGGTCAACTCCTGGCGACGTTACAAATCTCTGAAGTTGTTGTGTCAATTCGCCGAAATTACTTCCGGCGCCGTCGAGAATATGCGCAATCTGATCCGCGCTTAGTCCCGCGTCTCTGATATGTTGGAAGACCGACGGTGCTCCATGGGGTCCCGGGCGTATAAAGTCTTGCAGATCTTGCACGATGTGGTCGAAATTGCCGCCCGCGCCATGCAAGACACTGGCGATGTTGTTCGTGCTTAGGCCCGCCGCGTTGAGCAGCTGGAGCACCGACTGATCGCCAAGATGTGCCTGCGGCGTGGCCAGATTGGTGAGCCCGTTGACGATGGGCAGAAAATTGCCGCCCGCGCCATGCAAGACACTGGCGATGTTGTTCGTGCTCAGGCCCGCCGCGTTGAACAGCTGGAGCCCTGACTGATCTCCAAGATATGCCTGCGGCGTAGCCAGCTCGGTGAGCCCGTTGACAATGGACAGAAAATTGCCGCCCGCGCTACTTAGGATACTGGCGATGTTGTTAGTGCTCAGGCCAGCCTCGTTGAATAGTTGGAACACAGATTGATTGCCAAGATGTGCTTGCGGCGAAGCCAGCTCGGTGAGGCCATTGACAATGGGCAGGAAATTGCCGCCTGCGCTACTCAGAATACTGGCGATGTTGTTCGTACTCAGGCCTGCCGAGTTCAACAGCTGGAGCACAGATTGATTGCCAAGATGTGCTTGCGGCGAGGCTAGATCGGTGAGCCCGTTGACGATGGGTAGGAAATTGCCGCCCGCGCTACTTAGGATACTGGCGATGTTGTTAGTGCTCAGGCCAGCCTCGTTGAATAGTTGGAACACAGATTGATTGCCAAGATGTGCTTGCGGCGAAGCCAGCTCGGTGAGGCCATTGACAATGGGCAGGAAATTGCCGCCTGCGCTACTCAGAATACTGGCGATGTTGTTCGTACTCAGGCCTGCCGAGTTCAACAGCTGGAGCACAGATTGATTGCCAAGATGTGCTTGCGGCGAGGCTAGATTGGTGAGCCCGTTGACGATGGGCAGGAAATTGCCGCCCGCGCCACTCAGAATACTGGCGATGTTGTTGGTGCTCAGGCCCGCCGCGTTGAACAGCTGGAGCACCGACTGGTTACCGAGATGTGCCTGCGGCGTGGCCAGATTGGTGAGCCCGTTGACGATGGGCAGGAAATTGCCGCCCGCGCCATTTAAAATACTGGCGATGTTTGTCGTACTCAAGCCGGTTGCATTGAACAGCTGTAGCACCGACTGATCGCCAAGATATGCCTGCGGCGTAGCAAGCTCGGTGAGCCCGTTGACGATAGACAGAAAATTGCCTCCCGCGCGATGCAACACACTGGCGATGTTGCTCGTGCTCAGGCCTGCTGTGTCGAACAGCTGTAGCACTGACTTCCCCCCAAGATATGCTTGCGGCGAAGCCAGCTCGGTGAGGCCATTGACAATGGGCAGAAAATTGCCGCCCGCGCTACTCAGAATACTGGCGACGTTGTTCGTACTCAGGCCTGCCGCATTGTACAGCTGGAGCAGCGACTGATCGCCAAGACATACTTGCGGCGAGGCCAGATTCGTGAGCCCGTTGATGATGGGTAGAAAATTGCCACCCACGCCATGTAACACACTGGCGATATTGTTCGTACTCAGGCCTGCCGCATTAAACAGCTCGAGCACCGACTGATCGCCAAGATGTGCATGAGGCGTGGCCAGATTGGTGAGCCCGTTGACGATGGGCAGAAAATTGCCGCCCGCGCCATTTAAAATACTGGCGATGTTATTCGTGCTCAGACCTGCCGCGTTAAACAACTTGAGCACCGACTGATCGCCAAGATATGCCTGCGGCGTAGCCAGCTCGGTGAGTCCGTTGACGATGGGCAGGAAATTGCCGCCCGCGCCATTTAAAATACTAGCGAAGTTCTTCGTACTCAGGCCTGCCGCGTTGAACAGCTGGAGGACCGACTGATCCCCAAGATATGCCTGCGGCGTAGTTAGCTCGGTGAGTCCATTGACAATGGGCTGAAAATTACCGCCCGCTCTACTCAGAATACTTGCAATGTTGTTCGTACTCAGGCCTGCCGCGTTGAACAACTGGAGCACTGACTGGTTATCGAGGTGTGCTTGCGGTGCGCTCAGATTGGTGAGCCCGTTAACGATGGACAGAAAATTGCCGCCCGCGCTACTCAAAATACTTGCGATGTTGTTCGTACTCAGGCCTGCCGCGTTCAAAAGCTGGAGCGCCGACTGGTTGTTGAGGTATGCTTGCGGGCTGGCCAGATTTATGAGTCCGTTGACGATGGGTAGGAAATTACCGCCCGCTTTACTCAGAATACTGGCGATGTTGTTTGTGCTTAGGCCTGCCTGATTCAACACAGCGACTGGCGACTGAAACTGTCCGGGCGGCACTTCCACCAGCGCGCTGATGTTCCCGACATTGGCGATGAAGTTCTCCGCCGAACCGCTGAGCATGCTCGCGATATTTTTAGGTTGAAATCCAGCGTCGATAAACGCCGCAATTGGGGCGTGTCCACCTTGTGGGGTGGGTGAGCTTAGCCGGCTAATCTCGTTGACGATAGATATGAACGTATTGTGATTGCCATATGCCTTATCCAACATACTCGAAATGTTGGCGTCACTAAAGCGCTGGGCGCGAGGCAGTTGAGGATTTTTGATGACGTCAACGAGCTCATTTAATGCCTGCAATCGCGCCTGCAAATTGATTCCGGATCTTTGCAGCACGGTCGTGGCTCTCTTCGTGTCAAAAAATGCCTGCAAGGCGACACTGGCATTGGATAAAATGTGCTGCTGAGCAATAGGCGTCTGGTGGCTACCACGACCGTTTATTCTTTTAAGCTGCTGTTCATTAAAGTTCCATGGCATGGCGATATTCCTCTGAGGGGGACGGTGGCTGTAAAGGGTTCTGTCGCAATAAGAACTAGATGGTGTAAGAACGTCTATATGTATAGGATTACTTATGCAAATAAGGAGTTGAATTGCTGAGCAGGTGAGCCTGCCTTAGCGCAGCCACTCATCTGACCTTTACGAATCATGTGCATGGTCTCGATTCCACCAAGGATGACGCGTGCATAGCGAAAAGTCTTAAAGCCCATCATTGGCCGCGCGCGACGTTTGATCGCGCGGTGATCCTGTTCAACAATGCCGTTTAGATACTTTTTCTGGAACCGGATCGAACTCGTGTCGCTGCGCATAATCCGGTGCTGAGCATAATCGCGAATATGCGAAGCTTCGCATATTCGCGAATCCGAGTCACCCTCGAACAGGCTTATAGTATTACGGCTGCCTTCGGGCCTCGAACTTAACGCCAATGCTTCGTTGAGCGACAAACAACTTCGCTGAGCCGCGCCACGCGGTTTGCAACTTCGCGGGCGATATGCACCTCCCGACCGAAGCAGAAGAGTCGACATGTCAAAAATATCGGCGGAAGGGGGCGTCAAGGCGCCTGCTGAATTCGTAGAGTCCGCTTCCGGCGAAGCTGTTGGCGCGCGAATTCCCGTGCATGCGAAGGCTAAAGGTTCTGTCGCAATAAGGCGGTCTGTTATTCTGAATACCCCGTGCGAACAATCAGATCCATGAAGCAAAAGCTGACTGCGGCGATGTCGAAAGTGTTTAAACGGCTCCACTATCCGCTGGACGTGATGCTCCTATGTGTGCGTTGGTATGTTGCGTATCCGTTGAGCTTACGACACCTCGAAGAGATGATGGCAGAGCGCGGTATTGCTGTGGACCATTCGACCGTCCATCGCTGGGCGATCAAACTATTGCCGCTACTTAAAAAAGCGTTCCGGCGGTGCAAACGCACGTTGGGCAGAAGCTGGAGGATGGACGAGACCTACGTTCGAATCGGGGGGAGTGGCGATATCTCTACCGGGCTGTCGGCAAAGCTGGAAACACGGTTGATTTTCTGCTACGAGCCCGCCGGGACAAGGCTGCCGCGCAGGCTTATTTCGAGAAGGCAATCGCGGTAAACCGCGAACCCGAGACCGTGACGATCGATAGAGCGGATCGAACCTCGCAGCATTGAAAGCGATCAACGCCAATCGGGAAATACAGATCAAGATTCGCCAGCAAAAGTATCTAAACAACATTGTCGAACAGGATCACCGCGCGATCAAACGTCGAACGCGGCCCATGATGGGCTTTAAGAGTTTTCGCTGCGCGCGCATCATCCTTGGTGGAATCGAGACCATGCACATGATTCGCAAAGGTCAGATGAACAGCGGCGCTAAGGCACTCTCGCCCGCCCAGCAATTCAACTCCTTAGTTGTATAAGTAGTACTATACATATAGGCGTTTTTTCCACCACTCAGTTCTTATGGTTCTGGTGCAAATAGGCGGTGTGAATCGGTTAAAGTATTGAACCTAACAATCAGGTTATCGCTGATGGGCAAGCCAAAAGGTCAGAGCGGGCTGTTTGATGGCCGACATTTTGATCGCGAAATCATCATTCTGTGCGTGCGCTGGTACCTCGCTACAAGCTCAGCCGGCGCGATCTGGTGGAAATGATGGCCGAGCGCGGTTTATCGCTGGCTCATACCACCATCATGCGCTTTATCCCGGAGCTGGTTGAACGCTGGAACCGCATCGCGATCCCTGCGGGCGGCTCGTGGCGGGTTGATGAGACCTATATGAGGATTCGTGGCAAATGGTTTTACCTGTACCGGGCTGTCGATCGAGATGGCCAGACGGTGGACTTCTTCAGGGCCAAACGCGATGTCGCAGCAGCCGAAGCCTTTTTTCGCAAGGCGATCATGCACCAGGGGCAGCCACCAGAGACTATCACGCTCGATGGTTACGCTGCCTCGCACCGCGCGGTGCGCGAGATGAAGGCCGATGGGCTGCTGCCTGAACACACAAAAGTCCGATCCTCGAAGTATCTGAACAATATGATTGAGCAAGACCATCGAAACATCAAGTCCAGAATGAACGTGATGCTCGGCTTCAAACGGTTCAGAAATTCCTTGGCAACGATCTCAGGCATCGAATTGATGTATCGCATTCGCAAGGGCCAGTTCGATCTGACTAAACTCGGTATCGAGGATGCCGCTCCGCCTTCCGTATGGAGTGCTGCTCTGTCTTCTTGATCAGATATCCTACATATATTTACGTTCTCAAAAATCTTACCTATTTGCACCAGAACCCGGTGGATAGTGCAGCCATCTAAACAGGTTTCCCATGCGCGGAGTCAGATTTTGTTTCAGGGATCGCATAGTTCAATTTGGATATCCAGAATACGAAAGCGCGTTATTACGACAAAATCTCCATAGCATTAATCGTGAAAATCTGAAAGACTATTCATTTAGGCATTACGATAAAGATGAAAATAAATTTTTTGAATAGTATTATGCCGCGTGGAATTCGAACGCCTTACTTCGCATCCCGAGACCGCTGGCAAATACCTGCTGGCAGCAAAGAAAAAATACAAACTGCCGTTCAAGTCTGTTTTTCGTAATACTGATCCTAAGCCCGGGCTGTAAATCGGAAAACCGGGTCATCTGCGCCATGGCAGTTCATTTGGTGTACCGTTTTCCACCAGCATCAAGCAACTTAATCGAGGCTTATCCTTTGAAGCGTTTATCATTGGTTCTGTTAGCTTTCCTCGCTAGCTGCGCTAGCTCTGGCGTCGTTCCTCTCGATAATGACAGGTTTATGATTTCTAAGAATACGGCAAAATTCGGCGGTGGTATTTCAGCGTCTGCCGCGTCCGAGGTAAACAAAGAAGCGAGCGACTTCTGCGCCAGGGAAGGGAAAAAAGTACAGGCCGTTGATCTGCAACTAACCCCCGGCCGTGCAGGCTCGTTGGGAAATGTAACCCTCCAATTTCGATGTATCTGATTTAACATAATTATATTTAGCAATCCTTTTGGTGTAGGTCCAAAATTCAGAGGTCGTGTTTCTCCCAAGTACAGATGTCGTTTTCTTGACCTACATTGGTCGGTGTAGCCCACCCAGGGAGCGCCGAGCATGGATGCGAGTGAGACGATTACCATGAGTATTTGTGAATTGGATCGGCTGAAGGTTATTCAGGCCGTACATGAGCGACGGTTAAAGCCTGGTCAGGCTGCGCAACGACTCGCGCTGAGTGTTCGCCAAGTCGAGCGCCTAGTAAAGCGCTTTGACGCATTGGGTGCTGTGGGTTTGGTTTCTGGTAAGCGTGGCCGTCGGAGTAATCACCAGCTTCCCGACGGGCTAGTTTGCCGCGCCGTGGCGTTGCTCCGCGAACGTTACGCCGATTTTGGGCCAACGTTGGCGTGCGAGAAGTTGCGCGAAGCGCATGGCATGGTTATATCGGTAGAGACGGTCAGAACGCTGATGAGGGCCGCAGGCTTATGGATTCCGCGTAAAGAGCGTCCGCCCAAGGTATATCAGCCGCGCAATCGCCGTGCGTGTTACGGCGAGTTGATACAGATCGACGGCAGCGACCACTATTGGTTCGAAGATCGGGCGCCGTCGTGCACGCTGCTGGTGTTTATCGACGACGCAACGGGCAAGCTGATGACGTTGCATTTTACCGAGACCGAATCGACGTTCAGCTATTTTGAGGCGTTGCAAAAGTACTTGGTTGCGCACGGCAAACCGGTGGCGTTGTACAGCGATAAATTCAGCGTTTTTTACGTCAAGAATCGGGCTAGCACGGCGGGCAAAGGCGTCACGCAGTTCGGCCGGGCCACGTATGAGCTTAATATCGAGACGTTTTGCGCGAATACGAGTCAAGCCAAGGGGCGCGTCGAGCGCGCGAATAAGACCCTGCAAGATCGCCTGGTGAAGGAATTGCGACTGCGCGACATCAAGACCAAAGAGGCAGCCAATGTCTATGCGCCCTCCTTCATCGCGGACTTTAATCAGCGTTTTGGCAAGGTGCCGAAGCGCGATTATGACGCGCATCGGCAGGTACGCGCCGATGAAGATTTGCGACAGATCCTGGCCTATCGGGAGCCGCGCAAGGTGTCTCAGGCGCTGACGCTGCAATACGACCGGGTGCTGTACATGCTACAAGATACGATCAGCAATCGGCGACTGATTGGCCGTTATATTGAGGTGGTCGAGTACCCGGACGGGGTGATCGAGGTGCAAGCTGATGGCGTAGTGGTGCCCTACCGCGAATACGATCGCATCACACGCATCGATCAAGCGGCGGAGGTGGAGAATAAGCGTTTATCGGCTGCCTTGGACGTGGCGCGGGCGTTGCAATCGTTACGGGACGATCGGCGCAGCTCGAACGCGCCTTCGCGGGCACATCGCGGCGAGATGGTGAATGCGAAGAAAGCGATTGAAGGTTTGAAGAGACAGCGCGCGATCACGATTGCCGACTATGGTAATGCGGTGCAACAATTCACGCAAAAAGCCCAAGCTGAACGGAAAAACCAAGCCAAAACCCAAAACAAAACCCGACATCTCTATTTAGCGGACGACACGACATCTGAACATT
The DNA here is from genome assembly GCF_034047095.1 of Robbsia andropogonis. Classification (NCBI taxonomy): domain Bacteria; kingdom Pseudomonadati; phylum Pseudomonadota; class Betaproteobacteria; order Burkholderiales; family Burkholderiaceae; genus Robbsia; species Robbsia andropogonis. The sequence continues at coordinate 28,448 of NZ_CP139169.1, read as the reverse complement.
GCGACGACATTTGGTGTAGAAAATTTTTAGTAATGTCTGGTTTTCCTCAAACGGACCCCGTCCAGTAGCTATCTGCACCTTTGCAGCCACCGTAACGAGCGCCGGTTAGCGGTCAAAAGAAATTCTGAGCCGTACCCTATTTCGGACGCCAGCTGACCTTTGTTTGTCTGTCTGTCCGTCAGCGGTCGCTGGGGGAGTAGGTAGCGAGTGACGCAAATGGCCGGGGATCCGGCAGTTCACTGCGATACTGCAGTCGACAGCTATTCGGCCGAAACGGTCGCTCAGTGTGAGCGCTACCAATGTCTAAAGCGGGCTAGCAAGCGGTCGTTAATGATATGGCAGGTGAAAATCGCGGACGGCGGTCGCTTATCGACCCTGAGCGGTTTTATCCAGCCTCCTGATGCGGCGGCCGTTTGCCTGCGCAGACCGGGCACTCGAACCATCAATGCGGACTCACCTTCGTTAACGAAGCGGTTCTATAAACCAACCAAACACCGGCGCGCCGTCCCTGTGCTTTTCGCCCGGCAGCTGCGAAAGGCTGCCCGTCGAGCCACATGGTTTATCGTGTGACTTGACGGCAACTAGAGCGCGGAGGCACCTTCGTTCACCTGCGGCATGAGTCGGATCAGACTTGCTGACTCGTCTGCACCTCGTCAAGACGCCTCATTCTGTAAATGACGAGCGAGGCTATCCAGCTCAGCACAAAGATGCCAATGATGATGTAGCCGAGCGTGCCGAAGTTGTCGTTGAGCGAACCAATTGCGTTCCACGCTGGACCTTTCAGAGCGAACTGGTCTGCGAGCAGTCCGAGTGCCTCAATACCGCCGATCACCACTGCGACCACAATCGAAACGAGTGTGATCGTCATGTTGTAGTAGATCTTGCGCAAGGGTTTCTCGTAGGCCCAACCATAGGCACCCAGCATCAGATGGCCGTCGAGCGTGTCGACGAGGGACATCCCTGCGCTAAAGAGTACCGGAAAGACCATGATGGCCCACGGCGAAAGGCCCTTTGCTGCCTGAGTCGCTGCGATGCCGAGCAGACTGATTTCGGTTGCGGTATCGAAACCGAGACCGAACAGGAATCCGATTGGATACATGTGCCAGCCACGCGTCACGAGGCGAAAAAGCGGGCGGAAGAGGCGGGCAATGAGCCCCCGGTTTGCGAGCAGCATATCGAAGTCGTCATCGATATACGAGCCGCCTGCGCGGACATGCTTCCACGCGCGAAAGATGCCGCGCAGGATCAGGAAGTTCATGAGCGCGAGTGCGAAAAGGAAGAATGCCGAAACGAGCGTGCTGACTATTCCGCCAATTTCCTTGAAGTTGTCGAACCGTCCCTGAAGGGCAGACGTTGTCAGTGCGACGGCAACTGCGGCGAGCACTACCACTGTCGAATGGCCGAGCGAAAAGAAGAAGCCAACGGCGACGGGGCGCTTCCTTTCCTGCATCAGCTTGCGCGTCACGTTGTCGATGGCCGCAATGTGGTCGGCGTCGACGGCATGACGTAGCCCGAAGCCATACGCGAGCAAGGCCGTCCCAAGCAGAACGGGGTACGCGTGAAAGGCAACGAGTGCCCACACCCACGCGAGTACGTTGATGGCGATGAGCACGCCGTAAATGCCGAACAACTTGCTGCGGACTTTCGAGTCCGAGTCGTTGAAAATCTGGCGTAGATGGTCAAGCATCGTTAAACTCCCGGAATTATCGCGTTCCGTGTCAGGGTGAAGGATGACACTGAGAGGTCTGGCTCCGGGAAACTGACCGATATTCGGCTTCCCCCAATACAGTGGCGCGACCGCGCCGGAATCTCACCGGCTTCCCGCAGTGTCCGTGTTTAGGCATGGCCAGATGCGCTTATACATCACTGATACCGAAAAGTCGATTGCTTCGTGGGGCGTACGGATTCAGTAAGCGTCCCCGAATGCTTTCGCATTGCTTCTATTTTCGGGCTCGGATAATCCGCTGGATCACAGCCGAGGATCATTTCCCTGGCGTGGCATAATCCATAGCCTCCGCTTTCCATTTAATACGCGCGCCATGTACCGCGTTCGCCTCCATCGCCTTGGCTGCCTGCTGGGATTGCTTGCAATCCTGTTGGTGACGCTCGCGCCGGTGGTCTCGCAGGTGCTCGCGTCGCATCACCGTCTCAGTGATGCGCTGGCTACCTATTGCTCAGCCGATGACAAAGTTGGGTCGTCGACACATGACAGCAAGCCTGCGCACGGAGTTGCTCCGCATTGGCAGGCCTGCGCTTATTGCAGCGTGGTCGGGCATGTCCCGACGCTGCCCGGCAGTGCGGCTGGGCTCGCCGCACCGCTCGCCGCAAAGACGATGCCGGCCACCGTTGCGTCGGTCGCCGTTCGTGCTGGTGTAACCCACACGGTAGCGCAACCCAGGGCGCCCCCGGTTTTCTCCTGATCCCGTTTATGACTTGCAAATCTGCCGCTTTGCGCTTGCCGCAAGCGGCAGCTTGTCGCGCTTCTGCGCGACAGCATCGAACGACAACTGGAGATAACCAATATGCGAACCTTTATCAGTCGCTATGCGCCCCCGGCACGCTGCGCGCTGCTGGCCACCATTGCCTGCCTGGCCCATGCTTCCCCTGGTCATGCGCACGCCATCGCGGGCGACCGCGTATTTCCCTCCACGCTTTCCGTCGACGACCCAGGCGTTGGCGACGAAGCCAACCTCGAATTCGGGCACCAGCGTGTGCCGGGCGACGTCGGCGACCAAAGTATCAACAGCTTTAGCTTCGAGTACGACAAGCTCATCACGCCGCGGCTCGCCTTCTCCGTGGACGGCAGCTACGTCATGCAGAACAACCCGACGGCGCGCGGTTTCGACAACTTCGGCGTGGGCCTGAAGTACTTGCTCTACGTGAACGACGCGCATGAGTTCATGACGTCAGTGGGCGTGAACGCCGAACTCGGCGACACGGGCAGCCGCGCGATCGCCGCCAACTTCTCGACGATCTCACCCACGATCTTCGCCGGCAAGGGCATGGGCGACCTGCCCGACTCGCTCGCGTGGCTGCGGCCCGTCGCCATCACCGGCGAGGCGGGGCCATCGTTCACGACGGGCGGCGGCCAGCCGAACTCGTTCGACTACGGCTTCACGTTTCAGTATAGCCTGCCCTACCTCCAGCAGCACGTGCACGACCTCGGCTTGCCGCGGCCGTTGTCCAACCTGATCCCCCTAGTCGAAGTGCCCCTGTCGAGAAGCCAGGGGCAAACAACGGGAACTGTCAACCCCGGCTTCATCTGGATGAACCGCTACGGCCAGCTCGGCATCGAAGCGCAGATACCGATCAACCGGGCAAGCGGGTCGCACGTCGGCATCCTCGCCCAGGTGCACATCTTCTTCGACGATGTCGCGCCGCGCACGATCGGCAAGCCACTTTTCCAGTAAGCCCGCACATTCACACACGGAATACCGCCATGAAACTCGCTACTTTGCGCACGACTGTCGCCACGGTCGCGTTGCTGAGCGCCCCCCTCGCGTGGGCGCACGCTTATCCGAAGCATCAGGAACCGCCCGCGGGATCGACCGCGCCGGCCACGCTCAACGCCGTCGTGATCGACTTCGACGACGGGCTTGAGCCCGCGTTCAGTTCCATCGACGTGAAAGACGCGCAGGGCAAGTCTGTTATCCGCGAGAAAGCCAAGGTCGATGCGAACGACAACAAGCGCATGTCGGTGGGCCTCACTCCGTTGACGCCAGGCGTCTATACGGTTGCATGGGTGGCTGTCGCTGCGGACGGGCATCGCACGCAGGGGCACTACCAGTTTACGGTGAAGTGACCGTGGAGCCGCTCGTCGCCACGCAGATCGCCGTAGCAGCCGTGCAGAACGTGCTATTCGCGACGGCAGCCGGTTCCCTGGCTTGCGAGGCAGTGGGGAGCCGCAGCGGTATCGGCCCGCCGACCGCTCTGCGCGGCTGGCAGGCGGGTCTCTCGATGGTGTTGGCACTCACGACCCTCGCGTACCTGTGGCTGCAGGCAGCCGTAATGAGCGGCTCGCCACTTTCCGATGCAGGCGCCGCTGTCATTGCCGTGCTCACGCAATCGCACTACGGGGTTGCGTGGTCGGTCGGGTTCGTCGGTGCGCTGCTGGCGACGCTGAGCCGACTTTCCGACCGTCGCGGGCTGCCGCTGTTCATCGCGGGCCTGGTTGCTTGGGCCGCGGGCAAGGCCGCGGCCAGCCACGCGGCCGATGCGGGCGACTTCTCGGCGCGTGAAGCCATCCATGTCGCACATCTGTGCGCGACAGCACTGTGGGCCGGTAGCGTGATCGTCGCCGCAATTATGCTCCGACGCTCAGCGACCGCTCACGCAACGACAGAAAGAAGGGCAGCTTTCTGCGGTGAGCTATCGTACCTGGCGACGGCTGCGCTCGTCGTCGTGCTGGTCACCGGTTTATACAACGTGATGCAGGACACCGGGCAGGCAGACGTGCGGCTCTTCACGATGCCCTGGGGCCGGATACTTGCCGCTAAGCTCGTGTGCGTCGCTGCGGCCGTGGGATTGGGTGGCTGGAACCGGCTGGTGGTTCTTCCCGAACTTCGCGCGCAGGCGCATCAGGACGGCTCTGCTTTTATGGCCACACAGGAGCGCTTCCACGCGTGGCTGTTCGTCGAGGCGCTCGCCATGCTGGCCATTCTTGCGATCGCAGCCGTACTGGGGCATACGTCTCCGACAGGAGGTTGATGCTTGCCGAATCGCAGAGATATCACAATGTCCGACCATGGCCGATGAGCAGCCGTTCGATGAAACGACGCGAGCGTCTCTTCGTGGCCGATCAGTGACAATCTACCTGATTATTTCCGCGCTAGTATTGTGAGTCGGCAATCGGCCACCAAGGGACAGTCGGCTAGCTTCATCGAATGACCGAAGTTCGGCGTATATTCGACGCCGAATGGGTCCGCCACACGCGAGAAGGGAATCCAATGCCGAACATACCCGCAATGCTTGTGGCCGCGCACGATATAAAGGCACAGATCGATGGGCTGCTGGTGCGTGGGCGCGTGCAGGATAGTGGCGAACATCGTGTCGCTGCAACGCTGTGTCTGACTATCGCCGAACAGTTTGCGGCGACCCTGCACTTGATAGAGGGCGGCTTCTCGTCCCATGCACCAGTCATGGTGCGCTCAATGCTAGAGGGACATGCGAATCTGCTGAACCTAGTAAGCGACCCTGCGTTCGTCGACCAGATCAGGTACGACAACGCGCGTGCCGATCTCGTGTTGTTCACAGAATATGCGGCGGACCCCGAGATGCAGGGCAACGCGGACGCGAAGGAAACATTGGCCAGATGGAAAGCCGATGCGGAACCGGTGCGCGATGAGTTGGAAGCGAAGGGCTATGGCAAGCTCGACGTGTACCAGCGATTCAAGAGAGCAAACATTTCGTCTACATACGTGGCCTACCGCGTCTTTTGCTCGTTCGCACATAACCAACTCACAACATTGTTGGCGCGTCATGCTGACCGTTTCGAGCTTCGCTACCATGTCGAAGCGCCGAAAGCGCTAACTGCCAGCCTGCTGAATGTAGCCGTCAGCATTCTGTGCCAAGCGGTTGTAACGGCATCGCACTACACCGACCTGACCGACGCCGATCTGCGGCAAGTAATCGACGCTGCCGACGCAACATGGAGCGCAGCGCAGGCACTCGTCGAGTAGGCCCCGGTTAGCTGGGGGGCTGGAAGGGAAGTGCGCTGCATGGAGAGGGAAGCATGAGCGACCGGACCAGTCGCGCTACTTTACAAACGCCGGAGGCCAAGGCTCTAGTCGAGCGGCTTCCGCCGTTGGTTGGCTGTAAGATCAGCGTTCACGGTCACCGGTCGGGGTGCCGAACTGACTGATCAAATTCGCAGAAATCCTCATATTTACTCATGTTATGGCTGGCATCTATACACTTAACGCGCGCGGCAACGTGCTGCTCCCGGTTATCCGGAAGCACTACCGCTGGACTGATTCGCGCACCTTCCATGAGATTCAGCGCTTTCACATCGATTTCCTAACGATCCTTCGCGCGAAGGGTGTCAACTACTCGTCACTCCGAAGTGCGCTGACGCCGCAACCGACAAAGCACGAGGCGGCATTTCTTTTCGACGAGCATCGCTGCGAGAACACGTTCGTTCCGGGTGTGGAATGCGCCGACGCGCTGTTCAAGGCGCTCGACCGCGGAACGACGCACAGCATTCTTGGCGGCGAGTTGGTCGACGACAGGGACGAGATCGCACGCGCGCTGCTTCGCTGTTCAGCGATTGTCTCCAAAGACTTGAACTTCAAGCATCCATGCTTCTGCTACGTCATCTACGTCAACAACCTTTCCGAGGGCAGCGTCACCGCCATCGACAGCACGCTACGGACACACAAAGCCTACCTTGGCTACGTCCCTTGCACCTATGCAAGCCTTGCCAAGACATTCGTGTCGATGCATCTCGTGAATCTGGTGATCAAGCAGGGAAATACCGTCATCCTCGGACATGAGAATGACCGGCCGAACACCGAGAACTGCAACCTGCATCTCCATGACTACACAGCCCTTGGCCTCCAGCTAAAGAGCCTTCAGGCGATGTACTTCAACACCTTCTTGTCCTACAAGCCCGAGCAGATGTTCCTAAAGGAGTCGGACGACGATCTTGAAATCGCGTTGCGAGCGATGTCTAGGGAGATCGCCCCGCTTGATGAGTTCAGAGTTGTCATCGAGGACGACAAATTCGAGAAGTATCTGAAGACCGTGAAGCGTGGGAAAATGATGAAGGCTGGCCTCGCCGACTTGACCAAAGCGGAGCTGGAGGCGGCTATCCGCGAGAAACTGCGGATGAGCTACCTGTACAACATGGAGTGGGTCGATGAGCCCACGCACCAGCTCAGCAAGTTCAATATCATGCTCGAATTCGCGAGGGCAGACGGGTATCCGGAGCGAATGGTCGTTTCCCTCGAATACCGGCCCGTCGAGCGCGTGCTGCGACTGGTGACGGTTTCATGAGTTATTACGTTCTCGTGCGAACGCCGGGTCTTGATCTGCTGCAGCCGAATCGTGCAATTCCAGAAGGCCACTGCACCGGAAGGTGTCGGTCTGATCGGCCACCGGTCTCCAAAAGTCGTGGGAATATCGCGTCCGCTATTCGCTGCATTGCGGCCGTTTAGCGGTATATGGCGAACGGCCACACTGGGTCGATAGTGGCCTTTTGTCAGTAACACAAGGCGACGTAGAGAAAGCTACAAGTTTTGTTGAAAACGCTTATTTCTCTACAACATTAGTTGAAATTTGACGCTCCATATACAATTTTAGTTGAAAGGCGGGCTGGAATAAATCGCGATAATTCAATGACCTATTGGAGATTCCGGCAGATGCTTTGTATACAACATTAGTTGCGCAGGCGTATTATTCGAGTTCTCCCTCGATGCACCACACCGTGCTTCCCGCGGGTGCTCGCTCGACACGTATGCTCTTACGCGCTCATACCGAATGCGAGATGGGATAACCAGCCGCTTACGTGTAAACGGAATAACAGCGAAGTGCGACAGCGGTCCGACCACATCCGCTGAGAATAGGCGACAACCCACCGCTCCGAAATCTTCATCGCAGCGGCCGAATCTCTTCCCTTATTCTTCGATCGGACTCCAATTCAGCGCGGCTTCGATGCGTCGACGGTAGAGCGTATCGATCTGTCGGGGAGCATTGCGCACATACTGCTCGGCAATTTCGCGCTTTCGACCTTCAAGACCGACAAGATACGCGGTTACTTCATCAGCGCTCGCGCGATGCCCGTCCTGCCCGCCAAACTTCGGTGGGAGCGCTGTCCAGACGACGCCGTCTAACCCGCAGGACTGTGCCCAATGATTGAGCGTCGGCATCGCTGCGGGCGGCGAACCGTCCGAGCGTTGCCACACCCCGATATGCTTTTGCCAGTTCTTCTCCGGAATCTCTTCGCGTGCGCCAAGCGCGTGACGCGCACCTTCAATGTTCGTCGAGTCCATGAGCGCCCAAAGCACGCGCATGGGCTGACCACCTTCGTCAATCACCAGCGTTACTCGCCCGTCTTTCGACTGTCGCAGGAATTCGACTGGCGCAAGCGGACCGTCTTCAAACCATCCCCTCCGAATTGGGAGTCCCCGCACGTCCCAAACCAGTGACCCCCAGCCGAGGCACGCTATCGTCTGCATTTTTTCCCTCGCATTGAGTTGCTGCGACTGCCGCTACGTATCGCGATAGCTCGTGCCGCAATGCCGCCCCCGATGACAAATCTAACACAGGCTACTTTCGAAACAACAGTCGAGGGCCGGTTTCTGCCTCTCGCATGCGATGCGACGCACCTTACGTACTGCTCCCGATTTCCCGTATCTCAGGCCTAAACCGACCTTGTGGAACTGGCCCACACACGAAGAAAGCCGGACAGTTCGGACACGAATACGAAGAGGCACGTGCCGGAAATTTCCCGCTTCGGATCGCGTCCAAATTCTGCACAATCGTATCCCGACGGTTAGCCATTTTTCTGGACGTAAGGCCGATCGCCCTCTCTTGTCTGTCCGCCAAATACACCAACTCCGCGGTCGCATCTCGGAACGCGCGTTCAACTGCCGCCAAAAATGCAGCTGTACCCAGACTCTCATCGTCCTCAGAACGACTGTGACCTGTCATTACTCTTCGCACCTTGATGGCGCCATCCGAAGCAGTTAGCAGATCGTCCGGCGTCACGATTACCTCCTCCGCACCGAAACTAACCAGAAGTGCTTGAGTCGCCATCGGCAGGTAGCCCGCACGCGACTCGGCAAAAAACCGAATCATCGTTACAGCAAATTCGCGATAGTGCTCGAAATAACCGTGCTCTCCAAGGCCGTGCTCATGCAACTCCCTCTCCATCGCCGCATCAAGATGTTCGATGCTCAGCGGGCTTGTATCGGCGACCAGCTTTTGGCACAAGTTGCGAACTGCGTCATGCATTAGAAGGAATGGCGTGGCATCGCGCCGCCCTCCCGTTCGCAATACGTGCGTATAGAAAAAACGTCTTGGGCATCGCTCGTAGAGCGCCACCTGATGTTCACTCAATTGCAGCGGGCCATCCAGGTCCAAGGCAATCGGTTCGTCTTCGGGCGCCTGCGGAAGGGATTGCGAGGTTGCGACATTCTTTCTGATGAGATTCGCACCGATTCGAGACAGGAAACCTTCGGACAGCTGGCGACTCCGCCCCCCCCGATTCTTGGAGCAGGCGTACAGCACGAGCCTATCTCGCGCCCTCGACATGGCCACATAGAACAGGCACTCCTGTTCCTCCATACGACTGTGGTCCAGAAATTCGGCGACGGTCCCAGTAACCCCTTGAATCATCCCCGCAGGCGGCGGGCAAGCGGGCGCGGGTCGCCGACCTCCAGGAATAGTGTCCTCGTTTAAGCCGGGAATATGAACTGCACGGAACTCAAGGCCTTTTGCTCCGTGGATAGTCATCAAACGCACACCATCAACACCCTGCGCAGCCATAGGTAATTGTCGGAGGTCCCGATCGTCACTTAACCGAAGCAGCCTGCGGATACGCGCAAGCAAGCGGCTGATGGGTAATCCCGCGCCGGTCGGTTGTGACTTAACGAAGTTCATGAACTGCCAAATAGCGATGCCCTTCGCCCGTGACGCAATCGACTCGTCTCCAGCAATCCCCGCAGCGAGCCCGGTGCGGTCCAACAGTACCGCTGTGAGTACACTCCACGGTGAATGCAACACCGTCAATCCATTGAAGACCTTTTTCAGCCGCCCAAGCGCATCGATAGCGGCCTGATTCAACTCGGGAATGGCAGCTGCATCTTCCAGAAAAGAAAGGGGCTTCCCTTCATTGCGTCTCAAGTGAGCAAGCACACAAGCCACGTCCTGGAGATTCATCCGAAAGCCTGGCAGGTTCGCCAGTCTGACTAAGCCCATGGCGCGGGCGTCCACCATCAACGAGAGGAACGCCAGCAAATCCTTGACCTCTGCGCGCTCAAACAAACTGCCAAGAAAGAGGACGGGTATGCCCAACATCTCCAGACTGCGCGCAAGCTCAGAGAGCTTGGCGTTCCCCGTGCACAGAACCGCTTGGTCCCGGTAGGTAATTCCCTTTTCTTTTAGTTCTTCGATACACTCCGCTATTGCTACGGTTTGCTCATCCGGCCCAGCTGTAATGCGCAGTTCTGGTGGCGGCCCCGCTTCTTTTCGAAATGGCTTCAGTTCGCTGCCAGATCCACCAGCACGCATGTCGCGGGAAAAAGCGGAGTAAGCTTGGACGATTGCTCCAACAGAGCGGTAGTTCAGCTCCAGATGGCCGTCTGCGGCTTTCGGAAAATCCTCGTTGCCAAACCGGGAGACATTAAACGAGGAAGCTCCGCGGAAACGGTAAATCGATTGCTTGGCATCGCCTACGACCCACAAGTTTATGCCGGTCGGCTTTAGCGCCTGCAGCAGCCGTACGCTGCTTCGGTTGACGTCCTGATATTCGTCCACCACGATGTGGTCGTAAGTTGCTGCCAAGTGCGCCCGAGTCACAGAGTCGCGCTCCAGGAGCCACGCGGGCAGGTACACCAAGTCGCCAAAGTCAATGCAGTTGCGCTCGCGCTTCAGCCTCTCGTACGCGTCGTAAACTTCAGCGACCTCCTTGGCTTTGGCCGCTGCTATCCGCTCTTCCTCGGTGCCGGCATCACTTAACATCCGCTTCGCCAGTTGCGCGTACTCCTCGGGCCCAACGACTTCGTCCTTGGCGCGTGAAATCGCGCTCAGAATCTCGGTGATTTTGTCGGTTGGGTCGTACAGGTCGCGATAGTGCACCAAGTTCAAACGCGGAAACTCGTGCTCCAGAAGTTCTGCGGCCTCGGTCCGATCAAGCATTCGTGGCTCGCTGGATAATCCGAAGGCACGATGAAATCGACGAATCACATCCAATCCAAACGCATGGAAGGTGCCAACCCATAGAGCTGCTGCCGCTTCAGGCTGCTTTTGTGCGATACGTTCGGCCATCTCGCCAGCAGCTTTGTTCGAAAATGTGAGCAGCAGGATACGTCGCGGATCGACGCCCTCGGCCAGTAACCCCTCAACGCGGGTCACCAAAGTCTGCGTCTTGCCAGTACCGGGCCCCGCCTCGAGAAGATACGGAACTCCACGATGTTTCGCAGCCGAATCCTGCCTGTCGTTAAGGGGACGCTCTGTCTTTCCTTGCTCATCAACCGTCACTGCCGGTAGAAGAAGAGCATCGAGAAGTTGCTGAGCAACCACCTCATAAGGCGCGTCAAGCTTTCCTGCAATATCCGCGGCTGTCATGCCTTGCTCGATATGAAGCTTGCGTACATATGGCCTAGGAAGCAGGAACTCCCTTGCAAAGAGATCCATCTGGATCTCCCGCCGTTGTTTTCGACTATAGTCGACCACACGATCTTCGCCCACCGGCGACGGCTCGGAGCTACGCGCAAAATCGATCTTGTTCGAGGGCGTCGAGTCGTCGGCATCGCCGAGTAACGCGTGCCCGAGCTCATGCGCAACCAGTAAGGCCCGCTCGAACAATGAGCCTTTCTTTTCGTGAAGAATCAACGCCGAGCTGGGCATGAGCTTTGCCCGCCCACCGTCGAGCATAGCGCCGCCGGGGGTGACATCCTCAACGTCAAACCCCTGATGACAGGCCTCTTTAACTGCGAACTCGTATGCACTCCAAGGCGATAAGCCACGCTGGGCTGCTTGATTGTGCAGATCCGCTGCGCGTTGTCGAGCGAGTTCGACAGCATCCATGTTAGTTTTCCTCTCGCATCAATTCAGCGATTTCCGCTTCTGTCATTGATGCATCTCTCAGAAGACGCTCAAATCTGACCTGCTTGGGGATCTCAGGCGTTTGATCCGATTTGTGCTGCACGGCCACGGCACGAACCGGCCCGGAGAGCGCAAGCGAAAGCGCTTCGAATGTTGCGCCAACCTCGTTCGCGAACAGTCGAAGAAATTTCTTGGGTATCGTCTCAACTATCGCGCGGTGTTCAGCTAAAGCAGCTAGGACACTTCGACGTATGCCCAAGCGCTCAGCAATATCCCGTTGCCTAGCGATCGGCAGCGAATTCAATTCGTCCGATGCCTTCCGAGCTTCATCTATCGCTGAACAGGCCCGTTCTATTGCAACCGTACCTTTGGATGCCAAGGCATCTCCGTCAAGTTCTGCTGCTTGTAACAACTCCTCCAGCTCCGCACTCGAAGCACCCATAATCAGAGAAATTTGTGCATCCAGAAACCGCTGGTCCGGGGTCTTTTTAGCGTTCATGGCTCACTCCTTGGGTTCAAGCTTCGTCGCTGCACGCATCAAAACCTTCCACGCGTTGCGATATTCAGCTTCCGGCACTCCAAGTACAGAACGAACTTCCTCGTGGCTTTCGAGTGACTTTTCGATGATGACGCCAAGAATCCTCGCTGGCAGTGTCTCAGGCTCATACTGTGCCTTCAGGATCGCAAACAGGCTTTGCTCTTCCGCGTCGCTTTCCACGGCCTCCAACTGTTCTGCTGGAGTGCGATGGTCTGCTGAGGTCTCCTCCAGATTAAGGCCTTCGTCGCCGTCCTCTGAGGACGCGAGCTCGTGCTCCATGACTACCATGTCATCCTCTCTGGACTTGGTCTTCTCCAGACTCGAAGCCCAGCTCTTCATCACGCCGATAACCAATCCAACGAAATCCACTCGATTCTTCGGCCAGGCACGCACACCCATGCCAATGCGTTCGAGCGCCTCTTGAAAAAGGTCTTCCGGCTGATATTGACGCTTTAGATGAGGCTTCGCACGAAGAATCAAGGCGGCCACTGCCATCAGTCGCTTCTTCGTCGATACGTCGCCGTACAGACCATCGATTGCTTCAAGAATATCGGCCTCGCTCGCGACGATGTCGATAGGCCGGATATCCGTCGGGTCGTCCTTGGCGCGCTCATCATCTTCTTCCGTTCGCACTGTGCTTACTCCTTCCCATGCTCTTGTACGTGGGCGGCTTGCCACCGTTTAGAGTGTTTACTCTAAATTGTCTCAGCCGTGGCAAGCGAGGCGCGATGCAGAGCATGGGTATATGAGGGGGGCGGTTCCCCCGTTAAGGAAAAGCTCATATGAACCCCAGCCACAACGCTATCGTGCGACTTGCCAACGACGAAACGCTGAATTTTCGTGACGTCGAGGTACCGCATACCAACCCTACGGGTGCAGAGATCCTAGACGCGGACCATGCTTGCGGCCCCGACAGCATCCTCCTGCAGCGACTCTCCGGCGGCGACCTGGAGACAATCCGCCTCACCGAAATCCCGGACCTGAAAGCTGGCAACGAATTTATTGTAAGTCACGGGGACCGAACCTACTCCCTCACCGTCGATGGTGCGCAGATGGTGTGGACGGCCCGGCACATTTCCGGAGCAACCATCAGGAAGTTGGCACAGCTTGCCCCGAATCTTGAGCTGGTTTTCCTCCGTCATGGCCACGAGCAGCGCGTTATCGAAGATAGCGCCGTCATCGATCTGGGGCAGCCCGGCGTGGAACAGTTCGTCTCCTACCAAAAAATGTGGAAGCTGCGCGTTCAGGGCGTCACGCTGGAGTACGACGTCCCCCAAGTAAGGGTGGGCGACGCCATGAAACGGGCGGGCTTCGATCCGATGAAGGCATGGGACATTTATCTGCTCGTCGCGGGGCTCCCCAAGCAGAAGGTGGACGTAGAGTTCGTAGTGGACCTGCGCACGCCGGGCATTGAACGGATTCGCTTGATGCAGCGCAACGTTGACAACGGGGAGGCACCACTGACGGTTTCGCGCCGGGAGTTTCGGCTCCTGGGCGTCGACGAGGAACATCTGAACGCGACCGGCCTCCAGTGGGAGACAGTCAAGTGCAGTGAGCGGCGCTGGCTCGTGATTCACAACTACCCGCTGCCCTCAGGGTACTCGCCGGCAGTGGCGAAGCTCGCACTGGATATTCCGATTGACTATCCCCAGGCTCAGCTGGACATGTTTTATTTCCAGCCGGCAGTGGCGCGCGTCGATGGAGTGGCGATTCCTAATACCCATATTCAGGCCATCATCGAGGGGGTGCAGTTTCAAGGTTGGTCGCGCCACCGTAATGGCGCTCACCCATGGGACCCGTTCTCGGACAATGTAGCCACACAGTTGGCTTTGGTCGAGCACTCTCTGGCTCGGGAGTTCGGAGAATGATGCCCGCGCGCACCCTAACCATGACGCAGCGGCTACATGAGCAGTTGCAGCAGCATCTCTTTCGGGGTGATCTGAAGGAGGCTGCCGCTGTACTCGTGTGCACCCGCGCTCCCGGAACACGCCTGCGGCTTCTCGTGCAGCGCGTCATCCCGGTTCCCTATTCAGCGTGCAGTCGGCGCGACGATGTATCCATCACTTGGCCTTCCGAGTACATCGAGCAAGGTATTGACGCGGCCTGCGAGAAAGGGTTGTCGCTAATCCTCATTCACTCGCACCCGTACGGCACACCGGTGTTTTCCAACGTAGACGACGAGAGCGACCAGGAAATTATCCCTTGCATCTTTGCCGCTTGCGGCAGCATGCATGGCACCGCCATCATGCTGCCCAGCGGATTCATCTTTGGCCGGGTCTATGCTCAGGATATGACCGTTTCGCCAATCGACCTCGTCAGCGTTGTCGGATCGGATTTACGGTTCTTCTGGGCAGACGACGCTGCTCGTCGCGTAGAACGGCCGATGGCCTTCACGAGTGACATGACAGCCGAACTGGGTCGTCTGAGCGCCTGTGTCGTTGGCGTCTCAGGTACCGGATCCATTGTCGCCGAGCAACTCTGTCGGCTTGGCTTCGGGCGCGTTACGCTCATCGAGTTTGACAAGGTAGAAAGCAAGAATCTCAACCGCATCCTCAATACAACCAAGCGGGATGCTGACTGCGAGCTTCCCAAGGTGCAGGCCTTCGCAGATCGCGTCAATCAATACCGTAGCGAGCCCTATGTGCTTCCTGTTGACGCGAATGTCTTTACGCGAGAAGCGGTCCTGGCTGCGGCAGAGACCGACCTGCTGTTCTGCTGCGTCGACAAACTGCGAGCGCGAAGTGTTGCAGACAGGCTCGCACAAGCATTCCTTCTGCCTTTGCTCGATGTAGGCGTCGGCATCTCGACGCGGCGAACCGAGAACGGTGGATTGGCAGTCGATGAAGTCGTCGGCCGAGTTGACTACGTTCAACCCGAGGGAAGTAGCTTGCTCGACCGAGGCGTCTATACCGCCGCGTCGCTTCAGGCTGAGGCGCTACGTGACGTGGACCCAGCCGCCCACGCCGACCAGGTTCGTCGGGGTTACATAGACGATGTCCCCGAGCAAGCCCCAGCGGTTATCACGTTGAATATGCGTGCCGCTAGTATCTGTGTCATGGAATTTCTCGCTCGAGCATTCCCGTTCCGGCAGGAACCGAGCGATCGTTATGCACGTACGCGCTTTATGCTTTCTGAAGCCAT
This sequence comes from Robbsia andropogonis, assembly GCF_034047095.1. Lineage (NCBI taxonomy): Bacteria > Pseudomonadati > Pseudomonadota > Betaproteobacteria > Burkholderiales > Burkholderiaceae > Robbsia > Robbsia andropogonis. The sequence goes on along the minus strand of NZ_CP139169.1, from coordinate 13,003 downwards.
CGAGGAGTTCACGGGAGAAGATGAATTCGCGTCGAGGCCATCTCCCATACTTGCCCGTGGTGACGAAGAGCCATTACTTGGACTGCCCGCCCTGGGCAACGAAAGGTGATACAGATGAGATGGCCCATTTGGATTCTTAGCCTTCTGGAGGAGATTCTTCCAGCCAGAAAGTTGGAAGTCGTCGAGGGGGAAACCCTCCCGGGGAAACTCCCTCGCCGCAACCTTGTGCTACTTAAGGATAGCGGGGAGAACTGGAGCGTTGGCATGCGTTGCCCGTGCGGCTGCGGGCAGCCAATTGAACTAGCTCTTATCCCCGAAGCTCGCCCTAAATGGAGGCTTCAGGTCGAGCATAACCACACACCAACGCTTTCACCTTCGATCTGGCTGAAAGAAGGCTGCCGTTCACACTTCTTTCTCCGGCATGGGCGTGTTGAGTGGGTCAGACCAAAGGATGCCCGGATGTAAGCGGCCGCAGAGGTGTCCGTAGCGATACAAAAACGAAGAATCGGGACGATTCGACCTGCTTCTGAACTGAAGTATCACCTTCGCCGCGAGACAAAATTGGCATCGACCGCCTGCTCCAACTGCGCAACGACACGAATCCAATAAACAAACAACCAACGCCACCGCCATGAATTTTCTCTACCCTTACATCTCCCTCTTACACGGGGCAGCGTGGAATATTCATCAATCGCTTGAAGGCATAGGAGTATTGAACTCCAGCTTTGTCGAGAGAGATGCAGCCGGCCACATCGTTTCCGGATACTGGTCGCCGGCGGAAGCAGTATTGCCGACACTTGGCTTCCTGATTCTCGTGGCGCTCAGCTTATCGGCGGCCGTAGCTGTCGCCGGCTATATTATCAACCGCAAAAGAGGCCTATTCATTGCGCTAGGGAAACACTGATTAATAGGCCAACGCGCGAGCTTGTCGGCGATGCTGACGCGCAAATTCCGGATGCCGAAGTGAAGCGCAGCGAATTCGGGGAAGTTTGCCCCGGGAAAGCGCCTCATTTCCTGCATTTTTCATACACGTGACGGACTACTCCCGTGAACCGACCGAAACCGGTTTTGCGCAATCACCAAGTTCGCCAAGCCGAACAGGCGGAACAGTTGCGCCGTGTTCTTCGCCAGTCCCTTGTAGCGCACCTTGCGATCAGCAACCAGTGCGCAAGGCTGATCGCCAACGCGATCATTTTTTACAACTCGGCAATCTTGTCGCGGCTGGTGACCAAGTACGAGACGGCCGGCAACAGCAAGGCGCTGGCACTCATCGCCAAAATTTCGCCGGCGGCATGGCGGCACCTCCTGCTCAACGGGCACTACACCTTTCAAAGCACCGGCAAGACGATCGACCTCGATGCGCTCGTCGCGGGCCTGGAACTGGAGTAGCAGAGTTTCTGGGGCGCCGGCGTCGTCCTGCAGCACCACGCCACCCAAATTCCACAATGCGAAATGGCGGAATTTTCTGGGATTCCCGCTTGGAACCCCTTATAGCATAGACTCAAACGTGTAGAATCCGTGTGCCGACGAACGTTAAAATCCATTGCAAAACTATTGCGCATGCGAGGTACGTGAGCACAGCGCGGGCGGAAGGACGTCTGGCAAACAAACAGAAACCGAGGACGGCAAATAAGAGAGTAGGAGCGAACAGGTATGCGAACAGGTCTATGGTCGAGTGGGTCGTTTGCGCGCAAGCATCTAATCCACCCCCGCATTCACCCATCGGCGGAGCACACAGCCGTCCAAACACGCCACATAAGCGACTGTCTATCGCTGCCCACACGATCACGCTAAGCAGCCCCGTAATCGCAAATCCGATCGTCCCGGCAAGGCGTCGCATCATTTAATTTCCCAAAAAAGAATCCGCTTTGAATTGCGAAGATCGGAAAAGCCGAAACGAGCGCCAGGGAATATCGATTGAATCCCTATTACGCGGCCAAATGTGGCGATCGCGTCCGGCGCGCTACTCACGGTTAAACGTGATCCGTTCCAAAGATCGATATGGCCGCCACTGGCATCCGATGCCGCTTCGCCGGTGCGTGTCCAGTAATGTGAAAACTGAATGATCCCGGTCCGGCCTTGTACCTTCGATTCCCAGTCTGGCCCGGTGATGTCCTCCGCTTTAGGCAAGCCCGCAAACGGCTGATGCTCAAGCCATTCGCCTAGCTCGTCGGCGCGTGTAGCAGTAGGCTTTCCGTCGAGAATAATGCGGCCGATCGTCGGAGAGCCCGACATAGGCGTCACGGTCTTTTGTGAAAAAGACTTCATTTCCACGCCGACGCGGTGCAGCGTGACGCTCATCCGAATAGCACATTGATCCGTGTAAGCGGGATTGTCGTACGGGTCGCCAGAAGGATAATTGGACCACAATTCTTGGAAGGTTATAGCTTTAACCGGAATTTCCCATTGCGAGCCGGTGGCTGCATGCGTGGTAACTTTGGAGTGTTTGGTATGTGGCATCCACTATTCCCCGTAGTGCTTTGCCAGCGCGTCATCGCCCCAATACACGGTATAAGTGCCCGGCGCGTCGCCTGTGTAAATGCGAGGCAAAATTCCACTTGCGTCAAGCCTTCCAAAAGACACACGCCCATCCTCGGTCTCGATGTAATACGGCAAACCCTCTGCCTTGTACTCGGTCGCCTTCACTTGCTCATCAAAGGCGCCTTTCTTGACCGACGTCACGCCACCAGTGGCGTTGAGGCTGGAAACGACACTACCTTGCCCTTCCACCATGTCATCACACCACGATTCGCCGCTCAGCATAGCGAGAATCTGTGGCGGCCGAGCACACTTGCAAAGCACGATATCTCCATCAAGTGCAGCCTCCCCCATCGTGCTGATGCGATAGGGACCGCCTGATTTTGCGATACGGCCGGTTTCCTTGCAAGCACTGCAGAAAGCGAGGCCTCCGATCAAAGCGACCCGATGCCCATACATCGTTACTTGAGGACCGTCGTGTGGCAGAACGGTGCCTCCGCTGGACAACGTGTCTCCTATCACAGCAATTCTGCGTTTCATGTATATCAGCTCGCCAGTACAACGTTTGCAGAGGGTTTGTATCTATGTTTTTCTATTAACGCTGTTTCGATGCGCGGTAGATTAAATAGATGGCGTGTACTGAAACCACGAATCCCATGTACCATCCAAAATTCGTTGCTATGAACCTAGCAGGATGGTCTGCTTCAAGCATAAAAGGCGACACGTCGGTAGGGTTTGACCCAGGTGGCAAACTCGACTCCCATCCATGCATCCACGCTAAGACACCACAAAGAATCATCGCCGTCATGATGGCGGCTCGCACTAAAAAAAGGATGGCGACGATTGCGAAATCTTTAGCTTGCTCTGCGGCACTAGTCACTCACAATCGTTTCCTAGGCAATGAGGACCTCAGCGGGGATCTTCAATTCGCGGCTCAAACGACGAATCATGGCTAAGCTTAGGCCACGCTTTCGATTCAGAACCTCGTAGACGCGATTCAAGTTACCGATATACGGTTGCATGTCGCGGGCCGTGAGTCCAGCCTGCTCCATACGGAACTTGATCGCCTCGATAGGATCGGGCAGGTCGAGCGGAAAATGCTCCGCTTCGTATTTTTCAAGCAGCGTAGCGAGAATTTCAAGTTGATCTCCGGCCGGTGTACCTGGTGCTGGGTCGGCATCAACCAAGCTTGAGACAATCTGCAATGCCTCATGGTAGTCGTGAGTGTTATGGATTGGGCGGATTTCCATTGTCGTTACTCCACTTCAACGGTTTCAGCATTGATCTTGTCGTACTCGCCGTGCGTACCAATAAATTTTATGTATATGACACCGATGCGGTAAGCAATGGCTACGATCAGCCGGTACTCGTTTCCCTTGATGTTGAACACCACACGATTTCGACCGACAAAACTTGCGCTCGCGTATCTGGCCTTGATGTCCTGAGGTGTCATCCATACCGCTTTAACGGCTTCTTCATGCCATGCAAGCACGGACTGCCGCGCGGCTGGGTGTTTGTCACAGAACGCCAACAGGATTTTTTTCGCAATGACTCTCATTGCCAAAGTGTAGTCCCGTATTGGGACTAACGCAAGTACCTCGTTATAACGGGTATGAACACGGTAAGCGCAAATTCCTATCATAAGCCTTGAAGTTATGACAATTCTTGCGCTTATACCAAAAACGGAATAAGCCGATGGCCTACTGCTTGAAATCCCTTGAGCTAAATGCCTGATCGAATTGCCGAGCTTACTGCACCTCGTCGCTGTGCAGGTACAGCGTGCGTCCGTGTCGGGTCGATGGCGGTCCCTCGTGCCGGCATGTCCCATGCGTATGCGCCAATGTCCGTTGCGCGGCCGACTGCTGCCATCGGCAGAGTCGGTGTCGAACGGCGGCTCTGGCCGAGCAACGGAAGTTGGCCGCTCGTTCGGGTACGGTTGCCCCAGTTAAGGATGGGAAGCTAGTATTTCTCGTTACCGTAACGCAAAATACCAGAAGATACCGGAGACCATCGTGGATTTGCCCACGGACGCAAACGTTATTCCGTTACCATTTACCGTAAAGAAAAAATGAGCAAGAGGACGGCCTAGAAAAGAAAACGCCCCGTCGAACGCGGAGCGCCAAAAAGCGTTTCGTGCGCGCCAGGCAGCTGCCATTAAATCCGTTACTGTAACGAAAAATATTGACGGCGATTCAGCGGAAATCCAACGACTGTTGGGTATTATCCGTGAGGTAGAAAATGAAGCAGAACGCAGAAAAAACGAAATCGCTCTATGGCGCTCCCGCATTGCTGAGTTGGAAAAGCTGATCCAAAAAAATGCCCGCGCGGCGAAGAAGACCATTCCGCAAAGATTGAATGTTAGACAGGCGCTAACAGGTCCAGAACCATATCTCGTAAAAATGTCGCTGGGACGTAGTCCGGCTCGTCGCAGATCATTCACGCTTGATCCCTCACGTTGGATGGATCTCGAACTGCTTGCGAAGTGGTTTGGAATATCAGAGGCCGAGGTGCTCGGACGTGCCATTTCGCTATTGCACCACGAGCTTACAGACTCGCTAGATTCGAAGGAGCGAGAAAAATACTACGGGGTTTAGAACCCAAGTGCCCTTATTGTTTCAAAAATCCGCAGACGCCGGTGAGCGCTCACATTCGCGAGCAGTACCAACACACTCGCCATGACAACCGCGGCACCAGCCGCGATCAAGGGACGAAATCCGCGGCAAACCGTCAAAGCGGGAGGGAGGACATTTCACGCCCAACTCTCGCCCGTTTTCTCTCGCGTAGAACGTGGGTTCTCCCCCTACCCCTGATCGAATCGCCTGATCGATCGTATCCGCACCAAATGCCGCGCGCATCTCGTCGATCCAGCGGGTGACAACGAGCATCTCTTCACGTAAAGATCCGCGCTTTTTATGGGTTTGCCCGCTGTCGCCGCTCATCAGTTGTTTGATATTGCTTTTAGGGTATTGCGTTTTTTGGACGCGCATTTGCGCAACTACCGCATCGCGAGCAAGCCATTCCGGCGAATGACACGGTACCGCATCCGTAAAAATTACGGCATCGCGCCATCCAGTTTCATCACATTGACGACGCTTCCCGCGTGGCGTTTGCCAAAATCCCAAACGTGAATGATACTGTACATCCATACAGCATTATTGCCTAGCGCTCCGATCATCATGATTGCCGCCCCCGAAACCATTCATCCAGCGCTGTGGCGGGCCTCCTCCCTTGGCCGGGGTGCCACGCGCTGCCTGGCGTCAGGACATGCGCATCTGGATACCGAATTGCCGGGTGGTGGCTGGCCCGTCGGCACTTTGGTCGATCTACTTACTCCACACGCAGGCGTCGGTGAGGTACGGCTGCTTCAGCCCGCGTTGACCTCCTTGGGAGCCCGTCCCATTTTCTTCGTCTCGCCGCCCCATAGCCCGAGCATGCAGGCCCTGGCCAATTGGGGCGTACCGACAGGCGGGCTCCACTTGGTCGAACCGCAAACCTTAGCCGACGCGCTGTGGTCGACCGAGCAGATTTTAAGGGCCGGCACCGCCGGTGCGCTGCTGTTTTGGCAACCACAAGTGCGCTCCGAAGCGTTGAGACGACTGCATCTGGCCGCACAAACCAGCGAGACGGCATTTTTTATGATCCGGCCATTGAATGCAGCCAATCTGGCCTCGCCCTCCCCGCTGCGGCTGCGCCTTGAGCCCGCGCCCGATGGCGTGTCCGTGTTTTTCTTGAAGCGGCGTGGCCCCGCGCGCGACGAGCCGCTTTTCGTGCCGCTTTACCCCTCACCTTTTGCGAGCAAGCGTCATGCGCCTGTGGATCGGCGTACATCTCCCCTACCTCTGCCTCGAAGCGTATCGGCCGACCTGGACGCCTGATGGCGCCGGTCTGGTTGTGCTTGAGCGCGAGAGCGTACTCGCGGTAAGCCGCGCGGCACGTGACGCAGGCGTCCACTCAGGCATGCGGCGCGCCGGCGCGCTTACGCTCGCGCCTCACGTCACCCTGGTCGAGCGCGATGAGCTGCGCGAGGCCGCGGTGTTGCAGGCCCTTGGGATGGCACTGCTGCGCTTCTCGCCGCAGGTGACGCTTGCAAGCGAGGCGACGGTGTTAATGGATATCGGGGCGAGTTTGCGCCTGTTCGGCGGCATCCGAGCGCTTCGCAGGCACGTGATCGACACTGTCAAAGTACTCGCGCTGACGGGCCGCGTGGCGCTCTCGCCGACCGGTACCGGGGCGTGGCTTCTCGCCAGGCGCGCGCAAATTGCGCTAAGCGAGGCGTCGTTGCGTCGCAAAATCACCCCCTTGCCAGTCGCGCTGTTGCCACAGGCGCGACCGGTGGCGACCTGGTTAGCAGGCGTCGGATGCCACACCTTGGGTGCGGTACTGCGCCTGCCGCGCGCAGGTCTGTCGCGTCGCGCTGATCCTGGCCTCTTACTGGCGCTCGATCGGGCCGTTGGCGCCGTCCCTGAAGGCTTTGCGTGGCTGATACCGCCGCCGACATTTGATGCCAGGCAGGAGCTACCTGATCGCACGGATCGCGCCGATCTGATCGCCTGCTACGCGCAAGCCCTTGTGGTCCAACTGACCGGTTGGCTGGCCGCGGGCTTTCGGGCGATTACCGCTTTGACCATACTGCTTGAGCATGAGCGCGGGCGAGACGCGGTCGCGCCGACAGAAATCAAGGTGATGTTCGCCGAGCCGGCCAACGAGACCACCCGTATCCAGCGCTTGATCAAAGAGCGCATTGAGCGCACCGAACTGCCGGCGCCAGCGATTGTGCTGCGCTTGCGCGTTGACGATGTTCGAGCTGCCGAGCAATTGAGCGACTCGCTCTTTCCTGAGCCCGGCGGCACTCCCGCCGATCACGCGCGCCTGATCGAGCTACTCGCCGCGCGCCTTGGCGAGGAGCGGTTGCGCAGGCCCGCACCGATTGCCGATCATCGACCAGAGGTCGCCAACCGGTGGGTTCCCTATCATCGCCCAGGGACAATCGCGCCGGCGAAACACTTGCGTCGCCCGCTTTGGTTATTGGACAAGCCGATCGAGCTTAAAACCCGCAATCACCGCCCCTTCTACGGAAGCGCGCTGCGTTTGGCATCCGCACCTGAGCGCATCGAGGCTGGCTGGTGGAGCGAACCATTCGCCGCGCGCGACTACTTCGTCGCGCAGGGCGCCGACCATCGCTGCTATTGGATCTATCGGGAACGCGGCAGTCTCTCCGACGATACCGACCCACGCTGGTTCCTGCACGGACTGTTCGGGTAAAACGCCATGCTCGCATCCGTCTTCCTACCCGCCTACGCGGAGCTTCAATGCTTCACGAATTTCTCGTTCTTGCGCGGCGCATCGCACGCCGAGGAACTGGTAACGCGCGCCAAGGCACTCGGTTATACGGCCTTGGCCATCACGGACGAGTGTTCGCTCGCGGGGGTGGTTCGCGCGCATGCCGAAGCGAAAGCGGCAGGGATGCCGCTGTTGATCGGAGCCTATTTCCAACTGAGCGGGCCGGATGGTCAACCCGATGCCTCACTAACGATCCTTGCCCGCAACCGAGAGGGTTACGGCAACCTCTCAGAATTCATCACCATGGCGCGCGCGCGTGCGGACAAAGGCACCTACCAGGTTGACCGGGACGACTTCGCACGGCCCGCACGCCCTTATGGCCATCTACGCGCCCTTCCCGACTGCACCGTGATCATCGGCACTCCGCCTGGTGCCGGAGCGGCGGTGGACCAAGCGTTTTTAACGCAAGTCGCTTGGGCTCTTGAAACTTTCGGCGCGCGACTGTGGATCGGCTTGGCGCTGCATGGCGGACCAGACGACGATTTACTGCGCGAGCGCGCCGAGAGCGCCGCCGCAGCGTACGGTGTGAAGATCGTCGCGCTCGGCGGGGTGTACATGCACGTGCGCTCCCGAAAGCCGCTTCAAGACACGCTCACAGCTACGCGACTGCGCAAGTCGATCGCCGAGTGCGGCTATGCGCTGGAACCCAACGCCGAGCGGCACCTGCGTGCGCGTCTGCGCCTGGCTAACGTGTATGCGCCGGCGATGCTTGCAGCAACGCTCGACGTCGCCGCGCAATGCGCTTTCTCGCTCGAGACGCTGCGCTATGAATATCCGGACGAATTGGCTCCCCCAGGCGTCACCCCCGCTGCCTATCTGCGCCAGGAAACGTATATCGGCGCGTGGCGCCGCTATCGCAACGGCATTCCCTATGTCGTACAGGCGCAGATCGAGCACGAATTGCAACTCATCGCGGATCTGAAATACGAGCCCTACTTTCTCACTGTCTACGACATCGTCCGATTTGCCCGCGAGGAAGGCATTCTTTGTCAGGGCCGCGGCTCCGCCGCCAACTCGGCTATCTGCTATTGCCTGGGCGTCACCGAGGTCGATCCACAGCGCGGCAATATGCTGTTTGAGCGCTTTATCAGCAAGGAGCGTAACGAGCCCCCTGACATCGATGTCGACTTCGAGCATCAGCGGCGTGAGGAGGTGATCCAGTACATCTATCGAAAGTACGGCCGTCATCGCGCAGCACTTGCTGCGGCGGTGGCCACGTACCGACCGAAAAGCGCGCTTCGCGACGCAGGCCGTGCGCTCGGTGTCGATCCGTCAATCATCGACAAGGTCGCCAAGTCCCACCACTGGTTCGACTCGAAAGAGGATTTGCTTGCGCGCTTTGTGGAAAGCGGCCTGGATGCCGATACGCCCATGATTCAGCAGTGGGCGAGGCTGGCCATCCAACTGCTGGGTTTTCCCCGGCATTTATCGCAGCACTCCGGTGGTTTCGTCATCAGCGCGGGCAAGCTATCGCGCATGGTGCCCATCGAAAACGCCGCGATGCCCGATCGTAGTGTGATCCAGTGGGACAAAGACGATCTCGACGCCGTTGGCCTGCTTAAAGTCGACGTGCTCGCCCTCGGCATGCTCACCGCGATTCGCCGCACGCTCGATCTGGTGTCGGAGCAACGCGGTGAGTTTTTTGAACTGCAGGACATTCCGCCTGAGGACAGCGCGACGTACGACATGATCTGCCAGGCGGACACGATCGGCGTATTCCAGATTGAATCACGCGCGCAGATGAGCATGCTGCCGCGTTTGCAACCGCGCACATTCTACGACCTGGTCATCGAGGTTGCCATCGTGCGCCCAGGCCCCGTACAGGGTGGTATGGTGCATCCGTACTTGCGGCGCCGGCAAGGCCTGGAGAAAATCTCCTATCCGAGCGACGAGGTGCGAGGCGCGCTTGAGCGCACCCTGGGTGTGCCGATCTTCCAGGAACAGGTGATGCAAATCGCCATGGTGGCCGCCGGCTTCAGCGCCGGCGAGGCCGACCAGCTACGCCGCGCGATGGCAGCATGGAAGCGCAAGGGCGGACTTGGCCACTATTACGACAGCATCGTCAACGGAATGCTTGAGCGCGGATACCAAAAGGCATTCGCGGATGCCTTGTTTGCACAGATCGAGGGGTTTGGCGAGTATGGCTTTCCGGAAAGCCATGCGGCAAGCTTCGCCCTGCTCGTCTACGCGAGTAGCTGGCTGAAGTGCCACTATCCTGCCGCCTTCCTCTGCGCCATGCTCAACAGTCAGCCAATGGGCTTTTATTCACCCTCTCAGTTGGTTCAGGACGCAAGACGCCATGGCGTCACCGTCTTGCCGGTGGATATCACCGCGAGCGACTGGGATAGCACCTTGGAAGGCGATATGGCACGCCCGGCCGTGCGCCTCGGCCTATCCCGAATTACTGGTCTACGACAAGAGGCCGGCTGGCGTATCGAGGCCTCGCGCGCAATGCGGCCCTTCAAGGATGTCGCAGACCTCGGGCGGCGCGCCGATCTCAACCGCCGCGACTTACAGATCCTGGCTACGGCCGACGCCCTGCGGTCAATCGCTGGGCACCGGCGCGAAGCCCTGTGGCAAGCGATCGCATCGGTACCGGAAAAATCGCTGCTTCGTGACGCTGGCCAGGACGATGACACACCGAGCCTGGCCGCGCCACGAGAAGCCGAATCGATCGTCGCGGACTACCAAAGCACGGGCCTTACCCTTGGGCGCCACCCCGTCGCGCTCTTACGCACACACCTCGACAAACTCGGACTGATGAATGCCCAGACGCTGGCCACTTATAAAAACGGACGCGTCACACGCGGTTGCGGCATCGTCACCGTGCGGCAGCGCCCTGGCACGGCCAAGGGTGTGCTGTTCATGACCCTTGAGGACGAAAGCGGGTCGGTAAATGTCATAGTTTGGCCATCGCTCCTGGAGCGGTACCGTAAGGAAGCGCTTGGCGCCACGCTGCTCGGCGTGCATGGCGTCTGGCAAACCGACGGCAAGGTCAAGCACTTGGTCGCCAGGCGGCTTTTTGATATGACTGCCCTGCTCGGCGATCTCACAACGACGAGTCGTGACTTTTGCTAAACGGCGGTAGGCAGTTTTTTACAATGCGTTGACTAAAGATCGCGCTGTTCGGTTTCTCGATGGCTGAATCGGGCGTCCCGAAAACGCAAAAGTCCAAACCTAAAAATGGGAAAGTCCAGCCGATATATCGAGATCCAGAGACTGGCCGGACCTGGTCCGGTCGCGGCAAGCGGCCGCAGTCGATTGTCGGCAAGGATCACGGCCAATTCTTGATCTAACGCCCATGATCACGCGCAAGCCTGAGCGGCTTCCATTAACCGGGCGGGGCACCAAATTCTTCTATCGTCCTGCATGTCTTGCATCGATAGGTATGAACGCCCGTGCCGTGAAGGAGATATCCATAGTCCGCGTGTTGTTGCCACTGATGCCTGCCGAAAAAACACTTTACGACGCAAATAATTATTTGGCGCATCATTTTTAACTTGTCGAGAAAAGACGCTGATCACTTGCCCGGAGCACATAAGTCGGACTATTCAGAACACCCGCCGCGGCACCACTCATACAGTTTTATTCCGTGGACAGGCGCGATATCAACACGGCCCCACATCACGTTTTATGCCCGTCGAGCGCAACCGCCTTCTCATCAACAATGCAATTCGGATTGCCTTCGACGATTAGAAGGTCAATGATCAGTTAAGACGGTCCGGCCGTACGATCGTCGGTCCCACGAAAATCAACTTGCGCAGCGCTGCCTGCGGCCCATGCGGCTGCATCCGGAAGTGCGGTCGCCGCCAATGTCCTCGAACCTCGTGATGGCCTCCGTCTCCACCAAGGGACGGTGCCAGCCCCGCATCCAGAATCGCCGGGCCAACAATATGCCGGTCATAGAGTTGTTCGATCTCAGCCAGTCGCTCGGCTCGCCGGCGCTTGCCCAGCCCATTGAACTGACGGGGTGCCTTGGTATACGCCTGCTCGTGTACGATCTGCGCATCTCGCGCATTCAGGTACAGCAACATTTTGATGCTGTAATCCATGGCACCGCGCCAGAGCGCAAGTGTCTCCGCATCCTCAGGGTCCCGTGAGTTGCGAAAGGATTCATCGAGCAGCGCATGAATGGTTTTATCCGGATCGTCCAACGACAAGCTGATGACGTCCATCGCGCCGGTCGCCGCGCTATCCTGGCATGTCCACGCAACCAGGTCGAGCGTCTGTTCGGTGCGAAAAATGGCGATCGCCTCGACATCACCGGCCTTCTTCCACCGCGACGGTTCAGGAATGATGCACACCGTGTCGGCTGGCAGCGTGATCATTCCGACCGGCACGTCGTCAGCAATGTAAGAGTCGTCGAGCAGTCAGTGCAATGGGGGCGTCGGCTCATAGAACACACCATGACGCACCTCGAATGCAAGCCAGATGATGCTGTATTGCGCGATCATCCGGACCTGCATGGCGTCGAATCCGTCTGCCCCTTTAGGCAGTATGTCTCGGGTGAACGGATCGATGAATCGCATCAGCGCAAGCAGCCCTTTTGTCCTTAGCGCCTGAGTGAAGCTCTGCGAGTCCGCCGCGTCTAGCGCGTCCCGGGCAGCGTGCCACGCTTTCATTGCGCCACTCACACGATACCGCACGAGGCCCGGCAAGCGAGCGAGCTTCGGGTTGGCTGTATCGCTACTGCGGCCGATCGCTTCGATGAGCAAGGCACGAATCGTTGCGTGCTGCTGACGCGTTTCTTCTTCCCGTGTGGGCGCTCGCTCCACCAGTGGCTGCGAGCGGCGACGTTTGCGATACTGGGCGATTGCCTCTGGCGCGTGCCGCACCTGAATCTCCATGGCGCCGGCCTGTCCACGATGCCGATCGTCCCACCCGGCTTCGAGGCGCAAATCACGGAACGCCATTTTTACGGCTGCGGGCGACGCGGGCACGCCCAACCATTCGATGAGTCTCGGGCGGATCTTCTGCCAAGTGTAGTCAAGCAGTTCATCTGGGTCTTCGCCGTCCATCGGACGCAAGTGACCCGCGCTCAACCATAGCGTGACCCCTGGTAAGAAACCGGCGCACCGTAGAGGTTGGCCCTCCAGCGCCATCGAGCCCGACAGCACCACCTTGAAAAGGTCGCCGGATGCAAGCATTGCGCCATCAGAAAGCACGACGTGCTTCCCGAGCGCAA